>CAZKBT010000001.1:0-134563 GCA_964551305.1 uncultured Burkholderiaceae bacterium
CACCTACGACCCCGAGTTCTGGATTTCCGGCACGGTGAACTGAACCTGCGGATCGCGGGTGATTTCGTCCTGGCGCGATACACCGTAGTTTTCCTTGACGCCGTAGCCGAAGATCTTGGCGGTGATCAAGGTGGGGAATTGACGCACGAAAACGTTGTATTCCTGCACGGCCTGGACATAGCGGCCGCGCTCGGTGGCGATGCGGTTCTCGGTGCCTTCCAGTTGCGTCATCAGGTCGCGGAACAGCCCGTCGCTTTTAAGCTGCGGATAGTTTTCCGAGACGGCGATCAAGCGCGACAGCGCGGAAGACAACTCGCCCTGGGCCTGCGTGAAGCGGGCCATGACTTCGGGGTTGTCCAGGTCGTCGACATTCACGTTGATGCTGCCCACTTTGGAGCGGGCCTCGGTGACCTGCGTCAGCACGGCGCGTTCATTGACCATGTAGGCGTTGACCGAATTGACCAGCTTGGGCACGAGCTCGGCGCGGCGTTCGTATTGGTTGAGCACCTGCGACCAGGCGCTTTTGACCTGCTCATCCAGGCGCTGGATGTCGTTATAGCCGCAGCCGGTCAGGAAGGCAGCCAGCAAAGGCGCGATCAGTACGAGAAAAAAACGTTTCATGGGACATGATCCGAAAAAGAATGAACATCGAGACGGCCCGCGCGCGCGCAAGCGTAGCAACGACATCATACCCCTGATTTTCTTGCGCTTTTTCAATTTCGCCCACGCGATGAAAACTACGCTACAATGCCGCAGCGGGCCGCACCAGTCAGCCTGCATCCAACAAGCCATTTGCGCGTTGCCCGGCTCTTTTTACCGCCGGGCCGTCCCAAGGCGAAAAGCTCCCTCTAAGGGGCGGCACGCCGAAGACGCAGCGCGGGGCTTTTCCCCGGCTCCACCCTTTTCTCCGTCTGCCTAGATTGGTATCTCTCACCGCGAGCGATAGGCCTACGCTGGAGTGATACTTGACTACGTCCACCACCTTTGCCGACCTGGGTCTGGCACAAGAACTTTTGCGTGCCGTCGCCGATACCGGCTACACGCACCCCACCCCTATACAGGCGCAAGCCATCCCGCAGGTTCTGCTGGGCGGCGACCTGTTGGCCGCCGCCCAGACGGGCACCGGCAAAACCGCCGGTTTTACGCTGCCCATCCTGCACCGCCTGCTGAAAACACCCGCCGCCAACCGCAAGCCCGGCCAGCCGCGCGTGCTGATCCTGACCCCCACCCGCGAGTTGACCGCCCAGGTCGAAGAGTCCGTGCGCGTCTATGGCCAGCATACGTCCATACGATCGATGGTCATCTTCGGCGGCGTCAACATCAATCCGCAGATCAGCGGCTTGCGCAAGCCGCTGGACATCCTGGTGGCGACGCCGGGACGCCTGCTGGACCATGCGCAGCAAAAGACGGTGGATCTATCCGCCGTCGAAATCCTCGTGCTGGACGAAGCCGACCGCATGCTGGACATGGGTTTCATCCGCGACATACGCCGCATTCTGGCGCTGCTGCCCAAGAAGCGCCAGAACCTGCTGTTCTCCGCCACGTTCTCGGACGAGATCCGGGAGCTGTCCAAAGGCGTGCTCAACGACCCGGCCGAAATTTCCGTCGCCCGGCGCAACACCGCGTCGGAGCTGGTCACCCAGCAGGTCGTCCTGACCGAGCAGGCCCACAAGCGCGATCTCGTCAGCCACGTCATTCGCGAAAGCGGTTGGCATCAAGTGCTGGTCTTTACCCGCACCAAGCACGGCGCCAACCGCCTGGCTGAAAAATTGACCAAGGACGGCCTGAGCGCCGCCGCCATCCACGGCAACAAGAGTCAGGCGGCTCGCACGCGGGCCCTGGCCGGCTTCAAGGACGGCAAGGTCGCGGTGCTGGTGGCCACCGACATCGCCGCGCGCGGCCTGGACATCGATCAACTGCCCCAGGTCGTCAATTTCGAGCTGCCCAACGTGCCCGAAGACTACGTGCACCGCATCGGCCGCACGGGACGCGCAGGCAGCGAAGGCCGCGCCCTATCGCTGGTCGACCGCTCGGAAATCAAGCTGCTGACCGCCATCGAAAAGCTGATCAAACGCCCCATCGAGCGCACCACGATCGCAGGCTGGTCGCCCGACATGGTCAAGCCCGACGCCAGTCCGGCGCGCGAAGACCGGCCTTTCCGCTCGGCGCAACCGGGCCGCTCCGGCAAAGGCAATGGCGGCCAACGGCGAGGCGCCAACGCGGGCCATGCCGGCAACGGCAACGGCGCGGGCAGGCCTGCCCGCCGCAACGATGATTCGCCCCGCTCGGGCGCGCCGCGCGCGAGCTCGGCACGTCCGGCGGCGCCCTCGGCTCGCCACGCCGCCGCATCCCACGCCTCGCCGGCCAAGCCCGCCGCGACGCGCGCAAACGACGCCCGCCCCGATGCCAAACGCGCGGCGCTGCTGGGCAGATAACATCCACACGCGGTCAGCGATGCCATGACGTTTTCCCTCTGGCTTGCCTTTTTTGCCGCCGCGTGGGCCATTTCCCTATCACCCGGGCCGGGCGCGCTCTGCGCCATGGCTTCCGGGCTCAAATATGGATTCAGGCGCGGCTACTGGATCAGCCCCGGACTGATACTGGGACTTTGGACCCAGGTGCTGATCGTCGGCCTGGGTCTGGGCGCGCTGCTGGCCACCTCCGAGCTGGCCTTCAACGTCGTCAAATGGCTGGGCGCCGCCTATCTGGTCTATCTGGGCTACAAACAGTTTCGCACCAACGCCATGCCCGTGGCGGTGCAATCGCAGGACACGAGCCCGTTTCGCGTCCGCGATTTGCTCGTGCGCGGCTGGCTGGTCAACGTCATCAATCCCAAGGGCACCGTGTTCATGCTGGCCGTCATGCCCCAGTTCCTGAACCTGTCCGCGCCGTTGGCGCCGCAGTACGTCATCATCGCCCTGACCCTGGCCCTGACCGACCTGGTCGCCATGGGCTTGTACACGTCTTTCGCCTCCCGCATCCTGGCACTGCTGCGCGATCCCCGCCAGATCCGCTGGATGAACCGGCTCTTCGGTTCATTGTTCATCCTGGCCGGCACCGTACTGGCGACATACAGCCAGCAAAGCAAATAGCCGCCACACGAAACACCTCGTCCAGACACGTTAAACTTACGTCCATGAGCATCCAACAAGAAGTCGAGCGCAGGCGCACCTTCGCCATCATTTCCCACCCCGACGCGGGCAAGACCACACTCACCGAAAAGCTGTTGCTGTTCGCAGGCGCGATCCAGATAGCGGGCAGCGTCAAATCGCGCAAGGCCAGCCGCCATGCGTCCTCGGACTGGATGGAAATCGAAAAGCAGCGGGGCATCTCGGTTGCGTCATCGGTGATGCAGATGGAGTACCGCGACTGCGTGATCAACCTGCTCGATACGCCCGGCCACCAGGATTTCTCCGAAGACACGTATCGCGTGCTGACCGCCGTCGACGCCGCGCTGATGGTGATCGACGCGGCCAACGGCATCGAACCCCAGACCATACGCCTGCTGCAAGTCTGCCGGGCGCGAAACACGCCCATCCTGACCTTCGTCAACAAGCTGGACCGCGAAGTCCAGGAGCCTCTGGACCTGCTCTCCGAAATCGAAAGCCACCTGGGCATGGATGCCGTGCCGTTTTCGTGGCCGGTCGGCATGGGCCGCGCTTTCGGCGGGGTCTTCGACCTGCGCCGCGATCGCATGCGCGTATTTCGTGCTGGTCAGGAACGGCGCGGCGACGGCGACGAATTGATCGAAGGCCGCCGCAACCCCGCCATCGCCGAACGCTTCGGCTCAGCCTACGAAAAGGCCGGCGAAGAGATGGAACTGATCGAAGCCGCGGCGCCGGCCTTCGACCACGCCGCGTTTCTGGCCGGCAAGCAAACGCCGGTCTTTTTCGGATCAGCCATCAACAATTTCGGCGTTCAGGAAGTCCTGGACGCCCTGGTCGAGCTGGCTCCGCGCCCTGGTCCGCGCAACGCCTTGCAGCGCGAAGTCCAACCGGACGAGTCCAAGTTCAGCGGCGTCGTGTTCAAGGTCCAGGCCAACATGGACCCCGCGCACCGCGACCGCGTCGCCTTCATCCGCGTCAGTTCCGGCAAGTTCACGCGCGGCATGCGCCTGAAAGTGTCGCGCACCGGCAAGGAAATCCGCCCCAACAACGTCGTGTCGTTCCTGTCCCAACGCCGCGAGTTGCTGGACGAAGCCTATGCCGGCGACGTAATCGGCATCCCCAATCACGGCGTGCTGCAACTGGGCGACGTACTGACCGAGGGCGAAGTCCTGCAATTCACGGGATTGCCCTTTTTCGCGCCCGAGCTGTTCCAAGCCGTCGAAGTCAAAGATCCATTGCGTATCAAACAGCTACGCACCGGCCTGACGCAATTGGGAGAGGAAGGCGCGATCCAGGTTTTCCGCCCGGTCGCAGCGGGCGGCGCTATATTGCTGGGCGCGGTCGGCCAACTTCAGTTCGAAGTGGTCGCCCACCGCCTCAAGACGGAGTATGGCGTGGACGCCCGCATGATGCCATCGCGTTACAACATGGCGCGTTGGATTACAGCCGAAGACCCGCGTGTCTTGCGAAAATTCATGGATGCCAATGCAGCCAATATTGCCCATGACGTCGTCGACGCGGTCGCCTTCCTTGCCAGCTCCCCCGCCCAGCTCCGAGTCGCCCAAGAACTGTATCCAGGTGTGTCGTTCCACGCGTTGCGCGAACACGGCGGGCACGTTTTCGGGCAAAATGCCTAGCTGGTTACTGAGGGAATAGCATGTCCTGGCGCTTTCTGATCGCTCTGCTACTGCTTGCCGCGGGCCTGTCGGCCTGGGGCGGCTTGCGCCTGGGCGACTGGTTGGTGGCCCATAGCCCGGAGGCTCCTGTGATCGAAGAGCCGCCCGAACTCCGGGACGTACCGGTGCTGGATGCCGACGGCCTGCCGTTCGTCGCCCAACCGCCTCAACCCCTGGTGAGCGGCCGCCTGGGCGTGCCGGAGCCCCCCGACGAGCCCGTCAACTGGGAAATCGCCGAAAACGCCTTGGAAGAAGTCAAGAAGAACCCGACGATCGCCATCGCCACGACGCAAATCAGCATGGAACAAGCCCGCCAGATTTCCGCGGGTACGGACGGCTTGATGGGCATCGGCGACGTCGGCGGGCTGCTGAACTCGGGCTCCATTTCAAGCGACGGCACGGCAACGCAACCGATCCAGCCCATCGATATCACCGTGCCGCCACCGCCTCCCGCGCCACCGCCCGTGGCCGGCGATCAGGATTGGCAGGCCGCGCTCGCCCGCGAAATCCAGGCATGCAGCAACGAAGGCTTCTTCAGCCGGCCCAGCTGCGCCTGGGCGGCCCGCAATAAATACTGCGGTCCCAATAACGCCTGGGGACGCGCCGACAACTGCCCGGCGCGCAACCAATAGGCTAGCCCACGGCCTTCAGCCCCGTTTTGTACAACTGTGCCCGCGTCAGGTAGGTCGCGGTGTTCTTGCGCATATTCGCGACGTCGGCATCGCTTAATGTACGGACGACTTTCGCCGGCGCGCCCACGATCAGCGAACGGGGCGGAAAAACCTTGCCTTCGGTGACCAGGGCGCCCGCGCCCACCAGGCTTTCCTTGCCGATGATCGCACCGTTCAGGATCACCGCCTGGATGCCCACCAGGACCCCGTCTTCGATCGTACAGCCATGCAGCATGGCTTGATGGCCTATGGTCACATCCTCGCCGACGGTCAACGGTATGCCCTCGTCGGTATGCAGGACCGCGCCGTCCTGCACGTTGCTGCGCATGCCGACCGTGATCGTGTCGTTGTCGGCGCGAATCACCGCGCCGGGCCATACCGACGCCGATGCCTTCACGACCGCACTGCCGATGATGGTCGCCTGCGGCGCGACATAGGCCGACTCGTCTATGGTCGGCACCAAATCATTCAAGCGATAACAAGTCATGCCCGCGCTTCTTTTTGTGTTGAGACGCCTGCATTTTGCCCAAGATGGCCGCCTCACGCAAACACGGTGGCCGTCACACGGTGGCCGTCACACGGTGGCCGCCGCATCGCGGGTACCGCCGTGCTCCACGAGCCGTCCAGGCCCGAGCCATCCGGGTTCTACTCTTCGTCCATCTGCGATTGCAGATAGTTTTGCAGCCCCACCTTGTCCACCAGCTCGATCTGTGTTTCCAGGTAGTCGATGTGTTCCTCGGTATCGTCCAGGATTTCCAGGAACAAATCCCGCGATACGAAGTCTCGCACGGATTCCGCGTAGGCGATCCCTTCCTTCAGGGTCTCTTGAGCGACCAATTCCAGCTTCAGATCACAGGATAGAATTTCAGGCACGCTTTCGCCGATCAACAGCTTGTGCAGGTCCTGCAGATTGGGCAAGCCATCCAGCATGAAGATGCGCTCGATCAAGCGATCGGCATGCTTCATTTCCTCGATGGATTCCTTGTATTCGTGCTTGCCCAGCTTGTTCAAGCCCCAATGGTTCAGCATGCGGGCATGCAGGAAATACTGGTTGATGGCGGTCAGCTCGTTTTTAAGCTGCTTGTTCAAGTGCTGGATGACTTTGGGATCGCCCTTCATAGCTGTTCTCCTGAATTCTGGAATGGACGGTTGACGACGTTGCGCGACCAATCTGAGGGCGCGATGCGCTATTGCCGCCCCCGGGATACTCGACAGGCTACCATGAAGCGAACAGGGGTTGAACACGCCGGCCCGCCGCCCGGTTAGAGTGACGAGAACCGAGAAAAAACTAGGGCTGAGAATAGGAATGACTCTGTTTATTGCCGCGTTTTACAGACAATTGAGATGTTTATTGATGTAGAAGCCGCCAACATCCCGAAAATCATGGCCTAAACCGAAAGTCCGCAAAGCAAAACCGGAAGAAAAACGGCGCGACACCGCTGAAAAAACCACTTCGGCCAATTTGAAACAAAATAATTCAGCGTTGCGCCGTAGCCATTCGCCTCCTTCAGGCTCTTGACACATGGCGCGCATGACAGCTGCGGCGCAGATCAGAAACAGCCGCATTCTAGGCCGAAGACGGCCGCATTCGACGATCAGTCAAAAAAAAGAGGCGGCCCTTGGGCCGCCTAGAATCTACGTTGATCAGCTCGTATGGGATTCAGCGTTGCGCCGCCGCCCATTCGCGCCTGGAGACTTCCACTGCGATGGACGGATCGTTTGCCGCATCGCCCACTTGAACCGCACCTTCGTGCTGGATGATGGTTTCCTCGGCGTAGCGACCGCCCGGCAAATACTCCATTGCCGTCTCTGCACAAGATCCGCAGCATGACGCGACCCCCAGTTGACCCTGGAGATCCGTCAACGTCATGGCCCCGTCGGCAACCGCCGACTGGACCTGACGTTCAGTGATGGCATTACAGATGCAGATATACATGAGACTGATTATTATCCATAGCAAGATAAAAATCAATCTCAATTACATTCTTGTTGCAGCCCCGGCTGGGGACCGCGATTTTCATACTCATATATCTCAAAGCGACTGGGCCCGCGCCTTGCGCACGGCTGCAATCTCGATACCCGCGGCTTCCCGGTATTTGGCCACCGTGCGGCGCGCCACGGTTACGCCGGCTTGGGCCAGCCGCTGGGCGATCTGGCTGTCCGACAAGGGTTTGGCGGGCGATTCGGCCGCAACCATTTCCGCAATCCGCAATTGCACCGCCGATGCCGTCGTCGACTCCCCCGTCTCCGTCTGCAAGCCCGTGGCGAAAAAGCGCTTCATTTCGATGACGCCCCACGGCGTTTGGGCGTACTTCTGCTTGGTGGCCCGGGACACGGTGGACTCATGCAGCGCCAGCGCTTCGGCGATCTCGCGCAGCACCAGGGGCTGCATCGCCGACATGCCGTGCTCCAGGAAGGCGGTCTGCCGCTCAACGATCGCTTCGGCTACGCGCAGCACAGTGATGAAGCGCTGCTTCACGCTTTTGATCAAGCCCTGCGCCTGCTGCGCCTGCTGGTGCAGCCCGGGCGAGGTCGTGGAGCGTTCGAGCAAGGCTTGATAGACCGCATTCATGCGCAGCTTCGGGATGGTGGCCGGATTCAGGCTCACCCGCCATTCGCTCTTGACCTTGCGCACCACCACGTCGGGAACCACATAATCCGCCTCGGACCCCGTCCAATTCCGGCCGGGGCGCGGATCCAGCCGCAACAGCGCGCCGTGTGCGGCGCGCAGTACCTCGTCCCCGCACTTCAGCTCGGCGCGCAAGCGGGCCAAGTTGCCTTTTGCCAGCAAGGGCAGATGGTCCCGGACGATCGCCAGGGCGCACTGCAGCACCTCGGGCGGCAGATCCAGCGGCGTATCCCGGTGCTGCAGTTGCAAAGCCAGGCATTCGGACAATGACGATGCTCCCACGCCCGGCGGATCGAACGATTGCAGCAAACGCAATGCCGTGCGCAATTCATCGGGATCGACGTCGAGCTGCGGCGGCAGGCTCGCCGCGATCTCGTCCAGGGACGAGGCCATATAACCGTTATCGTCCAGCTCGCCGATCAGCAGCTCGACCAGCGCGACGTCGCGCGCCAGAGCCTGCGTCAGATGCAGCTGCTCCAGCAAATGATCCTGCAACGACGGCCCGGCGCTCCGCTCCGGGAAGTCATCCCCCTCGTGCGGCTCATGATTTCCACGGTTGGCTAAACCCAACATCGACCATGCTTCTTCCCTTTCCCGCGTATCATCTGTCGCCACCGCCTCGGCTTCGGTGTCATACTCTTCCTCAAGTTCCAGCATCGGGTTGTCCATCAACGCCTGCTGGACCTCGTGCTCGAGCTCAAGCGCCGACAGCTGCAGGAATCGAAGCGATTGCTGCAGTTGGGGGGTCAACGTCAACTGCTGGTGCTGACGTAGTTCCAAAGATTGACGCGATTGCATATAGGTAAAATGAACTTATGAAACCAACTATTTCGTCGCAACCATCCCGTCACGACGCCGCCTTGCTGCGCAATACTCTGCTTAGGCTAACCGCCCTGAACAAGATCATCTGCGTTGCCGTTGTCGTCATTGTGGCATTAATCGCCTACCATTTGCTCAACCGGCTAAGCGCATTCGGCCAAAGCCTGGATTACACGGGCCTCTTCGCCCTGGGACCCCAGGCCGTGACCCTGCTCCAGGAATACAACCCGTTCTTTTGGTGGGGCATCGTCATACTGTGCTGGCTAATCGTCGCCTACTTCCTGTACGGCTTCGTGCTGTCCATGCAGCGCAAAGGCCGGATGAAGCTGGTCGACGAGGACACCATCGCCGATCTCAGCGCCCG
Source organism: uncultured Burkholderiaceae bacterium (assembly GCA_964551305.1). GTDB lineage: Bacteria > Pseudomonadota > Gammaproteobacteria > Burkholderiales > Burkholderiaceae_B > JBAZDC01. The sequence goes on from CAZKBT010000001.1 coordinate 9,267, forward strand.
GCTGTCCGAGCCGGCCAAGGCCGTCCTGCGCTGGACGTGGCGCGATCGCGCCCACCCCATTACCGTCGGCGATCTGCAACGCACCGCCCAGGAACTGAGCCAGGCCCGCGCCGACAAGATCGTTCTCGCCCGGCGCCATGCCGAGCTTCTGAATATTACGCCGTCTCACGATACGTTCGCCACCGCGGCGGCCGTCCAGCAGACAACGCGTCCGGCCGAGCCCGCGCGCGGCGCCGAACCCGGCATCGCCAGCGAGCCCATCATGCCGCCCCGTCAAGAACCCAGGCTGGGCGGCACGGAATAGACGTATAATCTCGCTCCGGCCACGAGCCGCGGCTCGTTGAACCCCGCTTGCAGGAGCCAAAAAATCCGCTTAATCCAAAGCGCGCCCCGCTAAGGGGCCCAGTACCGCCATGCCCGCACTGGAACGGTTGCTACTGGATCTCGAAACCCAAGGCTGGGCGGTGTCCGATGACATTTTCCCGCCAGACTTGGCACATCGGTTACGCGCGGAAAGCGAACAACGCTGGCAACTCGGCCATTTCCATGACGCCCGCATCGGGCGCCGACAATCCCAGGCGCGCAACACCGCCATTCGCGGCGACGCCATCTGCTGGCTGGAAGCCGACGACCCCTACCCCGGCAGCCGGGCCTTCCAGGCTTGGGCCGCGCACTTGCTCCACGCCTTGAATCGCCATTTTTTCGCTGGACTCAGGCGCCTGGAATGCCATTATGCGCGCTACGGATCCGGCGCGGGCTACGCCCGGCACATCGACCAGCACGTGGGCTCGCCGCACCGCAAGCTGTCGCTCGTGCTGTACCTGAATCCCGACTGGACCGCCGCGGACGGCGGCGAGCTGGCCATCCACGATCCGGACAATCCCGACATCGAGACCGCGCGTGTCTTGCCCATGCTGGGCCGGCTAGTCATGTTCCGCAGCGACATCACTGCTCACGCCGTCCTGCCCGGCAAGAGGGCTCGCTGGAGCCTCACGGGATGGTTCCGCACGGATGATGCGGTGCTTTGAAGATATGCGCTGTCGAAAGCGACCTGCCTTCACGCTTGAAATCTAGGCGATACTCTGACATTCTTGCGGCGCAATGACATCGATGCCAGCAGCCAAAACACCCCCACGAAACCGCCACCCAAGGCGCCAAGGATGACGATCAACGTGCGTTGGGGTTTATCGGGTTTGACGGGAAGGGTAGGTGGAAGTTGGTACGAATAGGAAAGTGTCTTGATGTCATATTGCCGCAAGGGCTTGAGCTGTTCCAGCTCGCGCGCCATTTCATAGTAACGAGGAGGATATATCAGCGGCATGTCACGGGCGGTTTCAAGCTCGGCAGTCAAGTACTTTTCTCCTAACATGAAAAGCCGGTTGCTGTTGCTAAGCTCGATGACCGTCGCACCCTCCGTCCGGCGAGCCATCACGTAATCAGGGATGTCGGCAAGCCGAGCCGCGTGCAGGGCATTCTCAAGAATTTCGATTTGATTCCTGCGTTCAGCCTCCAATTTGAATTCGATATTGGCAAGCTCGGTCTGGCGAGACAAAATCTCCGCGTCCAAATGATTATTGAAGCTTTCGTCCACCAGCTTGAAAGACAGATCATTCATCGTCGAAAGATAACCTGCCAGCAGTTCTTGAGCCTGCTCAGCGGTCTCCGCGCTAAACCCAAACTGATAATAAGGTGCTATCTGATCGTTGAATGCCTTGATTTGCAATTGATCGGCCAACCCTGTCAAAAGTAAACACGCAGCGGCAGGATCATCGATGCCAGCGATCCGTTTCCGGTAGTAATCGGTCCCGGACAGATAATCCAGGCGATTCTTCCTTGCCACCGCTTGCGAAACAAACCCATTGAACAAGGTCGCAGCGAGCGTCTCGGTATCGACCTGCCTGTTACCATCCACCCTGGCCATCGCGCGGCGCTGATCCAGGTAAGCGCCTATCTGCTCCAAATGAGGCTCGCTCACAAAGGCAACGGAAGTCCATTGCTGCTTCGCGGTAATTGCATAAATCCCCGCCAACACTACGCCCGCCAAGCAACACGCCAGCAAAATGTAACGCCCATTCCAAAAAGCCTGCAGCAACTCGAGCAGATCGATTTCGTCGTTGCGCACAGCACCATTCCGCTCACCCGCTTCTGCCATCTTTTCCTCTTCTTCCTACAGCAGCCAACAAATTCAACTTATTGCAAACGTAAACTTTTTTTATTGTAATTCCAAAAGAATATTGATATTCATTGCTATGCATTTGGTTTTCCTGTCGCCCTCATTTCCGTGTTAACGCGCCCAGACTGTTTCCCAGCGCGGCGTTGCTCTCAATCCGAAGACAGCCTGCGGGCATGGAGCCAACCTGATCCATAGTGGAGGAAAGGGACAGACTTGTAACTTGCATAATATTTATTGACATATGGGAATTATTTAGTAACATGATCGGGTTTTTTCGGGGAAAGCCATAATGCCGGTATGGTAAATAGAAACGTTTTGCCGCATCATGGAGGCTTTGTCTTCGCTCTTCACTCCTATAATTACAATTACATTCCCGGCGTCCCTTGCTACGCAGCGACACCGTTCAAAATAGAAGGATAGATTCCCGTATGCAGTCTCCCCATACATCCTCATCGACCGACGAAATCGACTTGCGCGATCTGATACAAACGCTGTGGTCGTCCAAGTGGACGATAGCGTTGTTTACGTTGATCGTGGCCGCCGCTGCTGCGGCATATGCGTTCTTGAGCACGCCGATATACGAGACGCGCGTACAGACATTGCCTCCGCCGCCGAGCGGGCTGGCGGAATACAACATGGCGAACCAATTGTCGGGGCCGGCGATCGCAACCTTGACGGGTAATAGGGACAATGCTGTTCCTGCGCTTGATCCGAGAGAGGCTTATGCAGTCTTCTTACGTCATGTCGCGTCCGTGAGCTTACGCCAAGAGTTCTTTAATGACATCTATTTGCCGGCTCAAGCTAACTACGATGAAACGCCGGCAAATCGTGAAAGGCTATGGAGGCGCTTTAACAAACAGCTGACGGTCAAGCTACCACGCAAGCCAGAGGACAATGAGCTCATGGTGCTGACATTGGAAGGCGAAAAACCGCAAGAAATCGCGCAGTGGGCCAATGAATATACCCAAATGGCCATTTCAGCGGCACGCACTCAATTGTTGGACACCATCAAAAGCGCCATCAATTTGCGCATTAGCAGCGCAGAAGAACAAATAAAAGTCCTGCGCGAGAATGCCCGAATCGATAGGCAAAATCGTATTGCGCAATTGACGGAAGCTCTGGCAGTGGCTGAAGCAACAGGCCTGGAAACGCCTGTCAATACAGGCAGTTTGATTTTGTCGTTCAACAATGAAAGCAATGACTATTTACGGGGAGCCAAGGCGCTACGCGCAGAGCTGGAGCAATTGAAGAACCGTGAAAGCGATGATCCGTTCATTCCCAAACTATCCGAATTAAGAAAAATACAGACTTTATTAAAAGCCGTTAGTCTTATCAGTCCTCAGGATGTCAGCGTCGCGCTTATCGACGAAATTGCCAGCCCCCCCGAGAACCCCACTAAACCACGAAGAATCTTGATCCTAGCGCTGGGGGTGATACTTGGCGGCATGCTGGGGGTGTTCATCGTCTTGACACGCTCCTTTTTTATCAGACACTCTGTCTAGCTCCACATCATGAAGCCGATTCGAAAAGCTGTATTTCCAGTTGCAGGCATGGGGACCCGCTTTCTGCCCGCGACCAAAGCGATGCCCAAGGAAATGCTGCCGATTGTGGATAAACCGTTAATCCAGTATGCCGTCGAAGAGGCAATAGCTGCGGGAATCACTGATCTGATCTTCGTCACCGGCCGAAATAAAAGAGCCATCGAAGATCATTTCGACAGCGCTCCTGAACTGGAGGCCGACCTTGCCGCCAAGAACAAGAACGATCTCCTTGGCCTGGTCCGAAATGTCATACCACGCCACGTCAACTGCATCTATACTCGTCAGGCGGCGCCTCTAGGCCTTGGGCATGCCGTATTATGCGCAGCCCCCATCGTTGGCAACGAACCCTTTGTCGTACTGCTGGCTGATGATCTGATCGATGCGCCCATCTCGGCGACTCGACAGCTCGTCACGACTGCTCAACAGCACGAGGGTAGCGTGCTGGCCATCCAAAACGTGGAGCGAGCCCAAACATCCAGGTACGGCATCATTTCCGGCGAGCAGATCGACGAGCATTGCATTCGGGTCGAGAACATCGTTGAGAAACCCGCCCCTGAAAATGCCTCCAGTACGCTCGCGGTGGTGGGACGCTATGTTTTAGAACCCGAAATATTCAATCATTTGCGTAAAACCCAAGCGGGCGTAGGCGGAGAAATACAGCTAACTGACGGGATCGCCAGCCTATTACGGGAGCGCAAGGTCTTTGGCCAACAATATGACGGCGTACGTTATGATTGCGGCAGTAAGGAAGGTTTCTTCAAGGCAACAATGGCCTTTGGCCAAAAGTACCATGGGCTAGCCACCTGATCGACAAATTGCCCTCCCGGCACCGACGAACTATAGACGCAAGTCCACACTGGACGATTCGAATACATACTTCAAGTCATAAAGTATGTGTTTCTCTTTGCCATAGGCACGAATCGCGGCTGATCCGGCATCGGCAAATTCCTTGTGCGCCACGGCAACCACGATAGCATCGTAAGCTCCGAAGGCTACATTTTCCACCATGCTGACGCCATATTCCTGGCAGACCTCTTCGGAATCAGCCCAAGGATCGTACACGTCGACATCCGCACCATAGTCCGCCAATTCATGCACGATGTCCACCACCCTGGTATTTCGGATATCCGGGCAATTTTCCTTGAACGTAAATCCCATGACTAAGATACGTGCTCCCTGCACATGAATGGCCTGCTTCGTCATCGCTTTTACCAACTCTGCGGATACGTACCGACCCATTCCGTCATTAAGACGACGGCCCGCCAGAATAATTTCCGGATGATAGCCTAGCGCTTGAGCCTTATGCGTCAGGTAATACGGATCTACGCCAATACAATGGCCACCTACCAAGCCAGGCCTGAAGGGCAAGAAGTTCCATTTAGTACCCGCCGCCTCCAACACAGCTTGCGTGTCAACCCCGAGCCGGTTGAAAATAATCGCCAGCTCATTCATCAAGGCGATGTTGACGTCCCGCTGCGTATTCTCGATGATCTTCGCGGCTTCAGCGACCTTTATGCTTGAAGCCTTATACGTTCCCGCTTTTATGATCAAACCGTACAAACCATCTACGAAATCCGCGATCTCGGGAGTCGAACCGGAAGTTATTTTTTTAATCGTGCTCAGCCTATGCTGCCTATCGCCTGGATTGATCCGTTCCGGGCTGTAACCAACGTAAAAATCACGATTGAACGTCAAGCCGGAATGCTTTTCCAGCACGGGGACACAGTCTTCTTCGGTAGCCCCAGGGTAAACTGTCGATTCATAAATAACGATATCTCCACGTCCAAGGGCTGTCGCAACTGTTTGGCTCGCTTTGATAAGAGGCTCTAAGTCCGGTTGATTAAACCGGTCAACAGGCGTCGGTACCGTTACGATAAATACGTTGCACCCTGCAAGATCCGCGCGCTCAGAGGAAAAAGAAAGGTATGGCGCACTTGCCAGATCTTCTGACGGCACCTCCAACGTATGATCCACGCCACGCCGCAGTTCGTCGATACGATCTTGATTGACATCAAACCCCACTACGGGCACGAGCCGTCCATACTCCACGGCCAAAGGCAAACCCACATAGCCCAAGCCGATGATTGCCAAGCGATTGCCCTTTATTTCCATCGCCATTCCAAAGAACCTAACCTAGGATGATTTATCCATTTTTTCCATCGGTACGTATTCAGGTATCCAGCGTTTAAGCGCCGCACGCACCTCATGATCTGCAAGCGGAATACACTGATCCATCCATCGATCTATATATTCATAGAATCCTTCAGGCGTATCGCGAGACTTAGCTATTCGCAATTCGGGATGTCGCGTTTCCAGCGTTTCTTCAGAATCAGCCAATAACTCTTCATACAGCTTCTCACCCGGCCGCAACCCTGTAAACTCGATCTTGATCTCATCTTCTGTGAAACCCGCCAGGCGTATCATATTCCGCGCCATATCTACGATTTTGACCGGCTCACCCATATCAAGAACAAACACTTCTCCACCATCACCCATGGATGCCGCTTGCAACACCAACTGTGCCGCTTCCGGGATGGACATGAAGTAACGGGTGATGTCGGGATGAGTTACGGTAACGGGTCCGCCATGAGCGATCTGCGATTGGAATCGAGGAATCACGCTGCCTGTGCTCCCCAATACGTTGCCAAAGCGCACCATCTGAAAACGCGTCACGCTACTGCGGCAATGGAGCACTTGGCACACCATTTCCGCCATGCGCTTGGTCGCTCCCATGACATTCGTGGGATTTACCGCCTTGTCCGTGGAAATCAATACGAAGCGCTCTACTCCGTATTGCTGAGAGAACAACCCGACATTCAGAGTGCCCAAGACATTATTGCGCACTGCTTGCCAAGCGTTCCCTACTTCCATCAACGGCACGTGCTTATAGGCCGCAGCATGGAACACCACTTGCGGACGCCATTGCTGGAAGATCTGCCGCATGCGGTCCTGATCCTTTACATCGCCGGCCAAAGGCACGATCTCGATTTCCGGACGATGTTCGCGAAACCATTGCTCGATCATATACAGCGCAAATTCGCTGGACTCCACCAGCACGATCTGGGCAGGCGAAAACCGCGATAATTGCCTACACAGCTCACTACCAATGGACCCCCCGGCTCCCGTAACCAAGATGCGTTTGCCGGTCAATATAGCTTGCACGTGCTCAGTGTCGATACGAACGGATTTACGCCCCAACAAGTCTTCGATCCGTACTGGACGCATCACATTGATCGCGACTCGACCGCTCATCAACTCGCCCAAGCCCGGCACAGTGAACAAGTTTGCGCCAGCTTGCGTGGCGATCCGGGTAACCCGCTGCAGGTCTTCGGGGCTTGCCGAGGGCATCGCCAGAATGGCGTGCTTGGCATTCCAACGCTGCAGAATATGCGGCAACTCCATGGTGCCGCCTTCGACGCGCCGGCCTGCAAGCTCCAGTCCCCATTTGCTACGGTCGTCATCAACCAAGGCAACCACGTTCCAATCGGCGCTGCGGCCCAGTTCACGCACGAGCATCGCCCCCGCCGTACCGGCGCCAATGACCACGACAGGCTTGCCCAAGCGCTGGTCATTTCGATACAGATTGTGCTCTTTCCACATGCGCCAAGCCAAACGCCCGCCACCCATGATCAAAAGCAGCAATAACGGGTATAAGACGAGGATAGATCGCGGCACCAATACCGAGCCTAAACTGGCTATCGTGAAACCGACCAGGACCACCGCAGACACTCCCACCGCTTTCAGCACCTGCTTCAAATCCGGCAAGCTCGCAAATACCCACATGCCCCGGTACAATCCAGCCCAACGACATGCCGCCAGTTGCGCCAGCAGTAACGGCCATACACCCATCCAAATCGCAGGCTCATAATCTTCCGGCCAATCAAAATTGAACCGGATCAAGAATGCCAGCAACCACGCTACAAAGACGGCCGCCAAGTCAAACAAGAAAACCAATATCGTCCTAAAGTTTTTGCCCATGTTTACGTTTCTCTCACCTTAGTCCGCAATCAAGGCCGTACCGGGCTGCGTGACTGCTCCATCCGCGACGACTACGCGATATCCGGCGCACGAACCCGCCTGCAGCCATGCCGCACGGCCTACCTTCACGCCTCCCGCAAGCTGCACGCCTACACCCAGATGCGCAAAAGCCTCAAGTACCACGTCATGGTCGACAGTGGCGTTCGCGTTCACGATCGCGCCATCCCCCACCTTGGCATTTATCCCGACGATGGCGCCGGCCATGACCGCGACGCCCTTTCCTAACGCGGCGCCTTCACTTACCCAAGCCTTGGGGTGGACGATCGATACCAATTTCATTCCTGCTTGCCGTAGCTGAACGAACTTCTGTTCACGCGCGGCTTGATTACCTATCGCCACGATTACGCCGCTTCCTGCAGGGCATTGCTCCAGCGCCGCCATGCTGCCGATAACCGGCCAGCCTTGGCATTCAAGCTTGGCAGGATATCCATCATCTAAAAAAACGACATCCGCCCACTGGCCGCTCAGCATCGCGGCTTCTGCAACGGCAGCACCATGCCCGCCCGCTCCCACGACGATCAATGTTTTTACATTCATGGTTATCATTTCAGCATGCGCTCACACTTGCGCGGACGGCTCCGCAGCGCCCGCGCGAAAATACATCGCCAGGAAAATCAACGGGGCGTAAGCAATGATCAGCCCCCCTACGCCCGACAATATTCCATTCAGCACCAGCAATGCCATGGGTAATAGCCATAGCAGATTTATGCCCAACACTGACAAGGTAACGACCCGATGGCTGGCAAAGCGGCGCGACGCAAACTGATAAGCGTGGCTGCGATGCGCCTCATAAACTTTTTCACCACGAATCAACCGCCGCAGCAACGTCAATGTGGCGTCGACGACGAACACCCCCAGCATGATCAGCCAGCACCAGAACAGTTCGGGCTCAATCCAGCCGGCCTGTAGCGACATAACACCCATGACCATCCCCAGGAAGCCGCTACCCGCATCTCCCATGAATATCTTCGCGGGGGGGAAGTTCCAAATCAAAAAACCCAGCACCGCGGCAAGCAAAGCCAAGGATACTCCCGCCGATGCCGATTGCCCGATCAAATAATGGAACAAAGCGCCCGCAGCAGTAACACTTATCGCCTCTATGCTGGCGATGCCGTCAATGCCATCCATGAAGTTATAGAGATTGAGTAGCCAGACAAGATACAAGACGGCCAAGAACATCCCCAACCAGCCCAGGTCCAGAATCACGCCGAACAAATCGACCGGCGCAACACCGCCCAGCCAATACACTGCCCAGGCTGCGCCCAGAAAATGAGCCAGCAGCCGCCACCGGGCTGGTATATGGCCATGGTCATCCATGAACCCCACGACGGCAATCCACGCCGCTGCTCCGCCCACTGCCAGCACATAGGACAGGGATAAGAGGCCTGCGCCCCATAGAACGATCACAGCCGCAAGAAACGTCACTACTATAGCCACACCCCCACCTCTAGGGGTGGGGATACGGTGAGAACTGCGGGCATTGGGTATATCCATTACGCTATTCGCCAGCGCGTAATGTCGCAACGCCCAAGTCAGAGCCCATGAGGCCAGCACGACAGCGATCAAAAACAAACTGTTCCGCATATAGGAGACACTATAAAACTGGAGAGGGACCTATCCCTGATTTGGCACAGGCATAAAATGGACGCTGAGTTATCGAACGTCGATGTCGGACAGCTCGAATTTTCTCGGCTTAAAGTCAAAATCCGCGCTTGCGGCATCGTGATCAAAAACCATATCCTGATTCATCCGCTGTACCATATCCACATTCCAGTTCTTATAGCGCGGAATACGTTGCAAAATCCACAGCCCTGCGCGAAACAAAACCATATTGATTCTCAGAATACGAGGCTTGCGCCCCATCGCCAGGAAAATTCTCCTGACCATTTCCTCGTACGACAGGACCTCCGCGCCGGAAATGTTGTAGGCTTTATTAAACGCAGCCGACGCAAAAGCAGACTGTACACACGCCATCGCCACATCATCCACGTAAATCGGCTGCCGCAGGCCGGCTGCCTTTCCGAACAAGGGAAACAATGTAAATTTCCGGATGATGCGCACGATTTCCGATAGGTTGCGGTCCGTGCTTCGCCCATAAATCAACGTGGGACGAACGATAGTCCAATCTATGGCGTGTAAAGAGGCCCAATCGATCAAATCCTGCTCACCCTTGACCAAGCGTTGAACCACGTCCTCTTCATAAGCGCTGGTAGACGCCGTCTTCGTAAAGCGGCTCGTTGATGAAATGACGACGATACGTTTTGCTCCCGCCTCAGCCAGCAAATCGAAATAATCGGGCAGGACCCATATGGGACCAACGCTAATCCAAGTCTCTACGCCACGCAATGCCGCTAGACGTTGCCCGTAGTCCGATGCGCCCAAATCCAGCCAGCGTACGCCCGCGTCGTCCGTCTTCCGCGGCTTTCTGGACAGGGCGGCCACGGAGATCCCCTGATCACGGAGCTGCCGTATTACCTGCCTTCCCACAGGGCTGGCTCCACCGATCAAGCCTATTCTTGAAGGAGTCTTCATGAGGCGCACTCTCAAGTCAATAATAACGTCGCAAGCTTCGCGGCTTGCGCGTTGGTCTCAAAATTCTTCAGGAAATACTCCCGGCCGGCGCGCCCGAACTCGGCCCGGTCTTCGTTGGACATGGCATGTAACTGCTCGATGGCCTGCACCAACCCCGCCACATTCTCCGCGCCACATGCCAAGCCGGCACGCGCCTCCAGCACCACTCGCGCCCCTTCACCATCCAGTGCGGCAATAATAGGTTTGCCGGCAGCCAAATATGATTGGATCTTGGCGGGAACCGTCTGCGCAAAGATCTCGGCTTTCTTCAGCGAAACGAGCAAAGCCTGGGCGCGGGTCAGAAATTGTGGCATTTCCTGTGCGGGATAACGGCCTGCCAGAATAAGGTTGTCCAGGCCCAATGCCGCTTTCTGCTCGGCAAGCCAGTTGGACATGCTGCCGCTCCCCACTAAAACCAGTTTGAAGTCCGGTATATGCCGTAAACGATCAGCTGCCGCCACCAATGTTTCAACGTCCTGCGCCGTTCCCAGGTTACCCGTGAAGACGATGCAGAAGTCCCGTTCCAGCACCTGCAGCAATTCGACATCCAGCGCCGTATCCGTCGATAATTCCTGGGGGATGTCCACATGCGAATTGGGATAGTAGACTATCTTTTTCCGATCAGCATACTTGGCTACGGCATCGACAAATGCATGAGACTGGACCAAGATGCGATCAGAGCATGCGTAAATCGCCCGCACCACCAAGCCGACGGCGCCCAGCACGAAACGATTCTTGATGAAACCTGTAGCCGCGAGACTCTCGGGCCACAGGTCCAACACCCAGATCGTCATTTTCTTGCGCAGAATCCACTTCAAGTAGATAGCGGGAATAACGGAAGTAATCGGCGAAAGCGTAAATACGAATATCGCGTCAAAATCTTTACCACGTGCCTGCGATGGGAAATGACGTAACCCATTCATGACGAATGATAGGTAGTTCCTGATCAGTCCTTTTGCTCCACCTTTACCCCTAGGAGCCAAAGGCACCCGATGCACCGGCACCGTCGACTCGAATAGCTCCGTCATGCAGCCTTCTTGCCGATAGCCTGAAAATATCCGCCCATCAGGATAGTTCGGCTTGCCGGTAAACACTTCGACGGCGTGCCCCTGCGCAACCAGCGCCCGCACCAGATCATTGATCGAAAACGATTCCGGCCAAAAATACTGGGTGACTAACGCTATTCTCATTTTTTCCATGTTACGCGGTTTACGTAATCGGTATAGCTATGAATGATTCGAACCACTTTATCCGCGACATTCGGCATGCTGTAATCCGCGACCAGCCGCAAACCGCGATCCCGGCCTCGCGCCTGGGACTCTAGAATGGACAAGCCTTGCAATATCCGCTCTGATTCCAATCCCACCATCATGGCGGCGGCTTCTTCCATGCCCTCAGGCCGCTCGTGGGCCTCGCGGATGTTCAATGCAGGGAAGTTCAAAATGGATGACTCTTCGTTGATAGTGCCGCTATCGGACAGCACGGCCTTCGCCATGAGCTGTAGACGGTTGTAATCCTTGAAGCCCAAGGGCTTGAGCAATCGGACGTTTTCATGGAACGCGACGCCCAACGCATCCACGCGCTTCTGCGTACGAGGGTGGGTGGAAACAATGACCGGATAACCATACTGTTCAGCAATCGTGTTCAACACATCCACCAATTTGCCGAAATTCTTGTCAGAATCGATGTTCTCTTCGCGATGCGCACTGACTACGAAGAACTTGCCGGCTGCCAGCCCTAGACGATCCAGGACGTCCGAAGCGTCGATACCTTCGCGATAGTAATTCAGGACCTCGAACATCGGACTACCGGTCTTGATGACCATGTCGGGCGGCAAGCCTTCCCGCAACAGATAGTCTCGTGCAATCGTGCTATAGGTCAGATTGATGTCCGCCGTGTGATCGACGATGCGGCGATTGATTTCCTCTGGCACCCGCATGTCGAAGCACCTATTGCCCGCTTCCATATGAAACGTCGGTATCTTGCGGCGCTTGGCGGGTATGACCGCCATACAGCTATTCGTATCGCCCAGAATCAGCACCGCCTCGGGCCGGACATCGGCCAGCACTTTATCCACGGCGATGATCACCTTGCCGATCGTTTCCGCGCCCGATGCGCCGGCGGCATCTAGAAAATGATCGGGCTTGCGGATGCCCAGATCCTGGAAAAAAATTTCATTAAGTTCATAGTCGTAATTTTGGCCTGTATGAACCAGAATATGGTCGCAGTACTCATCCAGCTTGGCCATGACACGCGACAAACGGATGATCTCCGGACGCGTCCCCACCACAGTGACGACTTTCAGTTTCTTCATTACGGTTCTCTTTTAACTCAGGCATGCGTGCCGACGGGCATCGCATACGTATCGGGGCGCTCCCGATCGAAGATTTCGTTGGCCCACAACATGACGATCATTTCATCCTCGCCCACATTGGTGATGTCATGCGTCCAGCCGGGTACTGTTTCCACGATCTCGGGCTCGTCCCCGGACGTAAATAATTCGTAGAATTCACCGGATACGATGTGCCGAAACCGGAAGCATGCTTTGCCTTTGATGACCAGAAATTTTTCCGTCTTGCTGTGATGATAGTGGCCGCCTCGCGTAATGCCTGGATGGGCGGTGAAATAAGAAAACTGACCGGCATCCGGCGTTTTCAGCATTTCGACGAAAACACCGCGCGCATCGCCGTATTTCGGCACGGTATAGGTAAAACGATCGGGGGTCAGATAACTGACGTAGGTCGAATACAACGCCCGCACCAACCCCGTTCCGACAGGCTCCGTGATCAGGTTCCGACGGCTATCCCGAAAAGCTGAGAGCTGGCTTGCCAGGCCGCCAACCGTGATGGCGTACTGAGGCTCGACCCGAACATAGGGATCACCCGCCAGCTTTCCATCCATTACATCAACGAAATGCGTAATCACATCATCGATGTAGACCAAGTTGATCACCGCCTCCGGATCATTGATCTGGATGGGCAGTCCCTGCGAAATGTTGTGGCAGAAAGTCGCGACTGCCGAATTGTAGTTAGGCCGGGCCCATTTACCGAATACGTTCGGCAAGCGGAACAAATGCACAGGAAAACCGTTGGCGGCGATGTCCAGCAGCGCCTGTTCGGCCCCACGCTTGCTTTGACCGTAGGGATTGTCCAGCTCGGCCTGGCTGGACGAGGTATACAAGATGGGAACGTGCCTGCCCGACGCCGAAATGGCAGCCGCCAATGCGCCGGTCAACTCCGTATTTCCCTGAACGAACTCCGAAGGATCCTGAGGTCGATTCACCCCTGCCAGGTGGAATACGAAATCGACCTGCGCAATCAGCGCGGGCAATTCGCTCACCGAATTGGCACGCGTAAACGGCAGAACCTCGACGTCCTTGCGCTCCGAAAGATGCGACAATAAGTTCTTGCCAACGAAACCTTGGGCGCCGGTCACTAAAACTCGCATCGTCACTCCTCCGGCGCGGCGTATTTGCCCTGAGCAATGGCTTGCATGAAGTCCAGCTTCAGCAAAAGCCTCTTCATGCCCTCCACATCGAGCCGCTCGGTATTGTGCGAATTGTAATCTTCGGCTTGAGAAATCCTCTCTTCGCCTTGCTCGACGTATTTCGCATAGTTCAAGTCGCGCAAGTCGGGCGGCACACGGAAGTAATCCCCCATGTCTTCCGCCGAAATCATCTCTTCGCGGCTCAACAAAGCCTCATATAGCTTTTCCCCGTGCCGAGTGCCGATGACATCGATGGGATGCTCAGGCTTGCCCATTATTTCCGTCAACGCCCGCGCCAACGTCTGAACGGTCGCAGCCGGCGCCTTTTGCACGAACAGGTCGCCATTGTGGCCGTGCGTGAAAGCATACAACACTAGATCCACGGCATCGGCCAACGTCATCATGAATCTGGTCATGTTGGGATCTGTCAAGGTCAGCGGCTTGCCGGCTCGTATCTGTTCGACGAATAACGGAATGACCGAGCCTCGCGAAGCCATGACGTTGCCATACCGCGTCCCGCAGATCACCGTCTTTGACTCATCCACATTGCGCGATTTCGCCACCATGACTTTTTCCATCATGGCCTTCGAAATACCCATCGCGTTGATCGGGTATACCGCCTTATCGGTACTAAGACATACCACCCGCCGCACTTCGTTTTGTACCGCCGCCTCCAGCACATTCTCTGTACCGAGAATGTTGGTCTTGACCGCTTCCATGGGGTGGAACTCGCATGACGGCACCTGCTTGAGCGCAGCCGCATGGAAAATGTAGTCCACGCCCCGCGTGGCGTTCAACACGCTTCGGTAATCCCGCACGTCGCCGAGATAGAACTTCAGCTTGGGATGCGAATAACGCTTGCGCATGTCATCCTGCTTCTTTTCGTCGCGGCTGAAGATGCGAATTTCGGCGAGATCCGTGTCGAGGAAACGTTTGAGCACCGCGTTGCCAAACGAACCCGTGCCGCCCGTGATCAATAATTTAGCGTGAGATTCCAACATGGCTTATGAATAAATTTATCTTGAGAAATAAAGTGCAGCAGCGCTCAACGCGCCATTGCATCCCGAACCAAACTGTCTTTTTCGGCCATGTTCGGATAGTTGATCAACACGGCCTTGTATGCGCCTTTGAATACGAACAGGCTGCCGGCAACCGCGCCCACCAGCCCAAGCGCGCGAATCAGCTCTGCGATATCGGCCAATGATCCCGCACCACCCACGATCGACAAAGGCACCGTCGTCACCTCGCGGACCTTACGGGCCAAGCCCAGATCGTAGCCTTTCATAACGCCGTCATGGTCGATGGCGTTGACTACGATCTCACCCACGCCCAAGGCCTGAAACTCCTGCGCAAACTCAGCCGGATCCTTATGCGTATTGACCGTTGCATTGTGCGTCCAGACCTCGTAGCGCCCGCCGAACAGCTTCTTCTTGACATCCAACACCACGACAACGCTTTGGCTACCCACTTCCCGCGAAATGTCAGCAACCAGCTTGGGGGTCGCGACGGCTGCGGAACTAATGGCTACCTTCTCCACACCCAAGCCTATCAAACGCCGCGCATGCTCCACCGTTTTCACGCCACCGCCGTAGCACAAAGGCATGCGACATTCCGCAGCCAGCCGTTCGACCATTTTGAAGTCCGGCTCACGCCCTTCACGTGTTGCATCGATATCCAGCACGATCAATTCGTCCACTTCTTTCTCGTTAAAGATGCGCACGGCATTGATAGGGTCGCCGACATACTTGGGTTTGGAAAACCTGACGGTCTTGACCAAGCCTTTATCCTGAACGAGCAAGCAGGGAATTATTCTGGGACGAAGCACGATTTATAAATCCGCGAAATTTTTGAGTAGCCGAGCGCCAAAATGATGGCTTTTTTCCGGGTGGAACTGCACGCCATATACATTGCGATGATTCACGGCACAAGCAAAGCGCCGACCATAATCCGCAGTAGCAATCACACTGCTTTCCTCAGCCGCTTCAAAATAGAACGAATGCAGAAAATAGAATCGAGCGTCCTGCTCCAGCCCATTGAACAACGCAGGAATCCCTATCGGCGCTACGTCGTTCCACCCCATATGAGGCAGATGTGTCCCATGCGGCAGCTGATCAACGGCCAACTTGCGCACCGTTCCCGGCACCCAGCCCAAACCGGAGAGGACCCCTTCTTCACTGGAATCCGCCAACATTTGCATACCCACGCAGATACCCAATACCGGAATCCCTCCGCCCTGCACCATTCGATCAACCGTCTCTCTGAGGCCCGAATCCTGAAAGCGTTGCATCGCATGATCGAACGCACCGACCCCGGGCAAGATCAGTTTGCCGGCGCCGGCGAGTTCAGCCGGAGTTTTCGCTACCGCCACAGGCACGTTCAAGCGCTTGTACATGTTTACAAACGCCAGGATGTTACCCAGGCCGTAGTCAATAATGTGAATCATCTAAAAAGCCTTTTTTCCAGACCTAGCTTCTGCATAATGTTAGCGCCTATGCCTATCAAGAACTTCTTGTTCCTGTAGTCACGATACGTCTTGTTTTCCCCTTCGAAAATCTCCTGGAGCTCTTGTTCCGTCAAATCCAGCTTATGGGCGACATAACGGAACTCTTGCGCAAGGAAATGTTCATCCAGCTCCGGTTTGGCTATCCGCACCAAGGCATCCTCGCGCGTCATCTGGCCCGTCAGAATAAGACTTGAAAAATGCGCCCGCCTTTTCTCGTAGCCGAACTTGCGCGGCAACCAATAGTCCTCATAAAACCGCGTAAAACGCGACTCATGATGCTTATGCTGGAATGGTTGCCAGCCAAATCGCGATTGTAACTCGCGTTCCGCATCGGCCTTGATGTATGGAACCAGGTTAAGCGGCTTGAAGATCTGCATGCCCAGGATATAACGGTAGTAGAGCTTGTAAACCAGAATATCCACTACCGGGAAAGTCTTCAGCGGGCGCTTACCGAATTTACGATGAATGTCCATCATCAAACGCTTGTCGATCCCGGGATAGCCGCCCCATTCCTCCGGCTCACGGCAGCATTCGGTAGAAAAATTGCCGCCCGTAAGTACGTACTTCAGCTTATGCTGGCGTGCGAACTTATACAGAGCCGAGAAAAACGCGATATCCTGCGGCAAATCCTGATCGGCGATTTGCGACTTTAGAAATGCGACTTGCAAGTCCTTCATTTCTTCCCAGTTGATCACCTCGGTGAACAACTCCAATCCCAAACCGTTAACCAGCTTTTCGATGTTGCCGACTGCTTGATCGGTGTTCCAACCTGCATCCACGTGAAAAAGCAATGGGCGCAAACCCATCTTTTCCTTGGCGATATAGGCTGTGTAAGAGCTATCCAAACCGCCGCTGAGGCCGATAATACAATCGAAATCCTTCCCCTTGCCTTGCTCTCTGATTTTGGCAGCGACTTGCATGAGCTCCCGCTCCCCGCGCTCATCGGTATGCCAATTGGGCTTTATTTGCTCGTCGAAGTTTTTGCAGTAGTCAGACTCGCCATTGGAATCGAAACGGATCGTGGGATCGCTTGTGTCCATGATGGTTCTGGTGCAAATTCTATATTGTTCTTCAAGCATGTTATATCCAATTTATATTCTTACAACAGTTCAAGATAAAATTCAAATAAGGGATCACAACTTTCAAGAATATAGCCTAGCGCTTAGCTTTCCATAATCCAACAACTCTTGCGCCACACGGAATGACTCTTTACTCATATCAGGCAAGCGCGATTTTTTATTTGAAACCTCAAACACAATATCTTCAAGCTTGTGGCTTTCGTTTATCAACCAGCCGTTCGTTTTCACGAAAACTCGATGGCTTTCAACATCATCCAGAATGACTGCGCAGCGACAGCATAAACTCATCTGCATAGTAGCCGATTGCGTACCCGGCTGAAGATATACATCCGCGCCACATAAAATATCTTGTAGCGCCTCCGCATCTTTCCACCCGACATATCTTATGCGGGAATCCCTCTCTATTAGCTCCGTAGCCGCCTCCAGAATGTCATTCTGTATGTGTCCTACCACCACAAATCGAAATGAAGGATCTGGAACGGCGGAAAAGGCGGTTAAGGAATCAATCAGTTTTTTTGAGGCATCCATTTTTCCCGATTGCACGAAAAGAACTTCATCAGGCCTAACATCATACAAATCCCGCGCCTTATTTCTGCGGGCTATATACTCCTTATCATCGAAGACCTTACCTCCCAACGGAAAGAACTCTATCTTTTCCTCCGGGACACGGTAAAAATCTCGTGCAAAATTAATTGTCTCCGTCGAAATGCAGAGAACCTTTTCAATATATGGTAAAGCCGAGCGTAGTATCGTCCTATAAAAAGCACCGTGAAGCAGGAATTTGGATGCCACACTCCTTGCACTATTATTGAAATCTTCATGGCTGTCCACATAGAGAGTGACACGAGGGTTGTTCTTAACGAACTTTGCCGTAGTCAGCAACTCCCACGCACACATGCCGTGAAACAAGATCACGTCAGGGTCAATACGCTCCAGCAAGGGATATAAGCCTTCATATGCCCTCAACTTTCTCATAAGAAAATGAGGCAGTATTCCCCTATATGGCAAGCGAACTACAGGCGCGTTATCGGTTCCCATGTAAGATGAAGGCGTAACGTAAGCCAATTCCCTGTCTTCATTGAACGTCTCTGTCGATGCAACAACAAATACGTCATGGCCGTCCTTAACATTTTGCGCCACTATCTGATTTTCTTGGTACGAATAGCCATCTATGTAGAAACAAGATAAACAAAGATGCAATATTTTCACAAATAACCCTCAGATTTGAGCATTTCAATCGGATTATTAAACAAGGGCCCCAAACGCGCCAATTCCGTATCCGGCAAATCCCACCACCTCATGCGCACTAGAGCCTCAACTACATCTTGTTCGAATCTCATTTTAATGACACGGGCGGGATTACCGGCCGCTATAGCATATGGCGGCACATTCCTAGTCACCACAGAGCCCATACCTATCACCGCGCCATCTCCAATCGATACGCCTGCCTTTATATACGCCCCCTCTCCGATCCAGACATCATTCCCGACTTCCGTCTCAATTTGCGGAAGAAACTCATGGCTGGCAAACTTGGTTTTTATGCTGTCTTTATGCGACAAAAACGCAGGGCTAGTCGACACGAAATGCACTGGATGTGCAACTCCACCTATGGAAACCCTACTCGCCACCGAGGTATAGCTGCCGATTCGGCAATTAACTATCATACAATCATAGCCACAGAATGAGTGCTTATTTATTTTCGAGTTGACAAACACTGTTCCCGACTCTAATTTCGCAGTCGCGTCTACAGAACTGTTTCGAACGGCAGAGAGCCGTAGTTTTTTCAATAGTTTAGCCAGATAATATTTGAACATAAGCGATTCATCCTCACGCCATATTAGCTTTCTTATAAGGAAAGGCAGAGAATCTTCTCGATTCCGGCATTAAAAAAACAGTATTATCCAAAATATTCCGCCAAAGGACAAAAGCACGGTGAAGAACGAGCCGTTCGTCAGCGCATAGGCCATGGGAAAAACCACAGGCAAAACAAAGGCGGGAGACCATTTGTTGGCAGCATAATCCAGAACCAGCAACCATAGGGTTAGTAATAAACAGATTATCAAGACACCCAGGATCCCCAACGCAGCTGCGCCATCATAGGCAAACAAGTTCGCATTTGAATTACTATCCACGCCTAGAAACTCGTCCGCCAAAATTCGTCCCAAATAAGGGAAAAGAGGATTATTTTGATAAGCAACAGGCACATCAATAACCAGGTCAAAGCCACGCACATGAGTCCAATAAGTAAGGCCTTGCTCGCCGAAAAAATCCAGGTACTGGGAGAATAATATTCCGGGCAAAGCTATTACTCTGTAGACAAAATATAAAGCTATCCCGTTTACGACGGAGGAACTCTCATAAAACACAGAGGCAAAGATAATAATTAAGGAAACAAAGAAAACCAGAGAGATGTAAGAAATCCGTTTTTTATAACTATAGAGAACATATATCCCAATCATAATTATTGGCAATAAAAAAACGGTTCTCTCCGCAGTAATTGAATAAGACAAAACAAATCCAGCCACAGCAAAAATAGTTAGAACTATATTTTTTCTACTTAATCCTATGGCCAGCAAGCCAGGACAGAAGAAATAGGCTAGATATACCTGTATATATCCAATGAATCCGGAGCTTGCCGCCCCTAGTTTCCGCTGCTCATATGTTTGTTCCAGACCTGCAAATGCCATGATTGAGGCATATTCATATACGAGAAGCACGGCCATGCATACCGCTATGGCAAGAAAAACTATCGCTACGTTTCCAGATGGAATTTTATTTTCCGTTGACGGCTTCGTGACACGAGAGCATAGAAAGCATGAGAATATAAAACCCATTATCAACAAGCCTAGAGTCGGCCCGTACCGAACTATACTATTTTCGTAATTAAATATCGTTAATACCAGAATTGGCATTATCACTACAAAACACAATGTGATCAGAACAAGAGAAGACGGTTTCTTAATATTGATCGGCAAAAACAGCGAAATCAGCATTATCGCAACCAGGCAAAAGAACCATCCCTCTAACGTGAGCATAGGCGGCGAGAATCCCCAGAACCAATGCTCTTCCGCCAGGTAATATTGCAGCCCGATAAATATGGAGTAGCCATAAAATGACATGGCAATGAACAGCGTCAATCGCTTGTGCATTATGTATGTCATATCGCTTCCCAATCTTACTGAGTCTTTCATTTTTCAAAAAATATTCAATAGGGCTTGCACTATACAATATAGAATCCCAGAAACTGCCAAGCCAATCAATATATTTTTAGAAAGAAAGCGTATTTCCGCATTACACTTGGGATAGCTTGGCAGGCACCTTAAGATCATCCATAAATAAATCGAATAAAACACAAAGCCGGAAATCGCGTATGCCTCAGCCATGACTGCCTTATTGAACAGTGCCGCAAGAACTATGACGCCTACCCTGAGAAAGAACCCGACAATCTGTATCAGGAGCGCCTCTCTTTGTTTCCTGCATATATGCAGGATCATCGACAGCGGGGATACAAGCATTTGCATAATAAACCATGGAACCATCCAGGCAACGATCACTCCCGCCCTAGCCCACTCTTTCCCGAACACAAAAGGAAATAATAATGGAGCTAATGTTCCAATAACAATTAGTGGTATGACACTTAAACGTATCAGATTAATAAGGGTTGTTCGGGTTAATTGATCCAAATCACCGGGTGTCGGTGATGTGCTAGCATAAGGAAAAAATACTTGACCAATAGCAGCCCCCAGCAAACTCATCGGGGCCTGCATCAATTGCATAGCAAGTAGGACATACCCAGCCTCGGCGCCAATAGCCCATAGAGAAATCAATACAACAGGTACTTGAATTCCTCCATTATTAAATAAAGCCTCGAATGTTGAGTATTTTGGAAAATTACTGTACTTTGTAGCGGTATATTTAAGCCTGCCCAGTAGCTCAGAACAAGCTACAGGCCGAAAACTTGAAATAAATAATCGAAAAAGACTTATCACACCTATAATGTGACTTATAGCCTGTCCCAATACCAACCCCAGCGCCCCTGAAGAAGCAACTCCCCAACCTAGCTGGGTAGCCACCATCCCGCCTCCTTGGGCCAAACGAGTTCTAGCAATCAGATTAAATCTCCGTCTGCGGGAGCCCCACATTTGCAAAGTACCGTATGCGCTGGAGAAAAACACGCCAATCGGTATAAGCCATATATATGGAGCAATACCCAGCCACCATCTGCTAGCGCTCGAAACATTCAAGTAAATTAGAGCCGACACCAACGCCAGCAACAGAAAAACCAAGCCGCCAAAAAGCAGGCCAAGCCACACCAGGTCTTCTGCTTCCGCATCCTCTTTAGCAATGGGTACTGCAATATCAAATCTAAGGGCTGCCGATACGGAAAGAACACTCACCAGTGAGACGTATAGAGCCATCACACTAAATTCTTCCGGCGTATATAATCGCGTCAACAGCGGCATTGCCAAAATCATTAGCAATTGCCCTAGCGCAGTACCCGATGCTAACGCGGCTATCGAACGAACCAGCTGATTGCTTAGTATCCGCTCGATCGGGGAAAACAACCTCATTGATTTGCTTCTGAGAGTGCCTGAACTACAGTTCGAATAGTATGGTCATCCATGTACGGATGCATCGGCAAACTCAACACGCGCTCAGCCAGTCGATCGCCTATGGGGAGAACAATATCCAGGTTTTCAACCGCCGGTTGCAGATTCAACGGAATTGGATAATGCACCGCCGTAGGAATTCCGTTTTCATTCAAAAAAGACTGAATCGCATTCCGATTGTCGAGCAATACCGTGTACTGAGCCCAAGCAGACTGATTAAAGCTTTCTATCGTAGGGATAGTAGCAAACCCGAGCTTAGCTATCGCCTGCGAATACGCCGCCGCTACTTTTTGCCGCAGCACAAGCTCCTCGTCAAGGAGGTCTAGTTTCGGCAATAGTATGGCAGCCTGCAATGTATCCAGCCTACTGTTTACACCGATTCTAATATGGTGATACCTTCTGTCTTGGCCATGTCTTGCTATTTGACGCAACACTTTAGCTAAACCAGCGTCGCTGGTAAATATTGCGCCTCCGTCACCATAACATCCTAAAGGTTTGCTTGGAAAAAAGCTGGCGCACGCAATCGTTGTCAAATTACACGACTTTCTACCTTTATACGTTGCGCCAAAGCTTTGCGCAGCATCCTCAATGACGGGTATCCCATGCTTCGACGCTATAGCATTAATAACGTCATAGTCGGCACACTGCCCATATAAAGAAACCGGAATAATTGCTTTCGTGCGCGGCGTAATAGCCGCCTCTAGTTTAGCGGGATCAAGGTTATAAGTATGGGGATCTACGTCTACATAGACAGGAGTCGCTCCTAGCAAAGCCACGGTTTCTGCTGTAGCTATATACGTAAACCCAGGCGTTATTACTTCGTCACCGGAACCTATACCCAACGCCATCTGTGCAATCTGAAGCGCATCGGTTCCATTTGCGCAAGTAATGCAATACTGGGCGCCGGTATACGCCGCCAACCTTTCTTCCAACTCTGCTACCTCAGGCCCCAGAATATATTTTCCATGCGCAAGCACTCGCTGGATACCGGCATCAACCCGATCTTTTATTCTGGCTTGCTGTGCTTTTAAATCAATAAACTCCATCGCTGTCGCCTTCAATTTTCCTTAAAAGAGTTCCATCCAACAAGTATCGTGCCCCAGTGTGAGAACACAGCACCTCTCCCTTACCCTTCAATGGCAAAGCCAACTGCTCGCCATACTCGCTCATCCACCCGATCTGCCTAGCCGGTACGCCAACCATCAGCGCATAATCAGATACATCTCGGTTTACTACTGCGCCGGCGCCAATGAACGCATACTTACCTATAGTTGTCCCACAGATCACTGTGCAGTTGGCCCCTAAGGTCGCGCCTCGCTTTACCAGGGTGTCTCGATATTGATCCTTGCGCTCGATCAACGACCGTGGGTTATAAACATTGGTAAACACCATGCTGGGGCCGCAAAATACCCCCTCCTCCAGCGTCACATTGTCATATACTGAAACGTTATTCTGTATCTTGCAGCTATCGCCGATAACGACCTTATTACCGATAAAAACATTCTGTCCCATGGAAACATTCTTACCAATTCTCGCCTGGGAGCAGACATGAACGAAGTGCCACACGCGACACCCTTCACCAATTACAGCGCCATCATCGACAATAGCGCTGGGATGCTTGTAATAGCTCATTTTTTCAAAAAGGGATGGTAATCGCCAGATAATCCTGCTGGCACCGCGGTACGGATTGCCGCTACAGTAGAAATAGCCACCCGATTTTCTTCAAGGCCGAATCCGTTTCCCGCAAGAATTTCTTTGTAGCTAATGGTATGCAGATCAGTAAATCCACCAGAAAACTCGATTTCATCGCCATCGACAGTAATAGAGCGATAAGTGCGTTGCCCTGACTGCTTTTGAGCTTCCGGAACATCGTCATAGTCAACCGACAAGAACCAGCGCACACGGGCATGTTCGTACTCAAGGTATCCACCCGCTTTCGTATCTTCGTTGTGATGGACAATATTCTGCTGCAGCTCACCGAAGATAAAATGGAGCATGTCAAAAAAGTGCACACCGATATTGGTGGCAATTCCGCCCGATTTCTTCACATCGCCTTTCCAAGACTGCAAATACCAGTGCCCGCGTGACGTAATATAAGTAAGATCAACCTCATGCTTGGTGCTAGATTTCAATGAGCGCACTTTTTCGCGCAGGGCAACGATAGAGGGATGCACTCTGAGCTGCAAAATAGTGTTTACCTTATGTCCGGTATCACGCTCAATCTCCAACAACCCGTCAATATTCCACGGGTTAAGCACCAAAGGTTTTTCACATATGGCATCGGCGCCGGACCGCAGCGCAAACCGCATATGGGAATCGTGCAAATAGTTTGGAGAGCATATTGAAACGTAGTCGATACGGCTATTTGCATCCGAACGCCGAAGCTTATCCACATGGCGATCAAAACGCTCAAATTCGGTGAAAAACTCTGCATTTGGGAAATGACTATCAATAATGCCTACGGAATCGTTGGGATCAAATGCCGCAACCAGGACATTCCCCGTATCCTTGATAGCCTTCATATGTCGAGGAGCAATATAGCCAGCAGCACCAACCAAAGCAAAATTTTTCATTTCGTAACCAATCTAAAATTTACATGGGATAGTATTTCAAAAGCAATGTCTTTGAATTTTCCAGCTTGACCTCTACATCTGTTTCTCTTGCGAATAATTCAAATTATCTTTTCGTGGCATTTCATAATTTCGCCATGAACGAAAACTAAGAATCAGCGCCGTTTTCATCGAAAAATCGATAGGAATTAGAAAACACATATGGCAATTATTTCTTTAATTACAAAATTATGCACCTTAATCAGCCCTTTTTCCAGCATAGTTCGTACGCAGTGTTGACTTTTCCTAGCCTAATTACCGCCAAGCTTTTGGGGCGGCTCACGCAGACTGCTGCTAGGACTTTCCCCTGGCACACGCAGTACAACCGAATGGACTCCATCAGGGGAAACATGAGGCACAGGCCAGTCCATTTTTTGCATGCGACTTGCTACCATGGCCAGGAATTGGCCATGGTAGCAAGTTTACAGGCAAGATGCATGAAAAAGGAGCAACGGCATACTTTCTCTACCAGAAAAAAATAGCATCGCGCCTGAATGTTGTTGAAACACAAACAGCATAGCGTCCTATCGAGCCGCTAATGCAATTTAATCGCTCATTCTTTCCAGTTTTCTTTGCGTACCTTCCTCACCCAGCCATGGTACCCAGACCGATGAGCGTAGCTGTTTATAATTATTCCTCATGCAAATTCTAGCAACCAAATAAAGAATCCAAAATTAGGACGCTTCAAAGAAGAGCTTGCATCCTAAAACGAAAATCACCTCTTCCCATATGAAGTCAATGGCAGCGTTATGCTATCTCCAGTCTTAAAGTAAAGCATTCCATTATGGCCGACGAATAAAGAATTAGGTTCGATAGCTGGATCATAAATATCGTAGCTTTCTTTAAAAGTCACCACACCCCAAGTCCTTACTTCTTTTATTTTTTCATTACCCAGTGATATTTGGTTATCTTTATCAGTCCATGAGCTTGCGCCGACCGCTATCGAGTTGCTAAGGCCATCTGCCTGCTTATCGATTTTCCCCGAATCAAGCCCGATCCAAATTGAATTCAATGCGCTTGTAGGCTTCAGCCCCGCATTTACACCAATAGCAATATTATTTCCTCCATCCACCAGGTATCCCAAGGCATTCATGCCAAAAGCTGTGTTTTGACCCAGCCTTCCTGTATAACGATACATAGCTCCAAAACCACCAATCGTGTTTGCAGACGATGTCTTGTTCAGTCTGGCCGAGTATGTGCCAATACCTGTATTATGTGAGCCGGAAATATTCTCCTCAAATGAATCCGTGCCCAGGGCAGTATTATTATTTCCGGTTTCATTCAAGGCCAAGGCTCGAATACCTAAACCCACATTATCAAATCCTGTCGTATTCGTCTCAAGTGCGGCCGTCCCCACTGCGGTATTGTTATAGCCCGTCTCGTTTTTTTGCAGTGTATTATTCCCCACTGCTACATTCGACTTTGCCCCTGTAAGCGAATACAGCGCTCTTGTCCCTATGCCAATATTTGCGTCTCCCGTTATCACGTTCGCCAAAGCATTATCGCCCAAAGCCACGTTAGACCCGATAGCGGAAAATTCTTTTGATCCCGCATTGGCGCCAATAAAATAACTCGACCGAACGCCCACTCTAACTTCAAGTGCCTTGGCGTCTCCAAACAAGGCATTAGTTCTCATAGGCGGATTTGGCTGCGCGATTTGATTGACGGAAATGGCGAAATTCCCGTCAAACTCCTCACTGGGAATCACCTGCAACGTGTCGGGAGACAAAGCAGTAATCGAACCACAGGCTCCCACCCATATGTCATAAGTCACAGGATTTTCGCCGGCAACACCGCCCCTCCCCCTCAACGGGACCCCGCCATATGAAATATTCACAAAACCCTTTGTTCTATCCTCAATGCTGTAGCACAAAACATAGTTTTCCCCAACGTTCGGCTCTGCCCCTGGGTTCACTTCGGACATCGAAAGGGAAGGAGGCAACTTTGTGTGCTCTCTATATACATAGTAAAGCACTGCCGTTATAAAAATCATCCACGTTGTTATTACGAATGCAAAGATCTTACTTTTCACGCTAGCCGCCGAGCACCATCAGTATTCAAATGATTTATAATAATACTCAATTTTAAGAAAAAGTATTTTTTTAACAAAAAGAAGTATAGCTTAGCTATAAGACACGTTATCGTGACCAAGTGCTGTGGCCGGCCTTCTTTTAGATTTGCTAGCTGGATGACGTCCACAAGTGTGCAGGGCTTACCGCTCGCTGTGCACGTCGACCGTTAGCGCTCAACCATAGCTGTAGGCTGGGCCGTGCTGGTGCACAGCAACGGCCTTCGACAGGAGCCGTTCCACATGTCCACAGCAGAACGGCACGGTCGAGCGCGCCATTAAGACGCTTAAGGAGCAATGTTTCATGGGTACCACGTCGGAATCTTGCGGCATGTCAATCGTGTGATTGACGACTGCACGCTTTACACTCCCAGCACCCGCATCCGGGCCTTACCCCCAGCAGAAGCCTTCGCGTTAGCCACCTGAACCGAGTAGAAAACACTGGGTCAATACATGCTCCGCAACCAGCTTGAAAAAACACTGGCCGATGACTTGTCAACCAAGGCCTGTGCCCAGAAAAGTTGCTTAGGATGGAAAAAAGCCTGATCGCGTTTCCTAACAAGACCAAGACTAATTTATACTAAATGACAACCCCGCTTCCCAAACTATTCCATCCCAAGTATCGTCCCGACATTGACGGCTTGCGAGCGATCGCCGTCTTGTCGGTCGTCATTTTCCATGCCTTTCCAGCGTGGATGAAAGGCGGTTTTATCGGTGTGGATGTGTTTTTTGTCATCTCCGGTTTCCTTATCTCGACAATTATCTTTGAAAGCCTGGACAAGGGGACATTCAGCTTCGCTGAATTCTACTCTCGCCGTATCAAACGAATTTTCCCCGCATTGCTGCTTGTGCTCATCGCCAGCTACGCCTTTGGATGGTTCGTGCTACTTACTGATGAGTACAAGCAATTAGGCAAGCATATTGCCGCGGGTGCCGGCTTCATCGCTAACTTTGTTTTTTGGAACGAAGCTGGCTACTTTGATAACTCCGCAGAAACTAAGCCCTTGTTGCATCTTTGGAGTTTAGGCATTGAAGAACAGTTTTATATCGCATGGCCGTTGCTATTATGGCTCGCATGGAAGAAAAACTTCAATCTGCTCGTCCTGATCATTTTTATTGCCTCTATTTCCTTTTATCTGAATGCAAAAGGAATCAAGCAAGATTTGGTCGCGGTCTTCTATTCCCCACAGACAAGATTTTGGGAACTGTTATGCGGGAGCCTTTTGGCATGGCTTGCGCTATATAAAAAGAATTGCTTAAGGGCGATCAAGCTCACTATTGATGGTTGGCTGATCAAAGCGGCCTATCGAGGAAAGATAGAGGCAGATGGGAGGACACTCTGTCATGTGATTTCGTTTTTGGGCTGCACGGTCCTAATCTTCGGTTTCTATCGAATAACCAAGGATGTGAATTTTCCCGGCTTGTGGGCCATCATACCCGTGCTGGGAGCCTTCTTGATTATCCTCGCAGGTCCCACGGCTTGGATTAATCAAAAGATTCTTTCTAACAAGCTTGTCGTTTGGTTTGGCTTGATAAGCTTCCCTCTCTACCTGTGGCATTGGCCAATACTCTCTTTTGCACGGATTATCGAGAGCGCAGTTCCAAGTCCGGGTATACGCATTGCCGCTGTCGGGCTTTCCATATTGCTTGCCTGGATGACATATAAGCTTGTCGAGGGCCCTATACGTTTCGGCAAAAACAGCCAATTTAAAGTCGTGACATTAATTTTTCTTATGGTTATCACAGGCTTTGTCGGTTATATAACCTATAGCAAGAATGGCTTCGCATTCAGAATGAAAGATAGGGAAGATTTTATAAATTACTTTGAAAACAGCTTCCCCAATTGGTCGTATTTCAAAAAAATAAATCTGCCCATGGAGTGGAGAAGCGAGTGCGCTTTTTTCAACGGAGACAAATACCGTGAAGAAGGCAAGCTCGAAGGAGGAGTCACAAACAGCAAGCCCGTCGATAAAATTGATGATTCTTGCTTCAGAACAGATTCCAGATTTGATAAAAGAGTCCTGATTTGGGGTGATTCACACGCTCAATCTTTATCTCCTGGCATAGTGAAGTATATTCCACGCGAATGGCAGGTTTTGCAGATTGCCTCGTCTGGATGTGCGCCCAACCCGAATATTGACTCGCCTTCCCGTGCAAGCCAATGCGATCAGTCAAATTACTTTGCCATGAAAACAATCCGGAACGTTGTTCCTGACGTGGTAGTCATAGCCCAAGCCGACGGACATTCTTCTAAAGTTGTAGCTGAAATATCGTCCAAGCTGAAGGCCTTCGGTATAAAGAAGATCCTCTTTCTTGGGCCTACGCCGCAGTGGGAAAGTGACTTGCCAAAAATTTTCGCTCGACGACTATGGATTACAAAGCCTAAACGAACTTTTATTGGGGTGAAGCAGGACGTATTTGCTAAAAATGATTTACTTCTTCGCAACTTTCCTGCCGACGAAATATCGCAATTTGTGGACATCATCGGTTTATTCTGCGACTCCAACGGATGCTTGACTTACACCGATGACGACATCAAGGAAACAATGACCACTTGGGATTACGGTCACCTGACTCCAAGCGCTTCTAAATATCTTGCCCAGCATCTGCTTGTAAAGCGCATAGTCGGAGACTGAGCGCTCGAACGACTGACTGGATGCTCACTTTCGCGGAAAGGCCATCGCTCGGCCCAGTCGTTCACGTTGGTAGCTTCCGTCTTGTACGCGTCGGCACCATTCCAAATTATCAAGGTACCAGCGCACCGTTTTACGAATGCCGGTTTCAAAAGTCTCCAGCGGCTTCCAGCCTAGCTCGCGTTGAATCTTGCCGGCGTCGATAGCATAGCGACGGTCATGGCCGGGACGATCCGGTACATAATTAATAAGCGAGCGATATTCTTTCAGCGTCTTGCCCTGATCTCGGGGCGATAGCTCTTGCAAAACGTCGCAAAGAGTCTGGATGACTTCAATATTTCGTTTTTCATTGTGCCCGCCTATATTGTAGGTTTCACCTGGTTTGCCTCGGGTAATAACCGTATAGAGTGCACGCGCATGGTCCTCGACATATAGCCAGTCACGAATTTGATTACCGTTGCCGTAGACGGGCAGCAGTTTTCCCTCCAATGCATTAAGTATCATCAAAGGGATCAGTTTTTCGGGAAACTGGTACGGACCGTAGTTATTTGAGCAATTGGTCATCAGCACAGGCAAGCCGTAAGTACGCATCCAGGCACGGGCCAAGTGATCCGAACTCGCTTTGCTAGCGGAATAAGGGCTGCTGGGGGCATAGGCCGTAGTTTCGGTGAAAAGATGAGGCGTCGCATCGCCGGCATCGTCGGGATGGGGCAAATCACCATATACTTCGTCGGTAGAAATGTGGTGGAAACGAAAGACTTGCTTGTCCGCGAAGCTCAAACTCGACCAATAATCGCGGGCTACCTCAAGTAGAGTGTAGGTACCCAGAATGTTGGTTTCGACAAACGCAGCCGGGCCGTCTATCGAACGATCCACATGACTCTCGGCAGCCAAGTGCATCACCACGTCAGGCTGGTGCTCGACGAAGATGAGCTCCAATCCCCGGCGATCGCAGATATCGACTTGCGCAAAAGAATATCGACTCGAATCACTCACTTCATCCAAGTTTGCCAGGTTGCCGGCGTAGGTCAGCTTGTCGACATTCACAACATGGTGATCGGTGTTCCGGATGATATGACGTATAACGGCAGAGCCGATGAAGCCCGCCCCGCCGGTAACTACGATTTTCATTCCACCTCGATCCTCTAGACTAGTGCGTTAGCCGTATTCGTCAAAACGTTGACGATATATTCTTGTTGCTCGGCAGTCAGGCCAACCCAAAGCGGCAGCCGAATCAACCGTTCTGATTGCATTATCGTCACGTGTAGATCACCCTCTGCCCGGCCATAGCGGATTCCGGCCGGCGAGGAATGCAAAGGCACATAATGGAAAACAGAGGAAATATTATTCTTCTTGAGCTCGTCCAGCACTTTTTGCCTATCGATTTCGGGAGCCAACAACACATAGTACATGTGGGCATTATGCTGGCAGTCTTTCGGCACGATAGGCCGACGTAGCAGTCCTCGAGTCTCAAGGGGTTCTAGAAGAGCGTGATAACGCTGCCAGAGCTCCAGCCGATCTGTGGTGATACGTTGGGACTCTTCAAGCTGCGCCCACAGAAATGCCGCGATGATTTCACTGGGCAAGTAGGAAGAGCCGACGTCCTGCCATGTGTACTTATCTACCTCTCCTCGAAAGAAGCGGCTGCGGTCGGTACCTTTTTCCCGAATAATCTCGGCACGTGCAGTCAGCGAAGGATTATTCACCAACAACGCTCCGCCCTCGCCGGAAATCACATTCTTGGTTTCGTGAAAGCTGTACGTGCCGAGATCGCCGATGCTACCCAGCAGCCGCCCCTTATAGGATGCCATCACGCCTTGGGCGGCATCTTCCACAACCTTCAGATCATACTGTTTGGCAAGGCCGATAATAGCGTCCATTTCACAGGCGACACCGGCATAGTGCACCGGGACAATGGCTCGGGTGCGGGGCGTAATTGCGGATTCGATGAGCTGTTCATTCAGGTTCAACGTATCTTCCCGGATATCGACGAATACCGGGATACCGCCACGCAGTACGAAAGCATTGGCAGTCGATACAAACGTGTACGAAGGCATGATGATTTCGTCGCCGGGCTTGATATCCAGCAACAAAGCCGCCATCTCCAATGCTGCCGTGCAGGAATGGGTCAGCAATGCCTTGTCGCAGCCGGTGCTGTTTTCAATCCATTCGGAACAACGCTTGGTAAAAGGCCCATCGCCCGATAGCGCGGCGCTTTGCAGGGCGTCATCGATATAGCGTCGCTCATCATTTCCTATGAAAGGTCGATTGAAGCGGATCTTATCCGTCATTGCTTTTCCCCTTTCAACCTATGCCATTCGTCGGCCACGCTACGCAGATAGCCACTGTACTCGCATGCAGGCATATGCGAGATCAGACTTTCAAATTGTTCGATGGAAAGGAACTTCCTGACCAGCGCAGCCTCTTCCGGACATCCAATCTTTATTCCTTGGCGCCGCTCAATGGCTTCAATATATGACGATGCCTCATGCAACGCCGTACTGGTCCCCGCATCCAGCCAAGCAAAGCCGCGGCTCAGGCGTCGCACTTGTAATTTTCCCCGCTTCAAGTATTCCAAATTAACGTCCGTGATCTCCAGCTCACCCCGTGCGGAAGGTTTGACTGCTTTTGCTATGTCCAGCACGTCATTATCGTAAATGTACACCCCTGGCACGGCATAGTTGCTTTTCGGTTGCTTGGGCTTTTCTTCGATAGAGATCGCTTTGCCGCTACGATCGAACTCCACTACGCCGTAGCGTTCGGGATCTTTGACGTGATAGGCGAAAATCGTCGCTCCTCCTACAAAAGTGGACACGGCGCGCGGGAAATCATCTCCACCTGAAAAAATGTTGTCTCCCAACATCAGAATCACGTCATCCGAGCCAATGAAATCAGCGGCGATCAAGAACGCTTGCGCAATGCCTTCGGGACGAGGCTGCTCACGATATTCGATCTTTATTCCCCATTGCGAACCGTCATTCAGAAGGGTCTGGTATTTGGGCAGATCCTTCGAGGTCGAGATAAGACAAAGTTCTCTAATACCCGACGCCATCAGAACGGTTAGCGGGTAATAGATCATTGGTTTATCGAAGACGGCTTGGAGCTGCTTGCTCGATACCTGCGTCAAGGGATACAAACGTGAGCCGGTTCCTCCGGCCAGGATGATTGCTTTCATAGAATCAGGAGATGGGCGATAAAAATGTTACAAGATCCCTACTGCAACCCGCTTGGTGAGCGTACTTAAATCCAGCCTGAGCCGGGCAAGGCACTTCCAGGCCGTCGCCCACCCTCACTTAGCCATGAACGCGTTGAGGTCAGCCAATACCGCCCCGGGGATTCGTGCTTCCAATTGGACGTCTCCGTTATTGGGAAGCTTTGACATTCTACCGGCTATTGCCCGCTCGGAAAGGGACGGGGAATCCACGCTTCCAGCAAAACAAAGATTACGGTTTTTTTGCGACTAACAGCAAGGAGCCTCCAATCGGAAAGACTATTCCCATTTTCATTAGAGCCAGTTCAATCGCCATGACTACTTCCAGGACAGAATTTAACCGATCGGAAATATTAAGCTCATCATGCTTTGCT
The DNA here is from genome assembly GCA_964551305.1 of uncultured Burkholderiaceae bacterium. GTDB lineage: Bacteria > Pseudomonadota > Gammaproteobacteria > Burkholderiales > Burkholderiaceae_B > JBAZDC01. The sequence continues at coordinate 42,163 of CAZKBT010000001.1, forward strand.
TCACCGTCGACAGCGGCTTGTCTTTTCTTGCGCGACCACCACATCAAGGGAATCAACAAGCTGACAAAGGAAGATACATACACCACGTCCAGGCCACTTTGCTCGACTTTATTTATCAATTCCTTCCTTGTATAGCGCCGCACGTGGCCGGCCCGCTCATCCGCTGCTGACCACAGCCAGCGATGCTGAGGCACAGTTAGCAATAGCGCCCCTCCTTTTTCAAGAGCGCGCGCAAGATTGCCGAGAACGAGCTGATCTTCTTTTATATGCTCTATGACATCGAAAGCCCCCACCGCTGCGTATTGATTTGCCTCATCCATTTCACGGGCATCCAATTTTGCAAAGATCGCGTTGGGTACCCGTTGCCGCGCGTATGACAGCCCCTCCTCGAAATATTCCGTCCCGAACAGCTTTGCTTCGGGAAATGCTCGCCCAACCCCCGTGAGCACAAAACCGGTGCCGCATCCAACTTCCAAAAAATTTCGCAACGTACCGAGCTTCCTCTTCATCACCCAGATAAGGAGGCGATTTCTGGCTCGGAACCACCAATGTCGATCTTCCGCCTCCGCCAGTCGGCTAAACGCAGTTTTAGGAAAAGAAGCTTGGTCGGTGCGCATGAAATAGGAATTTGTTGAACAACATTCACGAATACTGAATCACAACTACAAGGCTCAGTCTGACGAAAGATATGCCACTACTGAATAGCGAATACTAACTCTTTCTATAAAATAAAAGAACACCACCAATCATTGACGATGCAAACAGAGGAATAAGAGTCAGTAAAGCCCCCGTCGTAGCCACGCTCATCGACATGCCCGACTGCTGCATCAGCAAACTTAACGCCCCCTCTCTTACGCCTATGCCGCCAAGAGTAACGGGGACGGAAGCCATCAATACCGACAACGGAGCAGAAAACACAACCGCCGGCAGAGAAGCTGACGGCTCAATAGAACGAAACATCAGCCATACGGACAAAATCCACGTCGCCTGGAAGAAAAGACTTATGGCCAAGGTATAAAAAAACAGCTTCCGTTTGGAAAATAAAGCGCCAAGCTGACGGGCGAAGCCCGCAACCTTTCCGCCCACTACCCTCTTGACGAAAAATCGCGCCCTCTCCGAAGCAAGCAGCAGCATAACCAATAGAAGAATGGCCACTCCAGCGCCAAATATATGCACTAGCGGAAGCCCTACTTGGAAAAACGGGCCGACTCCAAAAACAATGCATATGAGCGAAACCGACACTATGGACAAGATGGCAAAAACGCCTAAGATTCTGTCATAAATAACGGAGGCGATTAGTTTTTCTTTGCTATTGGGAAAACGCTTGAAAAGAAAGGCAGCTTTTACTAGGTCGCCACTTCCTTGTCCAGGCAAAAAATTTCCCAGTAGCGTGCCTATCTGTGTAAGTCGCCAGGTCTCCAGCCTGGCGACAGCCATGCCCTGGTTGCGCAGCACATAGTTCCAGCGATATGAGGCAAAGTACTGTCCGAGGAGAAAAACAAGAACCCCCGCCCCGATAAAACAATAGTTAGCTTCTTTCAGGGCCGATCTAATGGAATCTATATCCGAAACAAATACAATCCACGTCAACGCAAAGATGGCGATCGCTGCTTTAATAAAAAAAACAATATATTTTCTTCTCGCACCCATCTTTTACTTGCTCTGTGTCTCTAGGCCCTTTACCCGGCCCGGCCCTTCAAATATAAAATAATATCCTCGATACTATGCAGTTTTTCTATGTCCTCATCGGAAACCTTCAATTCGTACCTCTCTTCCAAGAGAAGTATGATGTTAAACAATCCTAGCGAATCTATTCCCTGGTCTTCCAAAGGAATACTATCGCGAAGCCCTTCGGGATTGGCAACGACGTTGGCTTCGTCAATTGCTGAAATAATATCCGAACGCTCTATTTGCATTCTAACTCCTTCTTTTTATAACAGTACTGGCCCAAGAAAGCCCGACCCCAAAACCACTCAACACCAAGCTATTATTATTCTTATCCCGCATTATGGATTCCAACATCATTGGTATTGACGACGAGACGGTATTTCCATACTCAGCCGCCAGAAACGGAACCTTCCGGCGCTCCACCCCGAGCCTATCCGCAATAGTCTCGACAATAAACCGACTACCTTGATGCAAGACAAAACAATCTATTGCGTCAAGATCAGTCTGATTCTTTTCAACTGTTTTACGAATATGATCAGGAACTCTTGACGCTGTAAAGTTAAAAACCGCCCTGCCATTCATATAGAGAATGCCATCATTGCATGCCAGTTTCTCAGCCTCCGCCCCCAGCGTGCCAAATGAAAACGCGCCAAGATCAAATATAGGCTCGTCAGTCAGCAAAGTAGCCGTCGAACCGTCACCAAAAATCAGGCTGGTCGCTTTATCCTGAGGGTCGACTATCCTTGAATAGGGGTCGGCCGTTACTATCACCCCCTTACGCAGCTGATTAGCGGACATGAAGGCGGACACAATGGACAAAGCATATACATACCCCGAGCATCCCAAGCCGATGTCGAAACAAGCGCACTCATCGGAGAGGCCCAAAACGCCATGAACCACTGCGGAAAGATGGGGAATGTTTCGGCCTGGATTCTGAGAAACGACAGCCAATACTTCGATTGCGGACAGGTCCAAATCCATTCTCCGGCTCAGCATCTCCAGTGCTGAAACCGCCAAGTCTTTCGCCTGCTGATCCGGACGCATCTGCGCCAGGCTCCGAAAACCAATGCGTCCTTCCACTTGCTCATGACTAGAGCCTACGCACAGAGCTCGGTCCAGCGCATCTATTCGCTGCTCGGGAAGATAAGCTGCGATACCGGATATTCCTATCATGCCGCTTTCCGTGCACTGAAATAAATCTGCCCGATCGCCGAGCCGTCCAAGATGATTTCAGACTTCGTCAATCGAGACCCCAGAGCTTGGACCACACGGATTGTCGTCCCTGTGAGCTTGCTGGGCAGCGGCCATGACTGACTTTCCCACTTGCAGAATATCCATTTCCCTGTGGCATTTGGATAGACTCGCAAATGGAGGGCCTTCGTCATTGAGGTCAGCGTTTCTATCGGCGTATAAGGAGACTCTTCGAGAAGCCTTATACTCAGTTGGTCGGCATCAAGCCGGGTCAATCCAAGCACGGCATCCTCATCATACTCATAGCTTTCCGTAGGACCGTCCTCGCGTTCTTTGAGCCTGCCCACCCATGCTTCATCGCCCACCGTAAATCTTAGTAGCGCTACATCGTTGCTTTCAATTTTTGGATCGCGATCTGAAAGTTTCTTAAGCTCGAGCCGCATATTCTTATTTGACATGCGATGCATCGTAAAGACTATGTTGCTTAGACGCTCGGAAAATTGCCGTGCCGCCACTCCCGCGCACTGACTGAGCATATCTGGACCCTGAATGTAATCTCTAGGCGCTTTAAACGAGTATGAAATGTCAAATGTTTTCACGGCGTTTTAGGTCAAAATGTTGTCTCAAGTGCGTTTTATGAGAAACCGCAAAGTTTCCCGATACGGTCGCACTCGAAGGAATACTGTGCGCGACGACAGAACCCATTTTTATATGAGCCTTATCGCCGATCGTCAGGCCTTGAGCAATACAAGACGACACGCCCATCCACACTTGGCGCCCCACCTTTACTCTGCCAGCCACAACAGTATTGCCTGAAATAGTTGATTGATCTCCGATTGTAGCGCCATGGCCAATATTAGCCATGATGCCGATTTGGCAATCCTCGCCGATAGTAGTCGGAGACTTGAAAAGAGATTTGGCTATCACCGCGCCGGATAGAATACCGGATCTGGCTCCGATATAAACGCCGCCTGCGTGATTGATGCGCAGCAACTTTCCCTGAGGTTGACGGAGGGTCAACAATCCCTCTGCGCCGATCACCGCATTCGAATCGACATACACGTCATCCATGATCCGGACACCGCTACCGACGACAACGCCCGCTCCGATCGTCACGTTCCGCCCTATATATGACATCGGAGAAATCCGTGCGGACGGATGAATGTCTACATTCTCTCCCAGGCCACACTCAATGTCACTCAACGATGAGTTTTTATATATTTCGGCATACGCTTCAAAAAAAAGATGCCTAGGGTCCTCGGCTACCACGATAGCTTTCATTCCCCCTTCGGCATAAATTAAAAGCGATTCAGTTGTAATGATGGCGGATACGTTGTCATTATTCATCGCCATATCTAAGAACTGAAGATTCTGACAATAGCAAAGCGATCCAGGATAAATAGAGCCGGCTTCGTCCAGCTGATCAAATTCACCATCGAATTTGATGATATTTTTCGGAAAAAAATCAGAAATGCGAAAAAGGCTCATAAAATTAGAGAAGCTCTTCAAAAACTGAACATTGCTCTACATGGCTGGCCTCTTCAACCAAACGACCCAGGTATTCGCCAAGAATACCCATGCACAGCAAAATATTGCCGCTGAGAAAGGAAATCAATACGGCTAGCGAGGCCCAGCCTGGCGCCGTATAATCTGCCATCATCGCAGTAATAGCAATCCACACAGCGTAAGCCAGACTGGCAAAGCTAATAACAATACCCCAAGCCACCATCATGCGCAATGGCAAGTAGGAATGATTGATGAGCAGGTAAGACATTGTCTTGATCAATTTTCTCAAAGAATACGAGCTTCCCTTTCCATCAACACGCTTCGCGTGCCTTATATCCACATTTGCTATGTACTTGGCCGGCACTACCTTTAGCAATAGCGCGGTAATATGAGGGTGCGCTCCGCGATAGTTTGTTATTTGCTTAGCGATATTTATAGGCATCCCACGATAACTCGACAAATAGAGCCATTTCGGCTTGCCGAGAATTCGGCCCGCAAGATGCTGATTGGCACGCGAGCCAATATTTCTCCACCAAGAGTGTTGTTTTGTCGTTTCCTTTATTTTCCCTATAACTAATCTTTTATCCGTATTCAGCATATTGACGAACAACGGTATATCTTCTGGAAAACATTGCAGGTCGTCGTCAATCGTAATTACGTAATCTTTAGTGGCATATCGAAGACCGCACAGAGTCGCATGCTGCTGCCCATGATTGAAGGCCAGTCGTACCGCCTTCACCCTGGAATCACCACGATGCAGCTTTAGCAATTTTTCCCAGGAGTCATCGACACTGGCATCATCAATATAAATAATTTCCCAGTCCGCGCACAGGATATTGAGTTGTTCTGATAATCGCTTGTATAGCTGCTCCAGTATTTCCGCACTTTGAAATACTGGAACTACTATACTTAAGCTGCGCTGGGTAATAGTCATCGGTATATCTGCTCTATATAGATAGATGCCTAGTTGGGGTTTTGCACCAAAACATCGAGGCAGCCGTTCTTTTAAACAAGTTTAACCATGACATGTTAACGTTTTTCGTCGTCTCCCGCCTTGCTTTTAATGCATGACGTATGCGCCGCGGACAATGCTCGGATAGGCTTATAAAGCGTTTGAGTACGAGGCACGTCGTACCCGCCGACCCCGCCGGGAACCGGCCAGGAAGCGATCTCCACATAATCAGTTTGCAGATGCGCCCCAAAAACTTCCACCACCTGCGCCGACAGGCTTCGCGGCCCGTCCTTTTCAAATAGAACCCACGCAACCGCCAGTTCGGAACAAGAAGCCAGACGCAACGCTTCGACCGCGCGCCTATCGCTGCCGGGATACCCACCGATCGTCCAACCCTGGCCCACCGCTTTTGCACCCAACGCATATAAAATACCAGGGGACTGCCCCGTCAGATCAATAAGAGGCGTGCCTGGCTCCCAGCCTGCTCCAGCAGCCGAGGCTTTAGCTTCTTCTATGTATTTTCCGTAAGCTTCCGACAATGTCAGCCGCGCGCCCCTTGGGCCTACCTCCGTAACATGATTATTCAATCTCAACGGCTGAGGCTGTCGGTACGGATGCTCCATGCCGGAAAGCAAGAGAACAGCCGTGATCGCCTGGCATTCTAATGTCAACGGCAGAGCAAATTCCCAACCACCTCGACTCCGGGCGACTGGGCCAAGCAGCACAAGCCCCCCCAATACCCAGAATACTCCCGCAGCTCCCATTGCGGTCCAATAAAGGCCGTTCGTGCCAATAACGTAGGCATAAGGCATCGCCACGAACAGGAGCGCCAGAGACCATTTTTTTGCGCCGAGTTCGAATAAAAGCTTTTCCCTGGCGAATATCAGTGAAACCAACGCAGATGGAAAAACAACCGCCCATATTAATAAGTTTTTATGTATGCCAAGATTGAGATAGCTTTCGTCATGCTTAAAGACCACCAAGTAAATGATGTAAACGAAACTCAAGGAAGCCAGAACGGCGACACTCTTTGAAGCCCACCCTCGCACCATCATGCAAATGGTAGCGACAAAACCGAGAGCGCCCAGCTTCCATATAAAGCCCTTGACTTTTTCTTCTAGAATCAGTTCTTCGAGCCTGAATATGCTATCTATATCATGCCCGCTTTGAAGATAGGAGGAAAATAAAACTCCTGTCTTAATTCTTTCTGCAAATTTAACTATTGATCCATCTATTAACAATGCGCTCATGACCAGCAAGATCAATGCGCTCCCTATGGAAACCAACAACAAACGCGTTATTATGATTCGCGAAACGGCTAGATAGAGCGACACGCCGACAGCCAACGCAGCGGCGGTGCTTGGCTTTGCCATAAATGCCAGCCACCCTCCGACCCCGATTAAGACCCATCCCAAAAGGCTGGTCCTACTTGAAGTTTCATCCGCCAACAATAAGCCGCTTACCGTGACAAGCAATGCCTGCAACGCAAGAGTGTTATAACTGGGCGTAACAAGCCCAATCTCAAACACTGTCAAAGAGCTTACAGAGAAGCCTGCGGAAACTACTGCGCACATCAGATTCCGGCTCTGATTCAGGGTTTTTGTCAAAAGGGAAAAAAACGCAACCCAAGCAGCGAAAAATGTTATCAGTACATTAAACACCCTAAGATATGAAATATCTTCCCTTAGCAGCAAATGAATCGGGTGATAAACAAAATCAAAAAGCGTCACACCCCATGTGTATTGGAATGGATTCGATATTTTTACTAAATAATATCCCTCATCGGTAAAATCGATTCCGTAGCCGCTATAGAAAATAAGCCACGCCAAAATAACAACGACACCCAACGCGGAAGCCAATGCCAGAATACACTTGGATATTTCTTGAGTAGAAAAAGCAATCTCATGGTTATCTTTACGATACATTTTCTATATGAGCTCCCAAAACCCATCTGCACTTAGCGATTAACCTTGCCCATCCCTAAGAGCATATTTTTTAAAGAATATTTTTATCAATATATTGCCGGCGGGACATCGCTACCAATCGAACGATCTATGCACTTGCCGAAATCAGGCTCATCATGCTTATTCGGAAGATAGATGAAGCAATGAATTAGAACACTATTTCCGAACGAGGTAAGTGCAACACCGCTCCCATCTTTGAAAGGCATCTCCATCCCGACTAGTCAACTAGGTATTCACCCCAGTTCCACAACCTGCATAGTCAACTATACTTTCCTCATCATTCAAGGCAATCGCCCAGCCGAGCACTTGCAGGAGAGTAGAGATGAGTTTGGTCGACACGCATATCCACGTGTTCATCCGCGGACTGAAGCTGGCCGCCGTTCGACGCTATGTACCGGACTACGACGCCACCATCGAAGACTACCAGGTCGAGATGAAGAAGAACGGCATCATCCATGCGGTGGTGGTGCAGCCCAGCTTTCTGGGCACCGACAATAGCTATATGTGCGAGATCTTGGAGCGGCATCCGCAAATGCTGCGCGGCATCGCCGTGGTGGAGCCGTCGGTGTCCGAAGACGAGCTCGACGCCCTTCAAAAGTCGGGCGTGGTCGGCATTCGGCTCAATCTGGACGGGCTTGCGCTGCCCGCGTTCGACGACGGCCATTGGCCCCGACTGCTGGACTCCATACGCCGCCGCGACTGGCAGATCGAGATCCATCGCGAAGGCCGCGATTTGCCGCAGCTGATCGATCCCCTGCTCGACGCCGGCATCAACGTCGTGGTGGACCACTTCGGACGATTGGACGATGATCTTGGCATCGAAGATCCGGGCTTCAAGCATATTCTTGAAAAAGGCGCGTCGCGCCGCTTGTGGGTAAAGCTGTCCGGCGCCTACCGCAACGGCAGCGACGGCCGCGGTTTTGCGTCCGCGCCCAAGGCGGCGCAGCTGCTGCTGCGGCATTTGGGCGCGGACAGGCTGGTGTGGGGCAGCGACTGGCCGCATACGCGACACGAATCCTACATCACCGTCGAACGCATGAAAAGCGAGTTCGAGAAATGGGTGCCGTCTCAGGAAGAGCGCGAGCTGATCGGCGGGAAAACGGCATTGCGGCTGTTCAAGTTCGAAACAGGTGGCGCGGATGACTGACGCGTTCAAAGCCTTGCGTCCGCTGGAGATCAGGGGCCGCAAGGCGGGCTCCTACTATTCGCTGGCGGCGCTGGAAGTCGCGGGGCTGGGACGCGTGTCACGGCTGCCGGTTTCCATCCGCGTGATGCTCGAGTCCCTGCTGCGCAATGTGGACGGAGAACGGGTGACGGAGCAGCACGTGCGCGAGCTTGCCGCCTGGCAGCCGAATGCCGAGCGCACGAAAGAAGTCCCTTTCGTCGTGGCGCGGCTTATCGCGCCCGATGCGTCGGGCATTCCTCTTCTGGCCGACCTGGCGGCGATGCGTGACGCGGCTCGCAAGCGTGGCATGGATGCCGGCGCGATCGAGCCGCTGGTGACGGTGGACCTGATCGTCGATCACTCGCTGATCGTGGAACGCTCGGGCAACGCGGATGCGCTGATCCACAACATGAAATCGGAGTTCAGCCGCAATGTCGAGCGCTATGGCTTCCTGAAGTGGGCGGCAAGCGCGTTCAAGGGATTCAAGATCGTCCCGCCCGGCATCGGCATCATCCATCAGGTCAACATCGAACATTTGGCTCGCGGCGTCTGGAACAAGGACGGTGTGTTTTACCCGGATTCGCTGGTCGGCACGGACAGCCACACGTCGATGGCCAACGGCATCGGCGTGCTGGGCTGGGGAGTGGGCGGTATCGAGGCCGAAGCCGCGATGCTGGGCCTGCCCAGCTATCTGTTGACGCCGGACGTGGTGGGCGTGGAGCTGCGCGGCGCGCCCAAGACGGGCGTGACGTCCACCGATGTCGTGCTGACCGTGGTGGAAGCGCTTCGCGCGCACAAGGTGGTCGGCAAATTCGTCGAGTTTTTCGGCGACGGCGCGGCGCAATTGTCCGCGCCCGACCGGTGCACGATTTCGAACATGGCGCCCGAATACGGCGCGACGGCGGCGTACTTCCCGGTGGACGAGCAGACGCTGGCCTATCTGGAGTCGGCCGGCAGGACCGACGACGAACTCGACGCGCTGGCGGCGTATTTCAAGGCCCAGGGCATGTTCGGGATGCCCGGGACCGGCGATATCGACTACAGCGAGTACGTCCGCATCGATCTGGACAAGGTCGTGCCCAGCGTGGCCGGGCCGTCGCGGCCTCAGGACCGTATCGCCTTGTCGCAATTGAAGCCCAGCGTGGCGGGCTTGTTCACGGGCGGATCGGCTTCGAATGCCTCCCCTCGCGCATCCTCAGGCTTGCCTTCCGACGGCGCAGCCTACGCCTCGAGCGCCTTATCCAACGGCGACATCGTGATCGCGGCGATCACGTCCTGTTCGAACACGTCCAACCCCGGCGTCATGCTGGCGGCGGGGCTGTTGGCACGCAAGGCCGTCCAGCGCGGCCTGCGCGTCCACCCTCGAGTCAAGACGTCGCTGACGCCGGGCTCGCGCGTCGTCAGCGCCTATCTGGAAGCCTCGGGCCTGCAGCCCTACCTGGACCAGCTGGGCTTTCAGGTCGCGGGCTACGGCTGCGCCACGTGCATGGGAAATTCCGGACCCTTGCCGGCCGAGGTGGAAAAAGCGATCGCCGACAATGATCTGGTGGTGGCCTCGGTGCTGTCGGGCAACCGAAACTTCGAGGCGCGCATCCATCAGGCGGTGAAAGCCAACTTCCTGATGAGTCCGCCGCTGGTAGTGGCTTTCGCGATTGCGGGCCGAGTCGACCTGGACGTGGAAAACGAGCCGCTGGGCCATGACGGCGACGGCAGGCCCGTGTATTTGCGCGATGTCTGGCCCAACCCGCAAGAGCTCGACGAGGTCATGCCCCACGCCAAGGACCCGCGGCATTTCCGGCGCCTGTATTCGGAAAGCGCGCGCGAGAATGCGCTTTGGAACGAGCTGCCGGCCCCGACGGGGGAGACGTTCGACTGGAATCCCGACTCCACGTATTTGCAGCGCCCGCCTTTCTTCGACGAGTTCGAGATGCAAGCGCCGCCCGTCGAGCCTCTCACCGGGGCGCGCGCGCTGGCCGTGCTGGGCGACTCGGTCACGACGGATCACGTCAGCCCGGGCGCGGTCATCCGCGGCGATTCGGATGCGGGACGTTTTCTGACGGAGTTGGGCGTGCCGCCCCACGATTTCAACAGTTATATATCCAGGCGCGGCCATCATGGCGTGATGATGCGCGGCACCTTCGCGAATGTGCGTCTGCGCAATCAGATGGTGCCGGACGTCGAAGGTGGCGTGACCCTGCATCAGCCGGACGGCAAGCTGATGAGCATCTACGAGGCGGCCATGACGTATGCGCGGGAAAACGTGCCCGTCGTGGTGTTCGCCGGCGAAGAATACGGGACGGGATCCAGCCGTGATTGGGCGGCCAAGGGACCGCGGCTGCTGGGTGTGCGGGCGGTGATCGCGCGGGGCTTCGAGCGGATACACCGCAGCAACCTGGTGGGCATGGGGATTCTGCCCTGTCAGTTCATGGGCGAGGACAGCACGGCATCCTTGGGCATAACAGGCGCCGAAACCTTCGAGCTGGTCGGCGTCGAGCACGGCATCGAGGCGCAACAGACGATCGAACTGATCATTCATCGGCCCGACGGCGGCAAAACGTCCACGCGCCTGCTGGTGCGCGTGGACACGCCCATCGAGGAAACATATTTCCGCCACGGCGGCATCCTGCCTTATGTGTTGCGGCAACTGCTGAAATCGCAAGAGGTTACCCATGCAAGCTGACTCCCAAACCGCCATCGCGCGCCGATTCATCGCCACGGCGCGCGACCGGACCTATCCCGACGCGGTCATCGATGCCGCCAGGCAAAGCCTGGTGGACTGGACCGCGGTTTGCATCGGCGCGTACCAAGCGCCGGAAGCGCGGACCATTAGCCGCGTCGTCGCCAATTGGCAGGGCCGGGGCAAGTCCCGATTTCTATGGGGCGGCACCTCCAATACCGCTTCCACGGCCTTGGTCAACGGCACGCTGTCGCATTGCCTGGACTACGACGATACGCACATTCCGTCTGTCATCCACATCAGCGGCCCGCTCTGGGCCGCCACCTTGGCCTTGGGCACCGAGCACGGCGCGACCGAGGACGTTCTGCTCAAGGCGTTCATCACCGGCTTCGAAGTCGCCGCCAGACTGGGCGACAAAGGCACGGGCATACGGCTGAACAATAGCGGCTGGCACGCCACGCCTTCCCTGGGCGGCGTAGGGGCCGCCGCAGCCGCGGCGGTGGTGCTGAATCTGACGGAGGAACGCATCGAGCATGCGCTGGGCATCGCGGCTACCCAGGCCGGCGGGCTGACGGCCTCGTTCGGAACGATGTCCAAGCCGTTTCACGCCGGCAAGGTGGCGATGGATGCGGTGCTGGCGGCCGAGTTGGCCGCCGAAGGCTTCGAGGGGCCGCTGGGCATCCTGGACTGCGACAGCGCATTGGTGCGCACCCTGCTGCAGGATCCGGCCGCGACACTGGACATGGATCCTTTCGAGCAGGCCTGGGAAATCACGCGCAACAGTTTCAAGCCGTATGCAGCCTGCCAATTGACCCACGCCGCCGTAGACGCCGCCCGCGCGAGCGCCGCCGCATGGAATGGCCGTCCCATCAAGAGTATCCGGGCTTATGTCAATCCCCTGGCCGTCAAGGTCGCAAACCTCCGCGATGCGCGCACGTCCACCGAAGGCAAGTTCAGCATGGGATTCTGCATTGCGCTGGCGCTGAGCGGCTATCCGATAACGATCCGCGACTTCGCCGCTGACCGGCTGAACGACCCCGGCTTGCAGGCGATTGCGCAATGCGTCGAGTCAGTGGCGGACGAGAACGTGAGCCGCACGTCCGCGCGCCTGGAAATCAAACTGGCGGACGGTGAAACGCTATCGCGCACCGTGGAGCACGCGTTCGGCAGCATCGGCAATCCGCTGGGCTGGCGCGAGCTGGACGAGAAGTTCGCCGCGGTCGTATCGGACGTGCTTCCCGCCCGGGCGGAAACGCTGCTCGATACGCTGCACCATTTCGAGCTTCCCGGCTCGATGGCCAAGATGTTCCAACAGACCGCACTGTCGGCGTAGGCAGGATGCCGTCGCCATAACAACCAAGGAGACCAGACCATGTCCCATACGCTGAAACCGCAATCGCCCGGGCGGCGCGCCTTGATGAAAAACGCGGCGCTGCTCGGCGCCGCCGCCCTCGTCCCTCATTTTTCCGCCTTCGCCCAGGGAGCGACAAGTTATCCCGGAAAGCCGGTCCGCATCTTGCTGGGCTACCCCCCGGGAGGCAGCGCCGACGTCATGACGCGGCTGATCGCCGACGTCCTGTCCGGCGGCCTGAAGCAATCGTTCATCGTGGAAAACAAGCCGGGCGCCAGCGGCAACATCGCCGCCCAGCAAGCGGCCCAGGCGTCCAACGACGGCTATACCCTGTTCTTCGGCAATCCGGCCGAGATGGTCATCAACGCTTTGCTGACCAAAGACCTGCGCTTCAACCCCGACAAGGACTTCGTGCCGGTCGTGCGCGTGTTCAATATTCCGCTGGCGCTGGTCGTCCCGGCCAATTCGCCCTATCAAAGCCTGGCCGACATCATCGAGGACGCGAAAAAGAACCCCAATACGGTAACCTTCGCCTCCGCCGGCGCGGGCAGCCCGGGACACCTGGCGGGCGAAGCGCTGGCGTTCGAGTCCAAGGTCCGCATGACGCACGTGCCGTACAAAGGCGCGGGCCCCGCGCTGACGGACGTGATCGGCGGCCACGTCCAGTCGTACTTCGCGGGCATGACCGCAGTCATCCCTCACATCAAATCGGGCGCTATCCGCGTCCTGGCCTTGTCTTCGGCCGAGCGCTCGCCCACCATGCCGGACGTGCCCACCGTGAGCGAGCTGGCGCTGCCCGGCTTCGATTTCACGCTGTGGGGCGGCCTGTTCGCCAGGGCCGGCACCTCGCCCGAGATCATCGATCGCTTGAGCAAGGCCGCCAACGAGGCCTATGCGCAGCCCGAATTGAAAGAACGCATGATCCAGGAAGGCTCGGAGGCGACGCCCAACACGCCCGAGGAGTTCGGCGCGTTCATCAAGAACCAAAGGGACAAATACCAGAAGATCATCAAGGATATCGACTACACCGCGTAATAGGCGTTGGATACGGACTTCGGCGCCGGCTTGGCGCCGAACGCTGGCGCATCCCATTATGGAAGCTGTGAAACATGACGAAACACGATACGAGAAGCACCAAGAAAATTCTTCGCGACCGCGTGAACCAGCGCAACGGCCTGATCGTGCCGGGCGCCTTCAACGCCTTGAGCGCACGCGTGATCGAAGACCTGGGCTACGAAGCCGTCTATCTGACGGGCGCGGGCCTGACCAATATGCATTATGGGCTGCCCGACCTGGCCTACATGAGCCTGCGCGATGTTGCCGAACATACGGCATGCATCCGGGACGCGGTAAGCCTGCCCCTGATCGTGGACATCGACACCGGCTTCGGCAACGCGGTGAACGTGCGTAATACGATCCGCACCCTGGAGCGGGCCGGCGCGGACGCCGTTCAGATCGAAGACCAGACTTCGCCCAAGCGCTGCGGCCACTTTTCCGGCAAGGACGTGGTGTCGACCGAGGAAATGGTATCGAAGATCAAGGCGGCGGTGGATGCCCGCATGGACCACGATTTCCAGATCATCGCCAGGACCGATGCGCGCGCGAAGCACGGATTCGAAGCCGCGATCGAGCGGGCGCGCCGCTTCAGCGAGGCCGGCGCGGACATCCTGTTCATCGAAGCGACCGAAAGCGAGGACGAGGTGCGCAGGCTGGTGTCCTTGCTGGACAAGCCCCAGCTCATGAATATCGTCGTGGGCGGAAAAACGCCGGCGCTGGACGGCGATGAGCTGGGCCGGCTGGGATTCGGGCTGGTGCTGTACGCCAATGCGGCGCTGCAAGGAGCTGTGCTCGGCATGCAGCGCTCGCTGGCCAGCCTGAAGCAGAACAAGCGGCTCGATGAAGATCCCTCCATCGTCGTTCCGTTCAAGGAACGCCAGCGTCTGGTCGACAAACCGTTCTACGACGAGCTGGAAAAGAAATACGCGTACTGAGGGCCGGGATTTGAACGACGACAGCCTCGGCATGGCGGGAACGGCGGGCCTGAATGGAGCAGGCCCCGGCTATAATTCGCCGATGAATCCAGTCGGCCCGCTTTACATACAGATCCAGAACTTTATCCGCCAAGGCATCCACAAGGGACACTTCAAGGAGGGTGATCGCCTGCCTTCCGAACAGGAGCTTGCGGAGCGATTCGGCACCACCCGAGCCACCGTCGCCAGGGCGCTGCAACAGCTCGTCTTTGAAAAAATCATCGTGCGCCGCACGGGCAGCGGCACCTTCGTCAGCCCCCGTAAGCTCGAAGTCCGCGTGGATACGTCCCTGCTAGAGTCGTTCGAAGACCACGTGCTTGCGGCGGGCGAGTCCTTGCGCTATGAATTGGTGGCGTTTCACGCCGGCAAGGCGGACGAGGACGCGGCCGAGCGCCTGGGCCTCGAGGTGGACGCGCCCACGTTCGACCTGGAAAGACTGCGCATCGTGAACGATCGCATCGTGGCGCTGGAGCTGCGGCACCTGCCGGAAAGCATCGCGCGCGGCATGCGCAAGGAATGGCTGGCCCGGTACAGCATCCAGTATGTGCTGACGGAATGCCTGGGGTTGCGCATAGGCCACATGGAAAACGTCGTCAGCGCCACCATTGCCTCGGCCGGCATCGCCAAAAAGCTGGACGTGAACACGGGTGAAGCGCTATTGGTGCGTGAGCACACCATCCACGATTTGCAGGGCCGCACCTTGCTGTGGGGAAAAACCGTCTATCCGGGCCAATTCAGCGTGCGGTATTCGCTGCGGCCTCGGGCGGGGGGCTGAAGAGAGCTAGCGGCTCGGCTCGATACGAACTACCAGGCGCCGCCCGCCGACGAGCGCCAAGCAGCGTTTCCAATGCGGCAACAAGGGAATAACCGTCAAACGGCCGCCCTGCAGCGCACGGTCAGGCTCTTTCCTACCTGACCGTCATAATCGGCGCCGATGTCGGGGACGGGACGCACGCCCGACAGGCTGCCCCACGTGATCAGCTGGCCGGGTTCGATGTCCCGCTGCTCTTGCACGCAACGATCTTTCCAGACCGTAAACAAATCCATCAAGGGCTCCGCCAGGTGCGGGCCGTCGTGACGGGCGACCTCCGCGTTGTTTTCATGCAGGACGGCATGCGTAACGCGCAGGGACTGCATGGTCCAGTCCCGGGTCGAACTCCCCGTCACGATTCTGGCCGTGGATACGTTGTCGGCGATTTTCTCCAGTGCGTCCTGACCCGCGTCGGGCAGAAAGCGGGAGCAGACGAACTCGAACAGCGCCACGCACTCGGCCACCGACGGCAGGCCGTCCAGCGTCAAGTCCGCCACGTCCCGCCAGGCCACCGGCTTGTGGAAACGGGTCGCCAGCTCGAGCTCGATTTTCGAGCCCGCCGGCACGATGACGCTTTCCGCTCTTTTCAAGTCTGAATCCACGATGGACTTGTCAGGCAACAACGCGCTATAGATCAAGCCGTCTATCCTGCCGACTTTCCAGCCGCCCACCCGCTCCTGCGCCTTGTTCAGAATGGCATGCTGTATGGCCAGCGCCTGTTCCATGGATTGGGGGCGAAGGTCTTCGTCCAGCCTGCCGCGAGGGGCGGCGCGCGCATCCAGCAGCGCCTGCGCGGCGGCATCGATGCACGGCATGGAAACGTGTAAAGACGTACTCTCGGACATGACGGCGGCCCCTTTTTTTCAATGAACGGTCGGATCGGATTCTTCTTTGATCATCGTCATGGGGCCGGCGCGCCTACTGCTTCTCGATGCCGGCCTGTTCGATGATGCTACGCATCGTCTCGCGCTCCGCCTTGACGAAGTCGTTGAAATCGTTCGCAAAACGGTCCCCTATCGTCACGCCCTGCGTTTCAAGCCGCTGGCGCAACGCGGGCTCTTGCAGCACTTTCCGAGACACGGATACGATCTCGTCCACGATACCTTGCGGCGTGCCTTTAGGCAAGAACAGGCCGAACCACGAGGCGCTTTGATAATCGGGTATGCCCGCTTCTTGCATGGTGGGCACGTCGGGCAACAGCGGGCTTCGCTCCAGGCTGGTGATCGCCAGCGGCACCAGCTTCCCGGATTTCACGAAGGGCAGAAGCACGGGCAGGTTGTCGATGGCGAAGTCGATGCGACCACCCACCAAGTCCGTATGCGCCTGGCCCGCGTTCTTGTATGGAACGTGCACCGCCTCCAGCCCCGTTTTCACGCGCAGCAGCTCCACGGAAAGATGGCCGCTGGTGCCTTGTCCGGACGACGAATAGGACAGCCCCTCCGGGTTCGCGCGGCTTTTCTCCAGCAGTTCCTTGGGCGTCTTCGCTCCCAGGCTGGGCGAGGCGACCATCAAGTTGGAAATCTGGCCGATCAGCGCAACCGGCACGAAGTCCGATTCCGGGTCATAGCCCAGCGAACGGTAAAGGAACTGATTGGCCGTCTGCGTGCCTATCGTGCCCAGCAACCACGTATAGCCGTCCGGCGCCGACCTGGCCGCGAAAGTGGCGCCGATCGCGCCTCCCGCGCCGGGCTTGTTTTCGACCACGACATTCCACTTCGCCACATCGGCATAGCCTTGGGCGAAGATACGGGCGATGGCGTCGGTCGCGCCGCCGGTGCCGAAAGGCACGATCAGGCTGATGGGATTGGCGGGATACGTTGTTTGCGCATGGACGGCGGCCAGGGCCGGCAGGCATCCCAGCACCGCAACCGAACACACTGCCCTGCAAAGCCACCTCAAACCGTAACGACGAGTACCTGTAGTCATGAGACTCTCCTTGTGAAACCGCACAAAACGACGTTCAAAGATGCAAGGTACGTGACTCGGGAACAGGCCACGCGCTTAAAACATGCTGCGTTTCATCCAGAAAACGGTCTACCGTCAGATCATCGCGCAAGGCCTGCGCCAGGCTGAGGATCTTTTCCGGCCGCGCGCAAACGCGGCCCACGTTGTCCAGGAATTTCTCCTGGACTTCGAACGGCGTGCTTTCCTCGCCCACGTGCATGCGCAGCCAGGGAACGATGTGATGCCGCAGGACCCGGCCGTCGTCCATCTCGATGCGCAGCCGTGCTTGAAAGTGGCGCCTGGGCACGGCCTCGGGGTCGATCTCGTAATGAACGCGCTCGGCAAGCGCCAGCAAAGACGGATCCGCCAGGGATTCGGCGCTCAGGGAGTCGAGGTCGAACCGCCCGTCCCGCAAGGTGCTGGCAAGGATGAAAGGCAGGCTGACCCTGGCGTTGAATACGTCGGCGGGCCGGCGCTTCAACGCCAAGGGCTCGCACACGATGGGGACGAGATAATCGGCGATGACGGCCGTCACCGACGTGACGCGGGCCGCGTCGATGCGATGGCGCCGCGCCAGCTCCAGCGTGGCGTCGATGAAGGGATGGATCACGCATCCCGTCGCGTACGGCTTGAATGACATCGCGCGGCTTTCCCAATGGCCACCCAAGTCGGCGGCCGCCCGCTCATAGTCCGGCGTCACGCCCAGGCCGGCGGTGAATGCGTTGAACAGACCGAGCGCGCCGTCCAGCGCTTCCCTGGGGCCGATGAATCCCGCCTGGCCGAGCTGGGCCGCGTATAGCCCCGAGGCCGCCGTCCAGCCATGATGAAATGCCAGGGTCCAGCTACCGTCCAGGTAGCATTGCATCGTGCCTCCGGCCTGGCTTGCCGCGTGGCCTACCGCGCTGACCGCCGCGGGCAAATCCAACCCGAGCATGCGCGCGGCCATCAGCGCGCAATAGGCTTTTCCCAGTACGCTGCTGCTGTGCATGCCGCGCCTGGCCAACGCTCCCGGCGCGACGCAGGCCAGGCGGCAGGCGATCTCGTTGCCCAAAGCCAAGGCTGCGACGACCGAAGCGCCCGGCAGCCGCCGGCGTTCACCCAGGCCGATCGCCAACGGCACGAGATGGGCGCCGGGATGCAGCTGGCTTTCATTGTGCGTGTCGTCGTAATTGATCGCCCCCGTCAGGCTGCCGTTGACCAGCAACGCCGCCGGCAAGGAGGCCTTGCCCATCCCCCATACGGTCGATACGCCTTGCGTATCGTCGGCTTGCAGGTAACGCGCCAAGGCGTCGGCATAACGGGTTCTGGACACCATCAACCCGACCCCGAACCCGTCGATCAAATGCAGCCAGGCGTTGCGCTGCACGTCTTCCGGGATGTCGGACGCCGGAAACGCCAGGGCGAATCGCCCCAGCGTTTCCGACAGGCTGGAAGCGGCATTCATGGGGCCTACGCTTTCGCCGGCGCGCCGGCGAGCGATTGGCCCTGCGCTTCCAGCACGGTGCCGTAATGCCGGGCGATTTCACCGGGCGAGGTAAACCACACCCTGGGATCGTCGCGATAGCGGGCAATCACGCTCAGCGCGCGCTCCAGCTGCCTCAGCCTGAACGGCGAGCCGAAGATGAAGGTGTGCAGCGAAATCGCGCAGACCACGGGATAACGCTCGGAGATCTCCAGCATCGCCTCGAACTGGTCGATCATCATGGTGGCGAACTGCTCGGCGGTATGGTTTCTGTTCAGGATCGCAGGCGCGTCATTGAGCTCTATCGGATACGGCACATTGATCATGGGGCCGGAGCGCGTCTGGAACAGCACGGGCTGGTCGTCGCAAGGCCAATCCATCAAATACCGGTATCCCTCCTCTTTCAGCAGATCGGGGGTGACGGCGCTTTCCGACATCCATGGCCCCATCCATCCGTAGGGACGGGTGCCGAACGCCGCCTCTATCCTTTCCGCGGCCGTGCGCACCAGCAGCCGCTCGTCTTCTTCGAAGTAATCGCCCTGGCGCTCGGCATTGGTCCGGCCATGGCCGACCACCTCTTCGCCGCGCTCGCGTATGCGTTGCACGATGGCCGGGTAGTTATCGCAAACGGCCGAGTTCAGCAAGTGGCAACATGACAAGCCCAGGCGGTCCAGCAGATCGAAGATGTTCCAGATACCGACTCGCAAGCCGTAGTCCCGCCATGCGAAGATACGGTGATCGGTCGGGCTGCTGGCGTTGTGCGGCGTGTGGCCCATGCCACGCCCGTAGGCGAACTGCTCGACGTTGAGGGCTATGTAGAATGCCAGGCGCCTGCCATCCGGCCAGCTGAAATCGGGACGCTGCGCAATGGAAGAATACGCATAGCGAGGATTCGTGGGAAGCAACATGAGAACTCCTGCTGAAAATGGATTACGCGGCGCCATCCGTCGAAGAGGAAGGCCACTGGGCTTTTTCAGGAATGACGATGCCCTCGCTTTCCATTTCCTCGAATACTTCGCGGGCGACCGTAAATGCGCCGAACGACGAATGCGCACCCGCATAGACGTAGACGTGCAGCAGGACTTCGCCGATTTCCTCTTTGGATAGGCCCTGGGTCACGCAGCTGCGCACGTGCCGGCGAATCGCCGACGGCGCGCCGTTGGCCGCGTTGATCGCCAGGGATAGAATGCTGCGCATGCGCATATCCAGGGTGTTGCGGCCCCAAAGCTTGGCAAAGCAGATTTCATGCGTGAAATCGAAGTACTGCATCAAGAAGGGATCGTCCGCCACCCTTTCGTGCCACGCATTCACGTTATCCGCGCCGAAGATTTTCTGGCGGATCTCGTAGCCCTCTTTGGCCAGCGGCGTCATGCCGTCGACGGATGGTTTCTTGCTCATGATGATATTCCTTATAAGTAGACTGGAGGAGTGGATTCGCGGGAATGCGCCTTGCTTACTGAGGCGTGATACCCGCCTTATCGGCCACGACGGTGAATCGGTCGACTTCCGACTTGATGTAGTCGTCCATTTCCTTGGCGGTCGTGATCATCAGCTCGGCGCCGATGTCCTGTATCTTTTTGGCGGTGTCAGGATCGCGCAGCGCAACCGTGATGGCTTGCGACATGCGGTCGATGATCTTATCCGGCGTGCCCTTCGGCGCGAAAACGCCTTGCCAGGAGAGGAACTCGAAATCGGGATAGCCGCTTTGCGCGATGGCGGGAATGTTCGGTGCGCGCGACACGGGCTCCTTCGTGCTGATGCCCAGTGCGCGCAATTGCCCGGCCTCGACGGCGGTCAGGGTCGAAGACGCCAAGTCCATGGTCGAGGACACCTCGCCGCTGATCAGGTCGATCAGAGCCGGCGCGCTGCCCTTGTAGGGCACCATGCGCAGCTTGATGTCGGCCTGCTGCATGAACAGTTCCATGGCCATGCGCGAGCCGCTGCCCGTTGCCGCATACGTCATTTCGTCCGGATTGGCTCGCGCATGCGACACGAACTCGGCCACGTCGTTGGCCGGGACTTTGGGATTCAAGACGAGCAGGTTCGGAATACCCGCGATCATGCCCACGCCGCGCAGATCGCGCTGCGTGTCGTAGGTGGCGCTTTTCATGAAGAAAGGCGACAGGATGTTGGTGCCGGTCGTGCCCATCAGGAATACGGTGCCGTCCGCCGGCGCCCCGATCACGTGGTTGACGCCGATGCCGCCGGCGGCGCCGCCCCTGTTTTCAACGATGACCGATTGACCAAGTTCTTTGGATACGCGTTCGGCCACGATGCGCGTAATGACGTCGGTGGCGCCGCCGGCGTTGAACGGCACGATGACGCGCACTGGTCGTTCAGGCCAATTGTCTTGCGCGTGCGCAACCGACAACCCCGACAAGCCCAGCGCAATGACGCCCATGCGACATGAATTGATTAACCATTTCCATGCTTTCATATTCGTACTCCTTGGTGTTTGATGTCCGGCCGCGGCCCACGCCACGGCCGGTTGGTGGGTGGATTACACATCGCCGAACAAGCGTTTTTTGGTTGACCTCGATGCATCATGCATATCGTCGGCACAGGGACACATGCCGATGAAACGATTGATCGTATGCGCGCGCGAGCCCAGGCCCGAGCAAATATCGCCAAAATAGGACTCGAGCTCTTTCGCCCGCTCCACCCGAGGCGCGTTGGCGCTTCGCAGACGCTCGTGCGCCGCCTGGATTTCCTGGTTGATCGCGGCAACATCCAGGCCGGGAAACCCTCGATCCACGTAGACCATGCGGCCATCGACCATGACGTGGCGCACCGCCGTGGCGTCTTCGGCATTGACGATCTGATTGACGAGATCGACCAGCGGCACGTAGTTGCTATTGGCCGCGTCCAGGAAGACGATGTCGGCCCGATAGCCCGGCGCCAAGCGGCCCAGCCGTCCCTCATAGCCCAGCAAGCGGGCGCTGCCCTCGGTGGCCAGCTCGAACGCTTCTCGGCTGTTCAGCCAGGAATGCTGGTCGTAGCCGTGTATGCGCGAGCAATAGGACGCCAATCTGAGCGCCTCGAACATATTCAGGTTGTCAGAGCAGACGCGCGAATCCGTCCCTATCCCGACGTGCAGCCCGGCATCCAGCATCTCGCGCGCCGCCGCGACGCCTACGCCCAAGCGCATATTGGCGCCCGGATTGTGCGCCACGCCCGCGCCGTGATCGGCCAGGATGGCCATGTCCTCTTTATCTATCCACACGCCATGGGCGCCGACGAAGCGCTCGTCCAGGATGCCCAGGCGCAGCAGGTGCCGTGTAATGGAGCAGCCATACCGCTCGATGCCGGATACGGCCTGCACCTTGGACTCGGCCAGATGCGTATGGAATCCCAGGCCGTTCGCGCGGGCGAACTGCGCCGCGGCCTTCAGAAAGTCGTCGCTGCAATGCGCCGGTATCGTGGGCGCGATGGCAAGCTTGACCTGATCGTCGAACGGCAGCCGCAGCAGCGACTCCATGGCGGCCATGATGCTTTGCCAGCCGGAGGCCGGCCGGGACGTCAATTGCGCTTGCACCGCTTTCGGCAAGGCGTCGAATATGCCCGGCACGGCACGATAGAAAGAGACGTCCGACAGCATGGGAGCGATGACCGAGCGCATGCCGACGTCCCGGTAGGCCTGCATGACCTGGCCGATGCCTTGCCCGGACGGCAAGGGAAACTCATAGAAGACGTCATAGCATGCCGTGCCGCCTCGGCTCACGCTTTCCATCGCGCCGATCAGGGCGGTCAGGTACTGCTCCCTGGGGGTCTGCTCGCCTCGGAACGCGGGGCCCGCATTCAACTGCTGCTCCAGATTCCATGCATCCGAGAAACTGCGCATCAGGTTGCCGGAGCTGTGCGTATGGGCATTGAGCATCCCCGGCATCAGGATGAGCCCCGAGGCGTCGACGCAAACCGACGACGCGGTATCGGCCGCGCCCGCCGGCACGATGTCGATGATCTCTCCGTCCTGGATCACGACGTCGCTTTTGCGCGGCTGGGTGCGCGCATCCGCCAGCACCAGGCCCGCGCTGAACACGTAGCGCCGCGCCTGCGCATCCAGCGAAGGAAGGTCGGAAATCGGGTGCATTCTTGAGTTCATGAGCATCGGACTCGCACGTGATCGTTGGACGAAGCACGAAACGTCGTGCCTGGCGCCCATCTTGGGCAGGGACGTCCGATGTGTCAAGAATGTACGGAAAAGCGCCCATAGTGGAATCTTTTATGCACCACTAGGGATTACGTGAATATTTGACATTATTAGGTTTAATGCCTCATTTCGGTGCGAAGCCAGTCCGCCAAACGCACCACCAAGGGGTCATCGGCTATCGCCGCCGGCGCGGCAAAAAAATAGGCGTCCAGGCTGATGTCCGAAGCAATGATTTCGGCCAGGCGACCGCCTTCGACATGCGGCCGCACCAGCATCCAGTTGACCAGCGCCACCCCTTGCCCCTGCAGGGCCGCCTCCATCGCGATATGCGCATGATGCAGGCGTTGTCCCGGCAAATCGGCGATCGGCTCCACTCCCGTCGCCTGGAACCAGCGCTGCCACGGCAGCGTGGAACGCTCATGCAGCAGCGGCGCACTCAAGAGATCGGCGGGCGTTTTAATGTGGGGGTGATCCCGGATGAATGCGTGGCTGGCGACGGGCAGCATGCGCGGCCGCACCAGCTCTTCCTGGACGATGCCGGGCAGCGGGACCGATCCATAATGGATCGCCACGTCGATTTGCGCCTCGCCGAAATCGATCAGGTCGTCGCGCACGCTCAGCACGATATCGGACTGCCCCAGCGCGGCGCGCAAATCGGCAAGCCGCGGCATCAGCCACAGCATGGCAAGGCCGGGCGCGCACCAGACCCTGAGTTCGGAATGCCGGGACGCCTTGAGAGATTCGGCGCTCTGGCCGATCATCGTAAAGGCATTCGATACGATACGGTGAAACTCCAGGCCCTTGGGCGTGAGCGTCGCGCCGTTGAAATCGGACACCAGCAGCTTGCATCCGAACCAGGCTTCGAGATTGCTCATGTGGCGGCTGACCACCGTGTGGCTGACGCCCAGCTCTTTCGCCGCCTTGCGCAGGCTGCCGCTGCGGCCCACGACTTCGAATGCGCGCAGCGCCACCAAAGGCGGAAGTCGTAGCGGCATGGACGCGCTCCTTATGCCCGATTCCTCAGGCGCGCGCGATGACGTCCGCGATCGCCTTGCCGACCTCTTCGGTCGATGCGGTGCCGCCCAGATCACGCGTGCGCGGCCCGTGCTTCAGGGTATGCTGGATGCCGTTCAGGATGTCGTCGTGGGCCTGCCCATGCCCCAGGAACTGCAGCATCAGCGCCCCCGACCAGATCATGGCGATCGGGTTGGCGATGCCCTGTCCGTAGATATTGGGCGCCGAGCCGTGCACGGGCTCGAACAACGAAGGAAAGCGACGGTCCGGATTCAGGTTGGCCGAAGGCGCGATACCTATGGTTCCGGTGCAGGCCGGCCCCAGGTCGGACAGGATATCGCCGAACAGATTGGACGCGACGACGACGTCGAAGGCTTCCGGCCGCAGCACGAAGCGCGCCGCCAGGATGTCGATATGCTGCTTGTCCACGCCGATGTCCGGATACTGGGCGGCCATCGCATCTGCCCGCTCGTCCCACCATGGCATGCTGATGGCGATGCCGTTGCTTTTGGTGGCCACGGTCAGCTTCTTGCGGTCCCGGGACCGGGCCAGCTCGAAGGCATAGCGCAGGACGCGGTCGGCCCCGATTCGCGTAAAGACCGACTCCTGGATGACGATTTCGCGTTCCGTGCCTTCGAACAGCTTGCCGCCCAGGTTGGTGTATTCGCCTTCGGTGTTTTCGCGCACGATGAAAAAATCGATGTCCCCGGCTTTCTTTCCCGCCAGCGGGCATGGCACGCCGTCGAACAGGCGCACGTGGCGCAGGTTCACGTACTGGTCGAATTCCCGACGGAACTTCAGCAATGAGCCCCATAGGGAAATATGGTCGGGCACCGTTTGCGGCCAACCGACGGCGCCGAAGTAAATGGCGTCGTAGGACGACAGCTGCGCTTTCCAGTCATCGGGCATCATGGCGCCCGTACGCGCGTAATAGTCGCAATTGGCCCAATCGATATGATCCACCGCGATATCGATGCGATGCCGGTCCGCAGCGGCGCGCAGACAGCGCAGCCCTTCGGGCATGACCTCGTTGCCGATACCGTCTCCCGCGACCGCCGCAATTCGTAAGACTTGGTTCATGTTCGTCGTCCAGATAAAAGGGAAGCTCCGATTTTTTGGAAAAAAACAGGCAGACACAATGGTAGGCTCAAACGAGCGCCGCCACAATCGGTAATCCGCCCCGCGGCGGCCCTTTACAATGACGGCATTGCGTTTCGAGCACCCTATCCGCAACCTTGTCAGACATGCACATCCTTCTCTTTGGCGGCAGCGGCCAGATCGGCGCCGCGTTGCGGCATAGCCTGGCTCACGCCGCCACGGTATCCCATCCCGACAGCGCCGCGGCCGACCTGGAGCAGCCGGCAAGCCTGGAGCGCGCGCTGGCCGGCCATCGGCCCGACATCATCGTCAACGCCGCGGCCTACACCGCCGTGGATCAGGCGGAACGGGACGCCGAGCGCGCAAGGCGCATCAACGGCGACGCCGTGCGCATCATGGCGGAATATGCGTCGACAAACGGCGCGCTGCTGGTCCACTATTCCAGCGACTACGTCTTTGACGGACGCAAGCAGACGGCTTATACGGAAGACGATACTCCCAACCCCCTCAACGCCTACGGACGAAGCAAGCTGCTTGCCGAACAGGCCATTGCGGCAAGCGGCTGCCAGGCCCTGGTCCTGCGCACAAGCTGGGTGTATTCGGCGTCGGGCACCAACTTCCTGCGCACGATCCTCAGGCTGGCCCGGGAACGAGACGCCCTGGACGTGGTAAATGATCAGATCGGTGCGCCCACGTCGGCGGCGCGCATCGCCGACGTCACCGCGCAGGCCGTCGCTGCGCACCGGCAAGGCCGCCTGCCCGCGGGCGTCTACCATCTCAGCGCCGCCGGCCGGACCAGCTGGCACGGCCTGGCCCGCCACGCCGTCCAGGCCATGCGCGAGCTTGGCATCGACGCGACATTGCGCGCCGAGCGCATCCATCCGGTTTCCAGCGCAGACTATCCGCAAGCCGCCGAGCGCCCCTTGAACTCCTTGCTGGACAGCGGCAAGCTATGCCGTGCGCTGGGCGTGGCCATGCCGCACTGGCAGGCTGACGTCGATGCCACGCTGATGCGGCTGCTGACGACGTAGTCGCCTGTCCGGCCTCGACTCAGCGCGTACAATCCTTCGATCGTCATTGGCCAACGGCACACCACATGAAAGCGACACGACTCGCGATACCGGATGTCGTCCTGTTCGAACCCGAGGTGTTCGAGGATGCACGCGGGTTCTTTTTCGAAAGCTTCAATCAGCACGGGTTCGAACAGGCCGTAGGCCGGCCCGTGCGCTTCGTGCAGGACAATCATTCGCAGTCCGGCAGACACGTGCTGCGCGGCTTGCATTATCAGATCGAGCATGCCCAGGGGAAGCTGACGCGCGCCGTCGCCGGTGAAATATTCGACGTCGCCGTGGACATGCGGCGCTGCTCGCCCACGTTCGGCCGTTGGGTGGGCGAAGTGCTGAGCGCGGACAACCGGCGCCAGCTCTGGATTCCCGAGGGTTTTGCGCATGGTTTCGTCGCCCTCGGAAACGGCGCCCAGGTGCTTTACAAAACGACCGATTTTTACGCGCCCCGATTCGAACGCAGCGTGCGCTGGAATGATCCCGACCTGGCGATACGCTGGCCCGTTGATGCGCCGGTACTGTCGCCGCGCGATGCGCAGGCTCCGCCGTTCAGCCTGGCCGAGCCGTTTGCCTTCTGAACATCGGGCCATGAACGCCCCGATACGCCCGATTCGCACCGGGCGCCGGGACGTCCGGCCTGTCTTCCCTTAATCGAACCGCACGCGCAAATACAGCGAGCCCGCATTGTCCGACACGCCGTTGCCGAACTGACCCGTGTAGTTCAGCCCCAGCGCGGCGTTCTTGCCAACGCCAACCTCCGCGCCCAGATCCAGCACACCCGCATTCTTGGCGATCGGCGCGCCGCTGACGGAGAATGCGGCGCCATTGCCCTGGATCAAGGCCATGCGGCGCGACGGCTCGACGTCGCCGCTGGCATGACGCCACCCGGCGCCCGCCGACAAGGTCGCCGACGTTGCGCCGACATCTATGCTGGTCTTGCCGCGCAAGCCCAAGGTGAAGGTGGTGACGTCATCCGTCCTGCTATCGCCCGACAGCGCGGCCGCCCCGCCCGACTCGGTAAAGCTCTTGGCGCGCTGATTGACCCATGCCACGCCCAGATACGGCTCCACCACACTGGCTAGGCCAACCGGCAAGGCATAGCCCAGCTCGGTAAACAACTGCGTCGAATTCGCCTTGTAATCCGCCTTCAAGGTTTGCGCGCCGCCGAGGGTGACATGACGCCGAGTGTCGATGTCATGACGCGTATACGCCGCGCCTAGCAGAAAGTTCACATGGCCGCTCTTTACCTCCCAGCTATTGGCGCCATACAAAGCCGCCGTGTAGCTGCTGACATCGGACTTCGAGTCGCGACCGTCGACCTTTATGCGGCCGTCGGTATAGCCCATCGCGCCGCCGACGCGCCAGCCACCGCCCACGCCCACGTCCCCGCCGATAAAGAGCCCCGCGGTGTTCTGCTTGACCTTGGCGGCGTTGCTATTGCCGTCGATACTATTCCAATTGCCGACCACCTGCGCCCATAAAGGATGCGCATTGGATTTGACTGTCGATGCGTTGGCTGCGCTATTGGCGCGCAAGGTATTGGACAAGGTGCGCACGATCAATGCGCTTGAATTGAGCAGCGCCGATTGCGTGCCGGCGTGCGCTTCGCCCGACAATTGATCGAGCGCGCCGCCCAGATTCGGCGACATCACCGCCGCATCCGCCGCCGCATTTTTTCCAGCCACGGAAACCACCCCGTCCAGGGTTGCATTCTGATTGGCCGACAAGGATGAGCGGCTTGCGGACAATTTATTGTCGTCGACGGACAGGCTGACCGTCACGTTGCTGCGGTCGCCGTAGTTGACCGGATCGAGCTTGACGATCGTCTTGGCCAGGCTGTCGTCCAGCGTAGCGGAGCTGAACTCGTTGAGAACCTTGCCGTTCTTCGTTTCCAGGATACTGTAGTCATGGGCCAGGCGATAGCCTTTGGTGCCGTCTTCCTGACCCACGGTCAGCGCAAGGCCGCTGACATCGATGTCGCCATTGTTCACGATGATCTTGTCGGACTCGCCCGCCGCGTTGACTTCAACATGATAGGTCGAATTCGCGATCTCGCCGACCGAGCCGAAGGTTTGAAGCCCGATGGAATTGCCCGGGGACAACAGGCTGACGAAGACGTCCAGGCGGCTTCTGGCAAGCAAATTGCCGCGCAACGTGGAATTGTCCACGCGAACGTTGCCCTCCACTTCGATCGGGACGCTGGTAGTACCGCCATGCAGCTCGGAACCGCCCGTCACGATCAGAGGACCCGCTATCTTTGTCTGGCCCTGGGCCCATACCGACGACCCGTTCAAAACCAGTTCTCCCGTGACGGCGCCGTAGCCTATCGTGGTCGGTCCACCCAAGGTCAGCTGCGTGCCGGTCAGCGACACCGAACCGCCGATGTCGGCGCCTTTGGTCAAAGTGATAGAGGGACTATTGATTGCAATGATGTCGCCGCCGATCACAATCGGGCCGTCACTGAGCAGCGTGGAACGGTCCAAGCTCACATTGCCCGCAACGGCGGTATTGCCGACGAGCACCACCGACGAGTTAACCAGAACGTTCAATCCACCCGTGCCGGTACCGTAACCTATCGTGGTCGGCCCCGCGAAACTCAACTCCGTGCCGGATATCGACACGTCGCCGCCGATGTCGGCGCCTTTGAGAAAGCTGACTTTTGCGCCATTGGATGCGCTGAAGTTGCCCGTGATCACGGAATCCTTATCCGCCGTGAACGTACCGCCTTCGTCGATCTTCACGTCGGAAATGCCGCGCACCTCGCCCGTCCAGATCGCGTTTTTATCCAGATGGAGGTTCGTCGTGCCGCCCGCCGCCCGCTTGCCGTCCACCAAGCCGTCCACATCCACGATATCGCCGGCGGACTTCGAGCCTGCCGCCAAGGCCAGATCGATCATGCCGTCCATGGCCCGTTCGGTACGGCTGACTTTCAGCAGCACACCATTGTTGCCGGTCGCATCGACGCCGTCGCCCAATGTAATGGATTGAGCCTGGCCCGCATCGTCCAGAACCGAGGTGATCGTCGCGCCCGCCGATCGGAGCGTCGCACCGGTCACGTCCACGTCCGTGTTGCCGCGCATGTAGATAGCGGAAGATTCTTCGCCCCGCGCCTCGATCGTGCCCCCGGCAATTTCGGCGTGGCTGTCCTCGCCCTCGATGCTCGCGCCGTGCCCATGTTCGGCCAATACGTTCACATTCTTGAGAACCACTTCGCCACCGTCCTGCGCACGGACGCCCGCCGCGCCGCTGCCCCGGGTCGTGATACTGCCTCCGGAAAGATGCACGAGGCTGTCGGGTCCGACCGCCGACGCGCCATGCGCCTGGCTGCCGAGCGTGAGGACATCCACGTCCGTCCCCGCAATCAAAGTCTGCGATGCGGATACGCCTTCGCTTTCCGCGAGCAAACCCTGGGCGGAATCGCCGTCGGTGGCGATCGCCATGGCATTCAACAGCACCGTGCTGTCTTTTTTGGACAGCACGCCGTGACTGCCTACGTTGCGCCCATCCGGATCCAGGGGGCCGCCTGCCGTATGGATGCTGCCGTTCTGCAAGCTGAGCCCGCCGCCGTTATAGGCGAACGCGCCGAAGCCGGCAGAACCCCCGGTCACGACCTTCGTCTTGTCCGTCGAGATGGAACCGCCATTCTGCGCGTACACGCCGCTGGATTCGTCGCCGAGCGTAGCGATTTCGCTGTTCTTCAAATCGATGTGTCCTTTGCTTTCGCCGAGCTTGCCGAAAGCATGCACCGCATGCGAATGATCGCCCGCGGTGTCTACCATGGTGCCATCCACGTCGATCGCCGCTTCCGTATCGGCGTACAGGCCGCGCGTGTACTGGGCGCCCTGCGCTTGAACGGCGCCGCCGCGCATCGTCACTCTGGCGCCATCGCCGGCCCGTACCGTATGGACGAGGCTATGCGAAGCAGGCCCCTCGCCGTCCGTTATCACCGCCGTGTCTTCCAGATACGCCGTCGCCCCCTCTCCGTTGATGTACAAGGCTGCACCCTGTTTGCTGATCAAAGTGGAGCGTTCCAGGCTCAAGCTGCTGCCCGCCTGCACGCGCGCCGCCGTGGAGCCCGCCCCCATCGCGCCGATGTGCGAGCCGGCCACCGTAACGTGACCTGCGGTCAATGAGGTGCCGGCGCCGTCCGTGTCGCCGACCAGCAAAGCGGTGGCGCCATTGCCTTCAGTCGCGACCGACGTGCCGTTCAGGTTGATGGTCCCCGCCTGCGCGCCGCTTTCTTTTCCGCTATGCGCGCGTACTCCCGCAGCCCGGGTGCCCTTGGTCGTGATCGAACCGTTCGTGAGATTGACCACGCCGCCGCGGTCCGCCTCGACGCCCGAAGCCCCGGTTCCGTTAGTCTCGATGGTCAAGCCGGTGCCGTCCACTTGGCCGCCTTCCTGGGCAAGCACACCCACCGAATAGCCATTGCCATGTGCCGTCACGGTCGATCTAGTGATGAGCACAGCGCTGCCCGCGCCGAAAGACTGCAGAACATGGCCACCGCTATTGCCGAAAGTATCCACGCTCGAGCTATCGACCGTAATTCGCGAACCGCCCGTGGCGCCTATGCCGCGCGCATTGTTGCCCATGCCGGTTATGTAGTTGTCGAACAGCTCGAATACCGCTCCGCTCTCGCCTTTGGCAGCCCATATTTGCGATCCTGTTCCATTTGCCTCGTAGGCAAACTCGGGATCGGGATGGCCTGGAGCCTCCGTGCCTCCCACCGTGCACGTATCGCTGCCTTTACAAAGCAAATTACCGGACGGCACGGCCTGGACGCTGGTCGCGAAGCCTGCCCCGTACAACATGAATAGCGCCGAGCTTAGCGTGGTGATGCGTAATCCGGCCTTGCCATTTTTCTTGCTGCGCATATCGTGCATTTCTTTGTCCCCATTGATTTTTCGTGGTTCTAATCGACCTGTCCCACCGGTCTATGTGCGCACTAAGTTACATATCCGTATGAATAATCGATTACATTTCCTTGCCTCGAAATGAGCGAGAATTCATCGTTCCCTAGGGCGTATATCCTAAGATATCAGAATTAATCTTACACGAATTACATATTTTTTAATAATTTGTATTTTTCCATACAAACCAAGGTAACACGACAACGGATGATTTCAGTTCCGATGACCGCCTTAGACTGCGAAATGGCGGGAGGCGCCAAAGAAAGAGCGCGAAAAACGAAAGAACAACGAATAGAGCGGGAGAGAGCAGAGAAACGCTATGCAGTACTAATTTTCTTTCTTGACGCCATACCAACTTTCCATGCGCCGATTCTTCTTTATTTCAGCGTGATTTTTCTCGGCAAATAGGAAATTGCGCGCCTAACGAAGAGCATGGATATTCGCGATATGAAAAGAGGCAAAGACATGAGGCGCGTAGTCCGAACCGCGCATGAAGGACGGCGGCTTAAAGCGCGCCCGTATAGCCTTGCTGCCTCCACGCCTCATAGATGGTGACCGCGACGGCATTGGAAAGATTCAAGCTGCGCTGGCCGGGCCGCATGGGCAGTCTGAGCCGTTGCTGCATCCCGAACAAGGTTAGCTGACTGTCGGACAGCCCCGCGGTTTCCCTGCCGAAGACGAATACGTCGCCCGCCTGGAACGAAACGCGGCCCACTTGCCGATCGGCTTTGGTCGTCATCGCGAAACAACGGTCGCCACCGGCTCCCGTCGCCTTCAAGGCCTGCTGCAAGTCATCGTGCACCCGCATGTCGGCCCATTCATGGTAGTCGAGCCCGGCCCGTTTCAAGCGCGCGTCGTCCAGTTCGAAGCCCAATGGCCGGACCAGGTGCAGCGCCGCGCCCGTATTGGCGGCAAGCCGGATCACGTTACCGGTGTTCGGCGGTATTTCAGGAGAAACCAGTACGATATGAAACATGCAAGACATCCGTTGAATACACTCGTGCCGCCTGCCGCGCCTGGACGCGGCTTTCAGCGCCTGCGGGACGCTATGGCGCGCGCGCCGCCACCACGCCCAGCACCCGTTCGGCCCCCGCGGCCTTCAGACTTCGAGCGACGGCATCCACCGTGGCGCCCGTCGTCAGTACGTCGTCCACCACCAGCACGGTCCGTCCCTGCAAGGCCTGCGTGCAATGATAAAGCCCCACGACGTTGCGGATGCGCTCCGATCGCGGCAGGGCGGCCTGTTTATCGCCCTGAGGCCCACGTTGCAAAAGACCGGAACGCAAGGGCAACGAAAGCGCGCCGGCCAGCTGCCGCGCCAGCTCCGCGGCGGGGTTGAACCCTCTGCGCCGTATCGACGGCGCGCTGGACGGCACGGCAGCCAGGATTGTAGACGCAGGCAGGCGCAACCGCGCGTCCCGCACGGCCTGCTCCACCAGATTCCCCAGCAGGCGAACGTGCGTATAACGCAAATCGACCTTCCATTGGCGAATCAGGACGTCGCCAGGCGGCGCGTAGTCGAACGCGGCGACGATGCGCTCGAACGCGGGCGGCGCAATGCGGCATTCCATGCACGGGACACCGGCCTGGTCCACGCCCACGGCGCACCGCGGGCAACGCGGACGGCCGTCGCGCATCGTCGCGGTCGCCATGTCCGCGCAGACCGCGCACAAGCGACCGCCGTGGACGCGCGCCATGCAGAGGGCGCACGCGCCGGGCACGCACGTCGCGATGCGGCGCAGCGCGGCTGCGGACCGGCGGGGCAATGCAAGCAAGGAACGACGCGACCGTTCGCGCAAGCCGGATAGATACGCCATAATAATAAGCTCCATGGTCCGCGCGAAGCCGGCCGCCGCGATTCGCCGGCCGGCCCCGCGCTTTTCTCCAACGCAAGCCTTGCATCTAAGCATGCGGCCCTTACAATCGCCACCCTTTCGGCACAACTATGTCACAGCCTCCCGTCCGCCGGCTCAGCACCGCCCACGCCGCCCTGCAATTCGACCGGATCGCGCCCCTGGACGGCGCCCAGTTCCTGTACGGCGAAGTCGCGCAACGCATGCTGCAGCGTCTGAGCTACATTCGGGTGGATCCCGTCAAGGTGCTGGATGCTGGCTGCGGCGCGGGCCATGCGATTGAGCCCCTGCGCGCGCGCTACCCGGGGATGGATTACCAGGGGCAGGACATCAGCGCCGCCATGCTGTCGGCAGCCCGCGAACGCTATGTCAGCAAGCCGGGCTTCTGGCAAAAATTGCGCAACAAGCCGACACCCCCTGTGCATTTTCATCACGGCGACATGGCGCAAACCGGCCTGCCGCCGGAAAGCCTGGATCTGGTCTGGTCCAATATGGCGCTGCATTGGCATCCGGAGCCCCACCGCGTGCTGAGCGAATGGCGGCGCATATTACGCCCGGGAGCCCTGGTGATGTTTTCCTGCCTGGGGCCGGGTTCTTTGATCGAGCTGCGCCAGGCCGTGGCCGAAGCCGGACTGCAAACGGCGGCACCCGAGTTCGTGGATATGCATGATTTCGGCGACTTGCTGATGGAGCGGGGCTTTTCCGATCCGGTCATGGACCAGGAGATACTGACCTTGACCTACCGCACCCCTGAAAAGCTGATTTCGGACCTTCGGGCGCTGGGTGGCAATCCCAGCCTGGATCGCCGTGCGGGCTTGCCGGGCCGGCGCTGGAAGCAGCGCCTGATCAACGCGCTGGAAGAACAGCGTCTTGACGACGGCCTGATACACCTGACGCTGGAAATCGCCTACGGCCATGCGTGGCGCTCGGCGGCGCATCGCAGCGCGCCGGGCGAAACACGGATATCTATCGAGTCGATAGGCCGGCCGCGATTCAAGAGTTGACGTTTTTCCGGCGCGAAGCGTCGATGCCCAGCTGCTTGAGCTTGCGATAAAGGTGGGTGCGCTCCAACCCCGTTTTTTCCGATACGCGAGTCATGCTGTGATTTTCCCGCCCGAGATGATATTCGAAGTAGATGCGCTCGAACGCGTCCCGAGCCTCGCGCAGGGGCTGGTCCAGCGTAATACTGCCCAGCAGCGACGGATTGTCTTCTGATTGCGCCGCGGATGAAGGCGCGGCTCCTCCTTGGCTGGCGGATTGCGCAGGCGCTTCCGAGCGCATTTGCGCCGCGACCCGTGCCGCATTGGCCAAGGCGGCCGGCGCGATCGGCCGAGCCAGGCCCGAGGCCACGGCTTTCAGCAGTTTCTGCAAAGTGATCGGCTTTTCAAGAAAGTCCACGGCGCCGATGCGGGTGGCCTCGACGGCCGTGTCGACCGTGGCATGCCCGCTCATCATTATGACGGGCATGTCGAGCAGGCCTTGGGACGACCACTCTTTGAGCAGGCTGACCCCATCGGTATCCGGCATCCAGATATCCAGCAACACGAGGTCGGGACGCGCGCGCAGCCGCGCTGCGCGCGCCTCGGTCGCGTTTTCCGCCAACTCGACTGTGTGCCCTTCGTCATAAAGGATTTCAGACAACAGCTCCCGAATACCAATTTCGTCGTCGACAACCAGCACTCTGGCCATAAAAAATCACCTATGTTTTTTCCGCATTATCGTTGTCTTGCCTCGGTTCGTCTAGCGTTACCGACGAATGCGCAAGCCTGGTCAAGAGGATAGAAATGCGCGCCCCGCCCTCGCGGCGGTTGGAAACATCGATCCTGCCGCCGTGTTCTTCAATGATTTTCTTAACTATAGCAAGTCCCAGGCCCGTTCCCGACGCTTTGGTGGTCACGTAGGGCTCGAACACGCGCGTCAGCACCTGCGATGCGAATCCGGGGCCATTGTCGGACACGGTCAACCGGACGGAGTTCTGCTCGGCGCCTTCGTCGGAGCTCGACTTGGCCAGCCGGGTTTGCAAACGGATGATAGCCTGCGCGGGCCCATGAACGGACAAGGCCGCATCGCGCGCGTTAGCCAAAAGATTGTGTATGACTTGGCGCAGCTGCGTGGGATCGCCTTCCACCAACGGGACCTCGCGGGAAAAATCCACCTCGAACATCGGGACCGCGCTATCCACTCGCGCCTGCGAGCCGGGGTCCCAGCCGTACAGCGTCAGGATCTCGGCGCTCAGGGCATTGATGTCGATCGCCTGCATCTGGGCGGGCGGCGTGCGCGCATATTCGCGAAAGTCATCCACCATTTTCTTCAGCGAGGCCACCTGGTTCACGATGGTATTGGTCGAGCGCGTCAGCATGGCGGCATCGTCCTCGCTCAACCTGTCGGTCAGCTTCATGGCCAGGCGCTCGGCCGACAACTGTATGGGAGTCAGGGGATTCTTGATTTCGTGGGCCAGGCGGCGCGCGACTTCGCCCCAGGCCACCGTGCGGTTGGCGGATATCACTTCGCTGATGTCGTCGAACACGACCAGATAGCCGTTGCCGCGGCCATCCACGTTCAAATGCGTGCCGCGCGCCAGCAGGGTTACCACGTGTTTCTTGGTTTCATTGTCCGTGGCGGCGTCCAGCTCCAGCTCGAACTGCTGCTGCCAGTACGGACGCTCGGACCCCACGGCGGAATGGGCCGCGAAGGCCTGCCGTATCTGCTGGGACAAGGCCAAAGCTCCCTCCACGGTCTCCAGGGGCCGCCCCTTGACCGAGCGCAGGTCGACGTGCAGGATGCTCTGCGCGCCCTGGTTGAACAAGGTCACCCGGAACATTTCGTCGAACACCAGCACGCCCGAGGACAGGTTGC
Organism: uncultured Burkholderiaceae bacterium; assembly: GCA_964551305.1. Lineage (GTDB taxonomy): Bacteria > Pseudomonadota > Gammaproteobacteria > Burkholderiales > Burkholderiaceae_B > JBAZDC01. The sequence continues at coordinate 77,829 of CAZKBT010000001.1, forward strand.
TCAGGACGGACTCCAGGTAGACGTTGGACCGTTCCAATTGGCGCCGGTTGTTTTCCACCATGCGCCGCGCTTCGTCCAGCTGGCGCGTCATGGCATTGAAGGAACGCGTCAATTGTCCGACTTCGTCTTTTTCGGGCGGCTCCGGCAAAGGACGGTAGTCCCCCACCCCGACTGCTTGCGTGCCCGCCGCCAGCGTCAGCAAAGGCCGGACCAGGCGCCGAGAGATCGCCAGCGCCGCCACGACGGCGGCGAACAGCGCCAGGATCAGGGCCATAGTCAGCGTAATGCCATAGAGCTTGCGCAGGCCCAGGCGCGACAGCGCCAGTTCTTGATAATCGCGAAACCCTTCTTGCACCAGGTTCGCATTGACAGCGATCTGCTCGGGCACGGGCTGGATAACCTGCAGCCACCGGGCGTCCTGGGCGACGCCCAATATCGCCGACAGGCCGTCCGCGCGATTGATCGGCACGACGACACGCAAATGCAGGTCGCCGCTTATCGGCCCCCTGTCGCCCGGCGCGTCGGCCACGCCCACGTTGTCGGCATCCGCTTCGGCCGCCGAATAGCCACGCGCGACCTTCAGCTGGTTGAACACGTGAGGGGGCGGCAGATCCGGCAGCAGCTTGCCGTAGTTGGACGATGAAAACGCGACGATCCGGGCATTGCCGGTGAAGATCAAGGCTTCGGACACGCCGCTGCTTTCGCGCAATTGCGTGATCAGATACGCCAGGTCCGCATCGCTGGCCCGGCTCAGGCCCACGGCCAATTCCTTGGCGCGCGTATTCAAGTCAGCCAACTGCGTATCCAGCGCCGCGCGACCCAGGTTCAACCCGGCCTCCAGCGCGCTGTCGACGCGGACGTTGAACCAGGATTCGATGGAGCGCGACATGAACTGCACGGACAGCACGTAAATCAGTATCCCCGGCAGGATGCCGATCAACGTGAAGTACCAGGCGAAGCGCGCCGTCAGCCGGGCGCCGAACTGGCGGCGGCGTATCTGCCTGGCCAGGCGCATGGCCAGCATGCCCACCCAGAAAATCAGCGCAACGGCCAACACGCCGTTCAGCAGCAGCAAGGTGTCGTACTGCTGGGCATAGCGCGAGGCGTTGCCGGTCGACCAGACCAACAGCGCAAGCAGACCCATGGCGCTGCAGGCGGCCACGATCAGCGCGATCCGCAACCCCCAGCGCAGGATCAGCGAGGTGTGTCGACGGAAATTGAAAATGTGAACTCTTTCCATGGAGTAGCCAAGGCCCAGGCCTGGCTGTTGAGCGCGTCGACCTGGAAGGGCCGCGCCAATAATGAGGTGTCCAGCCGCACACGCAGGCGGCCGTGATAGACCTCGTCGTAATCCAGCTCGTCGATACGGGCCACGTCCCACCCGCGTATGTTCCGAATCTGCGACATGGCGTCGTCAAATGAGGATTCCGGCAGCGACAGATCGCCCGCGCCGACCCGCCACTGCCGCGTCAATGCGTTATAGACCACGCGCCAGGTTCGCTGCCGGCTGATCACCGTCTTGTCGAACCACCACCAGCGCTTGGACACCAGCTCGAGGTCGGCCGTGAAATAGACCGGGATGCCGCGCTCGGCCGCATCGCGCAGTTCCGGGGACACGCCAAGCAGGACGTCGGCGTCGATGTACAGCTGACCGTCGCGCACGACGGGTTCGATCCGCGTAACCCGGTCGCCTTCGGGAGCAGGCTGCGCCTGCAAGGGTGCCGGCAGCAACAGCGCACCGCACAACACGAAGGACAACATGGCTCGCAACATCATCGCCTACCCGTTACTCATCAAGGCATCATTTTTCACGACTATGGGCTGCTTGGCAAACAGGGCATAGAAGAAGCCGTCGCCGCCGGGTTGATCCCCCTGCGCCAAGGGCAGTATCTGGCCCGGCGCCGGCAGCCTCGCGGCATCGCCGTGCCGCCGCAGGAATTGCTGCGCCTGCCGCTCGCCTTCCAGCGGGAAAATGGAACAGGTCGCATAGAGCAGATGTCCACCGGGCCTGACCGTGCGCCAAAGCGCATCGATGATGCGCCCTTGCAAGACGGCTGTTTTCTGGATGTCCTTTTCGCGCCGCAACCAGCGGATGTCAGGGTGGCGGCGCACGACCCCCGAAGCGGTGCACGGCACATCGGCCAGCACGGCGTCGAACGGACGGCCGTCCCACCACTGGGCCACGTCCAGCGCATCCGCGCAGCGCACGGCGACCCGATCGCTTTCCAGGCCCAGCCGCCGCAGATTCTGATGAATCCGTTCCAGGCGCGACGATTCGCAGTCCAGCGCCAGCAGCTCGATGTCCGCCCGCTCCAGCAGATGAGCCGTCTTGCCGCCGGGCGCGGCGCAGGCATCCAGCACGCGCATGCCGTCGGCCACGGGCAGCAGGCGCGCCGCGCGCTGCGCGGACAAATCCTGCACGGACCACCAACCCTCTTTGAAACCCGGCACCGCTTGTACCGGCAAGGGGTGCGCCAGCATCACGGCATCCGGCGCGGGCGACGTCGCCTCGATGCCCGCCTGCTCCAGCGCGGCAAGCACCTGTCCCACGCTTGCCCGGCGGCGGTTTACCCGCAGCGCCATGGGTCCGGGCAGATTGGCGTCGATCAGCAGCCGCTCCCAGTGTTCCGGATACGCCCGGCGCACCTGCTCGATCCACCAGCCGGGGTGGTTCCACCGCGCGACGGGATCCGCCAGGACATCGGCCAATATCGCGTCCCGATCCCGCAAAAAACGGCGCAGTGTCGCATTGAGCAAGCCCTTGTAGCCCGACAGCCTGCGTTGGTTCGCCACGGCGCCGACCGCCTGGTCCACCACCGTATGCACCGCATAGACGGGCAGATCACGGCGATGCGCCATGCGTGCGTCCTGGTCCCTGTCCATCTGCGCGGCCGTATCCAGCAAAGCAAGCGCCACAAGCAGCAAGGCGTCGAACACAGGGTCGGGCGGCGTGCGTTCGACCAAAGCATGTTTTACCGCGTACGCCAATCCCAGCCTTCTCATGACGTGAAACGTCACGGCTTGCGTGGATGGGCGCAGCGCAGCGGGTGTTTCCGCCAGGCTGTCGGTCAGGGATCGGCCGTCCAGCACGTCGCGAACGCTCTGGGCGCTGGCTAAAAGCGTATCGGACAAGGCGACGCGTTCAGGCGTAGTGGACATAGGAGAGTTGGACAGTCAGGCCACGGCAAGGATGATGCCATGGCACTTTATCATCAAATCGGAGGCCGGCCGGCCCAATAGGGCACCTGAAACCCGGGGCGTCCATGGAACTGGTTCCGCGGGCTGGTTACTAAAAAGCTGAAGTCAGGAACAAAAGCTGAACAAACGAGGAAAAAGGCTCATGTTTCACGCCCTCATCACCGAGGTTTCCGACCGCTTGGGGCTTGGCGGCGACATCGACCTGCATGCCCATGCCCTGGATGTGCATTTCGAGGACGACGATCCCATACGAATCGACCATCATGGTGACCGCGACCTGATCAGCCTGACCGGATTCATCGGATTTTATCCGCCGCGAATGCTTCAGGATCGCTTGTTCGAGCACCTGCTGCAGGCCCACATCTACGGCCTGCTGACCGACGGCTGCGTATTCACGGTCGATTCCGAAGCAAGCAAGATTCTGCTATTTAAGGCGTTTTCCCTTGACTCGCTGGATGCGGGAAAAATGATACAAGCGTTGAAGGATTTTCGTCTGACCCTGCATACATGGAAAACCGCATACCGCGAAGGGAAAATCGTACCTGAAAACGCGATGGAAAAGCCGAATTCACAATTTCATTCCCACTATTTCGAGCTGTTCAATCAGCAAATGAGCTAACAAAATGACACAGATGATTAGTCCGAGGACGGATTTGACGTTCAACTATATACAAGAGTATGACAACGCGGCGCAATGCTTGCGCGACCAAGCCAGCGTGAAGAAATGCCTGCGAACAAAGAGGCCGGCAACCGAACAGATGGAGCCGAACGCCGTCGCCATCAAGCCGACCTCGATCGGGCACGGAATCGGAACGCTCAAGAAGCTGGCGGAGAAGCTGCTCGGCGTCGCAACCCACACACTGAACCAGGCGCAGCGCAACATCGTCGGGCTCTACTCGTCGACGCATGAAGATTCTGCGGAGATTTCGCGCATGACGGTGCTGGGCCAACTGCCCAACGACCCCGCATTCGGGAACGCGATCAACGCTGGCAACGGCGCACTATCGAAGAAGTTCGATAGCGCGATGACGGCAACGAAAATCGAAGAGCAAGAATGTGTAATGGAGCTGCTCGCCGGCATCGATCTGTCGAAACTGCAGCGGGACGGCAAGCCTCTGGAAATGACGCGAGGACAATTTCTGACCGCACTGATGCTGGGATGCCATTTCGTGGTGAACGACAACGGAATATTTGCAGACAGCCTACGGGATGTCGGTGGCGACCACATGGAGAAACGGGGCTCCAGCCACTATCTAAACTCGCCCCACCCTCAGTACGGCATGGATCTGCCCGCAGGCATCGGCCATCTGCTGGTCGGCAAGACCGAAACAGGCCAGACATTCTTCCAACTCGAAGCTCACGGCCTGGGCAACTCGCGGCAAACCTGGGGCGAATGGGTCTCGGAAGTCGGCGGGCATTCGCGCTCGTGGTTTCAACATGTGGGGTCCAGCTCCTCGTATGTTCAAATCGGCCCGCACGGCGCCATCGAAGGCAGCGAGAAAGACGGTAATCACGTGGTCATCGGCTGACGGCTTCCTACCGGCATCGCTCCTTGGACCGGGGCCGCCCGCAACAGGCTAAAATCGTTCCTGGCCCAGTTTTCTGCGGGCGCTTTGCGCGCCCGGCAATGCCGTATACGGAACCTTCATGAAAAGCTCTTCAACATCGACAGCCGGTCAAAACGACACGCCGCGCGTCGGATTCGTGTCGCTTGGCTGTCCCAAGGCGCTGGTGGATTCCGAGCGCATCCTGACGCAATTGCGCACGGAAGGCTATGCCATTACGCCAGATTACGACAATGCCGACGTCGTAGTGGTCAATACCTGCGGCTTCATCGACAGCGCCAAGGCCGAATCCCTGGACGCCATCGGCGAAGCCTTGGCCGAAAACGGCAGGGTCATCGTGACCGGCTGCATGGGCGTGGAAGAGGAAATGATACGCACACTGCATCCTTCCGTGCTGGCCGTGACCGGGCCCCAGCAATACGAACAGGTCGTGCGCGCCGTGCACGAGGCGGCGCCGCCCAAGCTGGACCACGATCCTTTCACCGACCTGGTCCCGCCGCAAGGCATCAAGCTGACGCCGCGCCACTACGCCTACCTGAAAATATCCGAAGGCTGCAACCACCGCTGCAGCTTCTGTATCATCCCGTCGATGCGCGGCGACTTGGTCAGCCGCCCCATCGGCGACGTCATGAGCGAAGCCGAGCGCCTGGTCAAGGCCGGGGTCAAGGAATTGCTGGTCGTCTCGCAGGACACCAGCGCATACGGCGTGGATGTCAAGTTTCGCAGCGGCTTCTGGAACGGCCGCCCCATCAAGACCCACATGACCCAGCTAGCCGACGCCCTGGCGGAATTCGGCGTATGGACGCGCCTGCACTACGTCTATCCCTATCCTCACGTCGACCAAGTCATTCCCTTGATGGCGCAAAGCAGGGTGCTGCCCTATCTGGACATTCCGTTCCAGCATGCCAGTCCACGCCTATTGAAATTGATGAAGCGCCCCGCGTTCGAAGACCGCACGCTGGCGCGCATCAAGCAATGGCGCGAAACCTGTCCCGATTTGACCTTGCGCTCCACCTTCATCGTCGGATTTCCCGGCGAGACCGAGGGCGAGTTCCAGTACTTGCTGGACTGGCTATCCGAAGCCCAGCTCGACCGCGTGGGCTGTTTCCAGTATTCGCCGGTGGAGGGCGCCTCGGCCAACGCGCTGCCCGACCCGGTTCCCGACGAGGTCAAGCAGGAACGCTGGGAACGTTTCATGGCGCATCAGCAAGCGATTTCGACCGAGCGCTTGAAACGCAAGATAGGCCGCGAGATCGACGTGCTGATCGACGAGATCGATGAAAACGGGCCGATAGGACGATCCAGCGCCGACGCGCCGGAGATCGACGGCAATGTGTTCGTGAATACGGAACACGCGCTCGAGCCCGGCGACATGGTGCGCGTGCGCGTCACCGACAGCGACGAATACGATCTTTATGCGGACGCCGTCTGAGCGTCAGCGCTGCTGCCATCCCTGTATGAACACCTCCACGGGCTGGCGCTTGCCGCCCGCCTTTTGCAGGGCCGACAACCGCAATACGCCCTGCCCCGTCGCCATATCGATGCCTTCGGGATGCACTTGCAGAACGTCGCCAGGCGCGGCTGCCTCCAGAGCCTGCGCCGAGACGCCCGCCTGATCCGGCGTCAACGCCTGCGCCTCCCAGACTTTCACCGGGTCGGCCAGGCCGGGCAGACGGGTCGTCGAGCCGGGGGCCGGATTGAACGCCCGGATGCGCCGGGCCAGCACGGCGGCCGGCTGCCGATAATCCAGCACCGATTCCGACTTGTCCAGCTTGGCGGCATAGGTCACGCCCTCGGCGGGCTGCGCGGCTGTGGTCAATGCGGCGCGCTGCAAATCGTCGATCGCCTGCACGATGGCCTCGGCGCCCAACTCCGCCAACTCGTCGTGCAGGCGGGCCGCGGTATGGCGCTCATCGATGGGCAGGCTGCGCACCAGCAGCATGGCGCCGGTATCCAGGCCTTCGTCCATCTGCATGATCGTAATGCCGGTCTGCGCATCCCCCGCCTCGATGGCCCGCTGTATGGGCGCCGCGCCGCGCCAGCGCGGCAACAGGCTGGCGTGGATGTTGAAGCAGCCGTGCATGGGCAAGGACAAGGTCCAGCCCGGCAGGATCAAGCCGTAGGCCGCGACCACCATCAGATCGGGCGCGGCATCCAGCAATGCCTGCCGGGCTTGCCGGGCGTCGTCGGGGTATTTGCCGTCCAGGCGCAGGCTGCGCGGCTGCGCGACGGGAATCCCCGCCGCCAGGGCGGCCTGCTTGACGGGGCTGGGGGTGAGCTTCAGGCCGCGGCCGGCGGGGCGGTCGGGCTGGGTCAGCACCAACGGCACGTCATGGCCGGCGGCGATGATGGCCTGCAGCGCACGGCGCGCGAATTCCGGCGTTCCGGCAAAAACGATGCGCATCAGGCGTTGACCGCCTCGCGCTCCTGCTTGCGCAGGCGGGTTTTTATGCGGCTTTGCTTGAGCCGCGAAAGGTATTCGACGAAGACCTTGCCGTCCAGGTGGTCGATTTCATGCTGAACACATACCGCCAGCAGGCCGTCGGCCTCGAACTCGTAGGGTTCTCCCTGCTCGTCCAGCGCCCGCGCGCGGATGCGGGCGGCGCGACGCACTTCGTCGTACACGCCGGGCACGGAAAGGCAACCTTCTTCGTAGACCTGGGTGTCGTCGCTGCGCCAGGTGATTTCGGGATTGATCAAGACGCGCAGCTCATCGCTGTTTTCGGAAACGTCGATCACCACGACACGTTCATGCACATCCACTTGCGTCGCGGCCAAGCCGACGCCCGGCGCGTCATACATGGTCTGCGCCATGTCGCGCACCAGCTGACGTATCCGATCATCGACCTTCTGCACCGGCGCCGCCTTTTTGTGCAGGCGCGGATCCGGATAACGAAGAATGGGTAGCAATGCCATGGGGCCAAGTTTCCAAAAATGAATCTAAGCCCTTATGATAAAACAAAAAATGTCGCTACGCGCGCCTTCGTCGTGCCGGCCGGCATGCCGATCACTGGACGTAAGGATCCAAGCTGACGAGCACTTCGGCCCCCTTGCGCTCGATTCCTTGCGTGCCTGGCATGCCCCCTAGTTTTTCGCGCACCTCGACGATTTTTCGGGCCACGGCTTCGCCAAAATTCTCGACGGCGGCCATGCGCTTCTCTATTTCGGCGCGATCATCCTTTTCGACCGCAAGCTCCCGTTCCTTTTTGGCGTGCTCCAGGACTTCCGCGACAACGCTGTGCGCGGCGCTCAGCCCATGGATCTTGATCGACCCGAGAAGCTCTTTCGACTTCAAATCTTGAAGGCCGCTCTCGCGCGCCACGTCCAGAAGCTGCTGTATAGGCTTGTAGACCACGTCTTGCAGCAGCCCTTTGTATACGTGCTCTTGCCTGAGGACTTCACCCGAGTGATCGTCCGACCCGGTTGCCTTGCGGGTATTCAAGTAGTCAATACCATGTAGAACCATACTGCTTACGCTGTGCATGTCGGGCAGATACCCGTGGCCAAAGATCGGGGGCGTCCCGTAGCGTTCGAACTTGACGAATATTTCCTCGTCTTTCAACTGGTCGTACAGCATGGCTCCACCTTCGCCCGGCAAGCAATATGACCTGTCATCCATACCTCGCTGCGTGGGCTTGCCGGTGTTGTACATCAGCATGGAATACGGCAGCTGGGCCGACGATCGCTCATTGAAATGAGAGGACACACGCTGATAAGAGTCCGAGGAACTATTCAAAAATTTATACAATCGATTGCCCGGGTCTTTCATCCGGAAAACCCCATTGCTGGGCATGGAGCTGCCCATGCTGTCCTCGCGCGCATGCGCGTCCAGATGGGCTCCCTGGGCCATCAAGTACCAGGCCAGGGCCCGCGTGTAATATAGGTCATTGGTAATTTGGAATCCCTTGTCTTCGCCAAGCGTGACCGTCAATGCAAGACGGGATTTCTCCGCGTCGCTGAGGCTGTCACCGGACGAATCTTCCAGCATCTCGCTCACCGTGATGGTCATCAAGGGCGACTCGCCGTCCTGCCGGGCGTAACCGTTGCGGGACAAGGCTAACGCAAGGTGCTCGCCAAGCGCGATCGTTTTCTTCAAGTTGTCTTTTTCCAGGAAGCTTTCGCGCGCTTCCTTGATATAACCGTACCCATCGAAGTTCTCCAGGTCGTCCATCGCCTTGACATGCTCTAGCAGCTTATCCATGACGCCGTCGTCGTTCAAAATACTGCCGGGCACGGGCGTAAACAACGCCGCGTAGCGGGGATTGTTTATCGACTGGACGTCTTCAATGAAATCCGACGAACTTATCGACGGGACGTCTTCAATGAAATCCGGCGAACTGCTCGACGACTGGCTGCAAGATGATTCCTGCACTCCGCTGTCTGCGTCTTCCCTTTGGATGATGACGAAATCCGCAAGTTCCGCTTCCAGCCACCTGTCATATTCGACCTGCTCGGCATGGCTGCGCGATGATTCCTCGACACTGCCATCTTCGCGTTCCTCTTGGGAATCGACGTCGCTGCCGGACGTCTCGGAATCATCGTTCGAATTGCCCCAGTAGTAGTTGAATGCGGAAGCGATCGAATTAGCTATGCTGTACATGGAGATCCTTGTATCGGTCGAGTTGTCGGACGCGAAGGTCCAGACTATTAATCAGTACTACGGGATTGGCAAATTCCAGGGGGGTCTCGCGTTCGGCAAGTCATCCCAGGCGCATCATGCGGATCGGCCATTTGCCTGACATCGTGTTAGTGGCGGCAACGCCCGATGTGGTTCCCTTGCCGCGGCGAAAAAGCGCCGACGCGTGACCGCACGGCGATAGCCGAGGCATGCGGGGACTTCCGTACTGGACTCTTCGCTCCTGTTCGGCATCCGCCAGGCGCCCGGCCGTGCCAGACTCACGCCATGTTCAATACGCTTCCCGAGAACGAGATCCGCGCATGGCTACGGCTGGCTTTGGAAAACGGAGTGGGGCCGGCCAAAGCGCGTACGCTGCTGGCCGCCGTCGGCCCGCCCCAGGACGTGTTCGCCGCTTCGGCCCGCGTACTGTCCGGGCTGGTCGGCGCGGACCTGGGCCGGCAACTGCGACAACGCCCGCAACCGGCCATGACGGCCGCCATCGATGCCGCGCTGCGCTGGCTCGCCGAACCCGGCCACCACGTCCTGACGCTGGCCGATCCCCGCTATCCCTCGGTCTTGCTGGATACTCATGATCCGCCGATACTGCTATACGTCCAAGGCGACCCGGCCATGCTGTCCCGCCCCGGCATAGCCGTGGTGGGAGCGCGCAATGCCAGTCCCGGCGGCATGGAACACGCCGCGGCTTTTTCGTGCTTTCTGGCCCGCCGAGGCTGGTGCGTGGTCAGCGGCCTGGCATCAGGCATCGATGCGGGCGCGCACGAAGGCGCGCTATCGGCCGGCCCACGCGCAGCGGGCACCGTCGCCGTGCTCGGCACCGGCATCGACGTCGTCTACCCGCCTCGCAACCGGGACCTGGCGCGCCGCATCGCCCGCGAAGGCGCGCTGGTCAGCGAATTCCCGCTCGGCGCCAAAGCGCTGACCCATCATTTCCCGCGCCGCAACCGCATCGTGGCGGGCATGACGCACGGCGTGCTGGTCGTCGAAGCGGCCAAGCAAAGCGGATCGCTGATCACCGCCAGGCTGGCCTTGGACGCCGGGCGCGAGGTATTCGCCATTCCGGGCTCCATCCAGTCGCCGCTGGCGCGTGGCTGCCACGCCCTGATACGCCAGGGTGCCAAGCTGGTCGAGTCCGGCCGGGACATCCTGGACGAACTGGGCGCGGGCATGACGATGCAAGACGCACAGGACGGCCATGCCATGCGGGGCGACACCCACCCTCGATCGCGCCCGCACCCGCGCCGGCAAGCCTGCGTCATCGATGATCGGAATGCCCAGCCGCTGGCCGTTGCACCGCATCCCGATCTGCAAACGGTGCTGGACGCCATGGGCCACGATCCCATCCACGTCGACCTGATACTGCGGCGCACCGCGCTGGCGGTGCCCGTCTTGAACAGCCGCCTGGCGCAACTGGAACTGGACGATCATATTGTTCGCCTGGCCGACGGCCGGCTCCAACGCCGAATGCGATCCGCAGCCTGCCTATCCAGATAACACGTTACTATTGGTATTAATCAATAAATCACGGGATCATTCCCAGTCGAATTGCCAAGGAAACTGTCATGTCGCTGCCCGAACGCGTCAAGATCGTCGAAGTCTCGCCCCGCGACGGGCTTCAGAATGAAAAAGACTTCGTGCCCACGCCCATCAAGGTGGAGCTGGTCGACCGCCTGAGCGCCGCGGGCTTTCTCAATATCGAGTCCGCCTCGTTCGTGTCGCCCAAGTGGATCCCTCAAATGGCGGACAGCGCCCAGGTCATGGCCGACATCACCCGCAAACCGGGCACCTTGTACTCCGCCCTGACCCCCAATTTACGCGGCTTCGAAGGCGCCATCGCCGCCCGCGCCGACGAGGTCGTGATTTTCGGCGCGGCCAGCGAAGCGTTTTCCCAACGCAACATCAACTGCTCGATCGCCGAATCGCTGGAGCGGTTCGAGCCGGTCGCCGCCGCCGCCAAGGCCGCCGGCGTACGCCTGCGCGGCAGCATCAGTTGTTCGCTGGGCTGCCCCTACCAGGGCGAGGTCCCCATTTCCAGCGTCGTGGACGTCGCCCAACGATTCATCGCCATGGGATGCGACGAAATCGACATCGCCGACACCATAGGCGTGGGCACGGCCAAGCGCGTGGGCCAGGTCATGAACGCCGTCACCGACATCGTCGACCCCGCGCGGATAGCGGGCCATTTCCACGACACCTACGGCCAGGCCGTCGCCAACATCCTGGCCGCTTTGCAGGCGGGAATTCGCATCTTCCATACCTCGGTCGCAGGCCTGGGCGGCTGCCCGTACGCCAAGGGCGCAACCGGCAACGTCGCTACCGAAGACGTGGTGTATATGCTGCACGGCCTCGGAATAGAAACGGGCATCGATCTCGATGCAATCGTCGATACCGGGCAGTGGATTTCCGCGCACCTGGGGCGCAAGAGCGCCAGCCGCGCGGGCAACGCGCTGGCGGCGCGCAAAGCGGGCTGAACAGGATGGCGCATGCATAAGCCCAGCGACGAAGAGCGTTCCAGGCTGCTCGAGGAAATCGGGCCCCTGCCTCTTCGGGGCGCGGCATGGCCGCGCTGGATAAAAGTGCTGGCGTGCGCCGTGCTGATCCTGATCGCCTACCAGATCGTCAAGACCGCCATGAGCCCGGCGGGACTGGACATCAGCCCCGTCGTGACCGGCAGCATCATGTTGTGCTACCTGGCCTTGCTGGTATTGGCGCGCTATATGCTGGTGTCGGAAACCATCATCAGCCGGAAAGGGATTTCGCAGACTTGGCTCAGCCGGCGCGAAGTCAGCTGGGACGACCTGCATTTCGCGAAGTTCATCCCCCTGATCGGGGGCAAGCGGCTGGTTTGCTTCACGGCCCGGGGCCGGCCTGTCGTGTTTCAGGCCGGTACGCGCGAACTGGAAATCGCCTTTGCCCGTATTTCGCTGGTCTATCGGCGCAAATAGCGTTGCGGGACATGCTCTGGCGGGCCCGCCAGAGGGGATTCTTTGCAAACCGGAGCACAAAAACGAATTTGCCGGCAAAGCGCCGGTCAGCGCACCGGCAACGCGTACATCAAGCCGCCGTCGGTCCACTGCGCATTCAAGCCGCGCTGGATCTTCAAGGGACTGTCCTGCCCCACGTTGCGCTCGAAGCTTTCACCGTAGTTGCCGACCTGCTTGACGATGTTGTAGGCCCATTTTTCATCCAGGCCCAGGTTCTTGCCCGCGCCCTCGGTCACGCCCAGCAGGCGCTGGATATTGGGGTTGTCGCTTTTCAGCTGTTCGTCCACGTTCTTGGACGTCAGGCCCAGCTCTTCGGCGCCTATCATGGCGTGCAGGGACCACTTTACGACATTGAGCCAGCCGTCGTCGCCCTGGCGAACGAAGGGCCCCAACGGTTCTTTGGAAATGATTTCGGGCAGGACCTGGTAGTCGTCCGGGTTCTGCAGCTTGGAAATACGGATGGACGCCAGGCCCGACGCATCGGTGGAGAACACGTCGCAGCGGCCCGCGGCGAAGGCGTTGACGACCTCATTGAACTGTTCGATCACGACGGGCTTGTACTTGACGTTGTTGGCGCGCGCCCAGTCGGCCAGGGTGTTTTCGTTGGAGGTTCCGGTTTGCAGGCAGATCGTTGCGCCGTCCAGCTCCTTGGCGCTTTTCACGCCCAGGGATTTGCCGACCAGGAAACCTTGGCCGTCGTAGAAGTTGATGCCCGCATGGATGGCGCCCAATGCCGTATCGCGCTGCTGGGTCACCGTCGTGTTGCGGGCGAGCAGGTCGATTTCACCGGACTGCAGCGCGGTGAAACGCTGTTGCGCATTCAGGGGAACGGCCTTGAACTTGGACGCATCGCCGAACACCGCGGCGGCGACCGCGCGGCAAACGTCGACATCCAGGCCGGTCCATTCGCCTTTGGCGTCCGGCGCCGAAAAGCCCGCGAAACCGGTCGTGACGCCGCATTGAACCACGCCGCGCTTCTTGACGACGTCCAGGGTATCGGCATGAGCGCTCGATATGCCCGCCAGCGCCAGCAGGGCTCCCGCCACGATTTTGATTTTGCTCATTTACAGCTCCTCTGTATGTTCATGAACGGCAAGACGTTCCTAGCGCATAGTACTGCAATACCACCCCGGCTTTGATGCATAAGCTAAGCACCTAAATACGGGGTGGCGGGCATGCGGCGACGGGAAAGGCGGTGTGCGCCTCGGCCGAGATCAATCCAGATTGATGCCGGCTTTCTGGATCACCTCGCCCCATTCCTTGCGCTGGGACTCGGAATATGATTTGAATTCCTCCGCCGACATCGGCATCGGCTCGACGCCCATGTTACGTATCTTTTCATCCGCTTCGGGCGACTTCAGAGCGGTCTGCAAATCCGCGCTAAGTTTGCTCACGACATCGGCGGGCAACTCGGCCGGCCCCACCAGCCCTTGCCAGGCGTAGGCGGTGAAATCGGCCACGCCGGCTTCGGCCATCGTCGGCACATCGGGCAGCAAGCCAAGACGCTCGGGCGTCGCCACCGCGAGGATGCGCAGTTTGCCGGCCTTGATGTTGCCCAGGCCCGCCGCCGAATCCACGAAGCTCATCGACACCTGTCCGCCCACCAGATCCTGGATGGCCGGCGCCGCGCCCTTGTATGGGACGTGCATGATGTCGACGCCGGCGCGCTGCTTGAACAGTTCCAGCGCCATGTGGTGGGGCGATCCCGCCCCGGCGGAAGACGCGGTCAGCTCGCCCGGCTTCTGCTTGGCGGCATCGATCACGTCCCGCAACGTCTTGAAGGGCGAGCTTTCATTGACCGCCAGCATCAGGGGAAAGCGCGCGATCCCGCCGATATAGGTAAACTGGGCAGGATCGTAGCTCAGCTTGGTGTATAGCGCTGGGTTATAAGCCAAGGTACCCGAATCCGCCGTGCCCACGACGTAGCCGTCGGGTTTCGCGGACTGGATGAAAGTTGCGCCGATGATGGTGGCGGCGCCGGGCTTGTTTTCCACCACGATGGATTGGCCCAGCGGCTGTTCCATGTTGGCCGCCACGACGCGGGCGATGACGTCCGAGCCGCCCCCCGCGGGATAGGGCACCACCCACTGCACCGCGCGCTCGGGCCAGGACGCCGCTTGGGCCAAGCCGCTGAGCGCCAGCACGGAAGCCGCGGCCGCGCTTTTCAGGAAAACCGACATGATTATCTCCTTTTGAATTGTTGACGCCTTGCAGGCGGCGCCGTTCGGTTGCCATTATGCCTCTTTTCAGTCTTTTCAAAAAAGGAACCATTGCGGAAATTACCGGTCCGATCTAAACAGCGAGCATAGGTCCGTCCCTATTATTGTTTGGTGGAAATAAATAGGGACGTAATCTGTAACTCGCATTAAAATGTGGCGCACGTTGCGATATGCATATCGTTTCCCCCACGCACCCACTAAACTGACACATTCTGTTATAGGTCCTCCTCATGTCCGATCTTCCAACGCACGCCTTGCCGTCCTATCTCCATAGCAATGACCTGGGGCCATGGGGCGTCTATCTGGAGCAAGTCGAGCGCGTTACGCCCTATCTCGGCAAGCTGAGCAAATGGGTCGAAACCCTGAAGCGCCCCAAGCGCACGTTGATCGTCGACGTGCCCGTCGAACTGGACAACGGCCAGATCGCCCACTTCGAAGGCTATCGCGTCCAGCACAACACGACGCGCGGCCCGGGCAAAGGCGGCGTGCGCTTTCACCAAGACGTGACGCTGTCCGAAGTGATGGCCCTGGCTGCGTGGATGTCCGTCAAGACGGCCGCCATCAACCTGCCCTACGGCGGCGCCAAGGGCGGCATCCGCATCGATCCCCGCAACTATTCGCAGGCCGAGCTCGAGCGCATCACGCGCCGCTACACCAGCGAGATCGGCGTGATCATCGGCCCCAACAAAGACATCCCCGCGCCCGACGTGAACACCAACGCCCAGACCATGGCCTGGATGATGGACACGTACTCGATGAACGAAGGCGCCACGTCGACCGGCGTCGTGACCGGCAAGCCTGTATCGCTGGGCGGCAGCCTGGGCCGGGTGGAAGCCACCGGACGCGGCGTCTACGTGGTGGGATGCGAAGCCGCCCGTGATGCCGGCATTCCCATCGAAGGCGCGCGCGTCGTGATCCAGGGCTTCGGAAACGTGGGCGGCACCGCGGCGCGCCTGTTCTATGAAGCCGGCGCCAAGGTCATCGCCGTGCAGGATCACACCGGCGCCGTCCAGAATGCCGACGGCCTGAACGTCCACGAACTCATACAGTACGTCGAAGAACACAAGGGCGTAGCCGGCTTCCAGCACGCCGACAGCATCGCCACGGCCGATTTCTGGGCGCTGGAAACCGAGATCCTGATTCCCGCCGCCCTGGAAAGCCAGATCAACAAGGACAATGCCAACTCCGTACGCGCCAAGATCGTCGTCGAAGGCGCAAACGGCCCGACCACGCCCGAGGCCGACGACATCCTGACCGACAAGGGCACCATCATCGTCCCGGACGTCCTGGCCAACGCAGGCGGGGTAACGGTCAGCTACTTCGAGTGGGTCCAGGATTTTTCCAGCTTCTTCTGGTCCGAAGAAGAAATCAACCATCGTCTGGAAATCATGATGCGCAACGCCTACGCCGGCGTCTACGCCCAGGCCAAGCAGCACGACGTATCGCTGCGCACCGCGGCCTTCATCACGGCCTGCACCCGCATCCTGGAATCCCGCGAAGTGCGCGGCCTGTACCCCTGATGGCGGCAACGGCCGCTTCACCGCGGCCGTCCCTGCTCATCCTGGGCACGGGCGGTACGATAGCTTCCACAGCGGCGCGCAGCACCGCGCTGTCGGGCTACTCGGTCACCCAGAGAGTGGACCATCTGCTGCAGGCTGTGCCCGAAATCGGTGATCTGGCCGACGTGCGCAGCGAGCAGTTCTGCAACGTCGACAGCCGCGCGATCGACAACGCCCTGCTGCTTCGGCTGGCGAAGCGGGTGAACCGCCTGCTGGCCCAGCCCGCCGTGGACGGCATCGTCATCACGCACGGCACCGATACGCTCGAGGAAACCGCGTACTTCCTGAATCTGACGGTAAAAAGCCGCAAATCCGTCGTCCTGACCGGGGCCATGCGCCCCGCCTCCGCGCTCAGCGCGGACGGGCCGCTGAATCTCTATCATGCCGTCGCCGTGGCCGCCGACCCGTCCAGCGCGGGACTCGGCGTGCTCGTGCTGATGAACGACCGCATCATCGCGGCCCGATTCCTGAACAAAGCGCACACCACGCAGGTCGATGCCTTTCAATCGCCTGAGCATGGCTGCCTTGGCTTCGCGCACAACGGCCGGGCGCATATTGCTCAAGCCCCTCTGGCCAGGCATACCGCGTCCAGCCAGTTCGACCTGAAACGCGTCAAAGCATTGCCGCAGGTCGACATCATCTATGACCACCAGAGCGCCGGCACGCATTTCTACAAGGCCGCGATCGAGGCGGGCACCAAGGGGCTGGTCATCGCCGCCCCGGGCAACGGCAGCCTGACGCCCAACGCCGTGAAAGGCGTCAGCATGGCGAAAAAGAACGGCGTCCTCTGCGTGCGCGCGACTCGCGCCTTCGGCGGCATGGTCTCGCCCTCGTCGTCCGACCGCGCGCACGGCCTGATCTCGGCCCATACGCTGAACGCCGTCAAGGCCCGCGTGCTCTTGACCTTGTCCTTGACGCAAACGGCGGATCGGCAATTGATCCAAACCTGGTTCGAACAACACTGAAGGCAAATCGCGCCGCCGACTGCCCAGGCACGGCCCGGCTCAGACGCCCACCGCCAAGGGCCGGCATTGCAACACACGCCGGCTTTGAAAGCGGCGCTCGCGTCCATCCATCGGGTCCACGAAACGAATAGCGCGCGCCAGCAGCTGCAAAGGCTTGCTGAAATCGTCTTCGTCGGCATAAGGCCGCAATATCGGATAATAGGCGTCGTTCACCAACGGCATGCCCAGGGCGCTCATGTGCACGCGCAACTGATGCTTGCGGCCGGTAATCGGTTGCAGGCGGTACAGGGCCAACTCCGCGCCATGGCTCAGGACGTCGATGCGGGTCTCGCTGTCGGGCTCGCCCGGGACCTCGCACATCGTGAAATGCCGTCCGGTTTCGCGCAGGCGGCTGCAATGGCGCAACGGCCACCGAAGATCGGGGCGCCAAGGGGCGATCGCCTCGTAGGTCTTGGCCACCTGACGCGACTGGAACAAAGTCTGATACGCCCCTCTATAAGCGGGGTCGATGCAGAACATGAGCACGCCCGCCGTCTCCCGGTCCAGCCGGTGCATGGGCGTCAGCAACGGCAGGTCCAACGCGGCGCGCAGGCGCGTCAGCGCGGTTTCCCTCAAATACCTGCCGCCGGGCGTGCTGGCCAGGAAATGCGGCTTATCCACCACCAGCAAGCGGTCGTCCTGGTACAGGACGGGAAGATCGAACGGCACCGGCGTTTCATGCGGTACCTCCCGGTAATACCATAGCCACTGATCGGGGACATAAGGGCCGGCGAAATCCACGGGCCGCCCCCGGGTATCCACCAGGTCGCCTTGCGCGACGCGCCGTCGCAGGCCGGCCTCGTCCACGTGCGGAAAACGCGCCGCGAGGAAATCGCCCAGGCTGGCCCATTGTCCTCGGGGCAGATAGACGCGGCTGGGCGCAATGCCGTCCCGCACGGGCAAAGGCGCGTCCGCCGTCATCTTGACGCGATTCGCCGGCTTCACGTCCAGTCCAGAATGACTTTTCCGCTTTGGCCCGACAGCATGGCGGCAAAGCCTTCCTGATAGCGCGCGACAGGAAAGCGATGGGTAATCATCGGCGACAGATCCAGGCCGCTTTGAAGCATCGCCACCATCTTGTACCAGGTCTCGAACATCTCGCGTCCGTAGATGCCCTTGATCTCCAGCCCCTTGAATATCACCTGGCCCCAATCTATGCCGAAGCCCGCGGGAGGAATGCCGAGCATGGCTATCTTTCCGCCGTGATTCATTTGCTCGAGCATGCCGGTGAAGGCTCCGGGCACGCCCGACATTTCCAGGCCGACGTCGAAACCTTCCTGCATGTTCAACGCTTTCATGACGTCGAGCAGGCTTTCGTTCGTCACATTGACCGCGCGCGTCGCGCCCATGCGGCGCGCCAGATCCAGGCGATAGTCGTTGACGTCCGTAATCACGACGTTGCGCGCGCCGACATGCCGGGCGATGGCCGCGGCCATGACGCCGATCGGCCCCGCGCCCGTGATCAGCACGTCTTCACCGACCAGGTTGAAGGCCAGGGCCGTGTGCGTCGCATTGCCGAACGGATCGAAGACGGCCGCCGTTTCATCGGATACGTCGTCGGGAATCTTGAAAGCGTTGAACGCCGGTATCGCCAGATACTCGGCGAAGGCGCCGGGCCTGTCGACGCCCACGCCAAAGGTATTGCGGCACAAATGGCGCCTGCCCGCCCGGCAGTTGCGGCAAAAACCGCAAGTGATGTGACCTTCGCCCGATACCCGGTCGCCGACGGCGAACCCCGAGACCTCTTGGCCGAGCTCGACGATCTCGCCGACGTATTCGTGGCCGACGTGCATGGGAACGGGTATGGTCTTTTGCGCCCAGTCGTCCCATTTCCAGATATGGATGTCCGTGCCGCAGATGGCGGTCTTGCGGATCCTGATCAACACGTCGTTATGGCCCACCTGGGGCAGGGGGACGTCGGTCATGGTCAAGCCGACGGCGGGTTCCAGCTTTGCGAGAGCGCGCATGGCAATCTCCGGTAAGGCGTCAAATACGGAAGGCGGCGCACATGTGCGGAATCAGGCGATGACGCCCAGTCGGCGCCCGGCCCGGGCGAACGCGTGCACCGCCGCGTCGATCTGCTCCGGCGTATGCGCGGCGCTTATTTGCGTGCGGATGCGCGCCTGGCCTTTGGGAACAACAGGATACGAAAAGCCGATGACGTAGATGCCTTCGTCCAGCAATTCCTCGGCCAACCGCGCGGCCAGACCGGCGTCGCCCAGCATCACCGGGATGATGGGATGTTCGCCGGGCACCAGCTCAAAGCCCAACGCCGCCATCGCCTGGCGAAATTGCCGGCCGTTTTCCTTGACCCGCTTCCTGAGGATATCGCCTTGCTCGCTTTGCAGAAGCTGCAGCACGGCACGCGATGCCGATACGATGGCCGGCGCCAGCGTATTGGAAAACAAGTAGGGGCGTGAGCGCTGGCGCAACAACTCGACGATCGCGCGATGAGCCGCGACATAGCCGCCGGACGCGCCCCCCAGCGCTTTGCCCAGCGTGCCCGTAAGAATGTGCACACGGCCCTCGACCCCGCAATGCTCGACCGTGCCGCGTCCGTGCTCGCCCATGAAGCCGACCGCATGGGCATCATCCACCATGACCAGTGCGTCGAACTCTTCGGCCAGCTCGCAAATGCCGCGCAGGTTGGCGATGATGCCGTCCATGGAAAAAACGCCGTCGGTGGCGATCAGCTTGTATCGCGCTCCGGCATCGACGGCGCTTTGAAGCTGCCGCCTCAGGTCGACCATGTCGTTGCTGGCGTAACGATAGCGCTTTGCCTTGGAAAGGCGGATGCCGTCGATGATGCTGGCATGATTCAAGGCGTCGCTGATGACGGCGTCCTGCTCGCCGAGCAGAACTTCGAACAAGCCGCCGTTGGCGTCGAAACAACTGGAATACAGGATGGCGTCGTCCATGCCCAGGAATCCGGCCAGCTCGCCCTCCAGGGCCTTGTGTCCCGTCTGGGTGCCGCAGATGAAACGCACCGACGCCAGACCGAAGCCGTCCCGGTCCAAACCCTGTTTGGCAGCGTCGATCAAGTGCGGGTCGTCAGCCAGGCCCAAATAGTTGTTGGCGCAGAAATTCAGCACCTGCTTGCCGTCGGCCAACGGCACCTTGGCCGCTTGCCGGCCCGCGATGATTCTTTCCCGCTTGTAGAACCCGTCCTGGCGCAGCAGATCCACTTGCCGTTGCACATGATCGATGAATGGCACCATTCCCGTCTCCGATAAAAGACCAAAGCCCGACCTCGAGCGCGGCACGCCTGCGACGAGAAGGGTCTGCTAAACGCCTGCATTCTGGCATCTCGGGGCCGGCGCGGCAAGATCGTCAGATCATGATGCTGACGATCAGCGCATTCACGAGGTCGATGAAAAATCCGCACACCAGCGGCACGACGATGAATGCCTTGGGCGCCGCGCCGAACTGGCGGGTCACCGCCGTCATATTCGCGATGGCAGTTGCGGTGGAACCGAGCGCAATGCCGCTGAAGCCCGCGCACATCACTGCGGACTCGTAATTTTTTCCCAAGCAGCGGAACAGGACGGCGATGATGAAAAAGATCGCCAATAGGATCTGCAAGGCGATGACGACCGCCACGAAGCCCAACACCCCTTCCAGCTCCCAGATCTTCATTCCCATGAGCGCCATGGTCAGGAACACCCCCAGGGTAAGGTCCGAGATCAATGCCACGCCCTGGCGCATGCCGGCCCAGTTCCATAGCTTGGGGTGTGGGCGCGCCATCAGGGGCATCGCGTTTCGCACAACGATGCCCGCCATCAAACAGCCGACGAATTCCGGGAGGTTCAGGCCGATCGCCGCGAAGATCTGATACACGCCGTTGCCCAGCATCAGCACGATGTTCAGCCAAAGCAGGGCCAGCAGCACGCCGTAATAATCCAGGCGCACCGAGGACTCCTGGTCATACAGCGTGCCGACTTCCAAATCGGCGTCGCACGACGGCGCGATGGCATGGCGCTTCATCAGAAACGCCACCACCGGACCGCCGATCAGACAGGCGGCCACCATGCCCAACATATTACAGGCCAGGCCCAATTCAGCCGCATTGGCGATGCCCAGCCGGTTCGTGAACTCCGGCGCCCATGCCATCGTGGTGCCCACGCCCCCGGTCAGGGAAACGGAGCCGGCCATCAGGCCGGCCTTGGGATCCAGTCCGAAAAGGGAACTGACGCCCATGCCTAGAAAATTCTGCAATACGATGAACCCCGTGGCCAACGCCAACAATATCAGCAAGGGCCGCCCGCCCTGGCGCAGGCTGCTGAGCTCCGTGCCCAGGCCGACCGTCGCGAAGAAATACAGCAACAGCAGGCCCCGGGCCTCCAGGTCGTAGGTAAGCTGGATATCGAAGGCGAAATACAACGTTCCGACGACGATCACGCTCGCCAAGCCGCCGATGACCGGCTCGGGAATGCTGTAGCGCCGCAGGACGGCAAACCTTTGTGTCAACCCCTTGCCTACGAACAGCAGGAGAATGGCTAATGTGGAACTGGTAAATGCGTCGATGTGCATGAGATAGCGTTCTGGTTTTCGGCATGGCCGCCAGCACGCGTGCATGCACGCCCGCCGTCCACACACGGGGCGTATATTGTAACGTGATAGTAACTTTTCGTTGGTCAGTGTTGCTCGAAGCGGTCATAGTGCCTTTCGGTATCGACCCGCTCATGCACGACCGCGTCCACCCGCGCGGCCGGCGGACCCTGGTGCAGCCAGGACAACAGGCTGTCGACTCGATCGGGTTCGCCCTGCGCCAGCACCTGGACCGAGCCGTCCTCCATGTTGCGAACCCAGCCAGTTACGCCGTGCATATGGGCTCGGCGCACGGTCGCGGCCCGAAAGCCCACGCCCTGCACGCGCCCCCGAACCGAAATAGACAAGGTTTCGACTTGATGGTGATCGGGTAGATGTTTCATGGCGCGATTAGGGATGGATGAGTTCATGCTGCCGGATGACGTACGCCTCCAGATCGCCGCGCACCGTGGCGGGGTCGCATTCCAGCTCGGACAGGACGTTGTCGCCTTTTTCCACTCGGACGCCCCGCCCCGACGAGCCGTCCAGCGAATCCGACCACGTGTTGACCACGTAGAGATAGCCGCCCTTGGGAAGCCCGATGGAATACGCTCGCACGCGGCCAAACCCCTCCCAGACCTCCAGTTGCGTCTTCGCGACCGGCATGGCCAGCGTCAGCTCAGGTGTTTTCCCGGGCGGGCCATATATATACGATACCCGATCGGCATCGTGGGACAGCGTGACCTGCTTGCCGTTTTTCTTGATGACGCATGAAAAAACGTCCTGGGCCGCGCCCGCGTTCGAGGCGAACATGGCGAAGACGGACAGAATCATGACAAGGGACTTTTTCACTGTGGGCTCCTTTCTTGCTTGTCGGTTCTGTCTATGACAATCAACTCCAGCTTTTCGTTCTCGAAATCCGGGTGGGTGGGCGCCAAAGGCGGCAAATCCTTGCGCGCCCGGGTGGACAATTCGTTGAAGCGCGATACTTTGCCGTACAGGCCTTGCTGGCCGGCCACCGCCGTCACCGTCTGGTTGTACTGGCGGCTGACGCCGTCCAGCAAGTCTCCCAGCTTCTTCAGCCTTTCCGCCACGACGACGACCTGATTGTAGATGTCTCCGGCGCGCTCGCCGACCTCATGCGCCTGCTCGGTCGTGCGCGCCAGCATCCAGACGTTGCTTACCGTTTTCAGCACCGGCATCAGGGTGGTGGGCGATACCAGCACGACGTTGCGCTGGTAGCCGTAGTCGAAGATCCCCCTGTCCTGGCGCAACGCCTCGATATAGGCCGGCTCGATGGGCATGAACATCAGCACCAGGCCGGGGCTGTTGACGCCCGGCAAATTGCTGTAGTCCTTACTGGACAAGTCGTCGATGTGCCGCCGCACGGCCTTGACGTGGTCGAGCAGCGCCGATTCGGCCTCTTGCCCGCTTTGCGCCGATACCGCGCGTTCGTAATCGACCAGGGACACCTTGCTGTCGATCACGATATGCCGGGAATCGGGCAGCTTCACCACGAAATCGGGATGGCGGCGGTTGCCCTTTTCATCGCGGAAATGAGGCTGCGCCACATAATGCTCGTCTCTGAGCAAGCCCGCCGCCTGCAGCGCATTTTCAAGCTGCATTTCCCCCCAGTTGCCCGTCGTTTTCTTGTCGCCCTTGAGCGCCGCGGCAAGCGCGGTAGCCTGAGCGCCAATGCTCATCCCCGCCTCCAGCACTTTGCGTATCTCCACGCTCAGCGTGGCGTTGCCGCGTACCGCCTCGCTATGCACCTCGTTGACCCTCTTCTGGAAACCGTCTATCTGTTCGCGAAACGGGGTCAGCAGGCTGTCCAACGACTGCCGGCTGTGCTGCGACAACGACTGTCCTTTCTCTTCCAGTATGCGTCCCGCCAATTGCTGGAACTCCAGCGTCATTTGCTGGCGCAGCTGCGCGGCGGTGGCCTGCTGATCGCGGGCCTCGTCCAGGGCGTCCTGGAAGCGGCGCTGCCGCTCTTCGGACTGGACCTGCAATGTCGCCAGGTCCTTATCCAGCTTCAGGGCCTGCTCGCGCCAATGCCGGCCTCGCCGCAGGGCGGGACACAAGGCCAGGAACACGAGCAGTCCGCCCAGCACGAATCCCGCCACGCCCCATGCCACGGGCAGCGGCAGCACATTCAGGACAAGGTCACTACGCATCACGTTCATTCTCCACGATGATTGCCGGGCCAGCACTCTACCTGCGGCAAAGGCCGACGCACCGGCTGACGCCGGCGCCCCGACATGATAAATTAACCATAGCCTTTCATTTGCACGTCACGTCTTACATTTTTGGCGCCTTCGATCACGAAGGCCGGACTCCGTCGGAGCTCGTCCAGCCGGGAAAAGATTGCACACTGGATCAGAAATGCGACTTTTGCTCCCCGCCACCCTCGCCCTGTTCGCATGCAGCGCACTGGGGATGAGCAGCGGCATCGCCAACGATGAACCCGCGCACGCCTGGCCGCCCCAAGACCGCGTGGTACAGATCATCGTCGCCACCCCTTTGGGAACGGGTCCGGGCGATACGATCGCCAAGCTGCTGGCCAGAGAGCTGAGCAGCAAGCTTGGCGGCCACTTCGTCATTGAAACGCATAACGGCATAAATGGAAATATCGGGGCCAACCTCGTCGCGTCGGCGCGCCCGGACGGCACGCGTCTGCTGTTCGCGGGCTCCGGCACCCTGGCGGTCAATCCCAGCCTCTACAAAAAGCCGGGCTTCGATCCGCGGGCCAGCTTCGACGCGATCGGGCTGGTGGCCGAAGCGCCCAATATCCTGGTCGTCAACAATCACCTGCCGGTCGACAGCCTCGACGATTTCACCGAGTATGCGCAAGCCTATCCGGGCGTGGTGAACTTCGGCTCTTCCGGCAACGGCAGCGCCATGCACCTGGCGGGCCAGTTGTACATGAACCAGACGCATACCAACATGGTTCACATTCCCTATAGCGCGATCGGGCTGGCGATGACCAATCTGATTTCCGGGGAAATCCAATCCATGTACCAAGTGGTGCCGGACGTCCTGGCGCAAATCAAGGCCGGACAGATCAAGCCCCTGGCGGTCATGTCGACGCAACGGCTGGCCGCCCTGCCCGACGTGCCCACCATGAGCGAGCTGGGCTATCCCGAGTTGGTATCCTCGATCTGGTACGCGTTGCTGGCGCCCAAAGGCACGCCGCAGGACGTCATCGCACGCGGCAACCGCGCGCTGAACGACATCCTGCAAGAACCCGAACTCAGGCGCGCCTTGATGGGCATGGGCGTCCTGCCCTTGGGCGGCGCGCCCAGGGACATGGACACGCTACTCGAGCGCGAGCTGGAAAAGTGGCATGCCGTCGTCCTGGATGCCAATATCCAGGCTCAGTGATCCCGCCGGCCGGGACGAAAGCGTCCCCATGCCGCCGGCCCGCATCACTTCTTTTTTACGCCGAAGCAGTTTTCCAGGCCGGGAAAAGTGCCTTCGCGGACTTCCTTGGCGTATTGTTCCACCGCGCCGCGGATGACCGCGCCGACATCCGCGAATTGGCGGGCGAATTTGGGAATGGAGCGATCGGTAAGCCCCAGGATGTCTTCCGTCACCAGGATCTGGCCGTCGCAATGCGGCGAGGCGCCGATGCCGATGGTAGGTATGGACAGCGCCTCGGTGATCCGCCGGCCCAGGCTTTCCGCCACGCCTTCGATCACTATTCCCCATGCGCCGGCCCGCTCCATGGCCAGGGCGTCGTCATAAATGCGCTGCGCGGCTTCCTCCGTCATGCCCTGGGCCTTGAAGCCACCCATGGTGTTGACATACTGGGGCATCAGGCCGACGTGCGCCAACACGGGAATGCCGCGATCGACCAGAAAACGCACCGTCTCGGCCAAAGGCGCGCCGCCTTCGAGCTTGACGCCATCCACGCCGCCATGCGCCAGCATGCGCGCCGCGTTCTCGAACGCCTGCCGCGGCGATTGCTGATAACTGCCGAACGGCATGTCCACCATGATGCAGGCGTGCCGGGTGGAGCGCACCACCGCGGCGGCATGCGCAGCCATCTGGTCCACCGTGATGGATAAGGTATTGGGCAGGCCGTAACCTACCATGGCGGTGGAGTCCCCGATCAATATCATATCCATCGACTCGTCCAGCAAGCGGGCGATCGGCGCCGTGTACGCCGTCAGCGAGGCGATTTTCTTCTGCCCCTTATAGGACATCAATTGCGGCACGCTGATACGCTTGGCTTGACTGTGTACACTCATTGTGGTCTCCAGAGAACAGTACTACTGGGTCCGATCATAGCTCGGGCGACGATTTTTTGCACCGCAACAACCGTATAATCGACGAGAGCGGCACGCATCGCGGCCTCGCTTTTCAGGGAGCTTGAACAATGACGATCATCGACAGCACAGTTAAGTTTCACGATGGGCGCCAAGCGCCCCGGCTTGGGTTTGGCACATGGCAAATTCCGGACGATGACGCCGCGTCGGTGGTCGAAACCGCCCTGCGCGAAGGCTATCGCTCGATCGATACCGCGGCCATATACCACAACGAACGCGGCGTCGGTCAAGGCATTGTGCGCTCGGGCCTGCCCCGCGAAGACGTGTTCCTGGCGACCAAGCTGTGGAACGACCAGCACGGACACGACGTGTCCCGCGCGGCATTCGAGGCCAGTCTGGAAAAACTGGGCCTGGACTACGTGGATTTGTATTTGATTCACTGGCCCGTGCCCAAATGGGGAAAATTCGTCGAGGCCTGGGAAGTGCTCATCCAGCTTCACGATGAAGGCCTGGCCAAATCGATAGGCGTCTGCAATTTCAATGTGAATCACTTGCAAACCCTGCTGGACGAAACCGGCGTGATGCCCGTGCTGAACCAGATCGAGCTCAACCCCTACTTCCAGCAGCAGACCTTGCGCGAGTTCCACGCCGAGCACGACATCGTGACGGAATCATGGAGTCCGCTGGGCAGGGGCGCATTGCTGGAGGACGCCGTGCTGGTCGACATCGCGCACAAGCACAAGCGCACGACGGCCCAGGTCGTGCTGCGCTGGCACATCCAGCTCGGCAATATGACCATCCCCAAGTCGGTGACCCCTAGCCGCATCAAGGAAAACCTCCAGATTTTCGATTTTTCCCTGGATGACGACGACATGCGGGCCATCGCCGACCTGGACCGCGGCGAGGAAGGCCGCACCGGCCCCGATCCCGTGCGCTTCAGCCTGCCCAAAGCCTGATCGACGCCGGCATTCAGGCCTGTTGCGCGGCCGCGCGCCGCGCGCCGCGACCCAGAAAAATCGCCAGGCCCGGCGCGCAGGCAAAAACGGTGAACAACGCCACGGCGGCCTGCCTGGCCCCTGCCTCGCCGCCCGGATCCGTCAATCCCGCCGCATTGGACACCATGCCCGCCAGGCTGGCGCCCAAGGCTATGGCGTAGAGCTGCAAGGTAATGATCGCCGCCGACGCTATGCTTTCCTGGCCGGCCGGCGACGCCTTGAATATCCTCGTCAGCAGGTGCGGCCAGCACAGTCCCACGCCCAAGCCGACGCCCAGCAGCAATGGCAGTATCCAGGCAAACCCCCGGCCGCTCCCTTCCGACAAGCTGCCCATGGGCATGAGCACCGCCAGCAGCGCCAGCGACACCGCCGAAAGCAGGGGCCCGAGCAGAATCAGCTTGTCTACCGTCCGCCGCGAGCGTCCGGAACTCAAGAACGATCCCAGGGTCCAGCCCGCCGACAGCAACGCCATGAGGTACCCCGCCGCCAACGGCGACTTGCCGTGGATGACCTGCAGGAAATAGGGAATGAATACCTCGATCGTCACCCCCATGCTCAGCAAGCACACGCACAGATAGGCGCTGGCCAGAACCGAGCCCGGCGTGTAGGCGCCGCTGGGCAAGATGCGCGCCTGGGAACGATAGTCCAGCCGGCCTATCCACGCCGTCATGGCCAGGCCGGCGGCCAGGCCGGCGAAATTCCACAGCCAGGAATCCGACAGGCTGGCGATCGACACCAGCAGAACGGACACGATCATCAACGAGATGTTGCCCAGCGGCGCCTTGACGCCCGACCGGGGGCCGCGGCGCTGACCGCCCAACTGCGCGTGCACCAGCCAGGCCAGCCCCGCGGCGAACGGCAGCACCATCCAGAACGCCAAGCGCCAATAGCCGCCTTGGGCGAATATGCCGCCGATGGCCGGCCCGGCCAGTGTCGCCACGCCCCACATGCTGGACACCAACACCATGGCGCGAGGCCACAGCCGCTCTTCGAACACCAGGCGCACGGCGGAATAGCTCAGCCCCAGCAACAAGCCGCCGCCCAGACCTTGCACCGTCCTGCCCGCCAGCATCCAGGGCATGGAATACGCCGAGCCGCACCCCATGGTGCCGAGGGAAAACAATGCAATCGCCAGAAGGAAGGCGCGATGCAGGCCCAGTTTGTCGATGGTCTTGGGCGACAGCGCCGAGCCGAGTATCGAGGCGGCGACGAACAAGGTCATGTTCCAGGCGTAATATGCCAGGCCGCCGATGTCGCGCACGACGGAAGGCAGGATGGTCGTCACGATATAGACGTTCACCGCGTGCAGGGCCACGCCCCCCGCCAGCGCCAGCGAGCGCAAACCATTGCGCCCGCGCAGTATTTCGGCCCAGGAGGCCGGCTCGGTCTGGTCCACCATATCCGTGTCGACGTCAGTAGTGCGGAGGACGCTCGTCGGCGTAGGGCGAGGGACCGTCGTCCGCATCGCCCAGGCGCTGCACCAGCGCCGTGTACAGTGCGCGCAGCTCGTCGAGCTGTTGCTGCTGCTTGTAGACCGTCCGGCTCAATTGCTGCAACGTGTCGTCCTGGCTCACCAGGTTGATTTCGATTTCGTTCAAACGCGCATCCATGGCATCCATGCGTAATCCATCCGCCCCGGTCTATGCAAAGGCGCTAGTGTAATCGCTGGCAGTGAAACGGGCGCGCGCCGCGGCGGCCGCCGTCAGCACTCGATGATGTTGACCGCCAGGCCGCCTCGCGACGTTTCCTTGTATTTGGTCTTCATGTCGGCGCCCGTGCGCATCATGGTCTTGATGACCTTGTCCAGCGATACATAATGCATGCCGTCGCCGCGCATGGCCAGGCGGGCCGCATTGATGGCCTTGATCGCACCCATGGCGTTGCGCTCTATGCAAGGTATCTGCACCAAGCCGCCGATGGGGTCGCAGGTCATGCCCAGGTTGTGCTCCATGCCGATTTCCGCCGCGTTCTCGATCTGCGCGTTCGTGCCGCCCATCACCGCGGCCAGCGCGCCCGCCGCCATGGAACACGCCACGCCGACTTCGCCTTGGCAGCCGACTTCCGCCCCCGAGATAGATGCGTTTTCCTTATAAAGAATGCCGATCGCGCCGGCTGTCAGCAGGAAGTCGACGATGCCGTCGTCATCCGCTTTGGGCACGAAATTCCGGTAATAAAGCAGCGTGGCAGGAATAACGCCCGCCGCGCCATTGGTGGGCGCCGTTACCACTCGGCCGCCGGCGGCGTTTTCTTCGTTAACGGCCATAGCGTACAGATTGACCCAATCGAGCATCGTCAGCGGATCGCTCAACGCCGCTTCGGGCCGCGCGCGCAACAACGCGTATTGCGTGCCCGCCCGGCGGCGCAGGTTCAAACCGCCCGGCAGGCTGCCCTGTGTGGAGCATCCCCTATCCACACAAGCTTTCATGACTCGCCAGATTTCCAGCAAGCCCGCGCGAACTTCCTCCGGATCGCGGCGCGCCTTTTCATTTTCCATCATCAGGCCGGCAATGGACAGGCCCGCGCCGTCGGCCATCTCGAGCAGCTCTTGCGCCGACCTGAACGGATAGGGCAAGGGCTCGGGCTCGGCCTGCTCCATCACCAGGCTCTGGCCGTCTCCATCCATGACGAAGCCGCCGCCGATCGAGTAATACTCCTTTTCCAGGAAGACGTCGCCCGCCGCATTGCAGGCCATGAATCGCATCCCGTTGGCATGACGCGGCAAGGCGCTGCGATGAAACTGGATATGCCGCTTTTCCTGGAAGGCGATGTCGTGCTTGCCGAGCAAGGGCAGGCGGCCCGTCTGCCGTATGCCGTCGATGATCCCCGGCACGAGATCCGGGTCCAGCTGGTCGGGCTTGTGCCCGCACAGGCCCAGAATGACGGCGATATCGCTGCCGTGTCCCTTGCCGGTCGCGCCCAGGGATCCGAACAGCCCGGTGGTGATGCCGGCCGTTTCGGATAATCGGCCCGCCTGCTCCAGGTCGTGCGCGAACCGCGCCGCCGCGACCATCGGGCCGACCGTATGCGAGCTGGACGGACCCAGGCCTATTTTGAAAATATCGAACACACTCAATGACATGGCTATCACCTGTTCGGCGGATGCAGCCGCCTTTCAGCACGTTATGGGGACATGTTGCCACTCATCCCGGAAACGCACAATATCAGGTTTTCATCTTCTCATGCGCCCGGGATGAAAGATGATTCAAGATCTCTGCAGCACTTCCTTCAACGCGGCCAGCAACCGCTCGAAGCTGGCGACGATTTCGTGCTCGGCCACGCAGCCGTAGCCCAGCAACAGGCCCTGGCGACGCGCCGCATCGCCCGAGTAATAGCGGGACAAGGCGCGCGTGAGGACGCCTTTGCGGCCAGCCGCTCGCACGACCGCGCGGTCATCGGCTCCTTCCGGCAGATTCAACACGATATGCAGCCCGGCTTCACTGTCGTCCTGGTGCAGCCAACCGGGGCCGAGACGCCGGTGGATCAGGTTCACCAGCATGGCCCGGCGGCGTCCGTAGATCAGCCGCATGCGGCGGATGTGCGCGGCATAGTGGCCTTGCGAAATGAACGCCGCCAATGCCGCGTGCGTGACCAGATGGCCCTCCCGGTACAGCTCCGCATGGGCGGCCTGGAAAGCCGCCGTCAGCATCTTGGGCAAGACCAGATACCCGACGCGCAAGCCGGGATACATGGTCTTGCTGAACGTGCCGATGTAAACGACGGGCGCGTCCGGCTCCAGCCCTCGCAGCGAGGATATGGGATGGCCCGAGAAACGGAATTCGCTGTCGTAGTCGTCTTCGATGATCCAGCTGCCGGATTGTCGGGCGATGGCCAGCAGCTGGCGCCGGCGGGCCAGCGACATGACAGCGCCCAGCGGATACTGATGCGAAGGCGTCACGAAAATGAACCGCGGCGGCGCCAATGCAGAGGCGTCGGACAGGCACATGCCTTCCTGGTCGACCGGCACACTGAGCGTGCGCAGGCCGTTGGCGTCGAATATCGTGCGCGCCCCCCAATAGCTGGGATTCTCTATCCACGCCACGTCGCCGGGATTGCCCAGGACGCGGGTGGCCAGGTCGATGGCCTGGTGCGAGCCCTCGGTGATCAGTATCTGCTCGGGCTCGCAGTCGATCGATCGCGTCATGGCCAAATGCTGCGCCAGCGCCTGGCGCAGCGCCGGCAGGCCGCCGCCGTAGGAATAGCCCAGCCATTCCGGCTCCGGATTGCGCCATAGCGCGGCCAGGATGCGGCCGAACTTCCTGTGCGGGAACGCTTCTACGTCGGGCTCGCCGGGCATGAACGCCCCGCGCCGATAAGGCACCGCCGAAACGCCGCTCACGATGCGCTCGCCGCGCTCGGACAACAGGGCCTGCACCGCGCCGCCCGTGGCAAGGGTGGGAGGGCGAACGGCGCGCAGATGCGTATCCGGCAAGGCGGCCGTGACGAAGGTGCCGCTGCCCTGCCTGCCGTCGGTATAGCCTTCGGCGGCCAATTGTTCGTATACGTGCGTAACGGTGTTGCGGGCGATGCCCAGGGATTGCGCCAGGTCGCGCGATGCCGGCAAGCGAGCTCCCGCGGCGACGACGCCGTCCAGGATGGCTTGGCGCAGCGCATCGTAAAGACGCTTGTTCATGGGCGCCGGCAGGACGGCGTCCGCCTGCGCGGCAGCCAGCTTCGCCATCAACATGTCACTGATCAGCGTCTTCAATTGGCTCTATCTATTTTGAAAAAGTGGATCTCTTGTTTAGGTCCATTCTAGCATTTAATGGCTGCATCACTTTTATCCTCATCATCCGCCGGACCGCATCCGACGCGCGGCCCGGCCTCCCACCGAGAGGCGACGTATGAGCAACCAGAAGCTGAACGAGAGACGTGTCCAAGCCACCCCCGGCGGCATCGGCGTGATGTGCGATTTTTACGTTGCGCGCGCCGAGAACGCCACGCTGTGGGATGTCGAGGGCCGTGAATACATCGATTTCGCGGCCGGCATCGCCGTGCTCAATACGGGGCACCGCCATCCCAAAGTCATCGGCGCGATCGCCGCCCAGCTGGACAGCTTCACACATACGGCCTACCAGATCGTGCCGTACGAAGGCTACGTCGAGCTGGCGGAGCGCCTGAACGAGCTCGCCCCCATCGACGGGCCGGCCAAGACCGCGTTTTTCACCACCGGCGCCGAAGCGGTGGAAAATGCCGTCAAAATCGCCCGCAGCCATACGAAGCGTCCGGGCGTGATCGCGTTCACGGGCGGATTCCACGGCCGCACGCTGCTGGGCATGGCGCTGACCGGCAAGGTGGCGCCCTACAAGTTGTCGTTCGGCTCCATGCCCGGCGACATTTTCCACGTGCCCTTCCCAGGCAAGACACAGGGCGTGACCGTGGCCGACTCGCTCAAAGCGCTGGACTTCCTGTTCAAGGCCGACATCGACCCGCAGCGAGTGGCCGCCATCATCATCGAGCCGGTGCAGGGCGAAGGCGGATTCAACATCGCCCCGCCCGAGCTGCTCCAGGCGCTGCGCCGGGTGTGCGACCAGCACGGCATCCTGCTCATCGCCGACGAAGTGCAGACGGGATTCGGGCGAACCGGAAAAATGTTCGCCATGGAGCACCATGCGGTCAAGCCCGACCTGATCACCGTGGCCAAAAGCCTGGGCGGCGGGATACCCATTTCCGGTGTCATCGGCCGCGCGCCGATCATGGACGCGCCCGCGCCCGGCGGCCTGGGCGGCACCTATGCCGGCAATCCGCTGGCCGTCGCGGCCTCGCTGGCGGTGCTGGACATACTCCGGGAAGATCGGCTGCCGGAACGCGCCGTGCGCCTGGGCAAGCAGCTGCAAGACCGGCTCGATGGGCTGCGCGGGAACAACCCCGCGATCGCGGAAGTGCGCGGCCTGGGCTCGATGGTCGCGATCGAGATGCATGATCCCGAGACGGGCAATCCCGACGCCGACGCCGTCAAGCGCGTGCAGCAAAAGGCGTTGGCCCAGGGCCTGGTTTTGCTAAGCTGTGGGGTACATGGGAATGTGTTGCGCTTCCTCTATCCGCTGACCATTCCCGACGCGCAGTTCGCACGCGCCCTGGACATCCTGTCCGACGCGCTCGGCTGAGCCCCCCGCATACGCACTCACGATAAGGATCAACGCCATGTCCACTTTATCCGTACCTCTGAGCCGTCCCGATCTGTTTCGCCAAGCTTGCTACATCGATGGGAAATGGATCGGCGCCGACGGCCACGACACGATCGCGGTGACCAATCCCGCCACCGGCAAGACCATTGCCTCGGTGCCCAAGCTGGGGCGGGCGCAGACCGAACAGGCTATCGCCGGCGCGCAGGCCGCCTTGCCGGCCTGGAGCGCGAAAACCGGCAAGGAACGCGCCGCCGTCCTGCAAACCTGGGCCCGCCTGATGATGGATAACCAGCAAGACTTGGCCGCCATCATGACGTCCGAGCAGGGCAAGCCCCTTGCCGAAGCCGCGGGCGAAATCGCCTATGCCGCGTCGTTCCTGGAATGGTTCGCCGAAGAAGCGAAACGCGTCGACGGCGACGTGCTGCAAAGTCCCAAGGCCGGCCAGCGCCTGCTGGTGCTGAAGCAGGCCATCGGCGTATGCGCCGCCATTACGCCCTGGAACTTCCCGGCGGCGATGATCACCCGCAAAGCCGGCCCGGCGCTGGCGGCGGGCTGCACCATGATCGTCAAGCCTGCCCAACAGACGCCCTTGACTGCCCTGGCCCTGGCCGCGCTGGCCGAGGAAGCGGGCGTGCCGGCCGGCGTGCTGCACGTGGTGACCGGCAGCTCGCGCGAAATCGGCGCCGCGCTATGTGAAAGCGAAACGGTTCGCAAGCTGAGTTTCACCGGCTCGACCGAAGTCGGCCGTACCCTGATGGAGCAATGCGCGCCCACCATCAAGAAATTGTCGCTGGAACTGGGCGGCAACGCACCGCTCATCGTGTTCGACGACGCGGACCTGGACGCGGCCATCGAGGGCATCATCGCATCGAAATACCGCAACGCGGGGCAGACCTGCGTCTGCGCCAACCGGATCTACGTCCAGGACGGAGTCTACGAAGAGATCGCCAAGCGCCTGGTCGACAAGGTCAATGCCATGAAAGTCGGCGACGGCTTCGAGGCCGGCGTCACGCAAGGCCCGCTGATCGACCAGGACGCCGTGGAAAAGATCCGGGAACACATCGCCGACGCCGTCCAGCAGGGCGCGCGCGTGATCGCCGGCGGCAAGGCCCATGCGCTGGGAGGCACGTTCTTCGAGCCGACCATCGTGCGCGACGTCACGCAATCCATGCGATTCGCATCGGAAGAAACCTTCGGTCCGGTTGCCCCGCTGTTCCGCTTCAAAGACGAGAAAGAAGCCGTCCGGCATGCCAACGACACGATCTTCGGATTGGCGGCGTATTTCTTCACCAAGGATTACGCGCGCGTCTGGCGCGTATCCGAAGCCCTGGAGTACGGCATCGTCGGCATCAATACCGGCATCATATCCAACGAAGTGGGGCCGTTCGGCGGCGTCAAGCAATCCGGCCTGGGGCGCGAAGGCTCCAAGTACGGCATCGAGGAGTATCTGGAGGCCAAGTACCTGTGCATCGATCTCGGCGCGGGAAACTGACGCGACAGGGGCCCTGATTTACCGTCGGACACGAGCGGACAACCGCCGCGCCCGGATCACGAACCCCGCTCGGCACCCAATAGCTCGGCCAGCGCCAATGCCATCACCTTGGTCGCCCGCCGCACGTCCTCGAGCGCCACGTTCTCGTCGGCCCGCTTCGCATTGGATTCGAGCAGTGTGCGCGGCCCGGCCCCGTACATCACCACCGGTATCCCCCGCTCGGCGTACAAGCGCGCGTCCGCATACAAGGGCGTCCCCACGGCGGGAATCGACTCGCCCTTGATGTCCTGCGCCGCGCGCCGGATCGCCGAGACCAGGATCTCGTGACCCGGCAGCGGCCGCAGCGCATTGGCCCGCAACAGCCGCCTGACGTCCACCCGTATGCCTTCCAGGCCGCGCACGGCGTCTTGAATCAGCGTGCGCACGTCCGCCTCCACCTCGTCGGGATCTTCTTCGGGAATCAGGCGGCGATCCATCTTCAGCGTAACCTGGCCCGGCACGACGTTGGTATTCGTGCCGCCGCCTATCCACCCCACGATCATGGTCGGATGGCCGATCCCGTCCACCGAGGACTGAACGGCATTCAATTGATCAGCGCGCGCATAGATCGCGCTCAGGATGCGATTGGCCGCGCGCAGCGCATCATGCCCCGTATGCGGCACGGCGCCGTGCGTCGCCTTGCCGTTGACGGCGACCTCGAATTGCAGGCAGCCGTTGTGCGCCATGACGACGGCATAGCTGAACGCCGCGCAGACCACGTAATCCGGCTCGACCAGCCCTTGCTCGAGCAGCCAGCCCGGACCCAGCAGACCGCCAAACTCTTCATCGTAGGTAAAGTGAAACTCCACCGTACCCTTCAGCGCCGCGCCGGATTCCTCCAGCGCCCGGACGGCGAACAGATAGGTGGCGAAATCGCTTTTGGAAACGGCCGCCGCGCGGCCATACAGCCGGCCGTCATGCACCTCGCCGCCATACGGCGGCTTGGTCCAGCCGTCGCCGGGCGGCACGACGTCGCCGTGCGCGTTGAGCGCAATGGTCGGGCCCGGCCCATATTCGCGCCGCACGACCAGATTGGTGATGCTTTGCATGCCATAGTCCCGCACGCGTTCGATCGGCACCGGATGCCGCTCGACCTTCCAGCCCCATTGCTCGAGCGTGTCCGCCACCGCGCGCGCGTGGGGCGCGTTGTCGCCGGGCGGCGTATCGGTCGGGATCCGCACCAGCCGCTGCAGGAACGCGACTTCGTCATCGAAATGCCCGTCTATCCAATCGGTCAGTCGGTCGTTCACGGTGTTGCCAGCCATTGCACTTTTTTCCTTCTTCATGCTTTCAGTAACCGCCCACTTCGCCGCGCTTGACGAAGCGGCCGTTGCCGGGCTTGCCCAGCCAGTGCTCGCCGTCGACGATCATCTCGCCGCGCAGGAACACTTTCTTTACACGCCCATGCACATGCCGGCCCTCGAACAAAGTGTAATCGCAGGCGCCGTGATGCGTATGAGCGGAAATCGTGTGGCACTCTTGCGGATCGAACAGCACGACGTCGGCATCGCTGCCCACGGCTATGGTGCCTTTGCGCGGAAACAGGCCGAACAGCTTGGCCGGCGCGGTCGAAGTCAGCTCCACGAAGCGGTTCAAGGATATCTTGTTCTTGCGCACGCCGCCGTCATAGATCACCGTCATGCGTGTTTCGACGCCGGGCACGCCGTTCGGTATCAGCGAAAAGTCGTCCTTGCCGTAAGGTTTCTGGCGCACGCGGCCAAGATGCCCCTCTTTCATGCAGAACGGGCAATGGTCTGTGGAGACGAGCTGCAGATCGTCGGTCTTCAACGCCGTCCACAAAGCCTTTTGCGACTCCTTGTCGCGCAACGGCGGGCTCATCACGTAACGCGCCACGTCGAAGCCCTCTTTCTCATACTCCGAGTCGTCGAAGAACAGATAGTGCGGGCAGGTTTCGGCGAACACCGGTATGCCGAGATCGCGGGCTTCGACCACATGCTTCAGCGCTTCCTTGGCCGACAAATGCACGAAGTACACCGGGGCCTCGGCCAGCTCGGCCAGGCGGATGCCGCGATGCGTCGCCTCGCCCTCCATCAGCGCCGGCCGCGTCAGTCCGTGATAGCGCGGCGACGTATGTCCTTGCTCCAGCGCCTCTTTGATCAGCAGCTCGATGATGGTGCCGTTCTCCGCGTGCAACGCCACCATGCCGCCGTGCTGTCCCACCATGCGCATTGCCCTGAAGATGGCGGCATCGTCGACCATCACCGAATTCGGATAGGCCATGAACATCTTGAAGCTGCTCACGCCCTCGTGGCGGATGGCGGTCTTCATGTCCGCCAGCACGTTCTCGTCGACATGAGTGACGATCACGTGAAAGCCGTAGTCGATGCTCGCCTTGTCGCCGGCCGTCGTCTGCGCGCGCGCAATCGCTTCCAGCGGGCTGGTGCCCTTGTTCTGGAAAGCGAAATCGATGATGGTCGTCGTGCCGCCGAACGCGGCGGCCTTCGTCCCAGATTCAAACGTATCGCACGTGGTCGAATCGCCGAACGTGTTCTCCATGTGGGTGTGGCAGTCGACGCCGCCGGGCAGCACGTACAGCCCTTCGGCGTCGACGACGGTCACGTCCTCGCCGACCGGCAGCGACCGGCCTATCGTCTGGATGCGGCCGTCATCCATCAGGATGTCGGCGACATAGTTGTCCACAGCGGTAATAATGCGTCCGTTACGAATGAGCGTAGGCATGGCTGCTCCTGTGATGAGTCAAAGTCCGGCGGCTTTCATCGCCTGTTCCAGCATGGCGATTTCCGATTTCGGCAAGGCGGGGATGGGCGATCGCACCGCGTCGTTCTTCAGGCGGCCCAGCAACTTCAGGCACGTCTTGAGGCGGGCGTTCGCGTACCCGCCCGGGCTGGCGCCGTAGATCGCCTTGGCCAATGGATAGATGCGCGCATTCATCGCTCTCGCCCGCGGCAGGTCGCCCTCGCGCACGGCGCGCTCCAAATCCACGATGATGTCGGGAATCACGATGGCCAGGCTGACCAGGCTGCCTTCGGAACCCAGCGCGAAGCAGGAAAACAGGTGCTCGTCGCCGGATGCCATGACCGCGACGCGCGGCGCAATCCGCTTTACCAGCGCTCTGTTGCCTTCATACGCGCTGGTTTCCCAGCTGCCTTCCTTGATGCCCACGACGTGGTGCAGGCGCACCAGCGCTTCGAGCGTGGCATGGCTATAGGCCATGGCTCCCGCGTTCACACCCGCCTGATACAACATCAGTGGCATCTGGGCGGCGTCATTGGCAATGACGTGGTGCCGGACCGCCATCTCGGTCGTATGCGAAAGCGCCCACGAGAATGGCGGGAAGATCAGCGCGATGTCGGCGCCCGCCTCCCTGGCCTGCGCCGTATCCTGCCTTGCCTCGTAGCTGTTCTCCGCATTGATGCCGTTGACCAGGATGGAACGCTTGCCGCACACTTCGTCGGCCACTTCGAGCACGCGCAGCTTCTCGCGCGAATTCAGCATGAAGTTCTCGCCGGCATGCCCGTTGACCAGCAAGCCGACGATCCCGTCCCGGGAAGACACCTCGTCGATGTGCTCTGCCAGCGCTCCTTCGTCGACCCGTCCATCCGGCGTGAACGGGCATATCGTCGCCGCATAAACGCCATTGAAATCATTCTTTTCGCTCGTAAACA
This sequence comes from uncultured Burkholderiaceae bacterium, assembly GCA_964551305.1. GTDB lineage: Bacteria > Pseudomonadota > Gammaproteobacteria > Burkholderiales > Burkholderiaceae_B > JBAZDC01. The sequence continues at coordinate 116,090 of CAZKBT010000001.1, forward strand.
TTAACGTTCCTCATCGGCCGGCTGCGTATCGAGCAGGCGGCCAGGATCAAATAAAGGCATCTCGGGCAAGCCGCCCAGGATGTGTTGCGCAATGATCTTTCCCATGAACGGACCGCTGGTGTAGCCCGAATGGGCGCTTCCCACGACATAGGCGTTCTCCACGCCGGGCACGTCGCCGATGATGGGCATCGCGTCCGCCGTTTCCGCCTCCAGCCCGAGCCAGACCCGCGCAATCCGCCCTTCGGCCAAAGCCGGTATGACGTAGCGCGCCAGGCGCATATTGCCGATCAGGTTCTCGGGTATGGCCTCGACGCCGCCCCGCCCGCGATCGCCATCAGTTCGGCCAGCCCATCACTCAATTCCAGGTCATCCAGCACAAATTCGCGGACATGCAAATGATGGCGGAAACCGCCCGCGTGCTGACCTATCGCGTGGCCGACATGCTGGATGCCGGCCTCACTCCCAATATGGAAACCGCGATCGCCAAAGTCACGGCGACCGAAAACAACAACCGTTGCGCCGACATGGGCATACAGATCATGGGCGGCGCCGGGCTCATGATGGACTATGAAATGCAGATGTACTTCCGGGACGCCCGCGTGGGCACCATAGGCGGGGGCACCAACGAAATCATGCGCACGGTCATCGCCAGGCAAATGAACCTTTAACGAACGAGACAAAGGCCCATCATGCACGCCGCATCCAATACCGACACTGAAAGGGAAGGCCTGGTTTTCTCGGGTCTTCGCGTCATCGACTTCGGCAGTTTCGTCGCCTCGCCCGCCTCGACCACGATGCTGGGCGACCTGGGCGCCGAGGTCATCAAGATCGAGCCGCTGGAAGGGGATCCTTACCGCACGCTATACACGGCGCCCGGCCACCCCAAGGGAGAGCACAATTACTTCTGGATGCTGACGAACCGGAACAAGAAAAGCATCGCGATCGATCTCAAGAACCCGGCATCCCGAGCCGCCTTCGACAAGCTCATCGGCAGCACGGACGTCTTCGTGACGAACATGCCCCTGCACGTGCGGGACCGCCTGGGCGTGCGCTACGACGATCTGCGCGCGTTGAACCACAAGCTGGTCTACGCGTCCTTCACCGCCTACGGCGAGAAAGGACCGCAGGCAAGCAAAACGGGATACGACAGCACCGCGTGGTGGTCGCGCTCCGGCATGATGGACATCATCCGGCCCGGCCCGGAATCCGCGCCGGCGCGGCCCGCGCCCGCCATGGGCGATTCGACCTCCGGGGTGTCCTTGTTCGCGGCCATTTCAGCCGCGCTGTACCGGCGCGAACGCACCGGCAAGGGCAGCTACGTCTCCACATCCTTGCTGGCGAACGGGATCTGGGCCAATTCCGTGTTGACGCAAGCCGTGCTGTGCAAATCCACCTATCAGCGGCGCCCCCCAAGGGAACAGGCGACCAATGCCTTGAACAACATCTACCAAAGCGGCGACGGCAGATGGTTCTTCATCGCCCTGGGAAATGAAGACAGGCAATGGCCCTGGCTGCTCGACGTGTTCGGCGACGAAAGCCTGCGCCAGGACCTCCGTTTCAGCACGAGCTCGGCGAGACATGCCAACGCCGGCGCGCTGATCACCATCCTCGATCAGCTGTTCGCAAGCCAGGGTTGGTCATACTGGAGCGAAACACTGGATCGGCACAATATCACCTTCAGCGAAACTTCCACGATGGAGGAAGTCGCACACGATCGGCAGGCGCTGGATAGCGGGGTACTGGTGCCCGTTGAAGGCACACCGGGTGTAGACTACACTGTGGCAACGCCCGTTTTTTTCGCTCATATGTACCCTCGGCCCGCCGGGCGCGCGCCGGACCTGGGCGAACATACCGACGTGCTGCTGAAGGAATTGGGAATGACACAAGAAGAAATCGCCCACTTACGCAGTATCGGGGCGCTTTTATGATGTAAGGACCACGCTGCGATGCCCGCAACCCAAAAGCGCCGCTTGCCGGAGCAAGCGAAGAACGAGGACCCCGCTCTCACGCAACCCGGGATCCTGTTCATGATGAGCGATGTCGTCGAAGGCACGCAAGACGAGTTCAACCGCTGGTATCAACGCGAACAGCTTCCCGCCAAGCTGAGCCTGGGCGGCTTCACCGGGGCGCGCAGATACCATGCCGTGGGCGGCGATCGCGCGTACATGACGATGTACGAATGCTCTTGCATCGACGTGCTGTCATCAGAGCGCGTAAGCAGGCACATGGCCGAACCCACCCCCTGGAAACTGAAAGTCCGCCCCACGTTTCGCAATCTGCAGCTCGCCGCCTGCCGGGAAACCTGGTCCGCGGGCCAGGGCATAGGCGGCGCCGCGATTCTGGTGCAATGCAAAGCCTTGCACGGCCGTGCCGACGATGCCCGCCAATTCATCGCGCAACAGCTTACGCCCCGCCTACTTGCGGCGGACGGCACGGTGCGCATCGCACTCTGGGAAGCGGATGAAGAAGCGACGACGGCGTACAGCGCGCAGACCGACCCGAACGACCTGGCCAACTACGCGCAATGGGTGCTCTTCGTCGAAAGCTACGATCTGGTCAAGACCGCCCTGCTTCTACACACCGAGCTGCTCGCGCACGACAGCGCCCGTACCGGCCTGCTCGTCGGCTCGTTCATGCGCTATCGCCTGATATCGATTTTGCATCCCCCCGTTGCCCCGGCCGGCGCCTGAAGCCCATCCGGGCGGGAACGCCTCAGTCGTTGGAGTCCGACAGCTTTTTATAGAGATACGCCCTGGAAATGCCGAGCTCTTCGGCTACCCGCGTCTTGTTCCCGTCGTGCTTCGCCATGGCATTGCGTATCATTTTCTTCTCCACGGAAGCCACGGCGTCTTGCAAGCTGCCGCTGAACTGCGCCGGCATGTCGGCGCTTTCCTTGCCGCCGACGGGGTTGGGATTGCTCATCAGGCGGAAGTCGTCGATCACTATCTCCGCACCATTGGAAAAAATGGCCGCTTTTTCCACTTCGTTTCTAAGCTGCCGCACATTGCCCGGCCAGTCGAGCGCGGCCAGAAAACCGTACACGTCGGGCTTGACCTGCTTGCGCCGCGTTTTATAGCGGGCGGCGAAGTTGTCCAGAAAACTGCTCACCAACGCCGGAATGTCCTCCACGCGCTCGCGCAGACTGGGCATGCGTATCGTGACGCCGCTGATCCGGTAGTACAGATCCAGCCTGAACGCGCCCGCGCTGATCATCTCTTGAAAGTCCCGATTGGTCGCCGTGATCAAGCGGAAATCGGAATGCCTGCCCTTGTTGCTGCCGACACGATCGAACATCCCGTCCTGCAGGACCCTCAGCAGTTTCACCTGGATGTCGGGAGGCATGTCCCCCACCTCGTCGAAGAACAGCGAGCTCTTGTCCGCAAGCTCGAACTTGCCTTTGCGCCCCGTGCGCTCAGCGCCGGTAAACGCGCCAGCCTCATAGCCGAAAAGCTCGCTTTCGACCAGGCTGCCCGGCAGCGCGGCCGCGTTGACGAACACCATCGTGTTCTCGCTTCTTGGGCTTAGTTCATGGATGGCCGTCGCCGCCAGTTCCTTGCCCGTTCCGCTTTCTCCGACGATCAGCACGGGCACGTCCAAAGGCGCGACTTTCGCGATGTCCGATTTCAATTGGCGCAGCGCGTCGCTGTCGCCAAGGATTTTACCCAATCCATTTTGCCGCTCGCGGGCGAACTGGTGTTCGGCAAGCGCGGCTTCAGAGCGCAGGCGGCTCATGTCGCTGGGTCTATGAAGCAAGTACAGCACGGCGTCATCGAGACGCCACCATACCGCCAACGGGCTCGCGTCGGCTTGGCGCAGGCTGCAAACTCCGGAGGCCTTCGCGTCCTCGACGCCCGCGTGCTTGCACAGCTCGCGCTGAATCGCGGCATCATGGCCGGTTCCGGAGGCGAAAAGCACGCGGCCTTGCGCATCAAGAACCAAAACGCCTAACGGGCCCCCATCCACGTCTCTTTACCTCCGGTAGCGCAGTTGTTTCACGCCTGTCATTCCGCACTCGTGCCTGTTCGCCGGCGACGAAGGAAAGCACGGTCACGTCCCCTGTCGATCATACCAGCAGAGCATGCGTTTTCCCGAGAAAAGCATAAATAAAACCAGGGAAGAACTCGATGGCTGTATCGAATGGGCTATGGCACAATCGGCGATTCGATTGGGGTGCATTGTCTTGGAGACTGCCATGGGCTTATCGATACTTGAGGCCGGTTTACCCGGGCACGCGTTACACCGGGAGACAGCAAGCCAGGAAGCCGAGGCCATGAACGGCAAGCTGACCGTGCTGAGACGCAATCATTGTTTTGGAGCCTTGTCGCACCGCATTCTGGTTCGGCTGGCGCAGGCCGCCCGATTCCAGTCGATCAAACGCGGCGCCATGATCGAACGCAAGGGCGCCTGCGCGTCCAACATCGTCATCGTGGCCGACGGCATCGTATGCGTTCGGACGTCGTCGTCGGAGGGCCAGGAATTCGGCCTCTCGATGATGGAGCTCAACGACGTGCTGAATTTAACGGAAGTTCTCGACGGCAAGCCGCTGATACGGGATAGCGTAGCCTACACCGACTGCAGGCTGCTACTGATCGGGCGCGGCGACTTCCTGGGCATCGTCCGGGATTTTCCGTCCATGCATGCCCATATCTCGCTTGTCCTCTGTGAAAGAATACGCGCCGCTCACAGAATCATCGACGGGCTTGCATTCTGCAGTGTGCGGCAGCGCCTGGCTCATGTCTTATGGATATTGTCCCGCAATGGGCAACCGGCCATATCCGCCAACGCCACCATCGCACTCACGCAAGACGAAGTCGCCAGCCTGGTCGGCGCCTCCAGACACGCCGTCAATCGCGAGCTGAAGAAAATGGAGAGCGAGGGCATCGTCCAGGTTCGCTACAGCACGGTTTCCTTGCCCGACCCCATGAAGCTCAGGATGCTGCTGTTTGCCGCCTGATGGCCCCCCTTTCTTGCCACGACTGTAATCCAGATCATATTTCAAAAGTCCGGATACCAGTAGGATGCCACGGTATAGCAATCGCAACCCCGGCTGAGAGGCTATCCGATGAAACATCCCGTTGTCTGTCTGAGCTTTGATTTCGACGCGCTATCCTTGTGGTTGGCGCGTTCGATGAATACCCCCACCCCCTTGTCCAGGGGTGAATTCTGCGCGGTGGGCGCCAAACGCGTGCTGGAACTGCTGCACAAGTTCGATCTTCCTTCCACGTGGTTCATTCCCGGCCACACCATAGAAAGCTATCCCGACGTCGTCTCCGAAGTCATAGAAGCAGGACATGAAATCGGTAATCACGGCTGGACGCACGTACCGCCCGCAAGAATGTCTCGCGACGAGGAAGAGCACGGACTGCTCCGGGCAAACGAGTCGATTTTTCGCGTCACCGGTAAATATCCCCGAGGCTATCGGTCTCCGTCCTGGGACTTGAGCAGCCATACCGTTGACCTGCTCTTGAAGCACGGCTTCGAATATGACAGCAGCATGATGGGGACGGACTACGTGCCCTATTTCGTCCGTCAGGGCGACATCATCACATTGGATCAACCTGCCATATTCGGCAAGCCAACCTCCATCCTCGAATTGCCGGTCAGCTGGTCCCTGGACGACTATCCGCACTTTGAATTCGTGCGCTCAGGCGACTCCGTCATTCCCGGCCTCAAAAGCGCCAGCAACGTCCTCGAGAATTTCGTGGAAGACTTTCTTTACCTGAAGGAAAGCATCGAATGGGGCATGATCATTTATACCTTTCATCCCTTTGTCATCGGGCGAGGCCATCGGATGCGGATGCTGGAGCGCCTGCTCGTCCGCTTGCGCGAGGAAGGCGCCCAATTCATGACCATGGAAGACGCCATGGAGGCGCACAAGCAAAGATCAAGCCAGATCACACGCGGATTATCGACACCCGCCAAAGCGTGACACGCAGATATTGTCCCTTCGACCCACCCCGCCCCAGGGCAACTACCACGCGAGCATCACATGACCAGACTACAACCTTTGACACCTGAAACCATGAACATCGAACAGGCCGAATTAGCGGACTGGTTCAAGAAGACGATAGGCGGCGACATGCTGGTGACGCACAGGACGTGGCTGCGCAGCACGGCCTTTGCCCCGCACATCTTTCATTATGCGGCTTACCTACGGCGCAAAAGCATGGATTTCCGTAAACGGGAGCTTGCGATTCTGATCGTCGGCCGAGCCTGCCAGGCACCGCTGGAATGGCATGATCATCTGGGCGCGGCACGCGAAGCCGGCATCGAAGAGCACATCATAGACGCCTTGAGCGCTCGAAAGGTTCCCGAGTTCACACGGGAGGACGACAAGATCGTGTACCAATTCTGCGTTGAACTGCTCAACACCTATCGGGTTTCTCAGGACACCTTCATACAAGCTCTCGATACTTTCGGCGACAAGATCGTCGTCGAACTTGTCGCGATCACGGGCCTGTACGTGACGCTGGCCATGCTGATCGGCGCGTTCGATTTTGATACGCCCGAAGGCGAACCCGCGCCCTTCCCCGACGATTTCCAATCCCGCGAACTGCTTCCCCTGCCATAGCCTTCGCCTGGCTCGAGGTCGTCGCACCACGGCGGCAACCGTCCGGCTCGACGCTCGCGGGCGCATGCCTACGCGCCTGCACTCCATATAAATGCTTCCCAAGGAGCTTACTTATCATGAACCTGAACCGCAACTCTCTCGGCGGCCACGCCGCAAAATGGTTGAGCAGTTTGATATTGGCCCTTTTTACGACCGTAGCCGCAGCTGAAAGCTGGCCGGCGAAACCCATTACGATGATAGTCGGGTATCCTCCCGGCGGAACCAATGACGTGGTTGCCCGAATCGTCGCCGAGGGATTGTCCTCGCACCTGAACACCCAGGTCGTGGTCGACAACCGCGGCGGCGCGTCGGGCACAATAGGCGCGCAGACTGCGGCGCGCGCCAATCCGGACGGATATACGATCTACATGATGTCCAGCGCGCAGGTGCTTGCGCCGAGCATTCGCAGCAATCTGGGCTTCGATCCGATCGACAGTTTCGATCCCATCGCGCTTGCCGCCTCGACGACCTATGTCATGGTCGTGGGCCCGCAGGTAAAAGCCAGGACTGTGGGAGAGCTGATTGCGTATGTCAAAGCCAACCCGGGGGAACTGAAGTACGGATCCACCGGCGTAGGTTCGGGCATGCATGTGACCAACGAACGTTTCAAATCCTTGACTGGCCTGGGCATCGATCACGTGCCCTATAAGGGAGACACACCGATGATGACCGACTTGATGGGCGGCCACGTTTCGTTGGCGTTCATTCCGATTCCAGGCACGCTGCCGTTCTTGAAGGCGGGCAAACTTATACCGCTGGCCGTGACGAGCGACAGCCGCGTCTCCATCCTTCCCGATGTTCCTACCGTGGTGGAAAGCGGCGGTCCGGACGGCCTGTCGATGAGCGCCTGGTGGGGTCTCGTGGCGCCCAAGGGCTTGCCGGGACCCGTACTGGAGCAGCTTAGGAAAGCCACCGCCGACACGTTGGAGGATCCCGCCGTGCAAGCGAAGTTCACCGACCTCGCCCTGGAACGCCAAACCAATGCGGGCGATGATTTCGCCGCCTTCATCGCTGCCGAAAAGAAGAAATTTGCCGAAATCGTTCAGGCCTCGAAGATCACAGCGGAATGAGCCAAGAGCCTCCAGCCTGCAGGACGGCATCCATGCCGCACCGAATTTGCATCGTCGGCGCCGGCGCCGTGGGCTCCTACATTGGGGGTTGGCTGCGGCATGCGGGCATGGAGGTGTTCCTTTTCGATGACTGGCGAGATCATGTAGACGCCGTGCGCAGCGAAGGCCTGGCAATAGAGGATATCGGACACCACCTCGACGTACGGGCGCTTCCCGTCTTCACTTTCCAGCAACTGAGCAACTGGGAGTTCAAGCCGGACGACTATATTTTCATCTGCGCAAAACTGTACCAGACGGCTGCGGCCGTCGCCGCGATAAAGCCCAACTGGCATGACGGCATACCGGTCGTTACCATACAGAATGGTCTGGTCGAGAACGAACTTGCCGACGCCTTCGGTCCGTCGAATATCATCGGCGGAATTGCGACGGGACTCAACGTAGAGCTAGTCAGGCCCGGCATGGTGCGCCGGGGCAGCCGGCGACGAGCCCAAACTGTGTTTCAAGTCGGTGAGTTCGAAAGCGGGCGCGTAGAACGAATCACAGAGCTCGCGCGCATTCTGTCGCTGGTCGACAATGCCGAAGTCGTCCACGACCTGCGTGATCGGCGCTGGCGCAAGCTTTCCTACAATGCATTGACCTCCGGCCTGACGGCATTGACCAGATCGTCGCTGCATCACGTTTACAACGATCCTCGCGCGCACGAGATCATGATCCACTTGGGCCATGAGGCCTTGCTGGTGGGTGAGGCCCAGGGCAATGGGGCCGGCAGCTTGCTGGGAGTCGCATCAAGCGGCTGGCTGGCCGCGGCACGCGCAGACCGACCGGCGAAAGACCTCTTGCTTTCCGCTTTTCTTGACGAAGCGAAAAAGATATCTCAACACTACACACCCGGCATGTTGCTGGATACGCTGCGCGGCCGCCCGACAGAAGTCGACTATTTCAATGGCTTCATCGCCCGAACCGCAACGCGACTGGGCATGGCCGCCCCGCATCACTGCCTGCTCGCCCGCCTGATTCCTGACAACTTCGGCAGCACGAAGCCGTACGATATGGCCGAGCTTCATCGCATGTGCCTGCTCGCGCAACGATAATCAGGCTTCAGCGCCGGACGCGGACCGCACCTGCCAAGTACCTTGACGTCGGCCGACATCGACGCGATCGCCTGATTCGCGCCGGGCCGCAGCATCATTGCCGGCAAGGATCGAATCCACACTTTTTCGGGTACGCCGTTATGTACGCACATAAGACTATTATTATTTTCGTTGAACGTCTATTGATTGATTATGTGCCGGTTGGCGTCAAGGTAGGCATCGCGAGCCGGGACCAAATGGCATAGGAAGACTTGCATGATCGCAAGACTTATTTGATCGTCTTATTTTTCCTGTCTCACCCCGCTTTCCGGATTCGTCGACCGAACCCGGCATTCCCCACGTACACGGAGAAAAAATGTCCGCAAACAAAACCCCGCCGCTCCCCGGAATACGAGGTGTGCTCGCCCCCGTCGTAACGCCCTTCAAGAACGATCTCGAGCCGGACGCAGACGCGTTCCTGGAGCATTGCCAGTGGCTTTTGCGCAATGAGGTAAGCCTGGCCGTCTTCGGCACCAATTCGGAGGCGACGTCGCTGAGCCTCGACGAACGCATCGGCCTGACCGAGCATCTTCTGGAAGCGGGCGTACCGGCGCGGCGGCTGATGCCGGGCACGGGCTGCTGCGCGCTGCCCGACACCGTGCGTCTTACCCGTCACGCCGTTCAAGCCGGCGCGGCGGGCGTGCTGGTGCTACCCCCTTTCTATTACAAAGGCGTCAGCGACGAGGGGCTCTTCCGGTATTTTTCCGAGGTGATCGAGCGCGTCGCCGATGATCGCCTGCGGATGTACCTTTATCATTTTCCCGCCATGTCGGCCGTGCCGCTCTCCCTGACCCTCATCGAACGGCTGCTCGCGCGCTACCCCGGAATCGTCGCCGGCATGAAGGATTCGACGGGCGACTGGGCGTCGGCGCGCGCCTACATCGAGGCGTTCGGCAAAGACGGGTTCGACGTTTTCCCCGGCAGCGAACTGCTCCTGCTCGAAGGCATGCGAGCCGGCGCCGCGGGCTGCATCAGCGCGACCGCGAACGTGAATCCCGACGGCATTTATGCCGTATATAACCAATGGGATGCCGACGGCGCCGATGCGCTGAACCGCAAGATGTCGGAGATACGCAAGACCTTCCAGCGCCATCCCATGATCGCCGCGATGAAACACGTCATCGCGCAGCATCGCGGCCAGCCGTCCTGGCGCAATGTTCGACCACCGCTTACTGCGCTCTCGTCCACCGCCGCGAGCGAACTCGCGCAACAACTGGAAAAAATCGATTATCAATGGAGCCGGACATGACATCCACGAGCTTGAAAGCAAAAATCGGCGCGCTGGGCTTGGCATTGCCCGACGCCCCGCCTCCGGGCGCGAACTATGTGCATCGAAAATCATCCGATGCGTGCGCCTGGGAGGATTCGTGAACTCCATGCCGGACTTCATGGACCAGCCCCTGGTCATCAACGGCGCCTCCGACCTGCTCGTCCAGATCCTGGGAGAACGCGGCAAGCACGCGCGCACGGCGATCGGCGTGGCGGCGCTTCCCCGGAACGTGGCCGTCGAGATCGACGCCATCTTCGAGCTTGACTGACAAGCGGCACCGACATCGGACCCGTACCCCGAAAATCCGTTTATGCTATCTCCTACGCCGCATCAAGGAGATGGCCATGAAGAAGATACTCGATGTGAAGGATGCTCCTCGTCCTCATTGGGTGGGGGATGGATTTCCGGTGCGCTCCCTGTTCTCTTATCATACTCACGCCGAGCAGCTGAGTCCCTTCCTGCTGCTGGACTATGCGGGTCCGGCGCGCTTTACGCCGACCGCAAAGAGGCGCGGCGTCGGACAGCATCCGCATCGGGGATTCGAGACCGTGACCATCGTGTACCAGGGCGAAGTGGCGCACGGCGACTCGACAGGCCAAGGCGGGGTGATCGGCCCGGGCGACGTGCAATGGATGACCGCCGGCGCCGGCATCCTGCATGAGGAATTCCATTCCGACACGTTCAGCCGGGAAGGCGGCACGTTCGAAGTCGTGCAGCTATGGGTGAACCTGCCCGCCAAGGATAAGACGGCCCCGCCGCGCTACCAGGAGATCCTGGACAAGGACATACCCGCCGTCGCGCTGCCCGACGAAGCCGGAACCCTCAGGATCATCGCGGGACGGCATGCCGGCCGATCCGGACCGGCAAGCACGTTCACGCCGATGCACGTATGGGACATGCGCCTGAATCCGGGCGGTATTGCCGATCTTGCGGTTCCCGAAGGCTGGAACACCGCGCTCGTCGTGTTGCGCGGAACGGTCCTGGTCAACGACGAAGCCATCGTGCGCGACGCGCAGCTGGCGCTGCTGGACCCGGCGGGCACCAACCTGTCCATTGCGGCCAATAACGACGCCGCCGTTCTGCTGCTGAGCGGCCAGCCCATCGCCGAACCCATAGCGGGCTACGGTCCCTTCGTCATGAACAGCGAGGATCAGATCCGGGCGGCCATTGCCGACTTCAACAATGGCCGTTTCGGCGAGATGCCGGCCAAATGAAAATCCTCTGGCTCCACGGCAGCCCACAACCCGGACGAAACCCACAACATGTAGTCATTAAGTATCAAGACAGGAGAAGCCGCGGCTGACTCTCGAAACTAGGGCAGATCGATCGTCATGACTCTGAAGTTCACGGACAATGCTCCGACATTGCGAAACCAATGGGTACAAACGCTGTTCGACATCACGACGCCATACCTGACTGCCCGGAATACGCCGCGAGACGCAAATCTCGTATGTCCGCCAGCGTTTCCAATGTCCAAAGTCTTTCCAACAACCGGGCCGCGTCCCCATCGCCTAGCACGGGCGAGACCAGCTCCTTGAACTTATCGTCGATTCGTTCATCAGTCAATGGCGACTCAGGATCACCTTGCCGATAAGGAGAAAAGTGCTCCAGGGCACGCCCTCCCTTCAAGATCACCCGTACTCGTGCCGCCCGTTTGACGGGAAAACTGGCGGTCAACACAGCATCTGCAAACAAAGCAACGCGTGCCGTCAACGATCGAATCTCGGGGTCAGCCATGCGGTCGTCACTGAACGCGCTGATGCGCACGGAGCCATACTTCGCCGCATGGGCAACGACGTAAGGAAGACTGAACTTGCATTCGAAAACCGATTTGGGATCGCGTATGCCCGCGACGTCGATCGCCGCTTTATACGTATATATCTCGACTGATTCGATATCATGGATGCACAAGTCATGTACGGTGCGCAAGGCAAGGATGCCGTCGATCGCCGCAAAGGTGTGGCCGCAGCATCCATGCGCCTTGAGGGTGATGTCCTTGATGTTGAAGCGCCGGCCCAATGCCTCGGTCGCCTTCGACCATTGCGTATCGCCAGCAAGCGCCTTGCCAAAGCCAACGTCTCCCTCCAGGATGTCCAGCACCCCTGTCACGCCGCTGGCCGCGCCCTGGGCCGAGGTCACACCGACCCACGCCGCATGGCCCGCATGCAAGGCCTTGCTCATCGCGTCCGAACGAAACGCTTGCTGCAGCCCCGAAGCAAACGTGGCCGACGTGGCCAGTGCATGCGCCGCGACCTTGGCAGAGCCGGGAGCCAGGAGCGTGGCCGCCGCGGCCGCCGCGCCAAAACATCCCACTGTGCCGGTGGTATGAAAATAGCGATAATGCGATGGCTGCACCGCTACGCCGATACGGGTAGATATCTCGTATCCCATAGTGACGGCCTTGAGCATCTGCATCCCCGACGCTTGCAGATGCTCGGCCAATGCCAAGGCACTCGAGACGGTAGGGCAACCAGGATGATAAACGGCATCGCGAAAAATATCGTCGAACTCCACCGCGTGCGACGTGCCGCCGTTTATCCAGGCCGCCGTCGCCGGCAGCGCTGTCGTCGCACAGCCCGGAAGGCTCGAGTAGCCCAGGCCCAGCTCGTGCACATGCGCTCGTCTGAGCGACAGCGCGGGCTCGACCAGCGTCCCCGGCAATAACGACGCAAACCAATCGATGATTGCCCGCTTGGCGGCATGCACGACATCAGCATTCAGGCCGACACGGCACTGCTCGACGGAATACTCGGCAAGCTCGCTGATGATCGTTTTAGCAGTCATACTTTGAAAGCCCATTGCGCATGAGCGCCCCCCCCCCGGCTCTCGCTACCGAGAGGCCACCGTTCACGCTGAATACCTGCCCTCTGATCTACGACGCATCATCGCTGGACATAAAGCGCCGCGTGCGAGGCAACATCGAACAGACTATGCGACTACAGCACTATCCGTACATAATCGGCAGGACATCATACGTACGGTAGCATAGGACCCGGTAAGGATACATCGAACACACTTGTAACTGTTGCCGGGAAGCGGCACTAAAACAGTACATGGCCCGATTCGATAAACGGAGATCCTTAGAGGAAAGCGCCATGGCATCCATCCAGTGCTGCTAGACTATACAGCTAGGAATCGGCCGCGTTTCGCGCTCCGATCGCGACGCATTTATAGGAAAGCAGGCGATGACTTCAGTATGGCGCACGAGTTTCTGGCTGATGCTGGGCTCATCGTTGGTGCTTTTCCTATCGCTAGGCATACGCCACGGTTTCGGCCTGTTTCTCGCGCCCATGAGCCTCGACTTCGGCTGGGGACGCGAAGTCTTCGCCTTCGCCATCGCCTTGCAGAACCTGGCATGGGGCATCGCACAGCCGTTCGCCGGCGCGGTGGCCGACCGCTTCGGCGCGCGCAACACCATCATCGCCGGCGGCTTGCTTTACACCGTCGGACTCGTCTTGATGGGCTTGTCCACCACGCCGCTGCTGCTATCACTCAGCGCGGGACTTCTGATCGGCATCGGGCTGGCGGGCACGTCGTTTTCCGTCATACTCGGCGTGGTGGGCCGCGCCGTCCCGCCCGAGAAACGCAGCATGGCCATGGGCATCGCCGCGGCCGTGGGCTCGTTCGGCCAGTTCGCCATGCTGCCGGGCTCGCTCGGCCTGCTCGAATGGCTGGGCTGGTCAGCCGCGCTGATCGCGCTGGGCCTAGCGGCGATGCTCATCATGCCGCTGGCGGCCATGATCAACGACAAGCCGCCCGCATCGAAAGGCGTGGAGCAAACCCTGGGCGAAGCCCTGCGCGAGGCCTTCGGCAGCTCCGGCTTCTGGCTGCTGGCGCTGGGCTTTTTCGTCTGCGGCTTCCAGGTGGTGTTCATCGGCGTACATCTGCCCTCCTACCTGGTCGACCGCAATCTGCCCATCATGGTCGGCACCACCGTACTGGCGCTGGTCGGGCTATTCAACGTATTCGGCACCTACATCGCGGGCTGGCTCGGCGGCCATCATTCCAAGCCGAAACTGCTGAGCGCCCTGTACCTGACCCGCGGCGTGGCGATCGTGCTGTTCATCACCGTGCCGCTAAGCGCCTGGACGGCCTATCTCTTCGGCGTCGCCATGGGGCTGCTCTGGCTGTCCACGGTGCCGCTGACCAACGGCACCGTGGCCACCATGTTCGGCGTGCGCAACCTGTCCATGCTGGGCGGCATCGTATTCTTCATGCACCAAGTGGGCGCCTTCCTGGGGGGCTGGCTGGGGGGCTATCTGTATGACAAGACGGGCAGCTATGATGTAGTCTGGTACATCTGCATTCTGCTCAGCGTGCTGGCCGCCGTCCTGAACTGGCCGATACAAGAGCGGCCCGTGGCCCGCCTGCAAGGAGCGCAAGCATGACCCGCGCCGCCTGGTTCAGAGTCGCCCTCGGCGCGATCGCGCTGGCGATACTGCTGCTGGCCTTCTGGGGCTGGCGCCAGGGCGGGTTGTCGCTGTTCGAATCGATCATGAGTTACTGCTGATTAACTTTGGCGCAGGCCACCTCATCGCATTCTCGCCTGAGTACGTCGAAGCCGCCCACCCATGGCACCAAGAATCGCGCCCTCATACCACGCCGAGCTTGCCTTCGATTCCCTGAACCAGGGCGAGCAGGCGCGGACCGAGATCCTCGTGCAGGTCCTGCAACGACGTGGTGTGGCTGGATACCGTCAAGTTGAAGGCCAGCGACATGCCGTTGACCGGCGTGCTCAGGGGAACGGCCACCGCCGCAAGCGATGACCGCCAGGCGCCTGCGACCGAGCAAAAGCCCCGGGCTTCGATGTCCTTGAATGCCTGCGCCACACCGTCCTCGTGCCGGGCCCACTCCTGCGGCAAGTGGCGCTGAAGCTGTTTCAATACCGAATTCCGCTCCGCGTGCGGCAAGCCGTGCAGAATCGCGCGGCCCATGGCCGTACGCAGCAAAGGCCGGGTGGAACCTATTCCCGGACGCGTTTCATTGGATTCCCGGCTATGTACGGTCTCGACGTACACGGCTTGCAAGCGATCGCGGGTTCCCACGGACACGGGACCGTTGGCGTAAGCCGCCAACTTGAGCATGTCGTGCGCGCCCACCTGCCGGAGCATCAGCTGCGCAAGCAGGGGGTAGCCCAGCGAGAGCACGGCCGGCCCCAGCATGTATTTGCTTGTATGGGGATCGCGGCGCAAATAGCCCAATCCGACCAAGGTGAAGGTAAGGCGCGATACCGTTGGACGCGCCATGCCGAGCATGTCCGCGAAATCCTTGTTTCCCAGGCTGGTTGCCGTCGCGGAAAAGCACCCGAGCAAGGAAAGGCCATTGGCCAATGTCGACGCGTACTGAGGGTGATTGACCAAGTCCGCGGGGTCCAGGGTATCGGCGCTTTCTTTCGTTTTGGATGGACGCATACGCACAGAGGACGGTCCGACTTGACAGCCGACGCCCGAAAGCCAATAATTAATTCGAATTATTATATCATAATTCCGAATAGTTGAATTAATGGAGTGATCGTGGATTTCGAATTGCGTCCCAAAGGCAAGAAGCGCTTCTCTTTCGTCGTGGTGGCTGACACCCACATCAATCAGGACGAACACTCTTCCAGTTCGCCCTATGTGACGAACACGATGGCGAATTCCCGCGCCCGCCAGGTGTTCCTGGAAATCGCCGCCATGCCGGAGCAGCCGAAATTCGTGATCCACCTCGGCGACATCGTGAACCCCGTGCCCTCCTTGCCCACGTTCGACGTGGCGGTGGCGCACTTCAAGGACATCATCAAGCCGGTCAAGGTGCCGGTGCACGTCCTGCCCGGCAACCACGACGTGGGAGACAAGCGCATCGAATGGATGCCCGCCGACCAGGTATGCGATTCGTTCCTCGAAAAATACCGCGCCTGTTTCGGGGACGACTTTTTCTCCTTCGACGAAGACGGCGTGCGGTTCGTCCTGATCAATTCCTTGCTGATCAATTCCGGCCTCGAAGACGAACGCCGTCAGCAAGCATGGCTCGAGCGGCAATTCGAGGCGGCCCGCGCCGAGGCGCAGCGGGTATTCATGTTCATGCACTACCCGCCTTATATTTATTCGCCTAAAGAAAAGGGCAACTACGACAACCTGGACGAACCAGGCAGAAGCTGGCTGCTCGGCCTGATGGCCAGGCCGGAAGCCGAGGCTGTGTTCGCGGGCCACGTCCACAATTTCTGGTATGACAGGGTCGGCGGGTCCGAGTTCTACATGCTGCCCTCCACGGCATTCCTGCGCCACGACTTCTCCGAATTTTTCCGTAGCGCGCCCGAAGCCGGCGACGAGTTCGGCCGCGGCGATCTTCAAAAGTTCGGCTATGCCATCGTCGACGTGTATGACAGCGGCCACGTGTGCTACTCCGTGCGCAGCAACGGCCGGCACGCCGACGTGGGGCAGTCATGCACCAGCCAGCCCATGCCTTACCTGACGCACCCGAAGGTTTCCGGCTTGGCTTCGATAGGCGTCGAATTGCGCCATCCATGGGCGGAAAGCGTGCAGATAACATCTACAGGCGGCGTGCAAGAATTCGGACGAAAATGGGCCCGCAACGACTATCCGCTGCAGGCATTATGGGAAATGGGCGCGTCCTTGGCGAAAGTCCCGGACATCGATCTCACCGAAAACGAGTCACGCCGGCGGATGCGGGTATTGGCCGCGGTGGGCCATCAGTTCATCGTGACCTGCATAGGCATGCCCAAGCAAGCGCTGCTCGACGTCGATCTGAAGGGCGCGGGCGTCATCGCGTTCGAAGCCAACCTCACGGCGCAACGCTTTGCTCAAGCAACGGAAAACCTGGCCGCCATTCGCCGCGAGCATGGCGTAAAGATCTTCTACGCCAAACTATTTACAGCAGACCCCTCGCAGTATGACGGCAAGCATTTCTCGCATGCCGTACGCTCCGGCTTCGAGCTCGATGAACTCGACCGGCACATCGACGCGATCGGCCGAGCAGTGGAAAACGGCGTCATCGACGGCATTACCGTACGCCTCGGTCCCGATCAATGTTTACAGGACGCGGCGCGCCGCATGCAGGCATTCCATGATCGCACGGGCGCTGAAGTACTGGCTTCATTGAAGCTTGCCGGCCCGGGCATCGCCACCGAACGGGCCGATGACGCCGCCAACGTCGCCAGCGTCGCCCACGCGATGGTGCTTGCCGCCACCACGCGCGGCATCCGGTTCGTCTATGACACGTTCATGGACGTCGATCGCGGCTACTTCCCGCGACATGCATTCATCGACCGTCGATACAACCCGCGCCCCATGGCTCGGGCCTTCACCGCATTGATGGCGATCCTGGGCGGCGGGCGCACAGTTCGCATGGAGCAGGGCGGGGACGAAAGCTGGGCATTGAGGTTTTCCGTGGAAAGCGTCCAGTACGGCTTGGGCCCGGCACAGCCGGGCGCGGCGGCGACGCGCCTGCACCTGCTGGATGCGAGCGGGGGGAACACCGTCGACGTGATCGACCTCATGACGGGCATGTCTCTGCCTTTGGAGACGCGGCAACACGGCGCAAAGGCGCAAACAGCCTAGGCGATGACGACTCGCAATCTCGAATTGATGAACGACCAATAACGCGTGGCGATCCCGCCACAGGAGGAGAATTATGAAAGCACGTATCTTGGTGGCAGCACTCTTTTCCCTGTCGGTGCTCGGCACGTCGGCCGCGCATGCCGCCTACCCCGAAAAATCCGTCAAGCTGGTCGTCGGCTACGCGCCGGGCGGCTCCACCGACATCGTGGCGCGGCTGCTTGCAAACGCGCTGGGCGAGAAGTGGGGGCAATCGGTCGTGGTCGAAAACAAGGCCGGCGCCAGCGGCATGATCGCAACCGAACAGGTCGCGCGCGCCACGCCCGACGGCTACACCTTGCAGCTGGCCTACACGCCCGAAGTGGCCATCAACCAGCTGGTGTTCAAGGACATGCGGTACGATCCGGTCAACGACCTGGCGCCCTTGAGCCTCATCGCCTCCGCCCCCCTGGTCCTGGCCGCGGGCCCGAGCGTCAGCGTCTCATCCATAGACGAACTGCTCGCGCTGAAAGGCAAGGCGGCCGAGCTGACGTACGGCTCGCCCGGCGTAGGCGGACAGCAGCATATGGCGGGCGAAGTACTGCGCAAGCTCACCGGCATGCCTTTGGTCCACGTCCCCTATCGCGGAACCGCGCTTGCCGTCACCGATCTCGTGGGCGGACAGATCGACCTGTTCTTCGCCACCACGCCGCCGTTGCTGGGCAACATCCAGGCGGGCAAGCTCAAGCCGCTACTCGTCGCCGGCGACACGCGCGAAGCCCTATTGCCCGACGTGCCCACCGCGGTCGAGAAAGGCATGCCGGAACTGCAGCTGACCAACTGGTTCGGGCTGGTCGGCCCT
>CAZKBT010000002.1:0-128069 GCA_964551305.1 uncultured Burkholderiaceae bacterium
CTGATGTTCCATTCGGGATTCATGGATTTCAGGTACTTCATCAGCGCGCCCGGACGCTCGGGAAACTCGAATCGCAGCAGCAGTTCGTGTTTGGCAAGCGCCGACCTGCCGCCCACCATGTAGCGCAAATGCGTCTTGGCCATCTCGTTGTCGGTCAGATCCAGCGTGGGAAACCCCTTTTTGCGGAAATGGGCGGCCAGTTTCTCAGGCTCCGACGCCGAGTGGATCTGCAGGCCGACGAAGACGTGCGCCTGCTCGGCGTCCGAAATGCGATAGTTGAATTCGGTGACGCTGCGCTGTCCGACCGCTTCGCACAGGCGCAGGAAGCTGCCGCGCTGTTCGGGCAGGGTGATGGCGAAGACGGCTTCGCGCGCTTCGCCCACGTCGGCGCGGTCGGCCACGAAACGCAGCCGGTCGAAGTTCATGTTCGCCCCGGTGGTGATGGCGATGAGCGTCTTGTTTTTCCATTTTTCCTGCGCGGCGTAGCGTTTGGCGCCCGCCAGCGCCAGCGCTCCGGCCGGTTCCAGTACGCTGCGCGTATCCTGGAAAACGTCCTTGATGGCGGCGCAGATCGCGTCGGTGTCGACCGTGACGTAATCGTCGACGTACTCGCGGGCCAGCCGGAACGTTTCGGCGCCGACCTGCTTGACCGCGGTGCCGTCCGAAAAAAGGCCGACGTCGTGCATCGTGATCCGCCGTCCGGCCCTGACGCTGCGTATCATGGCGTCGGAATCGGCGGTCTGGACGCCGATGACCTTGATGTCGGGCCGCAGTTGCTTGACGTAGGTTGCCACGCCGGCGATCAGCCCGCCGCCGCCGATGGCGACGAAGACGGCATCGATGGGACCCGGGTGCTGGCGCAGGATTTCCATGCCCACGGTGCCTTGCCCCGCGATGACGTCGGGGTCGTCGAACGGGTGCACGAAGGTCAGTTTTTCCTTTTTCTCTATCGTCTTGGCATGCTCGTAGGCGTCCGTGAAGCTTTCGCCCATCAGCACCACTTCGCCGCCCATGTTCTCGACCGCCTTGATCTTGACCTGGGGCGTGGTCGTCGGCATGACGATGACCGCGCGGCAGCCCAGCTTGCGGGCCGACAGCGCGACGCCTTGCGCATGGTTGCCGGCCGAGGCCGCGATGACGCCGCGCTTGAGTTCGGCCGGATTCAGGTTGGCCATCTTGTTGTAGGCGCCGCGCAGCTTGAAGCTGAAAACCGCCTGCTCGTCTTCCCGCTTGAGATAGATCCGATTCTGAATTCGCGTCGAAACCTGGGGGGCGTAATCGAGGGAGGATTCGACGGCAACGTCGTAGACCTTGGAGGTCAGGATGCGTTTCAGATAATCGGTAGACATGGGGGTGAGGCCGGACTGGAAAAAGAACAGGATGTAAAGAGTCGAAAAAGGATACCATACGCATCCGCCGCCAGACAGGCAACGGCGGCCGCGTTAATCGGTTCGACCGGTCGGGCGGCATTGCCTATACACTGGCATACCTTCATCTTACTTACGAGGCATGACGCGCGATGGAAGCGTGGCTGCATACGTCGATACAGTGGTTGTTGCTGACGCTGGCGCTGCCCAGCGTGGGACTGAGCGCCATCTTCGTGGTCAGCCTGGTCTCGGCCACGATCCTGCCCATGGGTTCGGAGCCGGCGGTGTTCGGTTACGTCAGCCTTGCCCCGCACATGTTCTGGCCCGCGGTGCTGGTCGCCACGGCGGGCAATACCGTGGGCGGGGCGATCAGCTATGCCATGGGCGGGGCGGCCGAGCGCGCGTATGAGCGTTGGCGCGAGCTGCATCCCGACAAGGTCCGCGAGCGCGCCGGAGGGCGCTGGCATGACGGCGCGACGGCGTGGCTGCGGCGCCTGGGGCCGGCCGCCCTGTTCTTTTCCTGGCTGCCGGCCGTGGGCGATCCCCTGTGCATCGTGGCCGGTTGGCTGCGGCTGTCTTTCTGGCCTTGCGTGGCCTACATGGCCCTGGGCAAGTTCCTGCGCTACGTCATCATGACGGCCTTGCTGATCTGGGTGTTTCCGCCCGCCTAGCATATCGGCGCGGCCTCGTGCCGCGCCCGGTGAACGGCCAGGGCATTCTGGATTAAACTGGACCCTTTCCATCGCCAGTTTTCCAGGGCTCCTTCCCTACGTCAATGAACGCCCCTATCGCCAGTCAGTTTTTGGCCGCGCAGACTCCGATTGCCGGCACGACACGTTTACGTGAGATTCCATACAACTACACGTCTTATTCCGACAGAGAAATCGTGTTGCGGCTCCTGGGCGAAGAATCCTGGGCGCTGTTGTCGGACTTGCGCGGCGAGCGCCGCACGGGCCGTTCGGCGCGCATGTTGTTCGAGGTGTTGGGCGATATCTGGGTCGTGCGCCGCAATCCCTATCTGCAGGACGATCTGCTGCACAATCCGAAGCGGCAGAACCTGCTGATCCAGGCCTTGAACCATCGCCTGGGCGAAATCGACCAGCGCCGCGATGCGCAGGACAAGGACAGGGACCAGAAGGTCGGACGCCTGCTCGACGCCGCGCGTCGCGCGGTGGCGGCATTCCAGGAAGACTTTTCCCAAACCCGGGCCTTGCGCAAGAAGGTCGTGAAACGGTTGTCCCGGCTGACGCACAAGGACAACGTCAAGTTCGATGGCTTGTCGCGCGTATCGCACGTTACCGACGCGACCGATTGGCGCGTGGAGTACCCGTTCGTCGTGCTGACGCCGGATCGCGAATCGGAAATGGCGGCGCTGGTGCGCGCCTGTATCGAACTTGGCCTGACCATCATCCCGCGCGGAGGCGGCACGGGCTACACGGGCGGCGCCATTCCGCTGACCTGGCGCTCGGTCGTGATCAATACGGAAAAGCTGGATGCCCTGGGGCCCGTCGAACGTATCGCGCTGCCCGGCCTTGCCGAGCCGGCCTGTACCGTGCTGTCGGGGGCGGGCGTCGTCACCCGCCGCGTCGCCGATGCGGCCGATGCGGCCGGCCATGTATTCGCAGTGGATCCGACCTCGGCGGACGCGTCCTGCGTCGGGGGCAACGTCGCCATGAACGCCGGTGGAAAGAAGGCGGTGCTATGGGGCACGGCGCTGGACAACCTTGCCTGGTGGCGCATGGTGGATCCGCAAGGCGACTGGCTCGAAGTCCAGCGCCTGGATCATAACCTGGGCAAGATTCACGACGTGGAAACGGCCCGCTTCGAATTGACCTGGTTCGACGGCCGCAAGGGGCCTGGCGAAGTCCGCTTGCGCAGCGAAATCCTGGAGATCGCCGGCGCGCGGTTTCGCAAGGCCGGACTGGGCAAGGACGTGACCGACAAGTTCCTGGCGGGCTTGCCGGGCGTGCAGAAAGAAGGCTGCGACGGCCTGATCACCTCGGCCCGCTGGATACTGCATCGCATGCCCGCGCATACCCGTACGGTATGCATGGAATTCTTCGGCCAGGCTCAGAACGCCGTGCCGTCCATCGTCGAAGTCAAGAACTACCTGGATGACGCGGGCAAGCGGCTGGGCGTGCTGCTGGCCGGCCTGGAGCATCTGGACGAGCGCTATCTGCGCGCCGTGGGCTACACCACGAAGAGCAAGCGGGGCACGCTGCCCAAGATGGTGCTGATCGGCGACATCGTCGGCGACGACGCCGACAGCGTCGCACTGGCGGCCAGCGAAGTCGTGCGCATCGCCAACTCGCGCCACGGCGAAGGCTTCGTGGCGGTCAGCGCCGAGGCGCGCAAGAAGTTCTGGCTGGATCGTTCGCGCACGGCGGCCATCGCGCGTCACACCAATGCGTTCAAGATCAACGAAGACGTGGTGATACCGCTGTCGCGCATGGGCGAATATACCGATGCCATCGAACGCATCAATATCGAGCTGTCCACGCGCAACAAGCTGAGGCTCATCGACGAGCTGGACCATTTCCTGCGCGGCGAGCTGCCCGTCGGCAAGCTCGAGGACCCGGAAGACGCCGATCATACCCGCGAAGAGATACTGGCCGAGCGCACCGCCGACGCGCTGCGGACGCTTGCCATGGTGGGCAAGCGCTGGAAGTGGCTGCTGACCAATCTGGACGCGCCGTTGGCGTCCAGCCTGGATGTGCTGCTCGAACTGGGGCTGGAAGACGCCGTGCCCGCGCTGGCTCGGCGACTGGATCGGCAGCCCGGCGCGCGCGTCATCGACGTGCTTCAGGACCATACCTTGCGGATCTCGTGGAAAACGGAATTGCGCGCGCCGCTCGAGCGTTATTACGCGGGCGCGGAGTGCGCCGCCGTGCTGGCCCAGGTGCAGGCGATCCACGATCGTGTCCTGAAAGGGCGCGTCTTCGTGGCGCTGCACATGCATGCGGGCGACGGCAACGTGCATACCAACATTCCGGTCAACTCCGACGACTACGAGATGCTGCGCGAGGCCAATGAGACCGTCGCGCGCATCATGCAGATCGCGCGCGACCTGGACGGCGTGATTTCGGGAGAGCACGGCATCGGCCTGACCAAGTACGAGTTCCTGACCGAGCAAGAGCTGGCGCCTTTCCAGGATTACAAGCGCCGCGTGGATCCGCAGGGCCGCTTCAACGCGGGCAAGCTCTTGCCGGGCGCCGATCTGCGCCATGCCTGGACGCCCAGCTTCAATTTGCTGGGCCACGAGTCGCTGATCATGCAGCGCAGCGAGATCGGCTCGATATCTCACGCCATCAAGGACTGCCTGCGCTGCGGAAAGTGCAAGCCCGTATGCGCCACCCACGTGCCGCGCGCCAACCTGCTGTATTCGCCGCGCAACAAGATCCTGGCGACGTCGCTGTTGATCGAGGCCTTCCTGTATGAAGAACAGACGCGGCGCGGCGTGAGCCTGAAGCACTGGGAGGAGTTCGAGGACGTGGCCGATCACTGCACGGTCTGCCACAAGTGCTACAACCCCTGTCCGGTCGACATCGACTTCGGCGACGTGTCCATGGAAATGCGCGCCTTGCTGCGCCGCATGGGGCAGAAGTCCTTCAATCCGGGCACCACCGCGGCCATGTTCTTCTTGAACGCGAAAGATCCGCGCGTCATCAAGGCGACGCGCAAGGCCATGATCGACGTGGGCTACAAGGCGCAGCGCCTTGCTCACGACGTGCTGGGCCGCCTGTCGCGCAAACAGAATGCGGCGCCGCCGGCGACGGTGGGCAAGGCGCCCCTGCGCGAGCAGGTCGTGCACTTCGTCAACCGTAAAATGCCCGGCAGCCTGCCCAAGCAGACGGCGCGCAAATTGCTCGACATCGAAGACGCCAATTACGTCCCCATCATCCGCGATCCCGGGAAAACCTCGGCGGACTCCGAAGCCGTGTTCTACTTCCCCGGCTGCGGGTCGGAGCGCCTGTTTTCCCAGGTCGGCTTGGCGACCCAGGCAATGCTGTGGCACGCGGGGGTGCAGACGGTGCTGCCGCCGGGTTATTTGTGCTGCGGCTATCCGCAGCGCGGCAACGGCATGACCGACAAGGCCGAAAAGATCATCACCGACAACCGGGTCTTGTTCCACCGGATGGCCAATACGCTGAACTACCTCGACATCAAGACGGTCGTGGTCAGTTGCGGCACGTGCTACGACCAGTTGGCCGGCTACGAATTCGAGAAGATTTTCCCGGGCTGCCGGCTGATCGACATACACGAATATCTTCTGGAAAAAGGCATGCAGATCCAGGGCGTGCAGGGCACGCGGTACATGTACCACGATCCCTGCCACACGCCCATGAAGCAGCAGGACCCCATGAAGACCGTCAAGGCGCTGGTGGGCGAGGCCGCGATCAAGACGGATCGCTGTTGCGGAGAATCCGGCACGCTGGCCGTCTCGCGCCCGGACATCTCGACGCAGGTGCGTTTCCGCAAGAGCGAAGAGCTGGCCAAGAATACCGCCGCGGTGCGCGCGGACGGCTATCAGGGCGACGTGAAGATCCTGACTTCCTGTCCGTCCTGCCTGCAGGGCTTGGCGCGCTACGAGGAAAGCTCGGGCATGCAGGCCGACTATATCGTCGTCGAAATGGCGCGCCATGTCTTGGGCGAGGACTGGATGCCCAATTACGTGCGCGACGCCAACGAGGGCGGCATCGAGCGCGTACTGGTCTAGCGCGCGGCGGGCCGGGCTCCGTCGCCGCGCCAGGGACGGCGCTTGCGCCTTCTAGAAGCCTATGGAATGGGCCAATGCCGGATAGCGGCCCAGCGTGCCGGCGATCTTGCGCGCCGCTTCGCGCAGCGGCCCGAGCCGCGTTTCAACGAGCGCGGCTTCATTGGTCCGGCTGGTTATGGTTGCGCAATTGAGGGCGGCGATCACGCGCCCGTGGCCGTCCCGAATCGGCACGGCCACGGCGATGGCGCCGTATTCGATCGTGTCCGCCGCGACGGCATAATCGTCCTTCAGTGCGGCGGCGAATCGGCGGCGCAGTTCTTCGGCCGTGGTCGGCGTGCGGCTCGTATAGCCGGGCAGGGGAGTGTTGGCGAGCAGCGCTTCACGTTCCTCGGCAGGGCAATGGGCCAGAAGCACGATGCCGGTCGACGTTGCGTGGGCGGGCAGGCGCGATCCCACCGAGCGGTCATGCCGCACGCGTTGATCGGACGGTACATGGGCGATGTAGACGACCTCGAAGCCGTCGAGCACGGTCAGCGAGGCCGCATCGTGAAAGCGCTCGACCAGCTCGACCAGATGGTGCTGCGCCACCTCTTTCAAATTCATGGATTCCAGATAGCTCGCGCCCAGCGTCAGCACTTTCGGCGCAAGCAGAAAGCGCTTTTCCCGCCGCCTGACGTAGCCGAGCCGTTCCAGCGTGATGAGCGAGCGCCGGACCGTCGCGGCGCTGAGCCCCGTCTTCTGCGCGACTTGGCTGAGCGTCATTTCCGGCGATTCGGCGTCGAACGCCGTGATGACGTCCAGCCCCCGGGCCAGCGCGGTCACGAAATCCCGATCGGGGACGTCCTCGATTGACGGATTGGCCATATACCCTCATAATTTCGTATATCGCATTAATTTTCGCATAGCGAAATAAATAAAGCAAGAAAAACACGGGCATCGCCACGGCGGATTGCATGAATACCACTCCATCCACTCTTTTCGACAAGATCTGGCGCGCTCACGTCATCGCCGAGCTGGACGACGACGTCAGTCTTCTGCACATCGACCGGCACTTGATACACGACCTCGAAGCCGGCCCCAGGCTGGACGATCTGCGCCGCGCCGGCTACGGCGTCGCGCGCAGCGACCTGACGTTCGCCACGCCCGACCATGCCGTATCGACGTTGGACGGCCGAACCACCGACACGAATCCGACCGGCGGCAAGTTGCTGCGGTCGATGCGCCGGGCGACGGCGCGCACGGGCATACGCCTGTTCGACCTCGGTTCGCCGGCGCAGGGCATCGTCCACGTGGTCGGCCCCCAACAGGGCATCACCTTGCCCGGCGCCCTGATCGTCTGCGGCGACAGCCATACGTGCACGCACGGCGGCTTCGGCGCGATCGCTTTCGGCATCGGCTCGAGCGAGGTCGGCCACGTGCTGGCCACGCAGACATTGCGCCAACGCCGCCCGAAGACCATGCGGCTGCGTTTCGAGGGCCGGCTGGGTGCCGGCGTCACGGCCAAGGACATGATTCTTCACGCCATCGGCCGCTTGGGCACGGCCGCGGGCCGCGGCCACGCGATCGAATACGCCGGTTCGGCCGTGCGCGGCTTGTCCTTGGACGGGCGGCTGACGATTTGCAATCTTTCCATCGAAATGGGCGCCAAGATCGGCATGATCGCGCCCGATGACAAGGTTTATGCCTATCTCGAGGGCAAGCCCTTTGCCCCCAGGGGCCGCTTGCTCGACCAGGCCGTCGCCTGCTGGCGCGGCTTGCCGACCGATGACGGCGCGTCCTTCGATCGCGAAGAATGGATCGACGCGACGCGGATCGCGCCTCAGGTCACGTGGGGCACCAGCCCCCAGGATGTGCTTCCGATCGACGGATACGTGCCCGATCCGGCCGATGAGCCGGATCCCGCGCGCCGAAAGTCCATCGAGCACGCGCTCGACTACATGGGACTCGCTCCCCGGCAAGCCATCGCGGGAACGCCCGTTGACTGGGTCTTCATCGGCTCCTGTGCGAACAGCCGCCTGTCCGATTTGCGCGAAGCCGCGCTGATCGCGCGGGGGCGCCGCGTGGCCGGCGGCGTGCGGGCATGGGTGGTGCCGGGTTCCGAGGAAACCAAACGGTTGGCCGAAGCCGAAGGCCTGCACCGCCATTTCATCGAAGCGGGGTTCGAGTGGCGGTCTCCGGGCTGTTCGATGTGCCTGGCCGCCAACGGCGAAACCGTGCCGCCCTTGCAGCGCAGCGTGTCCACGTCCAATCGCAATTTCGTCGGGCGTCAGGGTCCGCGGGCCCGGACGCACCTTGCCAGCCCGGCCATGGCCGCCGCGGCCGCGGTCACAGGCTGCTTGACGGACGTGCGCCGCCTGCCGGAGTTATCCCTATGAAAGCATTCATTAGGGAAGAAGCCGTCGCCGCGCCGCTGATGCGGACCAATATCGATACCGACCAGATCATCCGGATCGACAGGCTGATCGAGTATTCCCGTGGCGAGCTTGGACCCTTTTGTCTCGAGGCGCTGCGCTACGAAAGCGACGGAGGCGAACGCGCCGATTTTCCTCCGAACCAGCCGCGCTATCGGAATGCCGCCATATTGGTCGCCGGCGAGAATTTCGGCTGCGGCAGTTCGCGCGAGCATGCGGTATGGGCCTTGGTCGACTGGGGCGTGCGCGCCGTGATCGCCCCGTCCTTCGGCGACATTTTTTATGCGAACAGCTTCCAGAACGGCCTGCTTCCCGTGCGCTTGCCGGCGGCCGAGGTGTCTGAAATCGCGCAAGAGCTGGAGCGCTGCGAGATCCCGCGCATCGTCGTCGATCTGCGCGATTGCACGGTCACCACACCGGCCGGCCGTAGGCTGTCTTTCGAGATCGAGCCCGATCGCCGCGCGGGCCTGCTTGAAGGGCTGGACGACGTCAGCATGACGCTGCGCCACCGCGCGGCGATCGAACAATTTCGGCGTGACGACGAAGTCGCGCATCCCTGGATTTATCGACAAACGGAGCTACCCATCGTGAAGAAAATTCTCATCCTCGCCGGGGACGGCATCGGTCCCGAGATCATGGCGCAAACGCGGCGCGTCGTGGATTGGTTCGCCGAGAGGCGCGGGGTGCCCATGGAGTTGCGTGAAGAGCTGTTCGGCATTTCGGCCTGGAAGGCGCATGGCAATCTGATGCGCGATCAGACCTGGCAGGCCGTGATGGAAAGCGACGCGATACTGTTCGGCGCGACCGGTTCTCCCGAATACGCGGCCATTCCGCCGGAACACAACAAGTTCGATCAATTGCTGCGTATCCGCAAGGAGCTCGACCTGTACGTCAATCTGCGGCCGGTGCGCGCGCTCAAGGCCCTTGCGGGGGCGTCGAGTTTGCGCCCCGAGGTATTGGACGGCACGGACATGATATTGGTGCGGGAACTGGCGGGGGGCATGTACTTCGGCACGCCTCGAGGCATCGAGACGCTGGCCGACGGTCAGCGCCGCGTCGTCAACAGCATGGTGTACACCGAGAACGAAATCGCGCGCATCGCGCGGGCGGCCTTCGAGCTGGCGCGCACCCGCGGCGGGCGCTTGTGCTCCGTGGACAAGTCCAACGTACTCGAGAACGGCGTGCTTTGGCGCGAGACGGTCGAGGCGGTGCACAAAAGCGAATTCAGCGATGTCGAGCTATCCCATCTTTACGTCGATAACGCGGCGATGCAATTGGTGCGCAATCCGCGCCAGTTCGACGTGATCGTCACGGAAAATCTGTTTGGCGACATCCTTTCCGATTGCGCCGCGATGGTGGCGGGCTCGATAGGCATGTTGCCGTCGGCTTCTCTGGGGGCGCCCTGCGCCTCCGGCCGCAAGGCGTTGTACGAGCCCATCCACGGCAGCGCGCCCGACATCGCGGGGCAGGGCGTCGCCAATCCGCTGGGCTCCATCCTCAGTTTCGGCATGTGCTTGAGGCACACCTTCAACTTGCCTCAGGAGGCGGATTTCCTCGATGCGGCAGTGGAGCGCGTCGTCGACTCCGGCGCGCGCACCCGCGACCTCGCCGAGGCGGGCGCGCCGTTCATCACCACCGCGCAGATGGGCGATGCGGTGATATGCGAGCTCGACCGGGCCGAATAAATTCCCTCATACGAACCAAAGAAACGGAGAAGAACATGGAGACGATTTCCTTGAGACATTCCCGCAACTGGCTGCGCCGCGCAGCCGTGGCATCCCTTGCGGCGCTTGCCGGCGCCATGGCGGCCGGCGCATGGGCGGCCGATGATTTCCCGAACAGGGCGATCCGCATGGTGGTCCCGTTTCCGCCGGGCGGCGGCTTTGACGCGGTGGCGCGTCCGTTCGCCGAGAAATTCGCGGCGATTCTGAAGCAGCCGGTCGTGATCGAGAACCGGCCGGGCGCGGGCGGCAACATCGGCACCGCCGAGGTGGCTCGCGCGCCGAACGATGGATATACGGTGCTTTTCGCCAATGAAATACTGTCGACCAATCCCAATATGTATGCGTCGACGCAATTCGATCCGATCGAGGATTTCACACCGGTTTCGATGATCGCGACGACGCCTCTCGCGCTTGCGATCTATCCGGGGTTCCCGGCGAAGGACCTGAAGGAGTTGATCGCCGCGTCGGAGAAAGAACCGATTACCTTCGGTACGCCGGGGCTGGGCACCTCGCCGCATCTGTTCGGCGAATTGCTCAATCTCAAATCGCCGTTGAAGATGCGTCACATTCCCTACAAGGGAACCGGGCCGGCCATCAACGATGCCATGGGCGGGCAGACCAATGCCGCGTTGACCAGCGCCTCGGCGTTGACCCAGCAGGTACTGGGCGGAAAGCTCAGGGGCATCGCGATCCTGAGCGACAAGCGCAGCCCGCTGCTTCCGGACGTGCCGACGCTGGCCGAGGCCGGCATACCCGGACTCACCCACGACATCTGGTATGCCATTCTCGTGCCGGACGGCACGCCCGAGCCCGTCGTCGCCAAGCTGCGCGACGCGGCGATGGAGGCGTTGCGCGATCCCAAGCTTTCCTCGCTATTGCGCGAACTGGGTTACGAGCCGGTCATCGGCGATGGCGACTTGGTCGGGGAGCTGATCCGAAAGGATCTCGTCCGATGGAAAAGCATCATCGACGAGGCGAATATTTCGCGCGATTGACGTTTAGCCTTCGTCGGTCCGCACCCTGGAAGGGGGAAAGACGAGCGAAAATACACTGCCGGCGCCAAGCCGGCTTTGTATTTGCAGCTCGGCGTTGTGACGCATGGCGACGTGCTTGGTGATGGCCAGGCCCAGGCCGGTGCCGCCCGTGGCGCGGGAGCGGCCCCGGTCGACGCGGTAAAAGCGCTCGGTCAGCCGGGGAATGTCCTGGGACGCGATCCCGATGCCCGTGTCCTGCACGGAATAACAGGCCTGTCCGCTCTCGGTCTTGTACCAGCTGATGGTGATGGTGCCGTCCTTGGGCGTATAGCGGATCGCATTGGTCAGCAGGTTCGACACCGCCGAGGCGAGCTCGGGCTCGCTGCCCAGCACGGCCAGGCCGGGGTCGATGTTCTCGACGAAAACGTGCTGTCCTTTCGATAGCGCGCGCGCTTGCTGCATGCCGTTGGCGATCACGTCGCTCAGCCGCACCGGGCCGCCTTCCGTGGTGGGCGAGGACTCGAGCGTCGACAGGGTGAGCAGGTCCGCGACGATGGCCTGCATGCGCTGGGCCTGCTCCATCATCAGTGTGTAGTAGTACTCGCGTTGCTCGTCGCTCAGCGAATCGTTGGGCATGTCGTGCAGGGTTTCCAGGAAACCGGCGAGCACGGTCAGCGGCGTGCGCAGTTCGTGGGACACGTTGGCCACGAAATCCTTGCGCGTCGTCTCCAGCTTTTCCATTTGCGTCACGTCTCTGGTCACGATCAGGAACTGGCCGACGCCGTAAGGCGTCAATTGCGTCAGCAAGGCCCTTTCCTGGCCTTCGTTGTGGATGTGCAAAAGGACGGGCGCGGGCCAGCTCGCCTGCTTGGCGTATTGGGCGAACTGCGGGTCCCGAAGAATATTGAAAATACTGTGGTTCTTGTCTTTTTTCAGATCCAGGCCGATGTGGCGGCATGCCGTCTGGTTGCACCAGGTCAGCTCCATCGCCGCGTTCAAGGTGATGGCGCCGTCGGGCAACGCTTCGGCGGCCAGCATGATGCCGTCCACGTGCTTGCCCAGCTGCGTGATTTCCTGGCGGTCCTTGCGCAGCTTGCGGTAGATGGGAGCCAGGATCTCGTCCCAGGGGCCGACGGAAGGCGGGGGAGGGTCTTCGATGTTGCGGACCCATTTCGAAATGCGGGAAAGCTGCGCCCCGCTGACCAGGATCATGCCGACCATGCCCGCGGCGAAAATGCCCAGCCCCGTTACCGTCCCCAGCCAGCTTCCGATCAGCCAGCCCAAAAGTGCCCATACTCCAATGGAAATCAGCGTTTTAGTCATGGTGCGGCGGTCGTTGCTCGGGCTATGAGGGTGGCGGAGTCGTGGAGCGGGGATTTTAAGACAGGTTGGAGGGGCGTGTCGTAAAGCGATAGCCCGCGCCGCGCACTGTTTCGATGTGGTTCTCGAGCTTGCCCGGCTCCAGCGCCTTGCGCAGGCGGCGTATGTGGACGTCGACCGTGCGTTCTTCGACGAAGACGTGGTCGCCCCAGACTTGATCCAGAAGCTGGGCGCGGGAAAAAACCCGCTCGGTATGCGTCATGAAGAAGTGCAGCAGCCGGAATTCCGTCGGCCCCACGGCCAGGTTCTGGTCGTGGCCGGTGACGCGATGCGTGGCCGGATCCAGGCGCAGGGCGCCGATCTGGATGACGTCGTCGGTCAGTTGCGGCGCGCGTCGGCGCAACACCGCCTTGATGCGGGCCATCAATTCCTTGGGCGAAAAGGGTTTGGTGATGTAGTCGTCCGCGCCGGCCTCCAGCCCTTCGACCTTGTCCTGCTCCGCGCCTTTCGCGGTCAGCATGATGAGGGGGATCTGGCGCGTGCGCTCGTCGCCGCGCAAGGTCCGGGCGAAGGTGATGCCCGAGGCGCCAGGCAGCATCCAGTCCAGCAGGATCAGGTCGGGCAGTTCGGCGCGGATGAGGGTCCGGGCCTGCTCGCAATCGAACGCCCGCAGTACTTTATGGCCCGCGAAAGACAGGTTGACCGCAATCAGTTCTTGAATAGCCGGCTCGTCTTCGACGACGAGTATGGTGGTGCTCATTGGGCAGATATCCGTTGAATGAAAGTGGGGGGCAAAGCCGACAGGCTCCATAATATGGCGCAAATATTTCAGGTTTGTGAAAATACTGCGTCCATCGGGCGGGCGGCGAGGGCCTGGAATGGTGATACGATACTTCCTATCATGCAAAACACGACCAACGCCACTTCTTCCCCGTCCGCCGAAGGGACGACGCACTTCGGCTTTCAGACCGTCCGGGAGCACGAAAAGGCCGCTCGCGTGGCCGACGTCTTTCACTCCGTCGCGAGCCGCTATGACGTGATGAACGACTTGATGTCCGGCGGCCTGCACCGGATATGGAAGGCCTTCACCATCGCGCGCGCCGACGTGCGGCCGGGCATGAAGGTGTTGGATATCGCGGGGGGAACCGGCGATCTGGCGGGCGCGTTCGCGAAGCGGGCCGGCGATACCGGCGAGGTCTGGCTGACCGACATCAACGAATCCATGCTGCGCGTTGGCCGCGACCGCATGGCGGACAAGGGTCTGCTGCTGCCCACGGCGGTGTGCGACGCCGAAAAGCTTCCTTTTCCGGACGGTTATTTCGACCGGGTCAGCGTGGCGTTCGGCTTGCGCAACATGACCCACAAGGATCTGGCGCTGGCGGAAATGCGCAGGGTGCTGCGGCCGGGCGGCAAACTGCTGGTGCTGGAATTTTCCCAGGTCGCCAAGCCCCTGGCGCCGGCCTACGATTGGTATTCGTTCAACATCCTGCCCTGGCTGGGCAAGAAAGTGGCCGGAGACGAGCAAAGCTACCGCTATCTCGCCGAATCCATACGCATGCACCCCGACCAGCGGACGCTGGCGGGCATGCTGGAGGCGGCTGGCCTGTCCATGGTTCGCTATTTCAATATGGCGGCCGGCGTCGTGGCCTTGCACGAAGGCGTCAATCTAGGCTGAACCCGTTTTCTGTGTTAATGTTCAGGTTCCAGTAAGTTTTCTGGGGCTTGGTCCTACGCGAAACCCCGCTGCTTGCTCAACGCATTCTTTGCATGGCGACGGGCTGCGCTTGCCGGCGCGGCTGTGTTGCAATACAGGAGCTTTCATATGTCTCGACGTTTTTCTCGGTTTCTAGCCGCTGCCATGGTGGTCGTTTCGGCCGGCGCCATGTTGACCATTTCATTCGATGCCGAAGCGCGTCGGATGGGCGGCGGCAAAAGCATGGGCCGTCAATCGTCCAACGTGATGCAGCAACGCCAGGCCGTCACGCCGCCGCCCGCGGCCAATGCCAGCACGGCGGCGCGCAGCGCGGCGCCCGCCGCCGGCGCTGCTGCTGCCGGCACGGCCGCCAAAAGCGGCATGTCCCGCTTCCTGGGCCCGATCGCCGGCATCGCCGCCGGCCTGGGCATCGCCGCCCTGTTGTCCAGCATGGGCCTGTCCGGCGCCTTCCTCGAGCTGATGTCCAGCCTGCTGCTGATCGGCTTGCTGGTGTTCGGCGTCATGTTCATCGTGCGCCGCCTGCGCGGCGCCGCGGCTCGTCCCGCCATGCAGCAAGCCGGCACGGGGGCGCAGCAGCCGGCGCCCATGCAGCGCCAAAGCGCGCAGCCGCAGGCCGGCGCGTCCCCCGGTCCGAGCGCCTGGGCTCAGGCGGGCGCTTCGGCCGCCGCCGTGGATGCCGTTCCGGCGCCGCCCGTGGATAAAAGCTGGTTCATCCCATCGGATTTCGATACGGCGGCCTTTCTCGCCGGCGCCAAGCGCCAGTTCATCGAGATACAGGGCATCTGGGACAGCGGCAACCTGGAAAAGTTGCGCGAATACATGACGGACGACCTGGTCGCCGAAATCAAGCCCGAACTCATGGCGCGCGCCGAAGGCAATCATACGGAAGTCGTCCTGCTCAATGCGGAGCTTCTGGGCATCGAGGCCGTGTCCGACGGCCACCTGGCCAGCGTGCGCTATTCGGGCATGCTGCGCGAAGCCAAGGACGCCGAAGCATTCCGTTTCGAAGAGGTCTGGAACTTGTACAAGGCCGACAACGCCGGCTGGCTGTTGGCAGGCATCCAACAGATACCCGTTGACCAAGCCGGTTGATCTTTGCGCCGGCCGTCCGGACCAGTAGAATGCCCGGTACGGCGGCCGCGCGGCAACGGCCGTTCATGCCCCGTCCCCGATGCAGGCGCAAGCCATGCATCGGGGACGGGGCTTGGCCGTATCGTGGCGTGGCCGCCGCGCCGATGCGCCCCGCGTAAAACCGTTAAACTTCCATGTGTTGCCTAGCGCGCCTTTAGATCGGCGGGTCCGATACCGTTCCATCATGTCTTCTTTCCCGATTTTTCCTTCAGCGATGATGGTCACGGCCAAAACGTTGAACAGCCTGTTGCGGCGTGAATCCTGGGCGCGGGAACGATTGAGCCGTCATGCGGGGAAATCCGTGCGCCTGGCGCTGGGGCACGTGAATTTGAACGTCGCCATCCGGTCCGACGGCCTGGTTCAGGCGTCCGATGCCACGATCGTTCCGGACGTGATTCTGGCCGTTCCCGTTTCCAACTGGGCTCAATTGCCCGCGGCCTTGCGCAGCGGCGATCCGTCGCGCATCGCCGCGCTGATGCGGATCCAGGGCGACGCGGGCCTGGCGCAGGTCGTGTCCGATCTGGCGCGGGATTTGCGCTGGGACGTGGAAGATCAGCTGAGCGATGTGGTGGGCGATGCGGCGGCGGTGCGCATCCTGGGTACCGGCAAAACCCTGTTGGCCGGCATGCGCGATGCGGCGCGGCGCCTGTCGGGAAACATGGCGGAATATCTGAGCCACGAGAGCGGCATGTTGCTGGACCGCTCCAGCTACGATATCTGGGCCGGGGACATCCGTTCCGCCCTGCAAAGGCTGGACAGGCTGGAGCGCCTGTCGGGATCGGCGCCGGCGGCGCGGACGGGCGGGTCTTGATATGCTGACTTTCTTGCGTTTGGTGCACATTATCGCGGTCGTGCTTCGGTATCGTCTGGACGAGTTGGTTCTGTCCAGTATCCGCCATCCTGTCGCCTACACGCTGTTGCGCCTGGTGCGTTTCGGGCGGCCGCCGCGCAAGCCGCGCGGCGAGCGCCTGAGGCTGGCCCTGGAATCCCTGGGGCCGATTTTCGTGAAATTCGGCCAGGTGCTGTCGACGCGGCGGGACCTGATACCGCTGGACGTGGCCAACGAGCTGGCCCGCCTGCAGGACAGGGTGCCGCCGTTCCCTTCCGATCAGGCCGCGGCCTTGATAGAGGCCGCGCTGGGAGCGTCTCCCCACGTATTGTTCAAGCATTTCGAAGTCGACCCGGTGGCGTCGGCTTCCATCGCCCAAGTGCATTTCGCGGTGCTGCACGACGGCCGCGAAGTGGCCGTCAAGGTGCTGCGCCCCGGCATGCTGGGTATCATCGAGAAAGACCTGACCTTGCTGCGGGCGTTGGCCGGCCTGGTCGAGCGCGTCGCCGCCGATGCCCGCCGGCTCAAGCCGCGCGAAGTGGTCGCCGAGTTCGACAAATACCTGCACGACGAGTTGGACCTGATACGCGAAGCGGCCAATTGCAGCCAGTTGCGGCGCAACTTCGGGCCGGGCACGGGCCGCGAACATCTCTTGATCGTGCCGGAGGTGGTCTGGGAATACTGCGCCACCGGCGTGTTCACGATGGAGCGCATGCGCGGCATCGCGGTCAGCCGGGTGGAAGAACTGCGCGCCGCGGGCATCGATCTGAAGCAGTTGGCATCGAAGGGCGTGGAGATATTCTTTACGCAGGTGTTCACCGACGGTTTCTTTCATGCGGACATGCATCCGGGCAATATCTACGTGTCGGACGATCCGCGAACGCTGGGCCGTTACATCGCCCTGGATTTCGGCATCGTCGGCTCGCTGTCCGAGTTCGACAAGAACTACCTGGCGCAGAACTTCCTGGCCTTTTTCCAGCGCGATTACCGGCGCGTGGCGCAGCTTCACATCGAATCCGGATGGGCGCCCGCGTCGACGCGCGAGGAAGAGTTCGAAGGCGCGATACGGGCGGTGTGCGAGCCCTATTTCGATCGGCCTTTGTCCGAGATATCCCTGGGCCAGGTTCTGCTGCGGCTGTTCCAGACGTCGCGCCGCTTCAACGTCGAAATACAGCCGCAGCTGGTGTTATTGCAGAAAACCTTGCTCAACGTGGAGGGCATGGGACGCGAATTGGATCCCGACCTCGATCTGTGGAAAACGGCCAAGCCGTACCTGGAGCAATGGATGGGCAAGCTCGTCGGCTGGAAGGGTTTTCGTCAGCGCGTGGAGCTGGAGTCGCTCCAATGGGCGCAGATGCTGCCCCAGATACCGCGTCTGGTCCATGCCAATCTGAGCCGCAAGCAGACCGGCGGCGAACTGAACCTGGAACTGAGGCGCCTGCGCCGCAACCAGGAGCAAACCAACCGCCTGCTGGCCGCATTGACGGCCGTCCTGGCGGTCGGAATAGGGGTCGCCATATGGGCGTTGACCCGGACGTAGCCGTGCCGCCCGACCGCGCAGGCGAGCAACGGCTTATTGAAATATTGATGACAAACAGGCGTTCTATCATGGCTTGCATCGGCGTTGGCCGGACGCGAGACGCTCACCGAGACGAAACATGAAGTGCGCTTTGTCGACCCTCTTTTGAAAAGGACATCTATGCTATACCCTGAACTATTCAAATCCATGGAGGCGGTTCGATGGAACATGGGCACCGACATCCCCTGGGATGAATTCGACGGCAGCAAGCTGACCGATGAGCAGGCCTACACCGTCAAGATGAACGCCATCACGGAATGGGCCGCCCTGCCCGCCACGGAAATGTTCTTGCGCGACAACCGCGAAGACAGCGATTTTTCCGCCTTCATGTCGGTCTGGTTCTTCGAGGAACAAAAGCATTCGCTGGTGCTGATCGAGTACCTGCGGCGCTTTCGGCCCGAGCTCGTGCCGACCGAAGAGGAGCTGCACAAGGTGCGCTTCGAATTCGATCCCGCGCCCGCGCTGGAAACCCTGATGCTGCATTTTTGCGGCGAAGTGCGCTTGAACCACTGGTACCGCCGCGCGTCGGACTGGCATACCGAGCCGGTCATCAAGGCGATCTACAAAATCATTTCGCAAGACGAGGCGCGCCATGCGGGCGCCTATCTGCGCTACATGAAACGCGCCTTGATCAATCAGGGCAAGGAGATCGGCCAGCAGGCGCGCATCGCCTTTTCCAAGATCGGCGTATTGATGGCATCCGCGCATCGCACGCCGCAGGCGCTGCATCCGACCAATCTGCACGTGAACAAGGATCTGTTTCCCCAGGATACGGTGCAGTCCAAGCTGCCTTCGCCGGGCTGGCTGGAGAACTGGCTGGACAACCAGATACAGTTCGACAACGATTGGGAAACCAAGGTCAGCGGCCGTATTTTGCACAACATGTCCTTGTTGATGGGCGCGACGTTCGAGACGGTCCAGGATTTGAACCGGTATCGCAAGCAGATCATCAAGGGCATGGCGCCCGCCGGATCATGAGCGCGCGTTTCGAGTCCAAGGTATGGCCGCGCCATGCCGTGGAGCAGGCCGCGCAAGCCGGCGCGCTGCCCGGTCCGGTCGTGTTCACCAACGGCGTCTTCGATATTCTTCATCGCGGGCACGTCACCTATCTGGATCGCGCCGCGCAGCTGGGAGCCACGCTCATCGTGGCGCTCAATACGGACGATTCGGTGCGCAGGCTGGGCAAGGGCGAGGACCGTCCCTTGAACACGCTGCGGGACCGGCAGGCGCTGCTGGCGGCGCTGGCCTGCGTGGATATCGTGACCGACTTCTCGGAAGACACCCCGCTGGAACTGATCGAGCAGCTCAGGCCCGACGTGATCGTCAAAGGGGGCGATTACGACATGCGGGCCCTGCCCGAAACGGCGCGCGTGGAAAGCTGGGGCGGCAAGGGCGTGGCGATTCCGTTCGAGTTCGAGCGCTCGACGACGCGCCTGCTGGAAAAGATACGCGGCGCGGCCGCGCGGCAGGGCGGCTAGGGCGCGGGCGCGGCCGACAGCAGCCGGTTCACGGCGAGCAGGTCCTGTTCGCCGAGCGTGCCGGTGCTGGCCTTCAGGCGCAGCCCGTTCATCAGCGTGTCGTAGCGCGCGCGCGCCAGATTGCGCTGGGTTTCGTACAGTTGCTGCTGGGCGTTCAGCACGTCGATATTGACGCGCACGCCGACTTCATAGCCCAATTGATTCGCTTGCAGGGATGCGAGGCTGGAGCGTTCGGCGTCTTCCAGCGCCCGGATGCGCGCCAGCCCCGAGGTCACGCCCGAAAAATATTCCAGCGTCGATTGAATCGCCTGTCTTTTGGCGGCTTCCAGGTCGTAGCGGGCCGCCTGCAGGCGCGAGGTCTGTTCGCGCACCACCGATGAAATGCCGCCGCCCGCGAAAAGCGGTATCGACAATGTGACACCGACGCTGCTGTTCAAGGGGCGAGGGCCCCGCAATTGTTCCTGGTACAGAAACCGATCCGAGCCGCTGCCGGTCTGCGCGCGCAGCTCCACGGTCGGATAGTGCTCGCTCTTGGCAATCTCGATGCGTTTTTCGGCTATGCGGGCGGCCAGATCGGCTTGCAGCACGCTCAGATTGGCCTGCCGGGCCTGTTCCGTCCAGTCGTCCTGGCGATCGGGTTCGGGCGGGGGCAGGCTGGTCTTGTCCGCCAACTGCGCCAATTGGCCGGGGCGCTCGTTGATGATTTGCGCCAGCAGGTCTTCGCTGATCTGCAAGGCGTTTTCAGCTTGCAGCTGGCTGGCCTTGATCAGGTCCAGGCGGGCCTGGGCTTCGTAGGTGTCCGCAATGGTCGCGCTGCCCAGCTCGAAACCCTGTTGCGCCGCCTGTAGCTGCGTTTCGATGGCCGAGCGCTGCGCGGCCAGGGTGCGCAAGGTATCCTGCGCGGCCAGTACGTTGAAATAAGCCTGGGACACGCGCAGCATGGCGTCCTGGCCGGCCTTGGCCAGCCCGACGTCGGCATAGCTGGCTTCGTAGCGGGAGCGTTCGAGCGTGCGCCACGCGCCGATGTCGACGATGGGCTGGACCAGGGCCAAGGACCACG
Organism: uncultured Burkholderiaceae bacterium; assembly: GCA_964551305.1. Taxonomy (GTDB): domain Bacteria; phylum Pseudomonadota; class Gammaproteobacteria; order Burkholderiales; family Burkholderiaceae_B; genus JBAZDC01. Next base: position 20,305 of record CAZKBT010000002.1, read on the forward strand.
TCGCGCGTTGCGCGGAGCGGCTTTCGTTCAGCCCGCTCAGCCGGCGTACGTCGTTGTGCTCGCCGCCGACGCTGGCATCCACGTAAGGCAGCAGCAAGGCCCGGGCCTGGGGAATGCGCTCTTGTTCGGCCAGCCGGTTGGCCTGGGTGGACGCCAATATCGGATCCCGCTGCCTGGCTTTTTCCCATACCTGCATGAGGTCCTGCGTGGATTGCCGGGCCTGTGCCGGCAACGCGCACGCCAGCAGCGCCACCGTCGCCAGCGTTGCTTGCAGCAAAGGGCGCCAGGGCGTGCCTTTCATCTAGAACTTGAACTGCGACACGCAGACGCCGCGCAGCGGCTTGATGACCGTGTCGAACAGGCTGTGCGTTTCGAAGCTGGCCGCGCTCGTGCGCGTGACCCGGCACGCCGTCATGATGGGATGCTGGCCCACGACCACGACCAAGCGTCCGCCCACGCGCAGCTGGTATTTCAGCGCGTCGGGCACCACCGGCACCGATCCCGTGACCAGAATGGCGTCGTATTCGGTCGTGCCCCAACCCGCATGCGCATCGCCCACTTCGACCTTGACGTCGCCCGCCTGGTTGCGCTTGAGGTTTTCCTGCGCGAACGCCGCGAGGCGGTGATCGATTTCCACTGTCGTGACCTGCTGCGCCAGGTTGGCCAGCAGTGCGGCTTGGTAGCCCGAGCCCGTGCCGATTTCCAGCACGCAGTCCGTGGACTTGAGTTGCAGTTCCTGCGCGAGACGGGCTTCGACCTTGGGCGTCAACATGCTTTCCCGGGTGTCGATGGCGTTGATGATCAGCGGCAGCTCCACGTCGGAAAAGGCCAGGCCCTGCATGGGCGCGGGCACATAGCGTTCGCGTTGCACGTTGAAGAGCGCTTGCAGGACGCGCTCATCCAGCACATCCCAAGGGCGGATCTGCTGCTCGATCATGTTGAACCGGGCGCGCTCGGTTCCCGAGAGGGCGGAAATGTTCATGGCTTCAACTAGGTAAAAAGATGTCTGATTGTACCCCGAGAGACGTCGGATCCCTCCGGCGCCCGGCTAGTCGGTCGGGCGCCGGAGGGGCCGTCTATCGGGGGGCTGGCCACCAGGCGTGGAAATGCTGGACCGGACCGTGGCCCGTGCCGACGCTCAGTTCGCCCGATCGCGCGATGGCCGCGACGAGATACTGCTTGGCCAGTCTGCATGCCTGCTCGACATCCTGCGATTGCGGCAGCAGCGCCGCCAGCGCCGCGGACAGGGTGCAGCCCGTGCCGTGGGTATTTGGGGTGGCGATCCGCTTGCCGGGCAATTCGATAAGCCTGTCGCCGTTGAACAGCACGTCGACCAGGTCGTCGCCGGGCAGATGGCCGCCTTTGAGGAATATCCAGCGCTCGCCGTCGTCGTGGAGCAGGCGTCGCAGCTTTTCGGCGACCCGACGCATTTCCTTCAGGGTGTCGGCTTGGCTGTCGCCCAGCAGCACGGCTGCTTCGGGCAGGTTGGGGGTGAGCATCGTGGCCAGGGGCAAGAGATGGTCGCGTAATTCATGGACGGCGGCGGGGTCCAGGAGATGATCGCCGCTTTTGGCCACCATGACGGGGTCGATCACCAGATGGGCGGGCCGCCATTGCGCCATGCGCTCGGCTACCATCCGCGTCACGGCTTTCTGGCCCAGCATGCCGATCTTGACCGCGTCGATGCGCACGTCGGCGAACAGGGTGTTGATCTGGGCGGCGACGAAGTCGGGCGGCACCGGGTTGACGCCGGTCACTCCCTGGGTGTTTTGCGCCGTCAGGGCCGCGATCACACCCGTGCCGTAGGCGCCCAGGGCGCTCATGGTCTTGATGTCGGCCAGCACGCCGGCGCCGCCCGACGGGTCGACGCCGGCAATGGTCAGGGCGTTGGGAATGCGGGGGCTGGTCATGTCGATCTTGGCGTCAAAAGGCCTTCGGCGGGGGAGCTCGGGTCGGCGCTGTAGTGTTTGCGCGGCATGCGTCCGGCAAGGAACGCTTCGCGGCCCGCCTCCACGGCTTTCTTCATCGCGCCGGCCATCAGCACGGGATGACGCGCTCCGGCGATGGCGGTGTTCATCAGTATGGCGTCGCAGCCCAGCTCCATGGCGATGGCGGCATCCGAGGCGGTGCCGACGCCGGCGTCGACGAGCACGGGCACGCGCGCCTGGTCGATGATCAGGCGCAGGTTCCAGGGGTTGAGGATGCCCATGCCCGAGCCGATCAGGGACGCCAGGGGCATGACCGCCACGCAGCCCAGGTCTTCGAGCATGCGGCACTGTATGGGATCGTCGGTGCAGTACACCATGACCTTGAAGCCTTCGTCGACCAGGGTGCGCGCGGCGGACAGGGTTTCCGGCATGTTGGGAAACAGATTGTCCTTGTCGCCCAGGACTTCCAGCTTGACCAGGTCGTGCCCGTCCAGCAGCTCGCGCGCCAGGCGCAGGGTGCGCACGGCGTCCTCGGCCGTGTAGCACCCGGCGGTGTTGGGCAGGATCGTGAATTGCGACGGCGGCAGGAAGTCCAGCAAATTGGGTTCGCCGGCGTTCTGGCCGATATTGGTCCGGCGTATCGCGACGGTGACGATTTCGGCGCCGCTGGCGTCGATGGCTTGGCGGGTTTCCTCGAAGTCCTTGTATTTTCCCGTGCCGACCAGCAGGCGGGACGTGTACCGGCGGCCGGCGATCTCAAGAGTATCTGCGTGGTTCATGTGAGTAGGCAAGATGTCAGTGCGGTGTCGGCGCGGCGAAAAAACCGCCGGCGCCGTGTGCCGGCTGGGTGCCGTGTTCGGATGGCCTCCGGATCGCCGGGCAAAGTGAAAGAATAATCCATTTGCGTCCGCCGTGTAAGCATATGCCTCGTCCGAACGGGGTCAGCGCGCGTCGTCCAGATGGCGGCATAGTTGCTCGGCGGCGTCGATCAGGCGCGGGCCCGGACGAAACAGCGCGTCCGGATCGAGAGCATGGACGTGGCCGCGCAGGGCGGCGGGCAGTTTCAGGCCGGTCCAGCGCAGCAGGGCGTCGCGCTCGTCGGCGCCGGCGGGCGCGACGATCACGACGTCGGGCCGCCTGGCCAGCAGGTCTTCCAGGATGACCTGCGGCGCGGCCATGGCCGCGTCCGCGTAGAGGTTCACGCCGCCGCACAGCCGCAGCGCGTCGTTCAGCAACGGATCATTGCCTATCGTGTACAGCGGTGAGGCGCCGACTTCGATGAAGACGGAGACCGGCTTGCGCCGCGCGTAATGCTCGCCCAGAGCCTCCAGCCGCCGCGTCAGCGCGCGCGCCGTTTCGTTCGCGTGCGCCTCGGTGCCGAACAGCCGGCCGAACCGGACGATTTCAGAGGGGATGTCCGCAAGCTTTCCAGGGCGCGAATAGATCAGCGGAATGCCCAGTCTGGACGCGGCCGGCGCCATCACCTGCGCCGCGCCGTGCGGCAGCCAGGCCACGATCAGATCGGGCCGCAAGGCCAGCGCTTGCTCCACGTTGACGTGGATGCCGTCTCCGATGCGCGGTATGGCCAGGGCCTCGGGCGGGTAGTCGCTGCTCAGGACCGTGGCGACGATGCGTTCGCCCGCGCCGGCGGCGTGGATCAATTCGGTGATGTGCGGAGCCAGGGCGATGGCGCGGGCGGCGTGCCGTGGCACGGGCGCCCGCTGCGCGAAAGCCGGGGCCGCGCCCGCCGGATCCACTTGCGTGGCGTGCCGGGCGGCCTGGGCCTGCAAGGGCGCCGCCGCGCAGGCCCAGGCCGCCATGGCCGCGCCACACGCGGCCAGGCGGCGCTTCAGCCTATCCGCGAGGCGCCCCGGCCGCATGCCTACATCCTGAGCGAGACGTTGACGAACACGTTCGAACCCGGCGTGTTGTAGCCGCGCACCAGGGGATAGTCCTTGTTCAGGACGTTGTTCCAGCGCACCTGTATGCCCGCGTTCTTGCTGAAGTCGTAGGCGGCGGTCAGATTGAACAGTCCGTATCCTCCCATCGAGATCTGGTTGGCCGCGTCCTCGTACCGCTTGCCGACGAACTGATACTCGGCGCCGAGCAGCAGGCCGTCCAGCCTATGGTCGACGCCCAGCATATAGGCTTGCTTGGCGCGGCGCACCAGCCGGCTGCCCGACTCGCCGTCGACCGGCGTATCGTTGCGGGGGTCCATGAAGTCGGCGCTCGCGCGCACGGTCGTGTCGCCGTAGCGCTGTTCGGCCGTCAGCGTGATGCCGCGTATGGTGGCCCGGTCCACGTTCTTGGCCGTGCAGTCCAGATTCGGATCGCAGCTATAGCCGTTGATCAAGTCGCGGATCTTGTTCTGGTAGGCCGTCATGCCCAGGCGCGTGGTGTCGGTTTCGTACTGGATGCGGGCTTCGATGTTGCGGGACCGTTCCGGCTTCAGGTCCGGATTGCCCGAGAACGAGCCCGAGGGAAAGCCGTTCCAATAATATTGCTCGAACGGGTAGTACAGGTCGGCGAACGTGGGGGCGCGGAAACCGGAGTTTGCCGACACGCCCAGAGTCCATTCGTCGTTCAGGTCGAAATCGTAGGACACGCCGCCCGTGGCCTGGCTGCCGTAGCCGGAGATGTTGTCGTTGCGCACGCTGGCCTGGATGTGATGCCTGTCGACGTCGGCGCGATACACCAGGCCGGCGGCGTTGGTGTCGCGCCGGCTGACCGTATAGGCGGACAAGGCGTCGGGCCTTTCTTCAAGCCGTTCCAGGATGACGGAGACGTTTTGCCCTTGGGACAGTTTCAGGTTGTTCTGCCAGGTGTAGGACCGCTGCAGCGATCCGAACGTATAGGCGCCGCCGAAGCTTCTGCTGTCGTTGTGTTCCTTCGAGAATCCGAATCGCAGCACGCTTTGCCAGCGATCGGTGAGGTCGTCGGTGCTGGTCAGGGTATAGGCCTGCTGGCGCGTGATGGAATGAGCGGGCAGGGCGCCGTCGCCCATGTCGAAATCGCCGTCGATGTAGCCGTTGTATGCCGTCAGGCCGATGTGGTGCCCCGGACTCCATCGGTATCCCAGCGATCCCGACAGGGTGTGCTGGTCGTAGCCGTCCCGGTCGCGGTTGTATGAGCCGGAGTGGCGGTTGGTCGAATTGAATCCGGCGCTGGCGGCCATGCCCGCCGACAGCGCATAGTCCCAGCCGTCTCGGGCGCCGGAAAAGCCCAGGCTGGATTTGAACGTGTCGTTGGTGCCGTAGCCGATGTTGCCCCAGGCGCTGAACGGCCGGTCTTCGCCCGACTTGCGGGTGATGATGTTGACCACGCCGCCGATGGCGTCCGAGCCGTACAGGCTGCTGGCGGCGCCGCGCACCACTTCGATCCGTTCGATGGCGGACGGATCGATGGCATTCCAGTTGGTCGCGCCCGACGTAATGCTGTTGACGCGCATGCCGTCCACCAGCACCAGGGTCTGGCTGGGATTGGCGCCGCGCAGGAAAATGCCGGTCTGGGTCTGCGGCCCGCCGTTGCTGTAGAACTGGATGCCCGGCTGCTTGGCCAGTATCTCGGCCACGCTGTTGCCGCCTTCTTTTCGAAGCGCGGTCTCGTCGATGACGGTGACGTCGCCGATCACGTCTTTTTCCAGCTGCGGCATACGGCTGGCCGTGACGATGACGCGGTCGAGCTGAACGGTGGAGCCGGTGGTTTGGGCGTTGGCCGCGGCGGCGGCGAAACAGGACAGTACGGCAAGCGCTTGCCGGTCGAATGAGTAAGGCATGATGAACCTTGAGAAACGCGCGTCCCCGCACGTCGTGGGCAATAAAACCATTCCTCTGGATGCGGTCCGCCAAGCGCAGCCGGCGGCCGCGCGTCGTGGCGGCCAGGGGATGGACCAAGGGGCGATCGAGGCCGGTGTCGGGCTGGCATAAGGACTATGCTTACCGTTGCGGGGGCAGCACAGTTTGTCCGCGCGCCTCTTGCGGCAGGCAAGCGCGGATTCTGTTTCCCGTTTAACTTTCGCAGAACCGGCCGCGCCTGGCATTGCGCCCCTGGCCGGATTCCGAAAGCACCTATTTCGTGTCGAAATATATCATAGGCGCGCGTCGGCCGATTACGCCCGCTTCGGCCGGGCGATACAATAGGGACGGATTCCAACGACGCCGGATGCGGCCGGGGCGTGCGCGCTTCGGCTTGCACCGCTTTCATTTTATTTCAGGCCCGCCTCGTGTCTCATCCTTCCCTACCGTATCCGCTTTCCTCTTACACGCACGGCGCGGACTTCGCGCGCCTGCTGGACGAACGCATCCTGATCCTCGACGGCGCCATGGGCACCATGATCCAGCAATACAAGCTGGGCGAGGCGGATTTCCGCGGCGAGCGTTTCGCCGGGCATGGCAAAGACGTGAAGGGCAACAATGAGCTGCTGTCACTGGTGCGGCCCGACATCATCGCGGAAATCCATGATCAATATCTCGAGGCCGGCGCCGACGTCATCGAGACCAACACCTTCGGCGCCACGGCCATCGCCCAGGGCGACTACGGCCTGTCCGAGCTGGCCTACGAGCTGAACGCGGCCTCCGCCAAGCTGGCTCGCGCCGCCTGTGACCGGTACAGCACGCCGCAGCGCCCGCGCTTCGTGGCCGGCGCCCTGGGCCCGCAGCCCAAAACGGCGTCGATTTCCCCCGACGTCAACGACCCGGGCGCGCGCAACGTGACCTTCGAGCAATTGCGCGATGCGTATGCCGAGCAGCTGAACGGCCTGCTGGACGGCGGCATCGACATCGTCCTGATCGAAACCATTTTCGATACGCTGAACGCCAAGGCCGCCATCTTCGCGGTCGAAACCGTGTTCGAAGAGCGCGGCATGCGCCTGCCCGTCATGATCTCGGGCACCGTCACCGACGCGTCGGGCCGCATCCTGTCGGGGCAGACGGTCGAGGCGTTCTGGAACTCCGTCCGCCATGCGCGTCCCGTCACCATCGGCCTGAACTGCGCGTTGGGGGCGGCCTTGATGCGGCCATACGTGGCCGAGCTGTCCAAGATCTGCGACACCTACGTGTGCGTGTATCCCAACGCGGGTTTGCCCAACCCCATGGCCGACACGGGTTTCGATGAAACGCCGGAGGACACCTCGTCGCTGCTCGAGGAATTCGCGCGCGCGGGGCTGGTCAACATGGCCGGGGGCTGTTGCGGCACGACACCCGATCATATCCGGGCCATCGCCGGGAAAGTCGCGGGCCTGCCCAGGCGCGAGGTGCCGGCGATCCCCGTCAAGACCCGGCTCTCGGGGCTGGAGCCCTTGAACATCGACGAGGATTCCCTGTACGTCAACGTGGGCGAGCGCACCAACGTGACCGGCAGCAAGATGTTCCTGCGCCTGATACGCGAAGAGAAATACGACGAAGCCTTGGCGGTGGCGCGCCAGCAGGTGGAAAACGGCGCGCAGATCATCGACGTCAATATGGACGAAGCCATGCTGGATTCGGCCGCCTGCATGCGCCGCTTCCTGAACCTGATCGCGTCCGAGCCCGACATCGCCCGCGTGCCGATCATGATAGACAGCTCCAAGTGGGACGTCATCGAACAGGGGCTGCGCTGCGTGCAGGGCAAGGCCGTGGTCAACTCCATTTCCATGAAAGAAGGCGAGGCGGCGTTTCTCGAGCATGCCCGCCTGTGCCGCAAGTACGGCGCGGCGGCCGTGGTCATGGCATTCGACGAACAGGGCCAGGCCGACAATCTGCAGCGCCGCAAGGACATTTGCGAGCGCGCCTACCGGCTGCTGGTCGACGAGGTCGGCTTTCCGCCCGAAGACATCATTTTCGATCCCAACGTGTTCGCCATCGCCACGGGCATCGAGGAACACAATCATTATGCCGTGGATTTCATCGACGCCACGGGCTGGATCACCCGTAACCTGCCCCATGCCCGCGTCTCGGGCGGCGTGTCCAACGTGAGCTTTTCCTTCCGCGGCAACGAGGCGATGCGGGAAGCCATCCACACCGTCTTCCTCTTTCACGCCATCAAGCAGGGAATGACGATGGGCATCGTCAACGCCGGCCAGCTGGGCGTGTATCAGGACATCGACAAGAAGGCGCTGGACATGGTCGAGGACGTGGTGCTGGACCGCGAGCAGCCCTTGGGCAGGGCGGGCCCGGCCGACGAGCGGACCAACACCGAGCGCCTGGTGGAGCTGGCCGAGAGCATAAAGGGATCCGGCGCCAAGAAGGAGGAAGACCTGAGCTGGCGCGAACAGGCGGTCGAGCAGCGGCTTTCGCATGCCTTGGTGCACGGGATTACGACCTACATTGTCGAGGATACCGAAGAGGTGCGCCGTAAGATCGCCGCCGCGGGCGGCCGGCCCATCCAGGTCATCGAAGGCCCGCTCATGGACGGCATGAACGTCGTCGGCGATCTGTTCGGGGCGGGCAAGATGTTCCTGCCGCAGGTGGTGAAGTCGGCCCGCGTGATGAAACAGGCGGTGGCGCATCTCATTCCTTTCATCGAAGAGGAAAAACGGCGGATCGAGGCCGCGGGCGGCGATGTGCGGTCCAAGGGAAAAATCGTTATCGCCACGGTCAAGGGCGACGTGCACGACATCGGCAAGAATATCGTCACGGTGGTCCTGCAATGCAATAACTTCGAAGTCGTGAACATGGGCGTGATGGTCCCGTGCGCCGAGATTCTCGCCAAGGCCAAGGAAGAGAAGTGCGACATCGTCGGGCTGTCGGGGCTGATCACGCCCAGCCTCGAGGAAATGGCCTACGTGGCGTCCGAAATGCAGCGCGACGACTATTTCCGCAGCCGCAAGCTGCCTTTGCTGGTCGGAGGCGCCACCACCAGCCGCGTGCATACGGCCGTGAAGATCGCGCCCAACTACGAGGGGCCGGTGATCTACGTGCCCGATGCCAGCCGCTCCGTGGGCGTGGCCACCAGCCTCATGTCGGATCAGGCCGATGCCTATCTGGCCGACGTGGCGCAGGAATACGAGCTGGTGCGCAAGCGCCATGCCAATCGCAAGGCCGCGCCTCTGGTGTCGCTGGACAAAGCACGCGCGGGCCGGCCGGCCTGGGATTGGGCTTCGTACACGCCGCCCAGGCCCAAATTCATCGGCCGGCGCGCCTTCAAGAACTACGACTTGGCCGAGATCGCCCACTTCCTGGACTGGACGCCGTTTTTCCAGACCTGGAGCCTGTTCGGCCAGTTTCCGGCGATCCTGCAGGACAAGGTCGTCGGCGAGCAGGCCGGCAAGCTCCACGAGGAGGGACAGGCCATGCTCAGGAAGATCATCGAAGGCCGCTGGCTGCGCGCCAACGGCGTCGTGGCGTTTCATCCCGCCAATACCGTCAACGACGACGACATCGAGGTGTACCGCGACGAAAGCCGCTCGGAGGTCCTGTTCACGTGGCGCAACCTGCGCCAGCAGGGCGTCAAGCGCGAAGGGGTGGACAACAAATGCCTGGCGGATTACATCGCGCCCAAGGCGTCGGGCGTCATGGATTACATCGGCCTGTTCGCGGTGACCGCCGGGTTGGGCATCGAAAAGCATGAAAAGGCCTTCCTGGACGCCAACGACGATTATTCCAGCATCATGCTCAAATCGCTGGCGGACCGGCTGGCGGAAGGGTTTGCCGAATGCCTGCACGCCCGGGTCAGGCGCGATCTGTGGGGGTACGTGCCCGACGAGGCGCTGGACAACGAGGCGCTGATTGCGGAGAAATACCAGGGCATACGGCCGGCGCCCGGCTATCCGGCCTGCCCGGAGCACGTGGTCAAGGCGGACATGTTCAAGGTCCTGGATTGCGACGATATCGAGATGCGCTTGACCGAGGGCTATGCCATGTATCCGGCGTCGGCGGTATCGGGCTTTTACTTCAGCCATCCCAAATCCCAGTATTTCAACGTGGGAACGATAGGCGAAGACCAGTTACGGGATTATGTGGCCCGCAGCGGCCGCGGCGAAGAGGATGTCCGCCGGACGCTGGCCGGCGCCCTGGGATAAGCGATGAACGCGGCGACGGCGAAAGATCCGGTCCATCCGCATGGCGAACGCCACGGTTCGGCCTCGTCGCGCCGCAAGGCCCTGGGCGATTTCCTGCGCACGGCGCGCGCGCGCGTCACGCCAGCGCAGTTGGGCCTGCCGCCAGGGCAACGACGGCGCACGCCGGGATTGCGGCGCGAAGAGCTGGCGCAATTCTGCGACATCAGCACCACCTGGTACACCTGGATCGAGCAGGGGCGGGACGTATCCGTCTCGGCCGCCGTGCTGGCGCGATTGGCCGATGCCCTGTCACTGTCGCGCGCCGAGCGGCACTATCTATTCGAGCTGGCCGAGTCCGTCGATCCGCAGCATGGGCTGGATGCGGCCGGCGCATTGCCGCCGGTGCTGGCTGATTGCGTGCACAGCATCACCGCGCCGTCTTACATCCTCGACCAGAGCTGGAACATCCTGGCGTGCAACCAGCCTTTCCTGCGCCTGTTCAACGGTTGGCCCGACGGGCAGGCGAACCCGAACCTCTTGCGTTATATCTTCCTGGACCCCGCCGCGCGCGCCCTGATCGTGGATTGGGACCAGCGGGCCAGCCGGGTCGTCGCGGAATTCCGCGCCGATTCGGGCGCGCGCGCCGACGAGCCGGCCATCCACGCGTTGATCGACGAGCTCCTGGCCGCCAGCGCCGTTTTCGCCACGTGCTGGACCGGTCACGCCGTGGTGGATCGCGAGGGCGGCTTGCGGGAATTCCATCATCGGACCGGCGAGATCCTGTCCTACCAGCAGATCACGTTTCGTTTGGCGACCCGCCCGGATTGCAAATTGGTGATGCTGCTCGAAAGCAAGCCGTCCAACTGAATGAAGTAAACTCGTCGTTTTCACCCAATCCGCTGTTTAGATGGATCGACCGCTTTATGGCCAAGCACTACGAATCAGACGTCACCCAGTTTCTCAATGACTACAAGAAACAGCATCCCGATACGGAAGCCCGTCAGCGCGAGGGACGCGGCAGGCTGTGGGACAAGCCCATCGATCCGGAGTTGCACGAGGGCTTTCGCGCGGGGCGCGTGCCCCAGCCTCCCTATGTGTATCAGACCAAGTAACGCACTTGCATGAACAGCTACAAAGGCGGCGATGAGGGCCTGGCCGAGTTGGTCGCGCCCGCGACGGACAGCACGCCCGACGTCGTCGACGCCGTCGCCCTGGCTCGCTTGTACGGCGAGCCGCTGTTCGCCATGCCGCAGGATTTGTACATCCCGCCCGATGCGCTGGAGGTGTTTCTCGAGACCTTCCAGGGACCGCTGGATTTGCTGCTTTATCTGATACGCAAGCAGAATTTCAATGTGCTGGACATTCCGATGGCCGAGGTGACGCAGCAGTATCTGTCGTACGTGGAACAGATACGCAACCAGAACCTGGAGCTGGCCGGCGAATACCTGTTGATGGCCGCCTTGCTGATCGAAATCAAATCCCGGATGCTGCTGCCGGTTAAGAAATCCGATACTGGCGAAGAAGTCGAAGACCCCAGGGCGGAGCTGGTCAGGCGCTTGCTCGAATACGAACAGATGAAGCTGGCGGCGCAAAAGCTGGATGCCCTGCCGCAGCTGGGGCGCGATTTTCACCGCGCGCAGGCTCTGTTCGACACGCGCGTGGAGCAGATGCTGCCCGAGATCAGCCCCGACGATCTGAAGCAGGCCTGGCGGGACATCATGAAGCGCGCGCGCCTGAATGCGCATCATCACATCAGCCGCGAGCAGTTGTCGGTGCGCGATCACATGAGCCAGATACTGCGCCGATTGAGCGACGTGCGCTTCATGGAGTTTACCGAGCTGTTCATGGAAAAAGTGGACGAAGGAGAGCCGGCGGCGATCATCGTCGTGCATTTCCTGGCCATGCTGGAGTTGGCGCGGGAATCGCTGCTGGAAATTACGCAGGCGGAGCCTTACGCGCCGATATACGTGCGTTTATCTTATACAAGGGCCGACGCCTGACGCGGTGCGGGCGAACGGAAACGGAGAGCGGTTTTGAAAGTCGTACACACCATTGCCGAATTGCGCGATCAGTTGCGCGGCCAATTGCGGGTTTCGTTCGTGCCCACCATGGGCAACTTGCACGAAGGCCATCTTGCGCTGATGAGGCTGGCGCGCCAGCACGGCGATCCCGTGGTGGCCAGTATTTTCGTCAATCGTCTGCAGTTCGGCCCCAACGAGGATTTCGATCGCTATCCGCGCACGCTGGCCTCCGACATCGAGAAGCTGGAAAAGCAGCGCGACGTATACGTCTTGTTCGCGCCCGACGAGCGCGAAATGTATCCCGAACCGCAGAGCTACCAAATCCAGCCTCCGAAGGACTTGGGCAGCATACTGGAAGGCGAATTCCGGCCCGGGTTCTTTACCGGCGTCAGCACGGTGGTGCTCAAGCTGTTCTCCTGTGTCCAGCCGCGGGTGGCCGTGTTCGGCAAGAAGGACTATCAGCAATTGATGGTCGTGCGCCGGATGTGCAGGCAGTTCCAGTTGCCCGTCGAGATACTGGCGCATGAAACCGTGCGCGACCATGACGGCTTGGCCTTGTCTTCGCGCAATGTGTATTTGACGCCGGAGCAGCGGGCGCGGGCGCCTCGGCTCTATGCCGTGCTGCAGGCGGTGCGCGAGCAGGTCAAGGGAGGCGTCCTGAGCCCCGCGCAGATAGAGGCCCGGGCGATCGCGCAATTGCAAAGCGATGGCTGGGAGGTCGATTACCTGGCCTTGCGCCGTCAAAGCGATCTGCTTATTCCGGACGACGACGATCTGCGCAAGAAAAAGCCCCTGGTCGCGCTTGCCGCGGCGAAATTGGGGACCACTCGCCTGATCGACAACCTCGAGATCTGAGCCGGGAAGCCCGGCGAGCAGACCGCATTTCGCGGTCGCTGTAAGAGTTGACAGCAGATCGGTGCGGGGTTTCTTGGGAGAATTTCCGTTCAAGAAAAGAAGGGGAGTCTTCCATGGAAAACGGGCATGTCGACGTCGCCAAGCAGTGTTCCACCGTCACCAGCCTGACGCCGCGCGAACGCGACGTCATGGCGTACGTGGTGCGCGGTCGACCGAACAAGATCATCGCAGCCGAACTCGGCGTGTCGCGGCGCACCGTCGAAGCGCACCGCGCGCGAATATTCCAGAAGCTGGAAGTGCGCAATGCCGTCGAGCTGGCGCATTGGCTTTGGCTGCGCCTCAAGGAAAAGCGTCAGGAAGAAAAGCGCCAGGAAGGCGCCTTCGCGCACGTGCTCAGGGCGCGCAATTCAGGGGGGTTTGCGACTGGATTTCATCTATCGGATCGATATCCGCCTGACGGGTCAGACTATAGTCCAGAGTCGGAGTGACGTCCTGATAGCGCACGATGCGAAGCACGTTGTCGTTGACGAAAGCCAGCATCGCCAGGCTATTTTCATCCGTGGTCTGCAAGGCGATGCGTAGAGGTTGCGTGCCCACGACGATCCAGCATCCCTGTTGCGTGGTGGGCGAGGCCCCCGCCCTTGCGCCGTCCACGCTGACCGTGCGCGCGCGCCATTGTCCCGCCGGTGCCAGCGTCAGCGTAATGCGTGACGGCGCGCATGCCTGGTTGGTCGTGATGCAGGGTATCGTTCCCAGGAAGGTGCGGGGCTCGGTCAGTGGCCGCGCCCGCGCCGCCGATGCGGCGGTCTCGGCGGATGCCTCGGACGATGGCTGCCGGGCTTGCTTTGCGTTTTCACCGAAGCCCATGACCAGTTGCGGCGCGGCCTGGGCGGAGCCGCGCCCTTGCGCCTGATGGCGCGCGTCCGACTGGGTGCTGTCCCGATAGGCGTCGGGCGAGGGCTGCGTCGCCTGCTGGGCGCAGCCCGCTACGGCCAGCAAGGCCAAGCCGGCGATCAAGGGTTTGAAGACGATGCGTGACGGCGACAGGATGCGCATGACAGTTCCAACTAGAATAAAGACCAATATAGTACGCTAGCGGAATCGTTCGTAACAGTAGGGCAAAACAGGAGCCGTTCGGATGGAGCATGCCGGAACCTTCAAGGTCGGACTGACGGGTGGAATCGGTTCGGGAAAAAGCCGCGTCGCGGATTTCCTGGCGCTGTGGGGCGCCACGGTAATCGACTCCGACGTGCTGGCCCACGAGCTGACCGCTCCCGGCGGGGCCGCGATCGAGCCGATCCGCAAGCGGTTCGGCAGCGGGGCGATTGCCGACGATGGTTCGATGGACAGGCGGGCCATGCGCGTGCTGGCCTTCGCGGATCCGGGGGCGCGGAAAAAACTGGAAGCAATTTTGCACCCAATGATAAGAAAGCTTACCGAAGAGCGCGCGAAACAGGCGCGGGGCGCGTATCTCGTGTTCGTCGTGCCTTTGCTCGTCGAGTCCGGTCGTTGGCGGGATCGGCTCGATCGCGTCTGCGTGGTCGATTGCGAGCCCGAGACGCAGATCGCCCGGGTCCGGGCCCGCAGCGGGCTGACTACGGAAGTGATTGAGCGTATCATGTCAGTTCAGGCCAGCCGGCAGGAAAGGCTGGCTGTGGCCGACGACGTCATCAACAACGATGCGCAGACGGATGTCACCTTGCTGGAAGCGCGCACGCGCGCCATGCATGATGCCTGGCTACGCATGGCCGGGCAGCGCAGCGCGAAAGCCGCGCACCGTATTTCCTGTTCCCCCTGAAACTGAGAAAAGGTTTTTGATCGCGTGATTCTTTATGAATATCCTTGCAACGAACGCGTAAGGGCTCTCTTGAGAGTCGAGCATTTGTTTGACAGGCTATTTTTCTTTGCCCAGGGAAGCGACGCGCGCCACCATCAGATTTCAGTTTCCACGATGTTCGACTTGCTCGACATCTGCGATCGCACCGATCTGCGCGGCGCCGTACTGCAGGACCTGGAACGCCAGCGCTCTTCGCTGAGCGCCTTGCGCCAGCACCCCGGCGTGGATCCCGAGGCGCTGGACAAGCTGCTCGAAGAAATCCAGGAAACGTCGGCGGAGCTTGCCGCGCAGGGACGCATCGGCCAAGAGCTGCGCGACAACGAATGGCTCAGCAGCCTCAGGGGCCGGCTGGCTGTGCCTGGCGGCTCGTCCCAGGTCGACATGCCGTCGTATTTTTCATGGCAGATAAAAAGTCCGCAGGTGCGTGCGCAAGACCTCAAGCGATGGATCACGCCTTTGCTGCCGCTATATAAAGGCATCGTCTTGGCGCTGCGCATGCTGCGCGACGCGGGGGACGTGGTCGACCTGGTGGCCAGGCAGGGAGCCTATCAGGAAATGCTGACCGGCAAGGTGTTCCAGCTTTTGCGCGTATGGATCGACGAATCGCTGGTCATTTTTCCTGAAATGAGCGCGAACAAATATGTCATCTGGGTTCGGTTCGCCACGCAGGATCCGGAATTGAAGCCGCAGCCCGTTACGTATGACGTCCCCTTCAAGTTGGCGCGTTGCAATGTGTGACCGCTTCGCGGTTGAATGTAGGTGTTGCACTCTATTTCAGAGCCAAGAATAAACCATGAACGATTCATGAAATTAGAGAAAATTGAGCTACTTTAGCGTCTTAGAACAATAACGCGCCGTTTTTTCGTTTTCGGAGTTTCCCCACATGGCGGACATGCGATCCCTGCCTCGCCGTCATCGTTCCGTCTGGCTGTGGCTGGCGGTCATGGCCATCATCGTCACCGGCCTGTATTGGCTTTTTTCCAGGGGACCGTCCCGCCCCGCCGGGCCGGCCATGCCCCCCATGGTGGTGCCGGTCCGCGCCGCCATCGTGCAGCAGGGGCGGATAGAGCACGTCCTGCCGGCCATCGGCACGGTCACGGCGTTCAATACCGTGACCGTTCGCAGCCGCGTGGACGGCCAGCTCGAGCAGGTCAATTTCGAGGAAGGGCAGAAGGTCGCCGCCGGCGACGTGCTGGCCAGAATCGATCCACGCACTTACCAGGTTCAATTGTCGCAGGCGCGCGCGCAGCTGGCCCAGGGCAAATCGCTGCTGGCCAATGCCCAGCAAGACTTGCAACGTTTCCAGCAGTTGTACAAGCAGGCGTCGATCGCCCGCCAGCAGCTGGACACCCAGCAGGCCCTGGTCCAGCAATACAAGGCCGCCGCCGAGGCCGCCCAGGCCACGGTCGAGCAGGCGCAGCTGCAACTGGATTTCACCCGCATCACGGCGCCGATTTCCGGCAGGCTGGGGTTGCGCCAGGCTGACGTGGGCAATCTGATCAGCGCTGGCGGCACGGAAGGGCTGGTCGTCATCACACAGACTCAGCCGATTTCGGTTTCGTTCACGCTGCCCCAGTCGCAGCTGGCGGACGTGCTGCCGGCCTTGCGCGATGGGCGCAAGCTGGCGGTGGATGTGCTCGATCGCGACGGCGCGACACCCTTGGCCAGCGGCGAGCTGACGGCCCTGGACAACCAGATCGACGTGGCCACCGGCACCGTCAGGCTCAAGGCGCGTTTCGGCAACGATGACGAAGCCTTGTTTCCCAATCAGTTCGTGAACGTCCGTGTGCGCGTCGCGACCATCCCCGCGTTGCTGGTGCCGACCCTGGCCGTGCAACAGGGCTCGATAGGCGCGTTCGTCTACCTCATAGACGACGACAACAAGGTGCATGTCCAGCGCGTGGAGACGGGCCGCAGCGACCAGCGCCACATTGCGATCCTGTCGGGCCTGAAAGCGGGCGGCAAAGTAGTGACCGAGGGCGTGGACCGTTTGCGCGAAGGCGCGACGGTGCGCATCGTCAGCGATCCCGCGCCCGATGCCTTGCCGTCGGCGGACATCGGCATCGGGCTGGAGGGCGGCACAGCCGCCGGCGCCGACGTCCCTGAGAGCCGTGAGGCGGCCACCGCGCCGGCGCGGTCTCCATGAATCTGTCGCGGATCTTCATCGTCAGGCCGGTCGCCACGACGCTGGCGATGGTGGCGCTGTTCTTGTCGGGCCTGTTGGCGTATCGTCTGCTGCCGGTATCGGCCCTGCCGCAGGTCGACTACCCCACGATACAGGTCAGCACCTTGTATCCCGGCGCCAGTCCCGACGTGATGGCGGCGCTGGTCACGTCGCCGCTGGAGCGACAGTTCGGACAAATGTCTGGGCTGACGCAGATGACCACGACCAGTTCCGGCGGCTCGTCCGTCATTACGTTGCAATTCGACCTGGATCTGTCCCTGGACGTGGCCGAGCAGGAGGTCCAGGCCGCGATCAACGCCGCCTCCAACCTGCTGCCCTCCGACCTGCCCGCGCCGCCCGTCTACAACAAGGTCAACCCCGCCGACGCGCCGGTGATCAGTCTTGCCGTCACGTCGCCGACCCTGCCGCTGGCCGACGTGCGCGACGTGATCGACGTGCGCGTGGCGCAGAAGCTGTCGCAGATTCCGGGCGTGGGGCTGGTCAGCATCGCCGGCGGCCAGCGCCCGGCGGTGCGGGTGCAGGCCAATCCGCACGTGCTGGCGTCCTATGGACTGACGCTGGCCGACGTGCGCGGCGCGATCGCGGGCGCCAACGATACCCAGCCCAAAGGCAATATCGACGGCCCGCAGCGCTCCATCACCATCAGCGCCAATGATCAGTTGCGCTCCGTGCGGGATTACGAGTCCCTGATCATACGCTACGACCAGGGCGCACCCTTGCGGCTACGCGACGTGGCGCAGGTCATGCGCGCCGCCGAGAATGTCCAGCAGGCTGCCTGGATAGGCTCGACGCCGGCCGTGCTGATCAACATCCAGCGCCAGCCCGGCGCCAACGTCATCGAGGTGGTGGATCGCGTCAAGGAACTGCTGCCGTCGCTGCAGCAATCCCTGCCGGTTGGTGTGGACATCCGCGTGGCAACGGACCGGACCCAGACCGTTCGTGACGCGATTGCGCACGTGCAGGTGGAAATGCTGCTGGCCATCGCGCTGGTGGTCATGGTGACTTTCGCCTTCCTGCGCAGCTGGATGGCGACCTGGATCCCCAGCGTCGTCGTGCCGCTATCCCTGGTGGGCACGTTCGGTCTGATGTATTTGATGGGCTTTTCGGTCAACAACCTGACCTTGATGGCCTTGACCATCGCCACGGGTTTCGTCGTCGACGATGCGATCGTCATGATAGAGAACATCGCGCGCCATATCGAGCGCGGGGAAACCGCCATGCAGGCGGCGTTGAAGGGCGCCCGGCAGATCGGGTTCACGTTGGTGTCGCTGACGGTGTCGCTGTTGGCGGTGCTGATCCCGCTGCTTTTCATGAGCGACGTGATCGGACGCCTGTTTCACGAATTCGCCGTGACGCTGGCGGTCGCCATCCTGTTGTCGTTGCTGATTTCGCTGACCTTGACGCCCATGATGTGCGCGCGCATGCTCAAGCCGGAATCCGAATCCGGCCAGACCCGCATGCAGCGCCGGTCGGCGGATGCGATGCAGCGCCTGGTGCGCGGCTACGGCGCCAGCCTGAGCTGGGTCTTGCGCCGCCAGGCCTTGATGCTGTGGGTGGTACTGGGAACGCTGCTGGTTACGGGCTTGCTGTACCTGGCCGTGCCAAAAGGCTTTTTTCCGCAGCAGGATACCGGCCTGATCCAGGCCATCAGCCAGGGGCCGCAGACTTTGTCGTTCAAGGCCATGTCGCAGCGCCAGCTGCAGGCGGCCGAGCGCATCTTGAAGGACCCGGACGTGCTGGAAGTCACGTCGTTCATCGGGGTGGACGGCACGAACGCGACAGTGAACACGGGCCGCATGCAGATCGCCTTGAAGCCGGTCACCGAGCGCGACGCGACCGCGGGCGAGATCATCCGCCGCTTGGGCGCGGATCTGGCGGCGCTGCCGGACATCCAGGTCTATATGCAGCCGGTGCAGGACCTGACCGTGGACGACCAGGTCAGCCGCACGCAATACCAGATGGTGTTGTCCGAGCCGGATCGCGCCGTGTTGTCCACCTGGATTCCCAAGTTCGTGCAGGCGTTGCAGGAACGTCCGGAATTGACCGACGTCGTCGCGGACTTGCAGCAGGGCGGCTTGCAGCTGATGCTGGACATCGACCGGGATGCGGCGGCCCGCATGGGGGTGACGATCGCGGCCATCGACGATGCGCTTTACGATGCGTTCGGTCAACGGCTGATCTCCACGATTTTCACGCAGTCGACGCAGTATCGGGTGGTGCTGGAAGTCGAGCCGCCGTTTCGCCAGGATCCGTCGGCGCTGTCGGGCATTTTCGTGCAGACGCAGTCGGGCGTGCCGGTGCCTGTCAGCAGCCTGGCGCGCATCCGCCACGGTCACAGCCTGCTGTCGATCACGCGCCTGGACCAATTTCCGGCGGCGACCGTATCGTTCAACCTGGCTCCGGGCGTGGCGTTGTCCGAGGCGTCCGATGCCGTGCAGCAAGCCAGGGAGCGGCTGGGAATGCCCTATTCGCTCGATCTGCGCTTCCAGGGGGCGGCCAAGGCGTTCGAGGCGTCGCTTTCCAGCACGCTGTGGCTGATGCTGGCGGCCGTCATGACGATGTACATCGTGCTGGGCATACTGTATGAAAGCTACATCCACCCGATCACGATACTGTCGACGCTTCCCTCGGCGGGGATAGGCGCCTTGCTGGCGCTATTGCTGACGGGCGCCGAGCTGGACATGATCGGAGTGATAGGCATTATCCTGCTGATCGGCATCGTCAAGAAGAATGCGATCATGATGATCGATTTTTCCCTGGATGCGGAACGCAAGCGGGGCCTGAGCCCCGAAGACGCGATCCATGAGGCGGCGCTGCTGCGCTTGCGCCCCATCTTGATGACGACTTTCGCCGCCTTGTTCAGCGCGCTGCCGCTGATGTTCGCGACCGGGTCGGGCGCGGAATTGCGCCAGCCGCTGGGCCTGGTCATGGTCGGCGGCCTGCTGTGCAGCCAGGTGCTGACCCTGTATACGACGCCGGTGATCTATCTGTTCTTCGACAGGCTGGGCAAGCGCCTGCGCCGCATGCAGGCGTCCGGGCCGAATTCGCAGGCCGTGCCGTGAAGTGGCTCCAGGTCTTCGTGATCCGGCCTGTCGCCACGTCGCTGGCGTGCCTGGCCCTGGTCCTGGCCGGCTTGCTGTCCTATATGTTCTTGCCGGTCGCGCCGTTGCCGCAGATCGATTTTCCCATGATCTCGGTATCGGCCAGCATGCCCGGCGCCAGCCCGGAAACCATGGCCTCGAGCGTCGCGACGCCGCTGGAGCAGTCGCTGGGGGCCATTTCCGGTTTGCGTGAAATGAGCTCGCGCAGCGCGCAGGGCTCCATGCGGATTACCCTGATGTTCGACATGGATCGCGACATCAACAGCGCGGCCAGGGACGTGCAGGCGGCGATCAATGCGTCCCGCGCCATGCTGCCTTCCAGCTTGCGCGGTAATCCGACCTATCACAAGGTCAATCCGTCGTCGGCCCCCATCATGGTGCTGGCTGTCACGTCGCGCACCGCCGGGCGCGGGCAGATGTACGATCTGGCGTCCACGGTGGTCGCGCAAAAGTTATCCCAGGTGCCGGGTGTCGGCGAAGTCGAGGTCGGCGGCGGATCCTTGCCGGCCGTCCGGGTCAGCTTGAACCCTTACGCTTTGTACAACGCCGGCGTCGCGCTGGACGAGGTTCGCACCGCGTTGGGCGGCGCCAATACGATGCGTCCGAACGGCGCCGTGCACAACGATATCTACAACTGGCAGGTCAGCTCGGGCCGCCAGCTGACGCGGGCCGAGCAGTATGAGTCCTTGATCGTCGCCTGGCGCGACGGCGCCCCGATACGCTTGCGGGACGTCGCTAGGGTCGAGGACTCCGTCGAGGACCTGTACCAGATCGGGTTCTTCAATGATCAGCAAGGCGTGCAATTGATCGTGCGCCGCCAGGCGGACGCGAACATCATCGAGACGGTCGATGCGATACGCGAGCAGTTGCCGATGCTGGAAGCCATGATGCCCGCCGACGTGTCCCTGGCGGTCGCCATGGACCGCACGCCCAGTATCCGGGCCTCGCTGCACGAAGCCGAGATCACGCTGGTGATCGCCGTGCTGCTGGTCGTCATGGTCGTGCTCGTCTTCCTGCGCAACGGACGCGTGGCCTTGATACCGGCCGTGGCCGTGCCGGTGTCGCTCATCGCCACGTTCAGCCTGATGCTGTGGCTGGGCTATACCTTGAACACGATTTCGCTGATGGCGCTGATCGTGGCGACGGGGTTCGTGGTGGACGACGCCATCGTGGTGCTGGAAAACATCATGCGCCACATCGAAAGAGGCGTGTCGCCGCTCAGGGCGGCGCTGCGCGGGCTGAAGGAAGTGGGCTTCACGGTCCTGGCCATGAGCCTGTCCCTGGTGGCGGTGTTCATTCCCATGCTGCTCATGGGTGACTTGATGGGCAGGCTGTTCCGCGAGTTCGCCGTGACGCTGTCCGCCGCGGTCATGATTTCCCTGCTGGTTTCGCTGACCCTGACGCCCATGATGTGCGCGCAGTTCCTGCGCAGGGGGGCGCATCGTCCGGCCAGGGCCGGCCTGCTGCGCCGGGGCGTGGAGGCCGTGGGGCGGCGCGGCATGGCGGCGTACCGGCGTTCGTTGTCCTGGGCCCTGGATCATGGCCGCGTCATGATGCTGTTGCTCGCCGCGACGGTGGGCTTGAACGTCTATCTTTACACCGTGGTGCCCAAGGGCTTGCTGCCGCAGCAGGATACCGGACAACTGTTGGGTTTTTTCCGTGCCGACGAAGGCACGTCGTTCCAGGCGATGATGCCCAGGCTGGAGCATTTCCGCACGCTGTTGCTGGAAGATCCGGCGATCGATACGGTGGCCGGGTTCGCGGGCGGACGGGGGGGCAGCACGTCCAGCATGCTGCTGGTGCAGCTCAAACCCGAAGGCGAGCGCGACGCGGGCTCGCGCGAGGTGATCAACCGCCTGCGTCCGATTCTGCAGTCCCAGCCGGGCGCGCGCCTGTTTCTCGTGCCGCAGCAGGATATTTTCCTGGGCGGCGGACAGGGCTCGTCGGCGGGCGAATACGAATACAGTCTCAAGGCGGGGGAACTGGGCCTGATCAAGACGTGGCTGCCGCGCGTGCGCGACGCCCTGGCGGGCCTGCCCGAGCTGGTGGACGTCGAAAACGATCTGGATGACAGGGGACAGCAGATAGAGCTGGTCATCGACCGCGACGCGGCGACGCGCCTGGGCGTGGACATGCGCATGATCGCGGCGACCTTGAACAATGCGTTCAGCCAGCGGCAGGTGTCGGTGATCTATGGCCCGCTCAATCAATATCATGTCGTCATGGGCGTGGACGAACATTTCGCCCGGGACGAGCAAGCCCTGCGGCAGGTCGAGGTCATCACGGCCAACGGCGATCGCGTGCCGCTGGCGGCCTTCACCCGTTTCGCGACCAGCACCACGCCGTCCCGGGTGCGGCATCAGGGCCTGTTCGCAGTCGAGTCGTTTTCATTCGCGCTGGCGCCCGGGGTGTCGCTGGATCAGGCGACGCGCGCCATCGACGAGGCGGTGGCCGCGATCGGCCTGCCGGCCCATGAAATCCAGGCGGGTTTCGAGGGGGAGGGCCGCGTGTTGCAGCAGTCCTTGCAGCAGCAGCCCTGGCTGATCCTGGGCGCGCTGCTCACGATGTATATTGTGCTCGGCATACTCTATGAAAGCTACGTGCATCCGATCACCATCCTGTCGACCCTGCCTTCGGCGGGCGTGGGGGCGTTGCTGATGCTGATACTGGTGGGACAGGAGTTCACGCTGATCGCGCTGATAGGCATCTTCCTGTTGATTGGCATCGTGAAGAAGAATGCCATTATGATGGTCGACTTCGCGCTGACCGCGCAGCGCCGAGGCGCATTGAGTTCGCGCGATGCCATCTACCAGGCCTGCCTGGCGCGCCTGCGGCCCATCATGATGACGACCGCCGCCGCGCTGTGCGGGGCGCTGCCGCTGTTGTTCGATACCGGGATCGGCACGGAGATGCGCCAGCCGCTGGGCCTGACGATCGTCGGCGGCCTCTTGCTCTGCCAGGTCCTGACCTTGTACACGACGCCCGTCGTGTACCTGTATCTGGACCGTTTCGGGCAGTGGGCGCGCCGTCGGCGGGAAATGGGTAAAGCGGGGCACCGATCGTTTGGAGTCGAGCATGGGTCAGAATGAGCGCCGTTCGAGTGCGGCAGGCATGGGTTGGTGTTGGATGAGCCGGGTGGGGGCGATGTGCTGCGCGTCGTTGTTGGGCGCGTGCGCGGTCGGGCCGGATTACACGCGTCCGGTAGTGGATGCGGGGGAGGCCTACAAGGCGGCGATGGCGCCCGAGCTGCAGGCCGGCAATCAAGGATGGGAGCTGGTGCAGTCTTCGCAAACGGCGACGCCTGGTAAATGGTGGACGCTGTTCGACGAGCCGGTGCTTGCCGCGCTGATGGAAGAGCTGAACGTCGAAAACCTGGAAGTCGCGCAGGCCGAGGCGCGATATCGGCAGGCGCAGGCGGCCTTGCGTTCGTCGCGTTCGGCCTTCTCGCCCAGGGTGGATGCCAACGCGTCGTTCACCCGTTCCGGACAAGGCAATAATACCGGATCAAGCCAGCTTGCCTCCAGCGCGAACCAGTATTCGCTCAGCGGCGCCGTGACCTGGGAAGTGGACGTATGGGGCCGGATACGGCGCTCGGTGCAAGCGAGCGAAGCGGGGCTGCAAGCCAGCCGGTCCGATGTCGACGCCATGCGCCTGAGCATGCAATCGACCTTGGCGCAAACCTATTTCCAGCTACGGGCGCGCGAAGCCGAAAGCCTGCTGCTGCAGCAGACCGTCGATGCCTACCAGCGATCCGCCGACATGGTGATGAATCGCTTTCAGGTCGGCATGGCGGCGCAGGCCGACGTGGCCAATGCGCGCGCGCAGCTGGAAAACGCGCGCGTCCAGCACCAGGCGCAGTTGCGTCAGCGCACGCAGCTCTTGCATGCCTTGGCGGTGCTGGTCGGCAAGACGCCCGCGCAGTTTTCCCTGAACGCATCGCCCATGCTGACGGCCGTGCCCGTTGTGCCGGTGGACGTGCCGGCGCGCCTGTTGCAGCGCCGTCCGGACATCATCGCGGCCGAGCGCCGCGCGGCGCAAGCCAATGCCGGCATCGGCGTGGCGCAGGCCGCATGGTTCCCGTCCTTGACGCTCAGCGCGCAAGGCGGTTATCGCAGCGGCGAGTGGGCCCGCTGGCTGTCGGCGCCCGCCAGCTTCTGGTCGCTGGGTCCGGCGCTGGCCTTGGCGATTTTCGATGGGGGCGCGCGCCAGGCCCAGATCGAGCAGGCGCGCGCGGAATATGAGTTGCAGGCCTTGGCGTATCGGCAGCGGGTCCTCGTGGCCTTGCGCGAAGTCGAAGACTATCTGGTGCAGACGCACAGTCTGGTCCAGGAACAGATCCTGCAGGACCGCGCATTGCAAGCGGCGCAAGAGGCCTTGCAATTGACCCGCAATCAGTACGAAGCGGGCATGATCGATTACCTGAGCGTAGTGCAGGTGGAAACCGCCGCCCTGTCGGCCCAGCGCGCGGCGCTGAGCCTGCAGTCCGAACGCCTGACCAGCGCCGTTCAACTGATCACGGCGCTGGGAGGCGGCTGGACCGATTAGCCCAGCAGGCCCCGGATCGCCGCGATACCGTGGGCGCCGCTGCGCTTGGCCGTTTGCATGTGCGTTTCCCGCATCCCGCCCAAGGCAAAGACGGGCAGTCCCGCGTTGTCGATGGCCGACGTAAAGGCCTCCCATCCCATGCCCGCCCGGGCTGGATGCGACGGTGTTTCCAGCACGTGGCCCAGCACGGCGAAATCCGCATGCAGGCGGCGCGCGACCTCGATGTCGTCGCGATGATGCGCCGACACGCCGAGCAGACGCCGCCCGGCTTCTTCCGGCAGCGCCGTTTCCGGTTCCGCGGGCGCGTCGTCCGTCGTCCCGTTTCGTTGGCCGGCGCCCAGCCTTGCCCGCGCGTGCCCGGCCTGGAGATGCACACCGTCGGCCTGCTCCTGCCATGCCGCGGGGTGGCCGCTATTGACCAGGCAGCGCGCGCCGGCCGCCTTGCACAACGCCAGGACCTGCTGGAGCGCCGCCAGGCCTTCGGCCGTATCGGCCATCGCGGGCTCGCGAAACTGCACCAGGCGCACGCCGCGTTCCAGCGCTTTTCGCAGCGAATCCAGATAGGCGCGCAGATTCGCCGCCGATCCGATGCCCGTGATCAAGTAGCGGTCGGGCAGGCGCAGCCACCGCAGCGGCGGCAGGGCGGCGGGCAACAGCGGTTCGACCGGCACGGCGGCGTGGGGATCCACCCACCGCAGCGCCTGATTTTCCAGGCCGCGCTCTTGTCCCGTCCAGGCGGGCACCCGGCAAAACTCCAGGCGCACGATGTTCTTGGGGTACTCATGTGTGTAGATGACCCAGGGCGTGGCCGCGTCGACCTGGATATCGATGCCGAGCTCCTCCTTGAGCTCGCGCGCCAGGGCTTGCATGACGCTTTCATCGGGCTCGACCTTGCCGCCCGGGAATTCCCACCAGCCGTTCCAGGGCTTGCCTTCGGGACGTTGGGCCAACAGCAGGCTGCCGTCGGTTTTCTGAATGACGCCGACCGCGACGTGCACGCGCGGCTTAGACATGGCGGGCCGCCCAGTCGCGGGCGAACTGGCGCGCCACCCGCCCGGAGCGCGACCCGCGCTCCAGCGCCCATTGCAGGGCCTCGGTGCGCGACGACGCGACGTCCTCCGGCTTGCATCCCAGTACGCGCAGCCAGTGATAGACGATGTCCAGATAATCGTCCTGTTTGAACGGATAGAACGACAGCCAGAGACCGAAGCGCTCCGAAAGGGAGACTTTTTCTTCGACGGTCTCGCCGGGATGGATTTCGCCGTCGGGCTGATGCCGGGCGGCCAGGTTCTCGCTCATGTATTCCGGCATCAAGTGACGGCGGTTGGACGTGGCGTAGATCAGCACGTTGTCGCCCGAAGCGCTGATCGAGCCGTCCAGCACCGATTTCAAGGCCTTGTAGCCGGGTTCGCCTTCTTCGAAGGACAGGTCGTCGCAGAAGATGATGAAGCGTTCGGGGCGCTTGCCGACCAGATCGACGATATGGCCGAGGTCGCCCATGTCGGTCTTGTCGACTTCGATCAGCCGCAGCCCCTGATCGCCGTAGGCCGCCAGCATGGCCTTGACCAGCGAGCTTTTTCCGGTGCCGCGCGCGCCCGTCATCAATACGTTGTTGGCGGGCTTGCCTTGCAGGAAGTGCCGGGTATTGCGGTCGATGATTTCCTTCTGCCTTTCAATGTGCTGCAGATCGCCCAGGTCTATCGTCGACACGTGCCGCACGGTGTCCAGCCAGCCCCGGCTCCCTTCCTTGCGCCAGCGAAAGGCGTGCGCCGACCAGTCGATTTCGGGCGGAATCGGCGGCAGCCAAGCCTCCAGCTGCGCCAGCACGCGTTCCGCGCGGTTGATCAGCGTACTCAAATCGATGGCGGACACAGTGTTACCTCCTGATCTTGAATGAAGCGAAAGCGCAATTATCGCCAATTTACACCCGTCCAACAGCATCAGATGGCTCACGTATAATCCCACAGTGACTCGCCGGAGTCAGTCCTCAGTTTTTCATCCTGGATTGCATGTTGAATCTTTCCGAGCTCATCGCCCCCATTGCCGACGATATGAAAGCGGTTGATGCGATCATACGCGCGCGCCTGAATTCAGAAGTCGTCCTCGTGCGCACCATAGGCGATTACATCGTCGGGGCGGGCGGCAAGCGCATGCGTCCGGCCATGGTGCTGATGATCGCCAACGCGCTGGGCTACCACGGAAAGAACCATCATCTGCTGGCGGCCGTGGTCGAGTTCATCCATACCGCCACCCTGCTGCACGATGACGTGGTCGACGAATCGGACATGCGGCGCGGCCGTCGCACCGCCAACGCGGTGTTCGGCAATGCCGCCAGCGTGCTGGTCGGCGACTACCTGTATTCGCGTTCTTTCGAAATGATGGTGGAAACGGGCTCCATGGCGGCGATGTCCGTTTTGTCGGGCGCGACGACGGTTATCGCCGAAGGCGAAATCCTGCAGTTGCTCAACGTGCACGATCCGGACGTGTCCATGGACCGCTATTTGCAGGTGGTCCGCTACAAGACGGCCAAGTTGTTCGAGGCGGCGGCGCAGGTCGGCGCGATCGTGGCGGGCGCAACGTCCGAGCAGGAGCAGGCGGCGGCAGCGTACGGTCGGCATGTGGGCACGGCGTTCCAGCTGATCGACGACGTGCTCGATTACAGCGGTGACGTGCAGGCCCTGGGCAAGAACGTCGGCGACGATTTGCGCGAAGGCAAGCCGACCATGCCCCTGATCAGGGTGATGGAAACGGGCAGCGCGGGGCAGCGGCAGCTGATTCAGGACGCCATACGCACCGGCGAAGCGGATTTCGAAGCCGTGGCCCGGGCTATCCACGATACCGAGGCGCTGGAATACACGCGTCGCGCGGCTCGGAAAGAAGCCGACCTGGCCCGTCAGGCCCTGTCGGTCTATCCCGCTTCCGCGAATCGCGATTCTTTGTTAGAATTTTGCTCTTTCGCGGTCGATCGCGACCGTTGAAGTTCCCGATATCCTGGAAACGGTTCCCAGGATAACGTGTAGGTTTAGTCGGGGCGTAGCTCAGCCTGGTAGAGTACTGCGTTCGGGACGCAGGAGTCGCATGTTCGAATCATGTCGCCCCGACCATCGAATCTCACGTCATCGTCTTGGCCGCCGGCCGGCTTTTTTCTTATTTTCCCGCCCATCCCAATGACGCGATGCGATGTCCGCGTCTTGGCGCAAGGACCGCGTTTCAGAACGCGGTGCGCATGACGAGCTGAGTGGTGGTGTTGAAATGCTCTTCCAATAGCTGGCAGGCGCGTTCCGCGTTTCGGTCCAGCACCGCGTCGAGCAGCATCTGGTGCTCGGCATGGACATCGCGTTTTGGCGGCGGGGCGGCGCCGTCCGCCGCGTAGGTGGAGGCGCGGATGGACAAGTGGCGGTACCGCGCCGTTTGATCCCGCAGCATGCCGGCCATGCTGAGCAGCCATTTCGAGTCGCACGCCGCCAGCAAGGCCTCGTGAAACTGCGCGTGGGCCTTTTCCCATTCCGGGGTCAAGCCGTCCTTGTCGTCGCGCAGCATGCGAAGCCGGGCCAACCTGTGATGGGCGGCGATGAGCTCCGATTCCCATGCCACGTCGCCGTGCAGCATGGATCTGCGCAGCGCTTCCTTTTCAATGAAGATGCGTGTGCGGGTGATGTCCAGCAACTCCTCGGCGGATATCTCCGCTACGCGAAATCCGCGCTGGTCTTCAGCGACCACGAACCCCGTGCTGGCCAGCCGCGACAGCGCTTCGCGCAGCGGCACGAGACTGATGTCGTAGCGCTTGCCCAAGGCGGACGTATGCAGCTTGTCGCCTGGCCGCAGGATGCCGTTGATGATGTCTGCCCGTATTTTCAAGGAAACCGATGTGGCCAGCGTCGTCGCGGCGGAAGAGGAAGGTGTCGTCATCGATGTGTCTATGTGCCCTTGAGCGGAGGCCATATTTTACGGGATATGCCTTTGAGTAAATATAGGGTTTGCCATAATATATATAAAATTATAAAAATATATAATTCTTGACATGATTGCATTTTTGACCGGCTTGGCGATGAGGACGCACTGATGAAACTGGTAAGTTTTTTGTATGGAAACGCTTCGCGCGTAGGGGTTCTGGAAGGGGATCAGGTAAGGGTTCTGCCCCTGGATCGCGGTCATGACGTAGGCAGCCTGGCGCAGAAGGCGGCGCAAGGCGCGCCGTTGTCCGAATTGACGGCCGGCGCCGACGCGACCGTCGCGCTGGCCGACGTCGCGCTGTTGCCCCCGGTGGTCAAGCCGGGCAAGATCATCTGCGTCGGCCTGAACTACAAGGACCATACCGCCGAGAGCGATTATCAGCAGCCTGATTACCCGACCTTCTTTTTGCGGCTGACGACCAGCCTGACGGCCCACGATGCGCCCATCGAGCGTCCGCTGGCGAGCGATTCGCTGGATTTCGAGGGCGAGCTCGCCGTCATCATCGGCAAGGCCGGCCGTCACATCGCGAAGGAATCGGCGCTGGAGCACATCTTCGGCTACTCGGTGTTCAACGACGGCTCGGTGCGCGAATACCAGTTCAAGTCGCCGCAGTGGACGATAGGCAAGACGTTCGACAAGACGGGCGGCTTCGGTCCGGCCGTGGTCACGGCCGACGCGCTGCCGGCCGGCGCGCACGGCCTGGACATTCAAACCCGCTTGAACGGCGAAGTCGTGCAATCCTCGAACACGCGTTACATGATCCACGACGTGGTCGAACTGGTCGCCGTCCTGAGCGAGGCCATTACGCTGGAACCGGGCGACGTCGTCGTGGCGGGCACGCCGTCCGGCATAGGCTGGGCCAGAAATCCGCGATTGCTCATGCGCGACGGCGATGTGTGCGAAGTCACCATCGAGGGGATAGGCACCTTGCGCAATCCCATCGTCGACGAGGCGCGGAACTGAAACCAGAAAAGGAGGAGGGTTGCGATGTCGTCGCTGCGTGATGGCGAATCTCGCCATGGTATCCATTCCATCAACTGCTTTGCGCTCGAAGTGCCGTCGCACGACGAAGCAAGGCGATTTTTCGAAACGTTCGGATTACGCGTGGAGCGCGAGCCGGAAAGCGGTGCGCTGACGCTGAGGGCGGCGGCAAGCGGGCACGTCTGGGGGCGTTTGTACGAGGGCGAGCGCAAGCGCACGGCCTATCTCAGCCTGTATTGCTTCGAAGACGATTACGCCGGCCTGGTCGAGCAGGTGCGCGCCCAAGGATGCGAGCTCGTCGAGGACGGGCCGTATGCCGACGGCACGGGCATCTGGTTCAGGGATCCAGACGGCAATCTGCTGCAGCTGTCCGTGGGCCCGAAGCTGACCGGAGATGCTCCCGCCCATCGCACGCCCGAAGCGCTGCGCCCGGCCGGCGTCCGCGGCGTCCTGGGGCGCAGCGACACGGGACCCGTCCATCCCGCGCGCCTGTCGCACGTGCTGATGTTCTCGACGAATCTCGATCGAAGCATCGAGTTCTATTGCAAGGCGCTCGGCCTGCGCCTGTCGGACCGTTCGCAGGACGCGGTGGCGTTCATGCATGCGCGCCACGGCTGCGACCACCATTTGATCGCCTTTGCGAAAAGCCATGCGCCGGGCTGGCATCACAGTTCCTGGGAAGTGGGCAGCGTCAACGAGGTCGGGCGCGGTGGCGAGCAGATGCGGGATGCGGGCTACGCCGAAGGCTGGGGCACGGGCCGGCATGTGCTCGGGTCGAACTTCTTTCACTACGTGCGTGATCCATGGGGATCTTTCGCCGAATACTCGTTCGACATCGACTACGTGCCCGCGGGCGCGGAGTGGGACGCCGGCAACTATCCGCCGGAAGACTCGCTGTACTTGTGGGGGCCCGCGCTGCCGGACTATTTCATTCGGAATACTGAGGCTCGGGCCGATTGAGCTCGGGTCCGCGGCGCGTAGGACGCGGCGTGGCCGCCTGCGGTCGAATGCCGATGAAGAGGATGTCCAGATTGTGGCGCAGCCTCGCCAGGCCTGCCGCGACATCCAGAGGCTCCGTCGCAAAGCAGCTGCGCACGTCCATCCGATAGATGGAGAAAATCAGGCGCGCTAGATCGTCGGGCGCATAGCTGGTGGTCACAAGGTCCAACGCCTGCGCGCGCGCGACGAAGCGGGCCAGGCGTTCGTGCGTGCGCGCGATGCCTGTGTGGAAGCTGTTGATTTCGTTGATGCTTTTTACGTAGAAAACGACTTCGCGCATCATGTCTTGAGAGACGCGCGGAGACAAGGCGAAATAGTCGAAGAACACGCGGAATGCGTCGACCAGCTGATCCACCAGGGGGGTATCGGGCTTTACGGTGTCGAACGCGCGGTCGGTGACCTCGTTCAACTCGTCTTCGAACAGCAGAAACAGTAGGTCGCGCTTGTCACGCGCATACAGGAACAGCGTGCCGAGTCCGACGCCCGCATGCTTGGCGATGTCGCGTATCGTGGCGTCCTGGTAGCCCTTCTCTTCGAACAGCTGCCGCGCCGACGCCTTGATGCGGCGATATTTCTCGAGCTTGTTGCGCTCGCGCTTGCCGGCGGGAGCGGTTTGGGCATGAGAAGCAGGGGGCGGCATCGTGGGATCCTCAAAAAAATGAACATGTTTCTTAATTCATGTTCTTGTGTTCATTATAAATTCAACAAAACGGAGAAAGCGAGTGATGGGAGGGAAGAAGTGTCATAGATAATCCTCTGCCTGGTGGTGGGTTTTCAGGGTTTTCATCAATAAAAAATATATTGACATAAAAAATATACAGAATTATAGTTTTCAAAAAACTGATCATGATCATTATTTTACGCAGGAGGAGACTCGCATGCAAAGATTGCAAGGCAAAGTCGCCGTCGTCACGGGCGCTTTGGGCGGTATAGGCCAGGGCTGCGTACGGCGCTTGCTGGAACAGGGCGCCGCCGTGGTGATGTGCGACCTCGGCGAAGGGCGCGCGCCGGCCGGCATGGCCGCGCAGCCGGAGCGCCATCTGTTCGTGACGCATGACGTCACGTCCGAAGACAGCTGGGTCGCGGTGATGGATACTGTGCGCCGCACTTTCGGACGGCTGGACATACTCGTCAACAACGCCGGCATAGCCGGCAGCTTTCCGCCCAATTTCGAATCCATCGACCTCGACGAATGGCGCAAGGTGTTCAAGGTCAACGTCGATGGCGTATTCCTGGGCACCAAGCACGCCATTCTTGCCATGAAAGAAGCGGGCAACGGCGGGTCCATCGTCAACATCGGCTCCGTGTCCGGCTACGTCGGGACCCGGGGCGGCGCCGCGTACGGCACGAGCAAGGGCGCCATACGCACGCTGACGAAACATGCCGCGACCAGTTGCGCGCGGCAAGGCCTGAACATCAGGGTCAATGCGATACATCCAAGCTATATCTGGACTCCGTTCATGCAGAATTCGCCGGTCGCGGCGGGGATGTCGGAGGAAGAGGCGCGCGCCCAGGTGACCGCGCTGCATCCATTCAAACGTCTGGGCACGCCAGACGACGTCGCCTGGAGCGTGGTGTATCTGGCGTCGGACGAATCGGGCCTGGTCAACGGCACCGACCTCATCGTCGACGGTGGTTTTCTTGCGCAATAGCCGAGGTAGCTCATGTTCCTACAACAATTGATCAACGGATTGGTGGTCGGGTCCATCTACAGTCTGTTCGCGCTGGGTTTCACGCTGGGATTCGGTGTGCTCAACATCCTGAACCTGGCGCACGGCGCCGTGTTCATGGCGTCGGCTTTCGTCGGGCTGTACGTGGTGAGCCACCTGGAACTGCCCTTGGCGGTCGCGTTTCTGGCGGCGGTCCTGGCGGGCGGCGTGCTGAGCGTCCTGGTGGATTTCTTCGCCTTCCGGCCATTGCGCAAGCGCGGGGCGGACGAGTTCGGCGCGCTGGTGTCCAGCATGGGCGCCAGCCTGGTGCTGATCAGCCTCGCGCAGCAGCTGTCGGACGCCAAGATACTCAGCTTTCCGTTCGGCACGTTCCCTGTCGTGTTCTACCAGATCGGAGGCGTGCGGTTCTCGCTGCTGCACGTCACCGTCATTTTCTGCATGGCCGTGATGGTGGGCCTGCTGTTCTTCTACATGTACCGCACCAAGTTCGGCCGGCAGGTGCGCGCGGTCGCGGTGAGCGAATCCACCTCGGTCCTGTTGGGGATACGCCCGGGCGTCATCTACTTCCAGACCTTTTTCATCGCCGGCGCGCTGGCGGGCGTGGCCGGGGTCATTATCGGCGTGGCGTTCAATTCGGTGCACTTTCTCATGGGCGAGCCCATGATGCTGCGCGCCTTCCTCGTCGTGATCCTGGGCGGCATGGGCAGCATCGCCGGGGCGGTCGTCGCCGGCCTGATCATCGGCGTGCTGCAAGTGATGACGGCTACATATGTATCGACGGAGCTCAGCGACACGGTGCTGTTCGCCTTGCTCTTCATTATTCTTCTGGTGCGTCCGACGGGCTTCTTCCGCGGCCTGAGGCGCGAGGCTAGGGTGACCCGGCAATGATAGATTTCTTTATTACGTATCGGCCCGTCCTGGATCAGATCCTCATCGTGACCGGGCTTGCTTTCAGCCAGTACATTGCCTTGCGCGCGGGCGTGTTTTCCCTTGCGCCGGCGGGCTTCGCTGCCCTGGGCGCGTACACCGGCGCCGTGCTGCACATGACATACGGCTGGCCCGTCTGGCTGGCGTTGATCTGCTCCACCCTGATGGGCGTCCTGGCCGGCGCGCTGCTTTCCGTCCCGCTGGCGCGGCTGCGCGGCGTGTTCCAGGCGATCGCCACCCTGGCCTTCGTCCAGATCATCGTGTCGCTCAGCCTTTACGCCGAATCCATCACGGGCGGGGCGGTCGGCATCAACGGCATACCGGCCGTCATCAAGACGCCGCATCTTCTCGCGTTCTTCGCCGTCGTGACGGTCTTCACTCTGATCATGAACCGCTATGCGGTCGGCCGGGCGTTCGACGCCATTCGCCAGGAGGAAACCGTCGCCGTGGCCCTGGGCATTTCGGTGGTCAAGTACCAGGCGCTGTCGTTCGCGATCAGCGGCGGGGTGGCGGGACTGAGCGGCGGCCTGCTGGCGTTCAACACTTATAGCATCACGCCTGAGCAATTCGGATTTCCCATGCTCATCCTGGCCATCGCCGCCGTGGTGCTCGGCGGGCGCGTTTCGGTGTGGGGACCGATCGTCGGCGCTTTCATCCTGACCTCGATACCGGAGATCGCGCGCCCGCTGGCGCAGCAACGTCTGCTGGTCAACGGCATCCTTCTGATGCTCATCATTGCGTACATGCCCATGGGGATCGTGGATACATTCCGGCGCTACCTTGCCGGACGGCGCCAATCCATCGCCGGTGCCGCCGGGAACAGGAGAGAGCCATGACAAGCCTGACGTTGCATGACATCAGCAAGCATTTCGGCGGCGTGGCCGCGGTGCAGAACCTCAGCATGCGGACCGAGCCCGGCACCATCACGGGGCTGATCGGGCCCAACGGCGCCGGCAAGACCACCATCGTCAACCTGATCACCGGGATGCTGGGGGTGACGGGCGGGCGCATCGAGTTCGAAGGGCGCGACATCACGGCGCTCACTGCCCGGGACATCGCCCGGCTGGGCGTCGCCCGGACGTTCCAGAACATCCGCCTGCTCAAGGAGGCCTCGGTCATCGAGAATGTCGTGGTGGGTTACCACCGCCACGAGACCAGCAACACGATCGCCAATCTGTTCGGCCTGCGTTCGGCGCGCGCCGAACGCGCCGATTTCTACGAGCGCGCGCGCAAGCTCCTGGCCTTGTTCGAGATGAGCGACTACGAGCATCACACGGCCGCGTTCCTGTCGTACGGGCACCAGCGCCGGGTGGAAATGATGCGCGCGCTGGCCACGGATCCGAAGCTGCTGCTCCTGGACGAGCCCGTGGCCGGCATGAACGACGTGGAAGGCGAATACCTGGGCAAGATATTCCGCCGGCTGGCGGACGACGGCATCAGCGTGCTGCTGATCGAGCACAACATGCGTTTCGTGCGCTCGCTGTGCGACCACGTCTACGTGGTGGATTCCGGACGCCTGATCGCCGAAGGTAGCGCGGACTATGTGATTAATCACCCGGACGTTGTCCAGGCATATTTGGGAACCTGACATGTTGAAGATCAATTCTTTGTCGACTTCCTACGGGGGCATCAGGGCCTTGCAGGAGGTCAGCCTGGAGATTCCCGAGCGCGGCATCGTCGCGCTGATCGGCTCCAACGGCGCGGGCAAGTCCACGCTGCTCAAGACGATCTGCGGCCTGGTGGCGCCGCAGGCCGGGATCATCGTATTCGACGGCGAGGACATTACCAGGCGGGACAGCTACAAGATCGCCCGCTCGGGCTTGCTGCTGGTGCCGGAAGGGCGCCAGATACTCGGCCCCCTGACCGTCGAGGAAAACCTCGAGCTGGGCAGGCTGGCCGCCGGCTCGCGCAGCCGCGGCGACCGCGATCTGCAGCACGTGTACGAGCTGTTTCCCGTGCTCGCGCAACGGCGCAAGCAGGAAGGCGGATCGCTGTCCGGCGGCCAGCAGCAGATGCTGGCGATCGGCCGCGCCCTGATGGGTTGTCCCAAGCTGTTGCTGCTGGACGAGCCCAGCCTGGGATTGTCTCCGCTGTTGGCCAAGCAGGTGTTCGCGGCGCTGGAGGCGCTGAACCGGGAAGGCTTGACCATATTCCTCGTGGAGCAGAACGCCCAGCGCGCGCTGGCAAGCACGAGCCATGCGTTCGTCCTGGAGCGCGGACGCGTGGTTCACCAAGGAGCAAGCAGTGAGTTGATCAATGATCCCAAAGTCATTGCTCACTATCTCGGCCGCGAAGACGAATAGCGCTTCGCGTCATTTTCCATTCAGGAGACATCATGAAAATAAAGCGTTTAACTATGATGCTGGCAGGCATGGCCATCATGTCGGCAGCCCCTTTCGCCCAGGCCGAAGAGGTGGTGGTCGGCGTGCAGCTGCCGATGACGGGGCCGGTCGCGTCCTGGGCCGGTCCTCCCATTCATCGAGGCGTGGAGCTGGCCGTCAAGCAGATCAACGCGCAGTCCTTGCTGGGCGAGGGCCGCACCATGAAGATCATATTGGGCGACAACGCCAGTGAAAAATCGCAGGCCATCGCCCTGGCCACCCAGTTCGCCAATCGGGACAAAGTGGCCATGATGGTGGGGCCGGCCACGTCGCCGCTGGCCGGCGCGGCGGCCCCCGTCGCCAACGATGCGGGCCTGCCCACGATCGCGCTGGCCGTGTCCAAGCGCGTCACGGAGACGGGCAAGTGGATATTCAAGATCTACCAGGATCCCGACGTGCTGATGACGGATGCCGCCGAGTACATCGTGAACACCATGCGGCCCAAGAGCGCCACGCTGGTGTTCGCGCGCGACAACGATGCCTTCGTTTCCTACAAGAACCTGCTCAAGGCGTACTTCGAGAAGAACGGCGTGACGGACATACGGGAAGAGTCCATCCTCAGCTCGGACAGCGATTTCAGCGCATTGGCGACCAAGATCGTTCACCGTCCGACGGACATCGTCTATCTGGGCGTATCGCCCGAATCGGCGGCCAACATCGCCATACAGACGAGGCAGAACGGCTTGCCGCCTTCCTCCGTGTTCGTCGGTAACGACGAAATGGGGGCTCCCGGCTACGTGAAGATCGGCGGCGGGGCCGTCGAGGGAACGGTGTACCCCAGCTTCTTCTATGCGGACGAATCCAAGCCTGAAATCGACGCCTTCATAAAGAGCTATCGCGAAGCCTACGGGGAAGCGCCCGATCAATATTCCGCGATCGGCTACGGCTCCATGCTGGTAGCCGCCAGTGCTTTGAAGAAGGCGGGCCCGAATGCCGGCCCCGACCAAATCCGGGAAGCACTGGCTTCCACGGCCGATCTGCCGACCGTTCTGGGGTCGGGCAAGCTGTCGTTCGACGAGCATCGCAATCCGCATTACGGCGTGGTGATGCTCAAGATCCACGACGGCGCGTCCGTGTTGAGCAAATGAGGCCGGCCCTCGCATGAAACTGGGAGCATCCATGCACGAGCACGCGGATAGAGAGACGGATATCTTGGTGGTGGGGGCCGGGCCGGTGGGTCTGGCGGCCGCGATAGAGCTGGGCCGGCGCGGCGTGAAAGCCCTGGTGATCGAGCAGGAGGCCCGGGGCGGCATGTCGCCCAGGGCCAAGACCACCAATGTGCGGACATTGACGCACTTCAGAAGATGGGGCATCGCGGACAAGCTGCGCGAGGCCTCGCCTTTGCCCAAGGACTATCCGTCCGACGTCATCTTCGCGACCCGTTTGAACGGGCACGCGCTGGCGCATTTCGAGAACGTCAATTATTGCGATCGACCGTTGGAGGATTTCTTTCCGGAAACCGGCCAGTGGATACCGCAATATCACGTCGAAGATGTAATGCGCAAGCACATCGAGACGCTCGATTCCGTGCAGCTCGTGTTCGGACTGCGCCTGGACGATGCCGTTCAGGACGACGACGGCGTGACCGCCTTCGTCAGCAACATGGCCACCGGCAAGGCCGAAACGATACGCTGCCGCTATCTGATCGGCGCCGACGGCGCGCGCACCACCGTGCGCAACGCCATTCTCAAGATTCCCATGCGGGGCGACCACGCCTACGATTGGAACTACACCGTCGTTTTCCGCTCGCGCGACATCCAACATAAAGTCACCGTGGGCAAGGCCATCATGTACTGGCTGGTCAATACCGATATTCCCGGCATCTGCGGCCCCATGGACCGCGACGACCTCTGGTTCTTCATGGCGACCGCGGTGGATGCGCAGCAAGGCGTGCCGCGGGATCCGGCGGCGCAGATCCGGCGCACGACGGGGCTGGACGTCGATATCGCGATCGAGCGCGTGGAGCCATGGGCCGTGCATCGCCTGATCGCCGAACGCTATCGCGAAGGCCGCATCTTCCTGGCGGGCGATGCATGCCATTTGCATCCGCCCATGGGCGGATATGGCATGAATATGGGCATAGGCGACGCCGTCGACCTGGGCTGGAAGCTGGCCGCCGTGCTGCAAGGCTGGGGCGCGGAGACATTGTTGGAAAGCTACGAGATCGAACGCCGCCCGGTGCATGAAAACGTCGTATTCCAGGCCGTGCGAAACTACGCCCTGCTTGGCAACCAGCTCACGCGCGACAATCTGGAGGCGGATACGCCGGGGGGCGACGAGACGCGCGTGGACGTGGGCCGGAAAATCATGGATCACAAGAGCGCGGAGTTTTATACCCTGGGCGTGGTACTGGGCGATCACTACGCGGGTTCGCCCGTGATTCAGCACGAGCAAGGGGCGGATGTGAGCGTGGAGGCCGCATCGACGGGCGTGCCGGGCGATTACCTTCCTTCCAGCGTGCCCGGCTGTCTTGCGCCGCATGCCTGGGTCGCCGCCGGTGTGTCCCTGTACGATCTGTTCGGAGACGGCATGACGCTGGTCTGCCGTACCGGCGCCGACGAGGCGACCGCGCTGGACGCGGCGCAAGACGCCCGGCGGGCGGGCATGCCGCTGACCGTGGCGGCCAGCGATGATCCCGTCGTCGATGAACGCTATCCGGCCAGGTTCACCCTGGTGCGCCCGGACCAGTTCGTCGCCTGGCGTGGAGACGATCCCGCCGGCATCGGACCCGCCTTGGCGGCGTCGCTGGGCATCGCGCCGTCGCAGGGCGCGGCCTGAGCGCCAGGGCTTACGCCAATCCCAGCTTGCGCGCCTGTTCCACGATCCGGTACGCCTCGTCGATGAAGGGGCCGTCGACCAGCCTTCCGTTCACGACGAAGGCGCCCACGCCGTCTTGCTTCGCCCGCTCCGCCGCGCGCACGACCTCCAGCGCGTGATCGATGTCTTCTTGCGCCGGACGGAATATGGCGTTGGCCGCCTCGATCTGGGAGGGGTGGATGCAGCTTTTTCCCGCGTAGCCCAGGGCGTGCGCCGCCCGGGCGTCGCGCCGATAGCCTTCCGGATTGGCGATGTCCACATAGGCGCCGTCGTAGGCCGGTATGCCCGCCAGCGTGGCGGCCAGCTTTACCGCGAACCGGACGGCTTGCGTGGCCGCGGGCTCGCCGGACACGATGCCCATGGGCGCGAACAAGTCGCCGTAGCCGATCTGCAGGCCCGTGATCCGCGGATGCGCCTGCGCGATCTCCACGGCGCGATGCAGTCCCAGGGGGGACTCGATATTGACCAGTATGCCGATCCGGCGGGTCATGCCGCGCCTGGCTTCCGCGGATTCGAGCAATTGGGCGGCGCGGCGCAGCTCATCGGCGCTTTCGACCATGGGCAGGTTGATCATGTCGAGCGTGTCGAGCGCGACGGCATCCAGGTCGGCAAGGAAATGCGCGGAGCTTGCCGGGTTGACCCGCACGATGAGCGTTTTGCCTAAAGCGCCGCGCGTCATCCGCGACAAGTAAGCCGACAGGCTGGCGCGGGCCTCTTCCTTTCTGCTTTCCTCGACCGCGTCTTCCAGATCGAAAGAGATGGCGTCCGCCTGGCTGCGCTCCGCCTTGCTGAACAGCTCGGGACGGGATGCGGGGACGAAAAGTTTGCTGCGCATTGTCGTTTCCATTTTTAATAAACGATATTGTAGACAAAATAATAAAGCTCGGGTATCTTTGAGTCCAGCAAAAAATCCAAAGTCGCCGACCCACATCACGGGACCAGCCCTTCCGGCCGGGTCGGCACACGATCATCTCAGAGGAGACTGCAATGCGAAGCTTCAAGGGTTACGTCAAATGTCTGGTCGCGGGCCTGGCCATGTCCGGCGTGATGGCGCCGGTCGCCATGGCGCAGAAAACCGTGCGTATCGCCTACGTCACGACGGAAAGTTCGCCCCAGCACAATCAATCCAAGCGTTTCGCCGAAATGATCGAAGAGCGCTTGCCGGGGCATTTCAACTTCCGGCTGTATCCCAACGGTCAGTTGGGCAGCGAGAAAACCAGCCTGGAACAGCTCCAGCTCGGCGAGCTGGAAATGGCGAATATCGTGACGCCCATCATGGAGGCGGATCGCAGTCTGGAAATTTTCGACTTGCCTTTCCTGTTCAAAGATAGGGATCACGCCAGGCGGGCCCTGAATGCGGAGCTGCGGGGAAAGATGGTGCAGGCCATCGAGAAAAAGACGGATGTCGAAGTGCTGGGTATCTACGAAAATGGTTTCCGGCACACCATGTCTCGACGCGAAATCGTGGTGCCGTCGGACATGAAGGGCATGAAAATACGCATCGCGGGCGGAAAGCTGCGCCAGGACGTGTTTCGCGCGATGGGAGCCAATCCGACGCCCATCGACTGGACCGAAGTCTTCACCGCGCTGCAGACCGGCGTGGTGGACGGCGCGGAGGCCGCGATCTACGGGCTGTATGAAGCCAAGCTCTATCAGATCACGCCGCATTTGTCCTTGACCAGCCATGCGTACGCGCCCAGCTTCCTGGTCGTGTCCCAGGACTTCTGGAGCAAGCTCAGCGCCGAAGAGCAAAAGGTTTTCCACGAGGTCGGTGAAGAGCTCGTCGCCTGGTCCTTCGATTTCTCGGAGCGCACCGAAAACGAGCAGCTGGAGGAAATGTCGAAGTACGCCAAGATCAACAAGATCGACTTCGAGAAATTCCAGGAAGTGACGGCCTCGGCCTATGAGACTTATGCCCGGCAATACGGGTCGGAGTGGCTGGACGTGATACGCGGGGCGGCGCAATGACGAACGCGACGGATCGCGCGCCGGCCAAAGAGCCGGTGCTGAGCCGCATCGATGCGGTGGTGGATGCGATCCTGGCCGGGATCCTGGCCGCCACCACTCTCATCTTGATCGCCGGCGTGTTTTTTCGGTATGTCTTGAACGATTCATTGGCATGGACCGACGAGGTCGGCGGCAACATGCTGGGCTGGATCAGTTTCCTGGGCGCCTATTCCTGCTTTCGCAAGCGCTTGCACTTGGATTTCGACATGGTGTTGCATCACCTGTCGCCTAAAACGCGGCGGTGGGTGCAATTCGCCAGCTACCTGCTCGTCTTGATCTTCGTCCTGGCCATGGCATGGATGTCGTGGGTCGTCGTCGATCGGGTCGGAGGCAGCTACATCAGCTCGGTGGACATTCCCAGGGGCGTCTTCCTGGCGGTATTGCCGGTTTCCTTCGCGTTGATGGCGCTTGCGATCGCGCGCATTCTGCTGAACCTGCTCAAAGGGCGCGGAGACTATTGATATGACCTGGATACTCTTCGGCGGCCTGACCGTTCTGCTCATCATGGGCATGCCCATCGGCTTTGCATTGATGATTTCGTCGGTGGCCGCAATGCTGTTCATCGACATGGGCTTGAAGTCCGTTCCCTTGAACCTGTTTCACGGCTCTTCCAGTTTCGTGGTGCTGGCCGTGCCCTTGTTCATCCTGATGGGGGAACTGATGAGCGCGACGTCGATCGCGCGGCGCATCGTCGACTTCGCCAGCGCGCTGGCCGGCTGGATGCGCGGCGGCCTGGCCAACGTCAACGTGCTGGCCAATATGTTCATGGCCGAGATCAGCGGCAGCGCCGTGGCCGATGCGGCGGCGCTCGGGAAGATATTCGTGCCGCAGATGGCGAGGGTAGGCTATCCCAAGACCTTTGCGGTAACGGTGACCGCCGCCGCGGCGATCATCGGCATCATCATCCCGCCGTCGATTCCCATGGTGCTGTATGGCGCGGTCACCAATACCTCGATTCGGGACATCTTCATCGCGGGCATCGTGCCGGGCGTGATGCTGGTGGTGGCGTTCATGATCACCAACTACGTCTTCGCGCGCAAGGAAGGCCATCCCGTCGACAAGGCTTTCGACGCGGGTTCAGTGGTGCGTACGGCCCGGGCCGCGCTCATGCCGCTGTTGTTGCCCGTAGTTGTGGTCGGCGGCTTGATAGGCGGCATGTTCACCCCGACGGAGGCGGCGGCGGTGGGCGTCTTCATGGCGTTGATCTTCGGCCTGGTGCAACGCGAGCTGAGCTGGAAGGTCGGCTACAAGCTGCTGGTCGACAGCACCTACCAGACGGCGTCGGTCATGATGATTTTGGCGGGCTCGGCGGTGCTGGGCCAGGTGCTGGCCAACGAGCAGCTGCCGCAGCGCATGGTCGAGTCCATGGGCGGATTCGCCAATACGGCGGTCGTCTTTCTGCTGCTGGTCAATGCGATCTTGTTGGTGGCGGGCATGTTTCTGCAGGCGCCGGCCGCGATCATCGTGATCGTTCCCGTGCTGCTTCCCACGGCGCTGCAGCTGGGCATCGACCCCGTGCATTTCGGCGTCATTGTCTGCGTGAACCTGGCGATAGGCCAGCAGACGCCGCCGGTGGCCACGGTGCTGCTCACCGTTTGCAGCATCAGCGGCGTGCGCATGCACGAGACCTTCAAGTACATGAATTGGTATATCTTCGCCATGCTGATCGTGCTGGCGCTGGTCACGTACGTACCCTACCTGACGCTCTGGTTCAAATGAGGAAGAGCCAATGACGAATCCAAGATTCAAGCACAGGCCGCCCGGCTCCAACTGGGGCGATTTCGGGCCGGACGACCAACTGGGCAGGTTGAACCTGTTGACGCCCGAGAAAGTCCTGCAAGGCATCGCCGAGGTCAAGACGGGCGAGCGCTTTTGCTTGAGCCTGCCTTTGAACCTGCCGGGCGGCAACCGTCTGAATCCCCGCCGTCATCCGCCGCGCCTGCAGCCGGTTTCCGATGGCTCCAACGAGTACTACAACTATCCGCTGTGTTGCGAGAATCCGGGCGCGACGGACGTGATCTCGGACGACTGCGTGGTGCTGCATACGCAGTATTCGACGCAGTGGGACAGCCTGGCGCACGTCGGCGGGTTGTTCGACATCGACGGCAGCGGCACGCCGCGGCGTGTGTACTACAACGGATATGCCGCGGGCTCGGACGTCGTCGGCGAATCCGGACCGATAGGCCAAGGCGACCGACAGACGGTCAAGGCGGGCGCCCTGGGCGTGGAAAACATGGCCGAGGCCGCCATCCAGGGGCGGGCGGTGCTGGTCAATCTGCGCAAGCACTTCGACGACGGGCGCACCGAAGTGGACTACGCCATGCTGCGGCAGGTGTTGGATGCCGACGGGATCATCGTGGAGCCGGGCGATATGCTTTGCCTTTACACCGGCTTTGCGGACAAAGTGGTGGAAATGCGCGGCGATCCCGATGCGGCGGTCCTGCATGCGATGTGCGCCGTTCTCGACGGCCGCGATGCGCGGCTGCGCGACTGGATCGCGTCCAGCGGCATCGCGGCGCTGATCGCCGACAACTACGCGGTGGAGCGCAAGTCCTTGACCCCGCCGCCGCCGGCCGACGGCCCCGTCATGCCCTTGCATGAGCTGTGTCTGTTCAAGCTGGGCCTGCCGTTGGGTGAACTATGGTATCTGAAGGACCTGGCCCGCGCTCTGCAAGCGCAAGGCCGATCCCGCTTTCTACTGACCGCGCCGCCCTTGCGTTTGCCGGGCGCCGTCGGCTCGCCCGTCACGCCCGTCGCGACGATTTAACGTATGACAGAGTTAAAAGGAATGGATGTGAAGCATGCCGTATCAACGGACGCCGTGTCGCCCAGTATCGGCGGCGGCGCGGGGCCGCTCGCCGGCGTCCGGGTCCTGGACCTGAGCGCCTATATCGCGGGCCCGTATGGCTGCGCGCTTTTGGCGGATCAGGGCGCGGAAGTCATCAAGATCGAGTCGCCCAAGGGCGACAATCTGCGGAAGTACCCGTCCACGCTTGCCGCCGAAGGCCGCGCCTTTCTGGGGGTGAATCGCGGCAAGCTGGGCATGGTGCTGGATTTGAAGACCGAACAGGGCCTCGAGGTGCTCCTGGATCTGGTCCGCACCGCCGATGTCCTGGTTCATAATTTTCGACCTGACGTGCCGCCGCGCCTGCGCATCGACTTCGAGACCCTGAGGCAAATCAATCCCCGCTTGATCTATTGCGCGCTGACGGGCTATGGCGAAAGCGGGCCGTCGAGAAACAAGGCGGGCTACGACCAAGTGCTGCAAAGCATGTCTGGCATATGCAGCATGCAAGGCAGCGTGCAAGAGCCCCAGATCGTCTACGGGTCCGTGGTCGATTACTACGCGGCGTCGCTGCTGGCCGGCGGGGTGGCGTCCGCCCTGTATGCCCGCGAGCGCACCGGCGAGGGCCAGTACGTGGGCGTGTCGCTGTTACGCAGCGCCCTGGCCATGCAGTCTGCCAGGCTGGTGTGGGCCGAGGGAGAGCCCCGCGACGTCAATCGGGACATGCGTTCCGGCGGCGTGACGGGCTTGTATCCGACGCGCGAGGGAACCTTGTATATCTCCGCCAATACGCCGCATTTCTGGGCTGCCCTGTGCGAGTTGACGGGCTTGTCGCACCTGGCCGACGATGCGCGCTATGACACCGTGCGCAAGCGCGCCCGGCATGCGGACGAGGTCGTGCCGCAGGTGAAGCAGGCATTGAGCAAGAAGACGGCCAAGGAGTGGGAGATCGTGTTCGGCGAACGCGTGCCTTGCGCCGCGGCCTTGCAGGTCGAGGATATGTTCGACCATCCCCAGGTCGAGGCTGAAGGCCTGCTGACGACCTACTCGCATCCGTTGGTGGGCACGTATCGCGGCTTGACACGGGCCATAAAATTCGGGGAAAAAGACACGGCGCAAGCGCCGAGAGCCGCGCCGACCTTCGGACAACACACCGATGCCGTTCTATCGGACATAGGCTACCCGCCCGAGCAGACCGAGCGCTTGAAAAAGGCCGGTGCCGTAGGCTGAGCCGCATAGGATCACAGGAGACGTTATGGAACATGCAGCCAAGCAGGGCGGACGGCCCTGGGATGCCTACCTTGCAGGCAGCGACAGCGCCGTGGTGGCCAAGGGCAAGTTCGGCCGGCGGATGGGCTTCGGCCGGCGGCCAGCCGTGGTGGTGATCGACGCTCAGCGATACATGGTGGGCGAAGCGGGCAACGACGAGGCCTGGCCGTCGAGTTGCGGCGAGGTAGGGCGCAAGGCGGCGGCGGAAATCGCCCGCCTGGTCGGGCAGGCCCAGGCGATGGGCGTACCGTGTTTTTTCACCTTGTTCGAACTCGATCCGCGCGGCGCCGACATGGGCGTCTACCGGCGCAAGCGGGATCTGCTCGAAAGCGATAGATGGTGCCTGGCGGGATCGCTTGGCGCGCAGATGGTGCCGGAGCTGACGCCCTCGGAA
This sequence comes from uncultured Burkholderiaceae bacterium, assembly GCA_964551305.1. Taxonomy (GTDB): domain Bacteria; phylum Pseudomonadota; class Gammaproteobacteria; order Burkholderiales; family Burkholderiaceae_B; genus JBAZDC01. The sequence goes on from CAZKBT010000002.1 coordinate 64,936, forward strand.
AACGACGTGGTTTTCGTCAAGAAGAAACCCAGCGGATTTCATGGCACGCCGCTGCTGGGTTACCTGGTGGATCGCGGTGTCGATACCGTCATCGTGGCGGGCGGGGCGACCAGCAATTGCATTCGTGCTACGGTATTCGATTCTTCGTCTTACAATTTCAGAACCATTGTGCCTCAAGAGGCGGTTTTCGACCGGATACCCATATCCCATGCGATCAGCTTGTTCGATATGGACCGTCAGTTCGCGGACGTGACGCCAATGGACGAAGTCATCGATTATCTACGTGCGCTGCCCGGAGGGCGGGACGGCTGAAAAGGACCTGTATATGGATGCGCAAGCTCCGGGAACCATACCGTACTATTTGCGAGAGCGGATACGCGAATTGATCGTCGACGGTACGTTGCGTCCGGGCCAGCCTTTGCGCGAGCAGGATCTCGAGAGCCGTTTCAACACCAGCCGCAGCCCCATACGCGAGGCGTTGCGCATGCTCGAGCAAAGCGGCTTGGTGACCCATATGCAGCGCCGCGGCTTCCGGGTCACGGTCTATACCGAGAAAGAGATCGTCGATCAGTACAAGCTGCGGGCGGAGCTCGAGGCCTATGCGATCCTGGAGCTCGAACAGCTCGCGGACGCGGAACGCGACAGCCTGATCGAGCGTCTGAAGGCCTGTCATGCCCGCATGGGGCAGGCTTACGCGGCTCACGATGCGCCGGCCTACCTGGCCGAAATCAGGAATTTCTACAGTGAAATCGTCGCCTGCACGAACAACAAGCCGCTGGACGAAGCCTTGTCCAAGCTGACTGAAAAGGCGCAGCCGTTGCGCTATAACTTGATATCGCGCCGCCTGGACCAAAGCAAGAGCCTGGAAATCACCTATCAAATCATCGAGGCGCTGGCCGCGCGGAATTTTACGCGCGCCGCCGCCCTGAAGCGCGAACACGTATTGATGAACCTGCCTGCCATTCTGGAGGCTTATGCCGAGGCGCGCGGCAAGCCGTAAGACCGTGGCCTTCACGGGCCGATGGCTGCCATGATGCGACCGATAAGGCATAATCGCATAGCCGGGCTCGCGAGGGATGCATGCATCTTGCGGGCCGGATCGGCGAATCCGCAACGATCAAGGAACCAAGCGCCATGCCCATGCACGTCGTCACCCCGACCATCCAGTCGACCGAGCTTTCCCGGGCCGCCGGGCTGGAGGTGATGCTCAAGATAGAAAGCATACAGCCCTGCGGCTCCTTCAAGCTGCGCGGCATCGGCCATGCCTGTGAAAGCCTGCTTCGTGGCGGCGCGACGCGTTTCATCTCCTCGTCGGGCGGAAACGCGGGCTATGCCGTCGCCTATGCGGGCCGGCAGCTGGGCGTGCCGGTGACGGTGGTGGTTCCCGAAACCACGACGGCCAGGGCCAAGGCGCTGATACGAAGCGAGGATGCCGAGATCGTCGTGCAAGGCGGCTCCTGGCAAGAGGCGAACGCCCATGCGCAGTCCCTGCTGGGCAATGGTGCGGTATTCATCCATCCATTCGATCACCCGCTGTTGTGGGATGGGCACGCCACCATGATCGACGAACTCACGACCCAGTGCGTCAAGCCCGACGTGGTCATATGCTCCGTGGGCGGCGGGGGGCTCCTGGCCGGCGTGGGCGAAGGCTTGCTGCGCGCGGGATGGAAGGACGTCGGCATCCTGGCGGTCGAAACCGAGGGGGCCGCCTCGTATGCGGCGGCGCTAAGGCAGGGCGGGCCCGTCGAGATTCCCGCCATCGAGACCATCGCGACCTCGCTGGGCGCGAAGAAAGTGTGCGATCGCTCCTTTGAGTTGACCAAGGAACTGAACATCCAAAGCCTGGTGTTGTCGGACGCCGAGGCCTGCCGGGGCAGCGTCGATCTATTGGACGCGCACCGCCTGATGACGGAGCCCGCCTGCGGCGCCTCCGTCGCCGGCCTGGTCAGCGTGAAAACGCATTTTCCGCAGGCGCGCCGCGTTGTCGTCATCGTCTGCGGCGGCGTCGGCGCCAGCGCGGCGCAATTGCGCGATTGGACGGCGGCGACGTCCGCGGAGTGATGCCGTGTTCAGATGGCTGAGGGGCCAAGGCGCCGGCCCGCGCAAAGTCGCCAAGGAGCTTGCCCGTATCTCCGATGAAAGCTGGCGTTCGGCGGTGTCGGCGCTGCCGTTCCTGGAGGGCATGAGCGCGAGCGAGGACGAGACGCTGCGCCGGCGTACGGCCTGGCTGCTGGCCAGCAAGAATTTCAGCGCCGCCCATGGGTTCGAGCTCACCGACGAGATCATGCTGTTCATCGCCATCCAGGCGGCATTGCCCATTCTGGAGCTCGATCCCGTCCTGTACGAGGGGTGGACGGACATCATCGTGTATCCGGGGGGCTTTCTCATCCCGCGCAGCGACGTGGACGAAAGCGGCGTGGTGCATGAATACATGCAGCCGGCCTCGGGCGAAGCCTGGGAAGGCGGCCCGTTGATCCTGTCCTGGGAAGACGTCCATGATGCCGCGATGCTTCGGACCAACGTGGTCATACACGAGTTCGCCCACAAGCTGGATCTGTACGCGGGCGAGGCCGACGGCATGCCCGCGCTGGGCGCGCATCCCGAGCTTCGGCCCGCCCATTGGCGACGGGTGCTGCGGGACTCGTACGAGCGTTTCGACAAGGCGCTGACCGAGGTCGAGGACGCGATCCCGCCGCACGTGGATCCCGAGTCCGACGAGGCCGCGCCCTGGTTCGACAGTCTGCCGCTGGATCCGTACGCCGCCACCGACGAAGCCGAGTTCTTCGCCGTGAGCTCCGAGGCGTTTTTCGTCGACCCCCGGCCCTTGGCCGAGGCCTTGCCGGAGTGGTATGGGCTCTTGAGCCGGTATTATCGGCAGGATCCGCTCGCGCGGCTGGCCGGAGCGCAAGGCGCCGCTTATCTCAGATAAATCTTGGCCAGGCCTTTGGTGATGGTGTCGATGATGCGTTCGCGCCGCAGCGCGATGTGCGCGTTCAATATGGCCTGGGCGCGTTCCATGTCCTGGCTCATCAGGGCGTCGATGATCTCGGCGTGCTCTTGCTGCGTCGACTCGCGTCCCACGTTTTCCATGTCGATCCAGCGCACGAACCGCAGTCTTTCGTTCAGGCTGACCAGCATGCGCTGCAGTTCGGCATTTTTCGACATGGCGGCGATGCGCAGGTGAAAGCCTTCGTCCAGTTCGACCAGCTTTTCTATCGACGTATCGGGCGGTACGCTGCGGCTGGCCTTCAGATAGTCGGCCAGCTCCCGCTTTTCCTCCGGCGTGGCGCGCTCGAACGCCAGGCGCAGGCATTCGCGCTCGACGGCTTGCCGGGCTTCATAGAGATCGGTCATTTCCTGGACTTCGAGCGGCTTGCGCATGTATCCGCGCGACGATTCGATCAGCAGGCCTTCGCTGGCCAATCGCGTCAGGGCTTCGCGCACGGGCGTGCGGCTCACGCCGAATTGCTCGGCCAGCTCGAGCTCGTTCAGACGCTCCCCCGGCCTCATCTGGTAGGAAATGGCCATCTGCCGCAGTGCTGCGAAGACGTCGGATCCACGGCCGCGCTTGGCGGGTTTGCTTGCCACGCTCATGAGTGTGTCTTCCACCTTGAGTGATCTATAAGAATAGGCTGAATCATAAACTCGATCGGGCAATGATAATGCATGGCTTTTTCTCGCCTTTCGGTATAAAGTTAAGTATACTCAAATGGATTTAATAATGTGCCCTTTCTCGCCGCGCGGGCCGGATCCGGCGTTCATGGAAGGGCAGGCATAGCGCAGGACACTCTTGCAAGGACAGGTCATGAGTAAAATGAACGGTGCGGACGCTCTGGTACGGATGCTGCAGCTCAACGGAGTGACGCATATTTTCGGATTGTGCGGCGATACCAGCTTGCCGTTCTACGATGCCTTGGCGCGATTGGACCATGGCATGGACCACATCCTGGCGCGCGACGAGCGCAGCGCCGGATACATGGCCGACGCGTACGCGCGCGTCACCAACAAAGTCGGCGTGTGCGAAGGCCCGAGCGGCGGCGGCGCGACCTACCTGTTGCCGGGCCTGGTCGAAGCCAATGAATCGTCGATCGCCGTGCTGGGCATCACCAGCGACGTCTCGGTCACCTCGCGCGGGAAGTTCCCGCTGACCGAACTGGATCAGCAAACGCTGTACCGGCCCTTGACCAAATGGAACACCACCATCAATCGCGTCCAGGAAATTCCCGACGCGGTGCGCGGCGCGTTCCGCGCGATGACCACGGGCAAGCCGGGGGCGGCGCATATATGCCTGCCTTATGACGTGCAGAAACACGAGATCGACCCTGAGACCGTCTGGGCCCAGGAAGGCCATTCCACCTTCCCGGCCATGCGCAGCGGCCCCAACCCGGCGGACGTGGATAAGGCGGCCGCCAAGCTGGTCGCGGCCAAGTCCCCCGTCATCGTTTGCGGCGGCGGCGTGGTTCTGTCCGGCGCATGCGGCGAGCTCGAAAAACTGGTGACCATGCTGAACGCGCCCCTGTGCACGACCATCAGCGGCAAGGGCAGCCTGGCGGATACGCATCCCTTGAATACGGGCGTGATCGGGGCCAACGGCGGGCTGGAGTCCACCCGAGACGTCATCGCAGGCGCCGACCTGGTGCTGTTCATCGGCTGCCGGGCGGGTTCGACCTCCACCGAGCACTGGCGCTTTCCCAGCCGCAGCGTCCCCATCCTGCACATCGACGCGGACCCGACGGTGATCGGCACCAATTACCGCACCGACGTGGCCATGGTGGGCGACGCCCTGCTGGCCCTGGCCATGTTGAACGAAGCGGTTTCCGAACGCATCGGCGATCGCCCCTCGGATGCGGCGGACGGCCGGGCGATCACGGCCAAGGCGCGCGCGATCAAGCAGCAGGCGCTGGCCTCGCTGGCGGCGGAAACCAGCACGCCCATCAAGCCCGAACGCGTGCTCGAGGCGCTGAACCGCTTGCTGCCCGAGCGCGCCATCGTCGTGGCCGACCCCGGCACGCCGTGCCCGTATTTTTCCGCCTACTTCAATTCCGACCAGCCCGGACGCCATTTCATCACGAACCGCGCGCACGGCGCGCTGGGCTTCTCGATGGCCGCCGGAATCGGCGCATCGTTCGGCAGGCCGGATGCCGTGGTGGTCTCCGTCATGGGAGACGGCAGTTTCGGGTTCACCTGCGGTGAAATGGAAACGCTGGTGCGGCGTAATATTCCGTTGAAGATGATCGTGTTCTCGAACAGCGTCTTCGGCTGGATCAAGGCCAGTCAGAAGGACGGCTACCAGGAACGCTATTTCTCGGTGGACTTCAGCGCCACCGATCATGCCCGCGTGGCCGAAGCCTTCGGCGTCAAAGCCTGGCGCGTCGCCGATCCTGCGCAGCTGGAGGCGGCGCTCAAGGCCGCGTTGGCGCACGACGGCCCGGCCCTGGTGGACGTGATCGCGCAGGAACTGCAGGATACGGCCGTACCGGTCAGCCAGTGGATGGGGTAGTCGCCGCCTTGTCCGCGCTGCCGCGAAACCCTCTGCCCGGGAACGGGCAAGAGGGTTTTTTTGTATGTTTTTCCAGTATGTGTTTATTTCTTTAAACTCTATGGAAAGCCGCTTTAATACTGGGAAACCATAATATACTTAAATTAATACTCAATGTTATACATACTGCCTGACCGTCCCCGGTTCTCCGGGCCGCCCATTTCAATACGACCTTCCTTTCTCGAATGACACCATGGACTCTGCACGCAGGACAACAATCGGATTGGATCACGTCGGGCTGTTTTCATCCTCCCTGGAGTCCGTTGCAACGCAGTACGAGCGCCTGGGTTTTTGCCTGACGCCGACGTCGCAGCATGCCAGTCCGCCGGCTCCTGGCGAGCCCGCGGTCCTGCGCGGCACCGCCAACCGGTGCGCCATGCTGGACGAAGGCTACATCGAGCTGCTGGCGGTCGTGGATCGGGCGTTGGACACGCTGGGCGTGCCGGAGGCGCTGGCCAAGTACGAGGGCATGCATATCCTGGCGTTCGAAACGCAGGACCCGCGGGGCGAACAGGCCCGCTTGCGGGAAGCGGGCTACGACAGCGTGAACCTTGCGTATCTGCAGCGCGTCCTCCAGACCGAGCAGGGCGAGGCGCTTGCCCGTTTCGTGCAGGTACGGACGCCGCCGCAGGCAATGCCGGAAGGTCGGGTTTTCATGCTGCAGCATCCCACGCGCGATTTGGTGTGGCAGCCGCGGTACCTGACCCATCCCAACACCGCCGTCAAGCTGGCGGAAATCATAGTGGCGGTGGATGACCTGGCCGAGGCCGGCGCGCGTTATGCCCGTTATCTGGCGTGTCCGGCGCGGCGCCAAGCGGGCCGGGCCAGTTTCGACCTGAGGCAAGGAAGGTTCACCTTGATGGAGCGCCCGGCGCTGGAGCGCGCCTACCCGGGGGTGAGCGTGCCGCAACTGCCGTTTCCGGCGGTTTTGGTCGTGGGAGTGCAAAATGTGCAGACAACGGAGCGGTTATTGGTGGACAATCGTATTCCGTTCGAGCGACAACAGGGCGGCCTGGTCGTGGAGGCCTCATCCGCAGGGGGCGTCGCGCTGGTTTTCAGTCAAGCCGGATGAAAAGCCGAAGTTCATCCGTGGCAACATCCATCCGCTTCAGCTTACGCACGGCGGCGGTCAAATCGAGGAGTAACTACATGAGCAAGAAATATTTTTCGGGAAGCCGGATGCTGAAGAAGCTGACGGTGGCGGCAGCGGCGATGCTGGCGATCGGCGGCGCGGGATCGGCCGCGGCGGAAAAAGTGACCTTTGCCTATCCGACCAACATCAACCTGTCCAACGCGCCCACCCTGATGGCGATCGGGATGGGGTATTTCAAGGACGAAGGCCTGGATGTGGACGTGGTCTTCTTCCAGGGAGCGGCGGTGATGCTGCCCCAGATCACGCAAAAGCACGTCAAGTTCGGATGGATCACGCCTGACGTCATGATCACGGCCCGCCAGCCCGGACGCGAAACGCTGCCGACGAAAATGTTCTACAACGGCATTTACCTGTCGCCTTTCGAAGTCGTAGTCCTGGAAGACAGCCCCCTGAAATCGCTGGCCGACCTGAAAGGCAAGAAGATCGGGGTGGGCGCCATGTCGTGGGGCAACCTGGCAGTGACCAAAAGCATGATGAAGGATCTCGGAATGTCCGAGCAGGCCGATTACCAGTTCCTGCCGGTGGGCGTGGGCGCCACGGCATACCGGGCCCTGACCGACGGCTCCATCGATGCGCTGAACCTGTTCGACACCTTCCATGCGCAGATCGAGGACATGGGGGCCAAGCTGCGCCGGCTGCCGATGGACCAGAAATACCGCCAATTGTTTTCCAGCGGCTGGATCGCGCATGAAGACACGCTCAAGAACGAACCCGAGCTGGTCGTCAAGTTCGGCCGCGCCGCCGCGAAGGGCGTGGTCGCGTGCAATGCCAATCCCGAAGCGTGCGTGAAGAATTTCTGGGCCTTGTATCCCGGCGCCAAGCCCGCCCAGGGAACGGAAGAGGAAAAACTGGCCAACGCGCTCAAGCAACTCAAGCTGCGTCTGACCACGATGCTTCCCGAAGGCGATGCCAAGCGCATGGGCTATTACACGGATCAATCTTGGAAAGACTACGTGACGGTCTTGCAGCAAGGCGGCCAGGTCGCCAACGTGGAGATCCCCGTGCAGGCCATCTATACCAACGAGTTCGTGAAAGACATCAATACGTTCGACGAAGCCGAGGTCATCAAAGCGGCGCAAGCCAGGTAATCCCTCCCGCCTGAATGACAAGGAGCTCCGATCCTCGGGTTGGGGCTCCTTGCATGCGAATCGGAAAGCGAAATCGAATTGCTTATGCGGCACATGTATTTATGAATAGTTCTCCCTTATTGGTTGCAGAGGATCTCAGCGTCGTTTATTCGGGCAGCAGAGGAGCCGTGACGGCCATCGATGGGCTGTCCCTCCAGATAGCGTCCGGCGAATTCGTTTCGGTCATCGGGCCCTCGGGGTGCGGAAAGTCCACGCTGATCAAGGTGTTCAGCGGCTTGCTCAAGCCGTCGGCCGGCAAGGCGCTGCTGGGCGGCACGCCCATCGACAAGCCGCGGGGCGACGTGGGCATCGTATTCCAGCAGCCGACGCTGCTGCCGTGGAAAACCGTGCTGAACAACGTGCTGGTTCCCGTTCGCGCGCTGAAGCAGGATGCCGGCGCGGCAAAGGAAAAGGCGATTGCGCTGCTCAAGCTCGTCGGGCTGGAGAAGGTCATCCATAGCTATCCCAGCGAGCTATCGGGCGGCATGCAGCAGCGCGTGGGCATCGCGCGGGGCCTGATCCACGATCCCGAGCTGCTGTTGATGGACGAACCTTTCTCCGCGCTGGACACCATGACGCGCGATCACATGAGCATCGAGTTGCAGCGCATCTGGATGGCGACGCGCAAGTCGGCCTTGTTCATCACGCACAGCATTCCCGAGGCGGTTTTCCTGTCGGATCGCGTCGTCGTCATGTCCGCCGCGCCGGGCAAGGTGGTCACCGAGATCCACATCGATCTTCCCCGACCACGTTCCGTGGAGACCTTGGCCGACCCCAAATACGTGCAGTATTGCGCCGAGCTGCGGACGCTGTTTGAAAAGCTCGTGCATTTCGATTGAGTGGAAACCGCCATGCGAAACAACATCAAAGCCGTCGTTTATCCAGCCATCACCGCCGTCGTGCTGGTCGTCGCATGGATAGTCAGCATCCGGGTGTTCGACGTGCCGGGCTATCTGATTCCGCCACCCGAGAACGTGCTCAGCGCGCTCAAGGCGGGGTACATAGACGGACAGTATTGGCCGCACTTCCTGTTCACGTTCAAGAACACCGTGGTCGGCTACTTGATAGGCTCCGGCCTGGCGCTGGTGCTGGGCGCCTACGTGGCGGAATCCAAGACCTTCGAGCGGTTTTTCTTTCCCTACATCGTCGCGCTGCAGGCCACGCCCAAGGTCGCCATCGCGCCCCTGATCCTGGTCTGGTTCGGTTTCGGCATGGCCTCGAAAGTCGTGCTGATCGCGCTGATGACGTTCTTCCCCGTCTTCATCAACACCATTACCGGGATACGCCAGACCACCCCGGCGATGCTGGATCTGATGAAAGTGTTTTCCGCCGGCCGCATGCATGTTTTCTTCAACGTGAAGCTGCCCTCCGCGGCGGGCCACATCTTCGCGGGCTTGCAGATATCGGTGGTGTTGAGCCTCATCGGCGCCGTGGTGTCGGAATTCGTATCCTCCAGCCTCGGCCTGGGCTACCTGATCCAGTCGGCGTCGATCAACATGGACGTGTCCACGATGTTCGCCTGCCTGTTCAGCCTTATCGTCATCGGCTTGAGCGGCACGCAGCTGATACGGTTCCTGCATGACAAACTAGTGTTCTGGGACCGCCGAACCGAGACCATCCCGTCCGAATAAGTCGTTTACGGAGAAATTCCAGATGGAGTTCCACGAGTGTTACGCGGTGAACTATCAGTCGGCCCGGCAACGGTTCCGCGAAGAGGGCGCGGCCGGCGGCGCGCGTATGCATCAGTACCGTCACCCGACTGAAAAAGGACCGCAAGGAGAGGATCTCTGCGTCGACGTCGCCGTCTACGGAAATCCGGACGCGCCGCGCGTCCTGCTGGTGATCAGCGGCACGCATGGATTGGAAGGATTGTCCGGATCGGCCGCGCAATTGGCCTGGATGAAAGGCGGCGGCCCGGCCAAGCTGGATCCGGGCGTGCGCGTGGTGATGGTGCATGCCGTCAACCCCTGGGGCTTTGCGCACCTGAGCCGCACGACGGAAAACAATGTCGATCTGAACCGCAATTTCATCGATCATGCGCGGGCTCCGGCCAATCCCGGCTATGCGCTGCTGCACGACAAAATGCTGCCCGAAGACTGGACCATGGCGTCCATCCAGGCCGCGCAACAGGCCATGGACGATTATGCCAAGGAGCATGGCCCCGACGCGTTGTTCGATACCCTGGCCCGTGGCCAATACAGCCATCCCCAGGGATTGAACTACGGCGGCTCGCAGCGCGAGTGGTCCAATACGCTGGTCGAGGAAATCGTCGGGCGCCATCTGGCCGGCGCGCGGAAGGTGGGCTTCATCGATTGGCATACCGGCGTCGGCGAATACGGCGAGCCCTTTTTCCTGTGCTTCAACGAAGAAGACGGCCCGCTGTGGGAGCTGGCCGCGCAATGGTGGGGCGACGACAGGATCAAAGGCCAGCGTCCGCACGGCAAGGCGCGGCCCAACTACCAAGGCCTGCTTTTCCACGGCGTGCAAGCCTTTCTGGGCGACGTGCCCATGTGCGGCGCGGTCATCGAATTCGGCACCCGCGGCTGGCACATGCGGCGCATGCTGCGCCTGGACCTGTGGCTGAAGTTCAAGGCGGATCCGTCCTCTGAACGCCATGCCCTGCTCAGGCAGGACCTGCTTGACTCGTTCGTTCCGTTCGATCAGTTGTGGCGCGACGGCACGATGCGTCACGCGAAAGAGATCACCGATCGCGCAGTGCGGGGCTTGGCGCAATGGTAGCGGATGCCTATGCGGCCTATAACCTGGGCGCCCTGGGCCAGACTTCGACGGACGATGAAAACAAAATCGGCCTGATCGACTTGGGCGGCGAGGGCGGTCCCCGCACGTACACGATCGCCGAATTCAACGCCGTTACCCAGGCCGCGGCAAGGGGGCTGCTTGCGAAGGGCCTGCGAAAAGGCGACCGGGTCGCGATCCTGTCGGCCAATCGCATGGAGTTCCTGGCATCCTACTTCGGCGCGATGTGCGCCGGCATGGTGGCGGTGCCGGTCAACTACCGCCTGCCGTCCGCCACCATAGCCTATATTCTGGAGCAGGCGGACGTGAGGCTGATTCTCTGCGACCGCGAGCGGCGCGCCGGGTTGCCCGCCGGCACGCCGGTCGTCGAGTTCGGTTCGCGCGCGCCCGACGGCTTCGACGCATTTCTGGACCGCGGCGACTTCACGCCGTTCAGGCCCGATCCCGAGGACCTGGCCCTGCTGCTCTATACCTCGGGCTCGACGGGCAAGCCCAAGGGCGTCATGATCAGCCATGCCGGCTACTTGTGGGCGATACAAACGCGCCTGGCGGCGTCGGTTTACGGCAGGCATCGTTTCCTGGTCGCCGCGCCCCTGTACCACATGAACGCCTTGAACACGGTCAAGCTGGCCATAGGCGGACACGGCGCCATCGTACTGCTGCCGCGCTTCACCCCGCGGACCTATGTCGATGCGATTCATGCGTATCGTTGCACCTGGCTGACAGCGATCCCGACGATGATCGCGTTGATCGCGAGCGAGCCGTCGCTGCGCGAAGGGCGCGACCTGTCCAGCATCGAAATGGTGCGCCTGGGATCCGAACCGCTGACCCAGCGCATCATCGACAGCGCACGCGCCATATTCCCGGGGGCGTCCGTGGGCAACGGATACGGCACGACGGAGAGCGGCGCGGTGATATTCGGCCCGCATCCCGACGGTCTTCCCCAACCCGCGGAATCGCTGGGCTATCCGCATCCAGAGGTGCAATTGCGCCTGGTCGACGGCAAGAACATGGATGCCGACGAGGGCGTGCTGCAGGTCAAGTGTCCCGCGCTGATGCTGGGCTATTACAAGGCGCCCGAGCTGACGGCCGCGGCCATGACGAAGGACGGGTACTACATTACGGGCGACGTCGTTCGCCGCGATCGCGACGGATTTCATTATTTCGTCGGCCGGGCCGACGACATGTTCGTGTGCGGCGGCGAAAACGTCTTTCCGGGCGACGTCGAGGCGATGCTCGAGCGCCATCCCGGCATACAGCGGGCCTGCGTCGTTCCCGTGGACGATCCGATCAAGGGCAAGAAGCCGGTCGCGCTGGTGGTGTTGCGCGAAGGCGCCCGATTGAGCGAGCAGGAAGTGAAGGATTATGCCCTGGCGAACGGTCCTTCCTATCAGCATCCTCGCGCCGTATACATCGTCGACGCCCTGCCGGTCGGCGGCGTCGACAAGATAGATCGCAAAGAGGCGTTCAGGCTTGTTGCGTCTTTAGCAGGCGGCGGTGTGGCCGCCGCGACAACCAACTAAACCCATTATTGAAAAAAGGAGTCGTATGAAAGCGATAGTTCTGTATGAGCATGGGGGACCGGAGACGTTGAAGTACGAGACCGCGTTTCCCGATCCCGTGGCGGGCGAAGGCGACGTGATCGTGCGGGTGAAGGCGACTTCGCTCAACTACCACGATGTGTTCACCCGCAACGGCATGCCCGGCATCAAGCTGAATTTCCCTGTGATCATGGGGCTGGACGTTGCCGGCGAGATCGCCGAAGTGGGGCCGGGCGTCGAAGGCTGGTCCGTCGGCGACCGCGTGCTGGTCGACCCGATCAACCGCGTCGAAGGCGGCTTGATGGGCGAGACCGTGCACGGGGGCCTGGCCGAACTGTGCCGCGCCCGCGTTCACCAGCTCATACGCATTCCGGACGGCGTCAGCTACGAGCAGGCGGCGGCCCTACCCGTGGCGTTCGGCACGGCCTACCGCATGATGCACACGATCGGCCAAGTCAAGGCCGGTGAGAAAGTGCTGGTGCTCGGCGCCAGCGGCGGCGTCGGCGTCGGTTGCGTGTTGCTGGGCAAGATCGCTGGCGCGGAGGTCATCGCATGCGCCAGCAGCGAAGAGAAAATGCAGCGGCTCACGGAGTTCGGCGCGGATCACGTCATCAACTACTCCACCGAGAATTTCACCAAGGAAATCCACAAGCTGTACGGCAAGCCGCATCGCCGCCAGTTCGAAGGCGGCGTGGACGTCGTGGTCAACTTCACGGGCGGCGATACCTGGGTCAGCAGCATGCGCTGCCTCAGACGCGGCGGACGCTTGCTGACCTGCGGCGCGACGGCCAGCTTCGATCCCAAGACCGATCTGCGCTTCATCTGGACCTTCGAACTGAACATTCGCGGCTCCAACGGCTGGATGCGCGAAGACCTGGAAGCATTGCTGGAACTGGTCGAACAAGGAAAAATGCGGGTGCCGGTCGACCGCGTGCTGACGCTGGACGACGCCGGCGAGGCACTCCGCCTCATCGAAGAACGCAAGGTAATTGGAAAAATAGTGGTGACGCCATGAGCACAGTAATGACAGTAGAGGAAATGCAGGACCGGTTGAACAAGTCGCCGTTCAACGGCTTCCTGGGCCTGAAAATCACGGCCGCCGATCCCGAAAAGCAGGAAATCGCAATGACGATGGACCTCCGTCCGGAATTCGAGCGTATTCCGGGAAGCGGACAGTTCCACGGCGGCGTCATTTCCGCCGTGATCGACGCGGTGGGTCAATATGTCGTTATGATGATGCTCGGAAAACCGTTGTCGACGATCAATTTCCGTACCGACTATTTGCGGCCGGCCACCAATACCAAGCTGCATGTCGTCGGCCGGGTCTGGCGCATCGGACGCAGCATATGCGTGACCGACGTCGAAGTCACCGACGACGGTGGTAAAACGATCGCCATCGGCAGGGCCAATTACGCCACGCCGTCCTGATCGCGCATCACGTTCGTCAACGAGCAGACCTGGTCTGCTCTCTTTTTGTGTGGATCGCTATATATATGACGCAGCAAGAATGGGTCCGTCGGGCCGTCGCCAAGATCGAAGCCGACTTCAACCGGTCGGCCGACACGCACTTGATACCCCTGCCTTTGCCGGCGTATCCGGGCGTTCATCTGTATTTGAAGGACGAATCGAGCCATCCCACCGGCAGCCTGAAGCACCGGCTGGCGCGCTCGCTGTTCTTGTATGCCTTGTGCAACGGCTGGTTGAACCAGGGCAGCACAGTCATCGAGGCCTCGTCCGGTTCTACCGCGGTATCCGAAGCCTATTTCGCGAGGCTGATCGGCTTGCCGTTCGTCGCGGTGATCCCCAAGAGCACATCGGTTGAAAAGATCGCCGCCATCGAGTTCTACGGCGGGCGCTGCCACCTGGTGGCATCCTCGCATGAAATCTACGGCGAATCCGAGCGCTTGGCGCGCGAGCTGGGAGGCCACTACATGGACCAGTTCACCTATGCCGAGCGGGCGACCGACTGGCGCAGCAACAACAACATCGCCGAATCCATGTTCAGCCAGATGGCGCTCGAACGCCATCCGGTTCCCACGTGGGTGGTATGCAGCTGCGGCACCGGCGGCACCACGGCCACCATAGGCCGTTATATCCGGTACAAGGGCCATGCCAGCCGGGTGTGCGTCGCCGACCCGGAGAATTCCGTTTTCTACGACGCCTACGTGACGGGCGATCGCACGCTGCAGCTATCCAGCGGCTCGCGGATCGAAGGCATAGGCAGGCCCCGCGTCGAGCAGTCGTTCATTCCCAGCGTCATCGACCGCATGTTCAAGGTGCCCGATGTTGCGTCGCTGGCGGCCCTGCGCTACCTGGAGTCCAGCCTGGGCAGGCGCTGTGGCGGCTCGACCGGAACCAATTTCATCGCGGCGCTGCGATTGGCTCGCGAGATGCACGAAACGGGTGAACAAGGCTCGATCGTGACCGTGCTTTGCGACGGCGGAGAGCGCTATGCGCGGACTTATTACGACGATGCCTGGCTGCAGGCGCGCGAGTTGGATATCGCGCCCGCGCTCGAAGCGATAAGGGCGTGCGCCGAAGAGGGCGGCGCCATGCCCTGGGATCTGGCCGGCGCCGGTCGCCAGGATGCATGAAGGCGCGGCGGCGCAGGTACACTATCCGGCAAGATTTTCCAAGGAGCGCAGCAGCATGCCCAAGCCTCGTATCGAGGGGTTCGATCAGGAACTCCTGACCTCATTGCAACGCCGCGAGCCCGTGCTGTGGCTGAACGACGGGCTGAAGAACGGCGCGCCCGAAGCGATAGCGGGGCTGGATCCCGCCGTGGCCCAGGCGCGCTTCGAAAAGTACGCGCCGGTGCTGGCCCGCTTGTTTCCCGAGCTTGAAGCGACGCGGGGACACCTGGTCTCGGAGCTTGCGCCGATCCCCGGATTGCAGCGCGGCATGTCGGCCACCGGCCTGAACGGCGCCGGTGCGTCGACGCCCGCGGGCGCCTGGCTGCTGAAGCGAGACGATGCCTTGCCCGTGGCGGGCTCGATCAAGGCGCGCGGCGGCTTTCACGAGGTCCTGACCTTGGCGCAGCGCCTGGTGGAGCAATGCGGACTGCCGGGCGCGACGGACGATCCTTTGGCGATGGCCGGCCCCGAAGCGCGCGCCTTGCTCGGACGGCACACCTTGTCCGTCGGCAGCACGGGCAACCTGGGCCTGAGCATAGGCTTGATCGGAAAGGGGCTGGGCTTTCAGGTCGTGGTGCACATGTCGGCCGACGCGAAAGAGTGGAAGAAAGAACGCTTGCGCAAGAAAGGCATTACGGTGGTCGAGCATACGGGCGATTACGGCGCCGCCGTCGAGGCGGGCCGGCAGGAGGCGGCCCGTTCATCCACCATTCATTTCGTGGACGACGAAAAATCGGAGCATTTGTTTCTTGGCTATTCGGCCGCGGCGGCCGAGCTGGCCGGCCAGTTGTCCGCGCTGGGACGCAAGGTCGACGCGGCGCATCCGCTGTTCGTATACCTGCCTTGCGGCGTGGGCGGCGCGCCGGGCGGCATCGCCTACGGTCTGAAGCGACTTTTCGGCGAATACGTCCATTGTTTCTTCGTCGAACCGACGGCGTCGCCCTGCATGCTGGTGCAACTGGCCAGTGCGGACACGCGCCGCCCGCTGTCCATCTACGACATCGGCTTGGACAATGTCACCGAGGCCGACGGCCTGGCGGTGGGGCAGGCCTCCATGCTGGTGGCGCCCATCATGGCCGATATCCTGTCCGGCGTCTTCACGGTGACCGACGAGGCGCTCTTGCTGGACACCTATAAGTTGGCCCAGGCCGAAGGCATACTGGTCGAGCCGTCCGCCGCCTCGGCCCTGCGCGGACCGCTGTGGCTGGGCGGCAGTCCGCAAGGCAAGCGGTATCTTGCCCGCCACGGACTGGAGCCGTCGATGGCCGATGCGACTCACGTGATGTGGAGCACCGGCGGGTCGCTGGTGCCCCGCGAGGAGCATGAACGGTTTCAGGCGCGGGGCGCGGAGCTGGCGGCCTGATCGAAGGGAAAACTGCGCGCGCCGATGCGCAGCCAGTCATTGACGTGGAAGTACAGAAACCGGGCGCCGCGTTCCCGCCACTGCTCGGCGTCGCCCGGCTTGACCAGCGTGCCGGCCGCGTGGCCGGCCGCATTGATGCGGCGCAGAATGTCGTCGACGGCTTCGACGACCGCCGGCGCGTGATAGTCGCCTTTCTTCCCCATGCTCCTGGCCAGGTCGACGGGACCGATGAAGTAGGCGTCGATGTCGGCCACCCTCAGCATGGCGTCCAGATCCTCATGCGCTTCCCGGCTTTCGATCTGGACCACGATGACCTTCGAGGCCATTTCGTCGGGGAAGCTGTACCTGACGGCATCCACGACCTTTTGCGCGGCTTCGGCGTTGTCCAGCCTGGGCACGACGATGCCGTCTATGCCCCTGAGCATGATGCGTTCGATCACCCACGGCTCGGGCGAAAACAGCCGCACCAGCACGCAAAGCCGGTTCAGGCGCGCAGCCCGGGCCATCTCTTCGATGGTTTCGATATCGACGTTGCCCTGCTCTGCATCGAGCATGACGGCGTCCACTCCCAGTTCCGGCCTGCCCAGGAATTCGACCAGGCCGCTGCTGGGGTAGTCGGCATTGATGACGGCGACGGATTGTCCGTTGCGTAGTTTCTCTTTGAATCGTTGTCCTGTGTTCACGTCGTTGGCTCACTCGCGTTGGGGGATAGAGAGGGGCGGCGCGCAGCAAGGGCGGCCTGGTTTCGTTCCTGCCGCTATCGCAGCAGGGCGATTTCCTTTTTCATCATCGCGACGATTTTCTCGACGCGTTCGGGCGGCATGCGCGACCGGATGGCGGCGATGGAGATCGACGCGCAGACATGGTCAGGGGTGCTTGGCAAAGACACGCCCACGGCGGCCATGTCGGGCAGCATCAGGCCGAAATTGAGGGCGTACCCGTTTTCGCGCGCCTGGCTCACATAGCCGATTAATTCTGCCTTGGAGTAATTCTTGCGTCCAGCCAGCAGAGGTTCATTGCGGTCGATGATCTGCCTGCATTCCGAATCGGGCAGCGTGGCCAGCAGCGCCAGGCTGCCGGCGCCCAGGCCCAAGGGGCGCGAGTCGCCGACGTTCAGCGTCAATATCTTGATCGGATAGCCGCCCACCCGCCGGTCCACGCAGATAGCGAGATCGCCGCTGCGGATGGACAGATACACCGTGTCTTCCGTGGCCTCGCAAAGACGGTCCAGGATCGGCCCCATCTTGTGGATCAGATTGAATCTGGGCGCGATCTTCACGCCCATCTGATACAGCTTGAAGGACGGAAGGTACAAGCGTTGCGCCGGGTTGTAGTCCACGAGCCCCGCGTTGCGCAGGCCCGTCATCAAACGATGGACGGTCGGCTTGCTCAGGCCCGATCGGCCGCACAGCGTCGCCAGGGTGGCTCCCTCGTCCGAGGCGGCTACGACCAGATCGAGCAGATTCATCGCCCTGTCCAGGCTTTGCGTCGTCGACGAGCTGGCGGAGGTGGAAGCATCGGTCATAGGCGGTCGATCCTGTTTTGATGTGATTATGCCACCAGCGCAGGCAGCGGATTTTCTGTGCTCAGCTTAGCGCATATAGGGTAAACGCCTATTTTGTCTCGTTTAATGATCTGTATCATATCATCTAATGAGATGAAATACTAGATCAACAGGATGAAAATAAGCTTCATAGGATTGGGCGCAATGGGAGGGCCGATCGCGCGCCGCTTGTTGGCGGCGGGCTTTTCCGTGCGTGGAATCGACCTGGACGAGCAGGCCGTGGCTCGCTTCGCGCAAGCGGGCGGCTTGCCGGCCTCCAGTTTGCGGGACGCGGCGGCCGGCGGCGACGTGCTGGTCATCGCCGTGCAGGATGAAAAGCAGGTGGAACAGCTTGTATCCGGCGGCGACGGCGTCCTGGACGCCATGCGGGCCGACACGCTGGTCTGGAGCCTGAGCACGGTTGCGCCCTGCTACATACGCAGCCTGGGGCGGCGCTTGCGGGACAAGGGCCTGCATCTGGTCGACGGCCCCGTCAGCGGCGGCGTGCAGAAAGCGGAATCGGGCGAGCTGACGGTGATGGCCGGATGCGCGGCATCCGCCTACGAACGCATGGAGCCGGTTTTCGCCGTGTGCGCCTCCCAGGTATTTCACGTCGGCGACGTCGGCGCCGGGTCCACCTTCAAGGCCTTGAACCAATTATTGACCGCGTCGCATATCGCATTGACGGCCGAGACCATCGAATTGGCCACCCGCGCCGGACTGGACGTGGAGCTGCTGGTTGCGATCGTGCGCCAAAGCGCGGGCAATTCGGTGCAGTTCGAAAAAAGGGCGTTGCGCATGATGCGCGAGGATCACGCGCGCCATGCCACCGTCGATATCTTTCGCAAGGATCTCGGTATCGCGATCGGCCTGGCCGACGATCTCGGATTGTCCATTCCTGTGGCGCAGGCGGCAAACAGGGTGTTTGGCGAAGCGGCGCGGCTGGGCTATGGACGCGATAGCGATACGCGCGTACTTGAAGTGTATCGAGCCGACGCGCCGGCTTCGGGCGAGGCGCTGGCCTCGTGATTTTATGTTGGTCCGTTGTGGAGAATAGGAAAGATGAGCAGTACGAAAGAAAAATCCGTCTATGAGCCCAAACAGGAGGGCTTGTATTTCCCCCGCATGCCCGTGTTCGAGACGGTGGCCGAAGAGCGCCTGCACCGCAAGCAGCGCCTTGCCGCCGTGTGCCGGGTATTCGCCGATTTCAAGTTCGAATATGGATTCGCCGGACACGTGACGATACGCGATCCGGAGCATCCCGACCTTTTTTGGACGAATCCGTTCGCGATGGAATTCGGACGCGTGAAAGTATCCGATTTGTTGCTGGTCGATCACGACGGAAGCGTGGTCGAGGGCAAGTGGGCCGTGAACCAGGCCGGCTTCGTGCTGCATTCGGCCATCCACAAGGCGCATCCGCATGTGCTGGCGTCGTGCCACATGCACACGGTCAACGGCATGGCGTGGGCGGCGCTGGGCAAAGAGCTCGATCCGATCACGCAGACGGCATGCGGCTTCTATAACGATCACGCCGTCATCAAGGACGAAGCGGGCGCGGTCGTCGTCGAGCGCGGCGCCGGCAGCGCGGTCGCGGCGGCGTTCGGCGACAACAAGGCGGCCATCCACCAGAACCACGGACTGTTCTCGGTGGGCCGGGAAAGCATCGACGAGGCGGCCTGGTGGTTCATCGCGCTGGAGCGCGCATGTGAAATCCAACTCAAGGCCGAAGCGACGGGCAGGCCCTTGAAACTGATTCCGCCCGAAGCGGCCGAGCACTCGCGCAAGCACCTGGCGACGCCTTTCATGGCTTGGCTGCACTTCCAGCCCATCTATGACGCCGCCGTGCGCCGCCACCCCGACCTTTTCGATTGAAGCCGTTGTCGATTCGTCTCATATCCAATGTCCAAAAGGAGATAACCCATGACTAATTTTCGTTTCAAATCGCGCGTGATGGCGGCTGCGCTCGGCGCGCTGCTGGCTTTCGGCGCATCGGCGCAGGAAAAGCGCGAGCTCACGTACGCGACGTTCTACGGCTCCAACGACTTCTACGAAACCACCGCCAAATACTTCATGGACGAAGTGACCAAGCGCAGCGACGGCAAGATTACGTTTCAGCCTTATTACGGCGGCAGCTTGCTCAAGACGGCTGAAATGAGCACGGGCATCAGCAAAGGCGCGGCGGATATCGGTTCGGGCGTGCCGGCCGCCTTCAATCCGCGCGAATTTCCGCTGTCGGGCGTGGTTCTGCCATTCATCTCCGAGAATCCCCAGGCCGTGACCAAGGCGTTCGCCGAGCTGTACAAGGAAAACGAGGACCTGCAGAAGGAATACCAGCGCAACAACCAGCGCCTGCTGTGGGCCATAGGTTCCGGCGAGAACACCGTCTGGACGAACAAGCCCATACGCACCGCCGCGGACTTGAAGGGTGCGCGTATCCGCGCCATCATCGGCGTGGCCGACGCCATCATGGCGTTGGGCGGCACCCCGATCAGCATCCCATGGGTCGAAGCGCTCGAGCTGGTGCAGCGCGGGGGCGCGGAAGGGGTGAGCGGCACGCCTTTCAACCAGGCCATCGTGACGAAAGTCTTCGATATGGCGCCTTATGGCTCGAACGGCGGTCGCATGGGCGTCTACACCCTGGTGACCTGGACGATCAACGAAAGAACCTGGAACTCCTTCGACGACGAAACCAAGCGCATTTTCAATGAAGTGGCGGCTTCCGTGCCGGACCACTACTTCTCCGAATACGAGAAGGAAATCGAGCGCACCGTGGCAATCGCGCGCGAAGCCAAGGTCCAGTACGTGCCCATCGAGGAAGACGAGGTGAAACGCTGGAAGGAAGTCGCGCAACCGGCCGTGAACGAGAAGTGGCTGGGCCAGGCCAAGCGTTCCATCAGCGATCCGTCGGCGCTGCTCGAACGGTTCACTGAACTCGTGCGCAAGTACGAGGCCGAGCATCCCTATACCACCGGCTTTGACAGGCTGAGCGCCTCGGCCAAGTAAACCCTTGCCGCGCGCGCCGGCATCGATAGGCGGCGCGCGCCGCTTCACCAGGAGCACTATGGTGTTACGCAAATGGATCGAGCAGTTCAATCTGCGCTTGGGCGCGTTGGCGGGGGCGGCAACCGTTCTGCTGATGTTCTCGGTCGTGCCTGACCTGATCAGCCGCAGTTTCTTTGGGTTTGCCATCTACGGCATGTCGGAATCCAGTGTCATGTTGCTGGTTTTCATCGTTTTTCTGGCGCTGCCCGCCGCGCAGGTGCGCAAAGAGCATTTTCAGGTGTCCGTGCTGGACGCGGTGCTGTCGCCGGAAAATGTGCGCCGCCTATGGATAGCGCGTCATTTCATTTCATTTCTGATTACCGCCATTTTTGCGTGGTATTCGATCGTGGGCGCAATGGAGTCCGTGGCGCGCCTGGAGCAAAGCTACGCCGTGATCGAGTTTCCGGTCTGGCCCGCCAAGATCGCCGTAGCCTGCGGATTCGTTTTACTGGCCGTGCAGTTCCTGCTGGACATGATCGCCGAGATCAAGCAGCCGGCGCGCGCCCGACACGTCGACCCGCTTGTCGGCCTGCAATAAACCACTTATCCAAAAAATAGCGTAAAGAGCAAAGCATGTCTTCTATAGAAATTGGCTATGTGATGGTAGCGGGCGTGATCGCGCTGCTGTTTATGGGCATACCGGTCGCGTTGACGTTGATGGTGGTGGGCGCGTTGGGCCTGCTTGCCATCCGGGGACCGAACGGCGCGCTTTTCCTGCTGGAAAGCATCCCCTACGCCAGCGTGGCGAACCTCGCATTGATCGTGATTCCCTTGTTCATATTGATGGGGCATTTCGCCTTCTCCGCCGGCTTGTCGGAGAAAGCCTACAAAGCGGCCAAAAGCTGGATCGGCCATGTGGCGGGCGGATTGCCCATCGCCACGGTATTCGCTTGCGCGGGCTTCGCGACAGTATGCGGCTCCAGCGTGGCGACGGCGGCGACGATCTCCAAAGTGACCGTGCCGGAAATGCTTCGCGCGGGCTATCCGCAGTGGCTGGCGGCCGGCCCCGTCGCGATCGCGGGCGCGCTCGGCATCTTGATTCCGCCCAGCGGCATTCTGATCATCTATTCCATCGCCACCAACGTATCCATTGCGGATCTGTTCATCGGCGCGCTCATTCCCGGATTCCTGACCGCGGTCGTCTACGGCTTGGGTATCTATGTGATGGTCAGGCGCAACCCGGAGCTGGCCAAGCGCACGCGCATGCCCAAGGCTTCCTGGAAACAGCGCGCCAAGGCGACCGCCGACTCCTGGGAAGTGATCGTGCTGTTCGTCGTGGTGATCGGCGCCATCTATTCAGGCATCGCGACGGCGACGGAGGCGGCGGGCATCGGAGCCGCGCTGGCCCTGGTGTTTGCCTTGTGCCGCAAGGATCGCCAGCCTGGCTCGCTTTGGAGAGGCCTGGTGGAAACGGGCTCGAGTTCGGCGTCCATCTTCATGCTGATGATAGGCTCCGCCGTGTTCAGTGTGGCGCTGGCGACCACGCAGTTGCCGACGCTGCTGGCCACCACCGTGCTCGGCTGGGAGCTTTCGCCCGTCGTGCTGCTGCTGTTGCTGATCATTCCCTATGTCTTGCTGGGCTGCTTGATCGACGGCATTTCCATGATCTTCATCACCATGCCGGTCGTGTTTCCCATCATTGAGTCGGTGGGCATCCATCCCGTGCTCTTCGGCATTTTCGTCACCAAGTTGGTCGAGATCGGCGCGGTGACGCCGCCGGTCGGGATCAACGTTTTCGTGGTGCAAGGGTCGGTGCCGGGCCTGAAGCTGAAGGAGATCTTCAGGGGCGTGACGCCGTTCATCATCATGGAACTGTTCTTGATCGTGCTCTTGATCGCATTCCCCGAAATCGTAACGATCGCGCTCAAGCGCTGAACATGGAAGACCGCCGAGATGAGAAGTGACGACTTGAGTTTCATGACGATCGACGAGCTGCAGGCGGCCTATCGCCGCCATAGCCTGTCGCCGGTGGAGGTCATGCGCGCCTTTCTGGACAGGGTGGATGCGCTCAATCCTACTCTGAACGCCTATATCGAGGTCTTTCATGACTCGGCCATGGCCTGCGCGCGGGCCAGCGAGGCGCGCTACATGAGCGGCCTGCCGGTGGGCCTGCTCGAAGGCATACCGGTCGCGATCAAGGATCTGCTGGACATTGCCGGCAGGACCACCACGGCGGGCTCGACGATCCATCGGGGCCGGACGCCGGCCTCCGGCACATCCACGGTCGTTTCCCGGCTGTTGGCGGCGGGGGCCCTGCCGATCGGCAAAGCCCAGCTGGTCGAGTTCGCTTACGGCGGATGGGGAACGAATGCGGGCATGGGCACGCCGCGCAACCCCTGGGACATGAACCGCCATCGCATACCCGGCGGCTCCAGCAGCGGCACCGGCGTCGCGGTCGCCGCGGGCTTGGCGACGGTGGGCATAGGCACGGATACCGGCGGTTCGGTGCGGATACCGTCGTCCTATTGCGGCCTGACGGGGCTGAAGACGACGCAGGGCCGGATCAGCAATCATAGTGTCGAGATGGTCAGCCATACGCTGGACACGATAGGCCCCATGACGTGGTGCGCGAAGGATGCGGCGCTCGTGTTGCAGGCCGTACACGGTCCGGATCCGCACGATGCGGCCACGATGCGCGTCGGCCCTGAAAATTTTCTGGCCCTGGACGATCGTGATTTCTCGGGCGTGCGCTTTTGCGTCGACGATCCGGCGCGCTGGGGCAGCGTATCCGCCGAGGTCGCCGCCGCGGTGATGCAGGCGGCCGGCGAACTGGTCGGACTTGGCGGCATGCGTTGCGACGAAGCATGGCATGGGCTGGATTTCCTGGCCGACCAGCAGGAAACGGGCATCATCATTTCGTCCGAGGCCTACCTGCATCGCAAAGCGGTATTGACCAAGGATGCCGTCCCGGGCGACGACGCATCCCGAGCCCGGATCATGCGGGGCCGGTCCTTGACAGCGGAGGACTATGCGCGCGCCATGCTGCGCCGCCGGCAAGGCATGGCCGACGTGGCCGAACTGTTCCGCCACATCGACATTCTCGTGCTGCCGACCACGCCGGATCCAGCGCCTCCCCTGGACCGGATCGACGAGGCGGATCTGTCGCCCAGCCGTTTGACGCGTTTCGTCGGCTATTACGGCCTTTGCGCCGTCTCGGTGCCCGCCGGACTGTCGTCCGAGGGCATGCCGATAGGCGTGCAATTCGTCGCGGGCCCTTATCAAGAGGCTCTGTTGCTGCGAGTGGCCGGCGCGTTCCAGCGGGCGACCGGGCACCATCGCCGACGTCCCGCGGTCCAATCCATCTAGAGCAGGTTCATTGTATGCACCCCATCGATTTCTTTTTCAAGGCGGCCCGCCAGTATCCCGAGCGGATCGCCATCGACAGTCCCGCCGTGTGCCTGACCTATGCGCAACTGGAGCAGCGGGTAAGCAGCCTTGCCGCGGCCCTGCAGTCGCTGGACGCGCAGACGGGATCCCGCGTCGGCATATGCGCAGGCAATACCGTCACGCACATCGTGTCGCTGCTGGCCGTCATGGCCGCGGAAAAAACCTGGGTGCCGTTAAACAGCAGGAACGCCGTCGGCGAGCTGAACCGCACCATCGCTTTTACCGAGCCCTCCATCGTCATCGCCGAACAGGAGCACCTGGCCTCGCTGGATCTGTCCGGCGTCGCCCACCGGCTCGCCATGGACGGCGGCAAGGCCGACGGCGCCCAAGACCTGGATGAGCTGGCGAAGGCGCATGCGGGCGGCATGCCGGCGCGCGTCCATCCGTCCCTGGACGCGACGCAGGCGATCAAGTTCACGGGCGGCTCGACGGGAACGCCCAAGGGCGTCATGCAGCCGTATCGGGCATGGACGACGACGATCATCAACCAAGTGCATGCCTACGGCTTCGACGAGAACGACAAGTATCTGATCACGGCGCCCGTCACGCATGGAACGTCGACCTATCTCATTCCCATCCTCTCGCAAGGCGGGTGCCACGTGCTGCTGGACGACACCAAGCCGCCTTCCATCCTGAAGGCGTTCCGGGAGAAGGGCGTGACGACCACCTTCATGCCGCCCACCCTGATCTACATGCTGATGGCGCAGGGCGAAAAGGAGGGCATGGCCGATTTTCCCGCGCTGCGGCACTTGATCTATGGCGGCGCGCCGATGCCGGCCGAAAAAATCCGTCTGGCGCGCGAGTTCTTCGGGCCGATTCTGGAGACGACCTATGGCCAGACCGAAGCGCCGCAGATCGTGACTGTCATGCGCGCCCACGATTTCGAGGACGAGGCGAACTGGACCTCGGTGGGACGCCCGGGCTTGCTGTCCGAGGTGGGCATCATGGATCCCGACGGCAAGCTGCTTGCCGCCAATGAGGTGGGCGAGATCGTCGTGCGCGGCGACATCATCATGAGCGGCTACTGGAAAATGCCGGAAAAAACCGCCGAAACCATCGTCGATGGCTGGCTGCACACCGGCGATCGAGGCTACGTCGACGAGCGGGGATACCTGTATTTGAAGGACCGCCTGCGCGACGTCGTCATCACCGGCGGATTCAACGTCTATCCCATCGATGTCGAAAGCGTGCTCGACCAGCATCCGGCGGTGCACGAGTCGGCGGTGTTCGGCGTGGCCGATGAAAAATGGGGGGAGGCGGTGCACGCGGCCATCCAGCTCAAGCCGGGCGCGCAGGCCACGCCCGAGGAGCTGACGGCATTCGCCAAGCAGCAGCTCGGCTCGGTCAAGACGCCCAAGCAGTTTCATTTTTTCGCGGACTTTCCCCGCAGCGTCGCGGGCAAGGTCCACAAGCCCACGATACGCGAGCAGGTTGCGCTCAGGATGAAGGGGCGCAACCAATGAAGCAGTCGAAGCCCCATACGGAACTGTGCACCCATTCCCATACATCCATCCATTACCGCAATGAAAGCCTGGTGGACGACATTCTGGGCAAGAAAACCTTCACGCAGGTCCTGTTTTCCCAGATACTGGATCGCCAGGCCAGCGACGAGGACCTGAAAGTACTCGACGCCGTGCTGATTTCCATCATGGAGCATGGCTTGACGCCCAGCGCCATTTCCACGCGCCTCATTTACATGAGCGCGCCGGAGAACCTGCAGGGCGGCGTGGCGGCGGGCTTGCTGGGCGTGGGCAGCCAGTTCATCGGCACGGTCGAAAACAGCGCCAGGAACCTGAAGCTTTTGATCGAAGCGCCCGAAGGGCTGGAGCAGGCGGCGGCGGACATGGCGCGGCAGCACAAAGAGCAGCGGCTGCCCGTACCGGGGTTCGGCCAGCATTTGCACAAGCCGGACGATCCCAGGGCGGCGAAGCTGCTGGAGATCGGCAGGGCGCATCCCGGTTTCGAGGGAAAATACCTGGATGCGCTGCTGGCGCTTTCGCACGCGGTGGATGCCGCCTACGGCAAGCACATCACCATCAACGCGACCGGAGCGGTGGGCGCCCTGCTGGGCGAGCTCGCCGTTCCGCCGGAACTGATGCGCGGGTTTGCCGTCATTTCACGGGCCGCGGGCCTGGTCGCGCATATCGCCGAAGAGCAGCGCATACCGACCGCCCGCTACGTATGGGATCTCGTCGACAAGGACATTCCGTATCAGGGCGAGGCCCAGGCGGATTGACGCCGGGCGCCGCCTAGTCGGGCGGGTCCGCATCGTCGTGCCGGTATCGGCGCCAATGGCCGAGGAAACGGCCTGCGAGCACGCCGGCGACGGCGCCGGACACGGCGGCGTCGGCCAGTATGTAAACATTGTCGATGCCGTGCCGGTCCGCCGCGGCGCGCGTCTGGGCGAAGTCGATCCAGTACTGCGATACGAAGGTCATCAGCACCAATATCAGGATGAGCGGCGACCCCGGCAAGGTCAGCGTATGCTTTTCGCGATCCACCATGATCTCCGTCCGGCCCGCAATGCGCAATCCCAGCGCCAGCCATGTTCCGGCGGCGACGGCCCATATCGCGGCCGTCAGAATGCCGGCCTTGCCGTCGAGCCATAACGGCATCCACACCCACACCGTAAAGACGAGGGGTATCAGCGCAAGTTTGCCCAGGCCGGCGGCGCCGCCTTTGATCGCCAGGAGGCCGCGATAGAGCAGGTAGGCGAACAGCAGCCAATCCCAGGCTGGGATGCCATGAAAAATGCGGGACGGATCGGCCATGGGATGTGTCTCGTTCGACAATTTCGTAAGAATTTTTTACCGATCATAACGGTCCGGGATGGGGAAGTCGAGGTATCTCAAACGACTAGGGAGGATGGCTGATGCCGGGCCGTGAGCGGCATGGCCTCGCCGCTGATGGCATCAAGAAAATAAGTACTAACCCCGATTTACGTTCAATGAAGAAAAAAGTTTCCACGTCATGCCGATTTCAGGAAAACAAATTTCCCGGCTCCTGTCCGCGGCCGTCCAAAATAGGAAAAACCATTCCCTCCCGTAGGCGGATAATGATTCCGTCGTTTTCCCCTACGAGGAGCAATTATGAAAAATCCCGGCATAGTTACGACGAATGCACAGGCCGCCGATGCCGCCCCGGACACGACGGCATCGCGACGTTCTTTCTTCGCGGCGGGAGCGGCGGCTGCGTTGGGCGCCGCCGCGCTGGCGAGCCCCGCGACCGCGACGGCGCAGGAGAACAAGGGAGAATCACTTCTGGACGTATGGATACGGACCAAGAAGGCAAGGATAGGCGTGGACCTGAACAACAAGCCCTTGCGCTTCAAGGACGAAAACGGCAAGCCTGCGGGCCTGGGCATCGATTTCCTGGAACTCTTGCTCAAGGACATCGGCGCCGAGCCCGTCTATACCGAAATGCCGTTCGGCCAGACGTTCGCCGCGTTGTCGGCGGGCAAGTTCGACATGATCGGCACGTTCGTCACCTCGCTGCCGAGCAGGGCGCTGCGGGGCGCGTTTGCCGGCTTTCCCGCCTACTACCAGCAGAATGTCGCCTACCTCAAAGAAGGCAAGAAAATCAGCAGCCTGACGGAGCTGAACGCGCCGGGCATCCAGATAGCGTGCCAGCAGGGCACGTCCGAAGAGACCACCTTGCGCGCGCTTTTCTCGAAGGCTGAAATCCACACGTTTCCGCAGGTCGCGGATGCCTCGAACGCCGTCGGATCGGGACGCGTCGATGCGCTGATCACCGATGCACTGTTCGCGCAGGGCGTCATCAAGGCGTTTCCCGCGGTGACCATCCATCCGGAGACGGTCAATGCCATTCCGAACACCTTCTTCATGGCGGCCAATGATTTCAAGCTGTGGGCTTACATCACCAATTGGCTGCGCTACCAGGGCAGCCTGCGCACGATGCTGGGACTCCAGCAGAAATGGTTCGGCACCGAGGCGCAGGACAAGTACGGAATACCGTTGATCGCGGTGGGATCGGGCGGCGAGCCCCTGGAGATACGCAAGTCCTGATTGCGTGTCGCTGCAGCAAGGATTTTACGCATGGCTGGGAACTACGACTTCCAATGGTCGGTGGTGCTGGACCATTGGCCGGTCCTGTTGGCCGGGGCCTGGATAGACTTGTGGGTCAGCATCGTGGGCTTCGTGCTGGCCTGCAGCCTGGGTCTGGTCTTCGCCTTGGGCAGGCGCTCGGGATTTGCGCTGATCTCGGGCGCCGCGGCGACGTTGACCGAGATTGCCCGGGGCATTCCGCCTTACGTCATGCTGCTTTGGGTGCATTTCGGCCTTTCCCGTTTCCTGGGGCTGGGGTTTACGCCTTTGCAGAGCGTCGTCATCGTACTGGCCTTCACCGGAGCGGGCTATGCCGCCGAGATCTTTCGCTCCGGCCTCGACTCCGTCGATAGCGGGCAATTCGAGGCGTCCCGCGCACTGGGCATGAGCCGCTTCTGCGTCTACAAGGACGTCATCCTGCCGCAGAGCCTGAGGTTGATCGTCGCGCCTCTGGGCAACGTGCTGGTGGGCCTGCTCAAATCCGCGACCCTGATGGGCGTCATCGCCGTTCCGGACATGCTGCATTTGGCGCAGGGCATCAACATGAACTACTTCGCGCCGTTCGAGGCTTTCACGGCCGTGCTCGTCGTATTCGTGGCCATGGTGTTTACGCTGTCCCTGTTGATCGTCGCCATCGAGCGAATGATGGAGCATCCATGAACTACGAAATGGATTGGTCCGCGGTATGGGCGCAGGCTCCCCAGTTGGCGAAGGGGTTGTGGTTCACCTTGCAGATTTCGTTTACCGCCTACGTGTGCGCGGCGGTGCTGGGGCTGGTGATCGCGCTGCTGCGCTTGTCACCCATACGCCTGCTGAGCATGGCGGCTTTCGCCTATACGCAGTTTTTCCGGGCGATATCGATCTACATCTACATCATCTGGATCTACTTCGGCCTGACCATGGTGACGGGCCTGGAGCTGACGCCGTTTGCCGCCAGCGTCATATCCATCACGCTGTTGCATAGCGCCTATCTGTCCGAGGTCTATCGCTCGGCGATACAGAGCATACCCTACGGCCAGAAAGAGGCGTCGTACGGCCTGGGCCTGGGAAAGGTGCGGACGTTCTTGGATGTGGTCCTGCCCCAGGTCGTCGTGCTGGTCGTTCCCCAGCTGGTCAGCCAGTTCGCCATGATCATCAAGGATTCGGCGGTGGTGGCGCTGATCGGCGCCAGCGACCTGATGGCGGAGACCGTGCGCGCGGCCAATCTAGACTATCGCTCTTTCGAGTTCTACACCACGGCGGCCGTGATCTATCTGTTGATCGTCATCGTCGTGTCCCGGCTGGGGGGACTGCTGGAGCGGCGACTCAAGCGGAGCAGTACATGACAGTATCGCAGCACGAAATTCTAAGTCTGGAAGGCATCAGCAAATCGTTCGCCGGACGCCGTCGCGGCTGGTTCGGCGCGCAGCCGGCCGCGACGCAGGTGCTCAAGGACGTGTCCGTGTCGGTGAAAGCCGGAGAGGTCGTGGTCATCATCGGACCGAGCGGCTCGGGCAAAAGCACGCTGCTGCGATGCATGAACTTATTGACGGTCCCGGACCGGGGGCGGGTGAGGTTCCAGCAATCGATTTTGTTCGACAAAGGCATGGGCGGGCAAGAGGGACGGCTGGCGGATCTGTCCGATATCCGGCGCCGGATAGGCATGGTGTTTCAGCATTTCAATCTGTTTCCCCATAAAACCGTGCTGGACAACGTAGCGCTGGCGCCTATGCGCGTGCTGGGCTTGTCCGCCGGCGAAGCGCGCAGCCGCTCGATGGCCGAGCTCGAGCGCGTGGGGATGGCCGCGAAGTCGGCGGATTATCCGGGTCAGCTTTCCGGCGGGCAGAAACAGCGGGTAGCCATCGCGCGCGCCATGGCGATGCGTCCCGAACTGATGCTGTTCGACGAGGCCACCTCCGCCCTGGATCCTGAAATCATCAAGGACATCCTGGAGCAAATGAAGATGCTGGCGGCGTCGGGCATGACCATGGTCGTCGTGACGCATGAAATCGGATTCGCGCGCGAGGTCGGCGACCGCATCATCTTCATGGACCAGGGCCGCATCGTGGAAGAAGGCCCCGCGAGGGAACTGGTCGGCGCGCCGGCCAACCCCAGGACCCAGGCTTTCTTGAACGCCATTCTTTGAACCACGCCGCTGCCGGCCGCGCCGGCCCGGCCGTCGCGAGACGGTCTGTCGTCCGGCTCGTCCGCGGCGCGTATTGCCAACTTTTTGCTCTGGAGTCGATTACATGAACATTACCCGGATAGAAGCCATACCGTTGGCGATTCCCTTCCGCTTGCGATCCAAGGCGCCGGCATGGCGCGGCAGAGAGTACGGGGCGCTCGAAGTGCTGCTGGTCCGCGTGGAAACCGGCGACGGCTGCGTCGGATGGGGCGAAGCCTTTTCATACAACTGCCAGGCCGCGGTAAAGACCGCGCTGGACGACATGATCGCTCCCATGGCCATCGGGAAAGACGCGAGCAATATATCGGGGCTGTTGTTCGAGATCCAGCACGTCATGCATTTGTACGGCCGCTCGGGCGTCGTGAACTATGCGCTGTCCGGGCTGGACATCGCGCTGTGGGACATTGCCGCCAAGCGGGCGGGCAGGCCGCTGGTCGCGCTGCTCGGAGGAACGGGAGCGACGTCCTTGAATCTCTATGCCAGCCTGTTTCGCTACGATGATCCGGACAGCGTGACGCAAGCCGCCCGCGAGGCGATCGACGCCGGGTACGGAGCCATGAAGGTTCATACACGCGGCACCGCCGATGTCGGCGCCGTGCGCGAGGCGATTGGCCCCGGCGTGCCCTTGATGGTGGACACCAATTGCGCCTGGCTTCCGGCCCAGGCGCGCGCATCGATCGCGCGCCTGAAAGAGTTCGATCTGCGTTGGCTGGAAGAGCCGCTGTATCCGCCGGAAAATTTCCAGACCCTGGGCGCGCTCCAGTCCGAGCTGGGCGTGTCGCTGGCCATCGGCGAAAACGCCTGCACCGCGCACGAGTTCCATAAGATCGTTCAGGCGCAGGCCGCCCGGTATCTCCAGCCCAGCGTGACCAAGGTGGGAGGGATCTCCGAGTTTCGCAAGGTGGCGGCGCTGGCCGAAGTCAACGGCATCACCTTGGCGCCGCATTCGCCTTATTTCGGTCCCGGCTTTCTCGCCACCTTGCACCTGATGGCCTCGCTGCCGGCGGTGGCCCATGATTTCATCGAGCATTTCGTGGTCGGCTTGGAGGCTTTTCCGTATGGCGACGCCTTGTCGACCGCCGGGGGCAAGGTGAGCCTGCCGACCGGACCCGGACTGGGGCTGGAACCCGATGAGGACGTCATCGAGACTTACAGGGTGAAGTAGCTCAATCGAACGGGATGCGCAGGGTGAACTTCATCTTGCGCAACGCGAAGTTCGAACGCACGCTTTGCACGGCGGGGCATGAGAAGACGGCTTCCTGCAGGAAGTTTTCGTAATCGAGCGTTTCTTTGGCGATGACGCGCAGCAGATAGTCCGCATCCCCCGTCATGGAGAAGCACTCCAGGACTTCGCTGCGCCGTTCTATGGTCTGCTCGAACTGGCGGCGGGCGTTCGCGTCGTGTTTATTCAGGGTAACGTGCGCGAAGATGCATTGCTTGTAGCCCAGCTTTTCAGCGTTCAGCATGGCGACGTAATTCTGGATGTAGCCGCGTTCTTCGAGCGAGCGGATGCGCCGCCAGGTCGGAGACGTCGAGAGTCCGATCCGTTCGGCGATTTCCTGGATGCTGATGCGCGCATTCAGTTGCAATAGTTCCAATATTCCCAGCTCGTACCTATCGAGCGGTTCGTCTACCTTGGGAGGTAGCATGGCCTATCTCCGGCAGTTGAATGAGTCATTCATGCTCAAGAAGCGGAAACGTACATGATAAGCATAAGTCATAGGTTGAATACTTTTTATTTTCTGTTCTTATGGAAATAATTTGCCTTGTCATGGTGGGTTTGCGCCGGATTTAGGCTTATTTGTTCTTCTATTGCATGAGATGATACCTATTGCGAGAAGCAACGGGCCATGCCGGCAGGGACGCGTTCAGGAGATGATTCGTGGAAATCACCAACATCGAGGCGATAGCCTTATCCGTGCCGTTTGAAGTTCGCAGCCGGGCGCCGGCGTGGCGGGGACGGGATTTCGGCGCTCTGGAAATGTTGTTGCTCAAGGTCGAGACGGCGGACGGCTACGTGGGCTGGGGCGAATGTTTTTCCTATGCCTGTCAGGCGCCGGTCAAGGCGGCCGTCGAAAACATGGTCGCGCCGCTGGCCGTCGGCATGGATTCGCGCAAGATCACGACCGTCATGCACGACATACAGAAGTTTCTGCATATCTACGGCCGATACGGGATACTGAACTTTGCGCTTTCGGGCCTGGACATCGCCTTGTGGGACATCGCCGGCAAGCGGGCGGGAACCAATCTTTCCCAGTTCTTGGGCGGCGCCTCCAGGACGGCGATACCGGCTTATGCGAGCCTGTTCCGGTTCGACGATCCGGACAGGACCGCCGATGCGGCCCGAGCAGCCGTTCAGGCCGGCTATCGCGCCGTCAAGGTGCATACCCGCGGCGCGGTGGACGTGGGCGCCGTCAGGGGCGTCATAGGGTCCGAGGTGCCCCTGATGGTCGACACCAATTGCAATGGCTCGCCGATAGAAGCCCATAGCCTGGCGATGGCCTTGCGGCCTTACGACATCCGCTGGCTGGAGGAGCCGGTCTATCCGCCCGAGAACTTCGCCGCGCTGCGCGCCCTGCGGCAATCGTCGGGGATCGCCCTGGCGTTGGGCGAAAACGCGTGCACGGCCCATGAATTCCACAAGATCCTGACGGCGCAAGCCGCCACCTATGTCCAGCCGAGCGTGGCGAAAGTGGGCGGCATCACCGAGTTCAGGAAGGTCGTCGCCTTGGCCGAGGTCCATGGGGCGACCTTGGCGCCGCACTCCACCTATTTCGGCCCGGGCTTTCTGGCGACCTTGCATTTGATCGCCTCATTACCCGGGGCCGACGGCCTGGCGGTGGAGCATTTCGTCGTCGGGCTGGAAGCTTCCCTGTACGGCGGAGCCGCGGACGTGGTGCGGGGCATGGTGGCGCTTCCTTCCGGACCGGGCCTGGGCGTCGATCCCGATCCCGACTTTATCAAGGACTACCGGATCGGTTGACGCCGCCGTTCCCGCTTGTTTCAGACCAGCGTGAGCGTCACATCGATATTGCCGCGCGTGGCGTTCGAATACGGGCAGATGACGTGCGCCTTGTCCACCAGGTTCTGGGCTACGTCGCGGTCGATGCCGGGCAGATCGATCTCGAGCTCCACCTCGATGCCGAAGCCGGTCGGTATGGGACCGATACCCACGTTGCCCCGCACCGTCGCCGAGTCGGGCAAGGCTACTTTCTCCCGCATGGCGGCGAACTTCAGCGCGCCCAGAAAGCACGCCGCGTAGCCGGCGGCGAACAGCTGCTCCGGATTGGTGCCATTGCCGCCGGGGCCGCCCAGCTCCTTGGGGGTGCTGAGCTTGACGTCCAGTACGCCGTCCGAACTGGCGGCCTTGCCGTCGCGGCCCCCGCTGGCTTTGGCGTGCGCCGTGTAAAGAATTTTCTCGATGGACATGGTGACATCCTCCTGAAGGTTGTGGCGGGTTCCCGGCGGAGTCGTTCCGCCCACTCTCATGCTAGCGCAATACGGCGCCGCCTTGCGGAGTGTCCATGAGCCCAATGAGGGCGTCTTGCGTTCATGAAGGCGTCTTGATCACCCAGGCCTTGTCGCGGATCAACACGCGCTGCCCGCCGCTGTCCTTGGCCACTTCGGTGACGACGCGGGCGAAGGCCTGGGCCAGTTCCGAAGGGGCGTAATGGCTGGGCAACAGAAAGCCGTAGCGCATGTGCAGCGCGGGCTCGAAATCGCGCAGCTCGATGCCGTTGATGTTGGACGCCAGCACCGGATCGGACAAGGCGATGCCCATGCCCAGCGCGGCCAGCTGGCAGGCCGACTGGCCCGACGACGTCTCGGCGACGATGCGCACGGACAGCTGCTTCTTTTCGATCAACTCGTCCATATGCCGGCGCAGGAACGTGAACGGGCGCAGCGCGATGAAGGGTTGGCCGCTGATGTCGGCGGGCGTCAGCACCTTCTTTTTCGTCAGCGGGTGATGGCGGGGCATCACGATGACCAGCCGCACGTTGGCGAAGGACTGAGTGCGCATGCCCGGGAACTCGAGCGGCAGGGCGGCCAGGCCCAAGTCGAACTTCCTGCCGGACATCCAGAGCCCCACGTCGACCCGGGAGCGCACCTCCAGCGATACCCTGGCGTTGGGAAACTCCCGCGAAAACCGGGCGATCGCCAGCGGCATTACGCTGTAGGCGAAGTAAGGCTGGGTAACGATGTGCAGCCATTGTTCGTGATTGGACCGTATGGCTTCGGCGATGCGCGATATCTCTTCGAAGCCGTCCAGGATGTGGCGCGTGCTTTCATAGAAATGCAGACATTCCTGGGTCGGCACCAGGCCGCGGCCCTGGCGCATGAACAAGGGAAAGCCGACTTCGTCTTCGAGCGCGCTGATGAGCCGGCTGATCTGCGGCTGGGTGCGATGCATGCGTCGCGACGCTTCGGTCACGCTGCCCGTTTCCAGCACGGTGCGCAGGGCTTGGAGGCGCTTCAGGCGCATTGGGGAAAACCCTCTTGTCGTTTATGAGTGAATGTGTCGGAGCCATACGGCGGTGTGCATCGTCCATAGGGCATGGGACTCGGCTTTGAGAACACATGTAAAAATCGTATGAATACATGCCTTAAACGAAATTGACGCATGGATTATCGTAACCTTAGTATGGCCACCTCATCAACGGAAAGAGGTTGGCCGTGAGCAGCACCATTCCATCGCCCGCCGTGAGCGTGAATACGGCATTGTTTCCCGAAGACTCGAGCGGCATTGAAACCTTGTCCTGGGATAACGTAGCGTCGTTCTTTCCCATCAAGCAGCGCCGTGCCTACTTGAACAACGCGTCGATAGGAGCGCTCAGCACGCCGGTGATCGCGGCCGTGAACCATTTCATGGAGGACGTCCGCGACAACGGGCGCAACCATTATCCCGAGTGGTGCGACTATGCGGACCGGAATATCAAGTCGCGCATCGCGCGGCTGATCGGCGCGGACCGTTCCGAGATCGCCTTCGTCAAGAATACGACGGAAGGCCTGGTGCACGTGGCCAACGGTTTTCCCTGGAAAGAGGGCGACAACGTCATCCTGGCGGACATCGAATATCCGTCCAATGTGTATTGCTGGATGAAGTTGGCGGCGCGCGGCGTCTCGATCCGCTGGGTCAAGAATCGCGACGGACGCATACTCGTGGACGACATTCGCGCGCAGATCGATGACAGGACGCGGATGGTTTCACTGAGCGCGGTGCAGTTCTCCAACGGCTTTCGCCAGGACTTGGCGGCGACCTCGGCCCTGTGCGCCGAGCACGGCGTTTATTTGAACCTGGATGCGATCCAATGGGTGGGCGCGCTGGAGATGGACGTGCGGGCCTTGGGCGTTCATTTCATGTCGCTCGGCGGCCATAAGTGGATGCTGGCGCCCATAGGAACCGGTTTCTTCTACTGCCGCAAAGAGGTCCTCGACGTGCTGGATCCGCCCAGCGTCGGCTACCACTCGGTGGACAGTACCGAGGACCACATGGAGTACGTGCTGGAGTATCGCCGCGATGCGGGGCGGTTCGAAGAAGCCCTGGCGAACTTTACCGGCCTGTGGGGGATGGACGCGGCCGTGCGCATCCAGCTGGCGCTGGGCGCCGCGCGCATCGAGCGGCACATCCTGGCGCTGACGGATTACGCGATCGAGGGGCTGCTGAAGAAAAACTACCGGATCGTGAGCTCGCGCAGGGCGGGTGAACGGTCGGGCAATTTGTCGTTCCGGCATCCGACGGGCGATGCGGTGGAAATCACCCAGCGCTTGCGCGAGGCCGGGGTCGACCTGGCGGTTCGCGGCGGCAATTTGCGCATTTCGCCGTCTTACTACAACGATGTCACCGACATCGATCGTTTGTTGGAGGCGTTGCCGTTCGCATGACGGACGCCCGCGCCGATCTTGATCGGGTCGAAGAACAGGAGCTACGGAAATGACGAAACTTGGTTGGCGACAATTAGCGGCGGCGCTGAGCGCGTGCGCCATGCTGGGCCTGGCCGCGACGAGCGTGTCGGCCCAGGAACCCAAGCGCGGCGGAACCTTGCGCTACGGTACTGTATCGGAAGTGGTGTCCCTGGATCCGCATGTGTATGGCGGCAGCGCCTGGAAGGTGCTCATCGAGGCGCTTTACAGCCCCCTGGTCGGCTACGACAAAGCGGGCCAGATCGTTCCGCGCCTGGCGCAAAGCTGGGAGCAGCCCGATGCCCGCACGATCGTATTCCGCCTGCGCCAGGGCGTGACCTTTCAGGACGGCAGCCCCGTGACGGCCGACGACGTGAAGTTCTCGCTCGATCGCATACTGGATCCCGCTACCGGCGCGACCCTGCGCTCGAATCTTCAGGATGCGACGGTAACCGTGATGGACGAGCAGACGGTTCAGGTCCGGAAGGCGTCGTCGGATGCGACCCTGCTGTCGGTGCTGGCGCTGCCGGAGGCCGCGATCGTGTCGCGCAAATGGGTTGAATCGGGAGCGAACCTCAAGCTGCGGGCGAACGGCACGGGTCCCTTCCTGTTGAAAGCCTATGAGCCCTCAGTGCGCGCCTCGCTGGAGCGCAATCCCAAGCACTTCGTCAAGGACCAGCCCTATCTGGACGGCGTCGACTTCCGCATGATCAAAAGCGACGACGCGCGGGTCAACGCGCTGCGCAGCCAGTCGCTGGACATGATCGATTTCGTGCCGTGGAAGGACATCGATGTCCTGAGCCGCAATCCGGCTTTCAAGATCGATACCGCGGGCGGCGCATTCATGAGCATCTGGTTCAATGCGACCAGCAAGCCGTTCGACGATTCTCGCGTGCGTCGAGCGGTGGCCTATGCCGTGGACAGGGATGCGATTTCCAAGGCCGCCTTCTTCGGCCATGGCAAGGCGATCACCGGCGCACCCACGCCCGAGGATTCGCCGTTCTTCAACGCCGATCTGGAAGGAACGTACAAGCGCGACGTGGCCAAGGCGCGCGAGCTGCTCGCTCAAGCCGGGCATGCGGATGGTTTGGACATGAGCATGCTGGTGTTCCAGGGGCTGGGGATCTACACGGCGACGGCGCAGATCGTACAGGCCAACTTGAAAGAGGCCGGCATCAGCCTGAAGCTGGAGCCCGTCGAGTGGGCGACGCTGGTGGAGCGCAAGAACCGCGGCGATTATCAATCGATGATCTACGGGGTATCGGTCAAGCTGCCGGATCCGGATGCCTATGCGTACTATCTGGGCGCTGATTCGAGCTACTGGGCCAAGCCCATCGGCTATCAGGACAAGGAGCTGGAAACGCTGTTGGCGCAAGGCCGGGAGCAGACCGACGTCGAGGCGCGCAAGCCCATTTATCACAAGGCTGAGCGGCACATCCTGGAAACCAGCCCGTGGGTCTTCGTGAACTGGCGCGAGCAGGCGCAAGGCTATTCGCGCAAGGTTCACGGCTATCAGCAGCTGGGCGGCGCGCTGAGCGAAAGCAGTCCGGGCATTTCGCTGCCGACCATGTGGCTGGACTGACGCGAGGCCTATGTTTCCATTCATCGTTCGACGTCTTGCCACATCGCTTGTCAGCCTGGCCTTGGCGGCTGGAGTGGTGTTCATCGCCATCCACATGCTGCCGGGCGATCCCGTTGCCATCATGCTGGGCGAGCAGGCGGGCAGCGACCCCGAGGCCGTGGCCCGCGTCCGCGCTCAGTTGGGACTGGACCAGCCTTTGGGCGCGCAATTCGCGCATTGGGTGGGCGGCATCGCCACCGGGGACATGGGCACGTCGCTGCGCACGGGCGAGGCGGTCGCTGACGAACTGGCGCGCCGCATCCCGCGCAGCCTGGAGCTGATCGTCGCGGGTTTGTGCATCGCCGTGGCGCTGGGGGTGCCGCTGGGCGTCGTGGCGGCGCGCGAGCGCGGCCGCGCGGCGGGGGTGGCCGCATCCGTGATCGCCGTGGCGGGCTTTTCGTCGCCCGTGTTCGTGCTGGGCATCATCCTGATCCTGATCTTCAGCCTGGGCCTGGAGTGGCTGCCGTCATCGGGATATGTGCCGTTTACGGACGATCCGGCGCTGCATCTGATGTGCCTGGCCTTGCCGGCGCTGACCGTCGGGCTGAATTTCATGGGCGTCGTCGCCCGCATGATGCGGGCCAGCCTGGCCGATACCATGAGCAAGGACTACGTCAAGCTGGCTCGCGCGAAAGGCTTGCCGCGCAGCAGCGCCATACGCCGTCACGCCTTGCCCAACGCCATGGTGCCGGTCGTGGCCATCGTCGGCATACGCGCGGGCAGCATGCTGGGGGGAACCGTCATCATCGAGGCCTTGTTCGATTGGCCCGGCTTGAGCTCGCTTCTGGTCTCGGCCTCGTTCGCCCGCGATTACCCGGTCATCCAGGGCTGCCTGCTGGCCGTCTTCGCCATTTTCATCCTGATCAGCCTGCTGATCGATCTGATCCAGGCAAGCATCGATCCGCGCACTCGCAGGCAGACCTCATGAGCACGGCCACCGTTTCCCGATTCTCGTTCGGCGGCGCCAAGGCGGCGGCTCTGCTGGCCGCCGCTTATCTACTCGGCTTGGTTTTCCTGGCCGTGTTCGCGCCCTGGCTGGGCCTGCAGGATCCCTTCCATATCGACGCCGGCAATTTGCTGTCGTCGCCGTCGAGCCGGCATTGGCTGGGCACGGATGAGCTGGGCCGGGACATGTTGGCCCGCACGGTCCATGGCGCGCAGGTTTCGCTTCTGGTCGCCGCCGCGGCCGTCGCCGTGGCCTGCCTGCTGGGAGTGAGCCTGGGCATCGGCGCCGCGTTCGCGGGACGCCGCACCGAAGCGGCGATCATCCGCGTCGTCGACGTGTTCGTCTCTCTGCCCGAAACTTTCGTGGCGTTGGTGGTGCTGGCGTTCATCGGCGGCAATCTGCCGACCCTGATCGGCACGATAGGGCTACTGTATTGCCCGCAGTTCGCGCGCGTCACCTGGGGCGTCGCCAGGAGCGTGCGCGCCCGTGATCACGTACTGGCCGCTCGCTCCCTGGGGGCGGGCAAGCTCTGGATCATGTGGCACGAGGTGCTGCCCAATATGCGTTCCATCATCGCCGTGCAGGCTTCCTTCACCTTTTCGTTCGCCATGCTGCTGGAGGCCGGCCTGAGCTTCCTGGGCCTGGGTGTGCGGCCTCCGACCCCGTCCTGGGGGCAGATGGTAGGTAGCCTGAAAGACTACATCTTCACCAATTACTGGCCGGTCCTGGTGCCCGCGTTGGCGTTGTTCTTTACGGTGCTGGCGGTCAACGTGCTTGGAGACTGGCTGCAGGACACGCTCAATCCGGAGTTGCGATAATGAATGCGCCCGAGCACGAACTCTTGACCGTTCGCAATCTGGTGACGACCTTCCCCACGGACGAGGGCGAGTTTCGCGCCGTCGACGGCGTGGATTTATCGATACGGCGTGGCGAAGTCGTATGCCTGGTCGGAGAATCCGGGTCGGGAAAGTCCGTGACCGGCTTTTCCATCATGAGGCTGATCGACAAGCCGGGCAAGGTTTCGGCCGACGTCTTGCGCTTTGACGGAGTGGATTTGCTGAGCATGGGCGAAGCCGAGTTCGACCGCCTGCGCGGCCGGCGCATCGCCATGGTGTTCCAGGAGCCGATGACGGCATTGAATCCGAGCCGCAAGGTCGGCAATCAGATCGCCGAGGTATTTCGCCTGCATGAGCGCATTGGCGCCAGGCAGGCGTGGGCGCGCGCCGTCGAGCTCATGGACCGGGTCGGGATACGCGACGCGGCCAAGCGGGCGTCCGCGTATCCTCATGAGTTGTCCGGCGGCATGCGCCAGCGCGTGATGATCGCCATCGCGTTCGCCATGAAGCCCGATCTGATCATTGCCGACGAGCCCACGACCGCGCTGGACGTCACCCTGCAGGCCCAGGTCCTGCAGTTGCTTTTCTCGATACAGGAACAGACCGGGTCCGCGGTGCTGTTCATTACGCATGACCTGGGCGTCGTCGCGGAAATCGCGGACCGCGTCGTCGTCATGCGCAAAGGCGGCATCGTCGAGCAGGGCGAGGTCGAACGGATATTCGCCGCGCCGGCCGATCCCTATACCCGGGCGCTGCTGGCAGCCGTGCCCGACGTCGATGCGCCGCGCGATCCGCAAAGGCGTTTTTCGGCGGCCGCGCGCGCCGCGGCGGGAGAGGCGGAAGTGGCGCGGGCGGGAGGGCGGGTATGAGCGAGCCGATTCTTACCGTGCGGGGCGTCAGCAAGGATTTCGTGACGCGCCGCAGCCTGTTCGGCGCGGCGCGCGACGTCGTTCACGCCGTGCGCGACGTCAGCCTGACGGCCCAGGCGGGCACGACCGTCGCGGTGGTCGGCGAGTCGGGCTCGGGTAAAAGCACCTTGGGGCGTTGCATTACCGCATTGGACACCGTGACGTCCGGAACGATACGACTGGCGGGCCATGACGTCGCCAAGCTGTCGGGTCCGTCCCTGATGGCGTTTCGGCGCACGGTCCAGACCATCTTCCAGGATCCGTATTCCAGTCTCAATCCGCGCCGCCGCGTGGGCGACGCGGTCATGGACGGGATGACCATACACGGCCTCTATACGAAGGCCGAGCGTCATGAGCGGATGATCAGCTTGCTGGAGAGAGTGGGCTTGAGCGCGGATCACGCGCGCCGCTATCCTCATCAGTTTTCGGGGGGCCAGCGCCAGCGGATCTCGATTGCGCGCGCGCTGGCCGTGACGCCGTCGTTCATCGTCGCGGACGAAGCGGTGTCCGCCCTGGACGTCTCCATCAAGGCGCAGGTGCTCGATCTCATGAGGGACATACAGGCCGAGCATGGCTTGACGTATCTGTTCATTTCCCACGATCTGGGCGTCGTGCGGCACTTTGCCGACAGGGTGCTCATCATGTCGGGCGGGCGCTTGATCGAAGAAGGTCCGACGGACCAGATATTCGGGCATCCCCGCGAAGCGTACACGCAGCGGCTGATCGAGGCGGTGCCGCGTCCCGATCCGTCCAGGCGGCGCTTCCGGGCTCGAGCCGGGGCATGATTGGCGGGGCGGGCCGATGGTGTGCTACCGTCTGGCCTTGCCTTTTCTGCTCGTAATCATCTATGTCATCCTTTCATGCAGCCGTGGTCGGCGGCGGCCCGGCCGGCCTGATGGCGGCCGAAACCCTGGCGCGGCGCGGCGTCGCCGTGACGCTGTATGACGCCATGCCTTCGGTGGGCCGCAAGTTTTTGCTTGCGGGCCGGGGCGGATTGAATCTGACGCATGGCGAAGCCCCGGATCGATTTCTGTCGCGCTACGGCGCGCATGCCGACACCGTAGCGCCATGGCTGGCGGAATTCGGCGCCGAGGCATTGCGCGACTGGGCGCACGGGCTCGGCATAGAAACCTTCGTGGGTTCGTCGGGACGCGTTTTCCCCAAGGAGATGAAGGCGGCGCCCTTGTTGCGGGCGTGGCTGCATCGTCTGCGGGGCCAGGGCGTGCAATTTCGCACGCGCCGTGTCTGGCGCGGATGGACCGATGACGGCACCCTGGCGTTCGAAACGCCCAGCGGCGTCGAGAACGTCTCGGCCGACGCGACCGTGCTGGCGCTGGGCGGCGCAAGCTGGTCCCGGCTGGGGTCGGACGGCGCCTGGCGCGCGCTGCTTGCGCCGCGCGGCGTGGAGATAGCCGATTTTCTGCCCGCCAACGGCGGCTTCCTGGTTGCGTGGTCGGACTACTTCGCCGAGCGCTTCGCGGGCTTGCCGCTCAAGGCGGTTGCCATGCGGGCGGAGGACGACGATGTCTGGCGCCGCGGCGAATGCATGATTACGGGCGACGGCATCGAGGGCGGTTTGATCTATGCCTGGTCGGCCAGTTTGCGCGCGTCGCTGCTGGCGAACGCCAGCGCGCTGTTTTTCCTGGACCTGCTGCCGCAGCGCCATGCCGGCGATGTGATGGACGAGGTGCGGCGGCCGCGCGGGTCGCGGTCCTGGTCCAGCCATTTGGGCGGCCGGCTGGGGCTCAAGGGCGTCAAGCTGGGTTTGCTGCGCGAGTGCCTGGGCAAGGCGCAGTTCAACGATCCGGAAATGCTTGCGCGCGCCATCAAGCGCCTGCCGGTGCGCGTGCACGGCATGCGGCCGCTGGACGAGGCGATCAGCACGGCGGGCGGGGTGCGCTTTCGGTCACTGGACGAGAATCTGATGCTGCGCGAGGTGCCTGGTGTATTCTGCGCCGGTGAGATGCTGGATTGGGATGCGCCTACCGGCGGCTATTTGCTGACGGCGTGCTTCGCAAGCGGCCGCGCGGTAGGGCAAGGGGTGTGGCGTTGGCTCAATCGACAGCCTTGACCATTTCTTCGATGACCTTCTTGGCGTCGCCGAAGACCATCATGGTTTTATCCATGTAGAACAGCTCGTTGTCCAGGCCCGCGTAACCCGCTGCCATCG
Organism: uncultured Burkholderiaceae bacterium; assembly: GCA_964551305.1. Classification (GTDB taxonomy): domain Bacteria; phylum Pseudomonadota; class Gammaproteobacteria; order Burkholderiales; family Burkholderiaceae_B; genus JBAZDC01. The sequence goes on from CAZKBT010000002.1 coordinate 107,631, forward strand.
ACCGTTTGTTGACGATGACCGTTCCGGCCTTGTAGGCTTCCAGGATGGGCATGCCCGCGATCGGCGATTGCGGATCGGTCTTGGCGGCCGGATTGACCACGTCGTTGGCGCCCAGCACCAGCACGACGTCGGTCTGGCTGAACTCGCTGTTGATGTCCTCCATTTCGAATACCTGATCATAGGGGACTTCGGCCTCTGCCAGCAGCACGTTCATATGCCCCGGCATGCGGCCGGCCACCGGGTGGATGGCATACTTCACCGTCACGCCTTTTTCCGTCAGCTTTTCGGCCAACTCCTTGAGCGCATGCTGGGCTCGCGCCACCGCCAGGCCGTACCCTGGGACGATGGTCACCGTTTCCGCGTTGCTCATCAGGAAGGCCGCGTCGTCGGGGCTGCCCGATTTGACGTTGCGCTGCACCTGGTCGCCGGCCGCAGCCGCGCCCGGCTCCGCGCCGAAGCCGCCCAGAATCACGTTGAAGAAGGACCTGTTCATGGCCTTGCACATGATGTAGGACAGAATGGCGCCGGACGAGCCCACCAGCGAGCCTGCAATGATCAGCATGGGGTTGTTCAGCGAAAAGCCGATGCCCGCGGCCGCCCATCCCGAATAGCTGTTCAGCATGGAGACGACGACCGGCATGTCGGCGCCGCCGATCGGGATGATGATCAGCACGCCCAGGATGAACGCCAGTATGGTCATGATGACGAACGGCGTCCAGGCTTGCGTCATCATGAACCAGATGCCGCAAGCCACCATGGCGATGGCCATGAGCAGGTTCACCATGTGCTGGCCCGAAAACACCACGGGCGCACCCTGGAACAGCCGGAACTTGTATTTGCCCGAGAGCTTGCCGAACGCGATGACCGAACCCGAGAACGTGATGGCGCCCACGAAGGTGCCGATGAACAGTTCCAGGCGGTTGCCCATGGGGATGGCCTGTCCCGCGGCGGCGATGCCGAAGGCGTGCGGCTCGGCCACGATGGCGATGGCGATCGCGACCGCCGCCAAGCCGATCATGCTGTGCATGAAGGCCACTAGTTCGGGCATTTTCGTCATTTCGACGCGCTGGGCCAGCAGGGTGCCGATGCTGCCGCCCACGACCAGGCCCAATACCACCCAACCCAGGCCGATGCCCGCGGTGCCGTCCGTGGCGAGGCTGACGATCAGGGCGGCCGTCGTCAACACGGCGATGCCCATGCCGACCATGCCGAAGATATTGCCGCGTATGGAGGTCGTCGGATGGGACAGGCCTTTGAGCGCCTGGATGAAGCAGACCGAGGCGACGAGATAGAACAGGGTAACGATGTTCAGCGAAATCATGCTTTGCCTCCGCCTGCGGTCTTGCGGTCTTTCTTGCGGAACATCTCGAGCATGCGCCGGGTGACCATGAATCCGCCGAATACGTTGACGGCGGCCAGCGCCACCGCGAACACGCCCATATAGCGCGCAAGCGAGCCCTCGGTCAGGGCGGCGGCCAGCATGGCGCCGACAATGACGATGGCCGAAATGGCGTTCGTCACGGCCATCAACGGTGTATGCAGGGCGGGCGTGACGTTCCAGACGACGTGAAAGCCAACGTAAATGGCCAGGACGAAGATGATCAGGTTGATCAGGGTGGGGCTGACGATTTCCATCAGGCGCTCCTTAGAAGTTGGCCGTTCTGACTCATCAGGCAGGCCTTGACGATTTCATCGTCGGCCTGGATGGCCAGCCTGCCTTCGGCGTCGACGATCAGTTTCATGAAATCCAGCACGTTGCGCGCATAGAGGGCCGACGCATCGTGGGGCACCAGGGCGGGCAGGTTGCCCAGTCCGATCAGGGTGATGCCGTGCTTCTGGACGACCTGGCCCGGTTCCGACAAGGGGCAGTTGCCGCCGCGCTCGACGGCCATGTCCACGATGACCGAGCCGGGCTTCATGGCCTGCACGGTTTCAGCGGAAATCAGCGTGGGGGCGGGACGCCCGGGGATCAGCGCGGTGCTGACGACGATGTCCGCCTGCTTGCAGCGTTCGGCGACCAGCGTAGCCTGGCGCGCCATCCAGGAAGCGGGCATGGGCCGCGCGTATCCGCCGACGCCCTGCGCGATCTCGCGTTCCTCGTCGGTCTCGAACGGGACGTCGATGAACTTGGCGCCCAGCGATTCGATCTGCTCTTTCGCCGCGGGACGCACGTCCGATGCTTCGACGACCGCGCCCAGGCGCTTGGCCGTGGCGATCGCCTGCAGCCCCGCGACGCCCGCGCCCAGCACGACGACCCGGGCGGCTTTCAAGGTGCCCGCCGCGGTCATCATCATGGGAATGAGGCGGCCATAATGGTTTGCCGCCAACAGGACGGCTTTGTAGCCGGCCAGGTTGGCCTGCGAGGACAGGACGTCGAGGCTTTGCGCGCGCGTAATGCGGGGCGCGGCCTCGAGGGCGAAGGCCGTCAGGCCGGCATCGGCCAAGGCCTGCAGCCCGGCCGAATCGAACGGATCCAGCATGCCGACCAGCACGCCGCCCGGTTTCATCTGCCGGCGTTCGGCCTCGGAGGGGGCGCGCACCTTCAGCACGAGCTCGCTGCCCAGCGCCCGGGCGGCATCGACGATGGCGGCGCCGGCCTGGGCATACGCCTCGTCCGGAAAATGGGCCGCCAGACCCGCGCCGGTTTCCACGACGACGGTGTGGCGGGACGCGACGTATTTCTTGACCGTTTCGGGCGTGGCCGCTACCCGCGTCTCTCCCGGCAGGCTTTCGCGCGGAATGCCTATCTGCATGGTTACTCCCTGAGTTGGTTTTTCTGAATGCGGATAACTATACATTATGACTCGACTTGCGGCCTGACAGTTATTTGCATTCTTTCCGCTCAAAAAGATCTAGACTGGCGTCTGGTCTTTTTCACGGAAAGTTGACATGAGCTTGTTGAACTCCATCGTATCCGCCGTCGGCGGGGCGGGCGGCCAAGGTTCGCTGATTCCGGCGTTGATCGAACAGGTCAATCGCTTTCCCGGCGGATTGTCGGGACTGATCGAAAAATTACGCCAGGGCGGCTTGTCGGAGGTCGTTGCTTCCTGGATAAGCACCGGCGCGAACCTGCCGGTGTCCGGCGATCAATTGCAGTCCGCCCTGGGCGGCGAATTCGTGAGCAGCCTCGTCAAGCAGACGGGCTTGGATGCGAACAGCGTGCTGGGCGGCCTGGCCAAGGTATTGCCCGGCCTGATCGACAAGGCGACACCGGACGGCGCCGTTGCGCAAGGCCAGGAGCTGGACGCCGCCGGTCTGCTGAGCTCGCTTTCGGGGTTGCTGGGCAGGTCCTGAGCCGCCCAGCCCCGGCTCTTCGGCCGGTCAGCCCTTGCTGGCGGCCAGGGCCTGAGTCAGGTCGGCCAGCAGATCGTCGATGTGTTCGATGCCGATCGACAGGCGCACCATGTCCTGGCTCACGCCCGCGGCTTTCAGCTCGGCTTCGTCCAGCTGGCGGTGAGTCGTCGAAGCCGGATGGCAGGCCAGGGATTTCGCATCCCCGATATTGACGAGCCGGAGCACCAGCTTCAGCGCATCGATGAAGCGCGCGCCGGCCGCCGCGCCGCCTTTTATGCCGAACGACAGGATGGACGCCGGCTTGCCGCCCATGTATTTCTTCGCCGTCGCATGGTCCGGATGGCTTTCCAATCCCGCGTACTGGACCCAGGACACTTGTTCGTGCCCGGCCAGGAACTTGGCCACTTTCAGCGCGTTTTCGGTGTGTCTTTCCATGCGCAGCGGCAGGGTCTCGATGCCTTGCAGGACCAGGAATGCATTGAAGGGGGACAAGGCGGCCCCCGTGTTGCGCAGCGGCACGACGCGGCAGCGCGCTATGAACGCGGCGGGGCCGAAGGCTTCGGTGTAGACGACGCCATGGTAGGAAGGGTCCGGCTGGCTGAGCATGGGGAATCGGTCCTTGTGCTCGGTCCAGGGAAACTTGCCGGAGTCCACCACCGCGCCCGCGATGCAGGTGCCGTGGCCGCCCATGTACTTGGTCAAGGCGTGGACGACGATGTCGGCGCCGTGCTCGAAAGGCCGGCAAAGCGCGGGGGACGCGACAGTATTGTCGACGATGAGCGGCACGCCGTGGCGATGCGCGGCGTCGGCCAGTGCCTGGATGTCGGTGACGTTGCCGGCCGGATTGCCGATGGTTTCGCAAAACACGGCGCGCGTCTTGTCGTCTATCAAGGCTTCCAGCGCTTCTATGTCGTTGTGGGGCGCGAACTTGACGGTGAGGCCCTGGCGCGGAAAGGTATGCGCGAACAAGTTGTAGGTGCCGCCGTAGAGCGTGCTGACGGACACGATGTTGTCGCCTGCCTGCGCGATGGTCTGGATGGCATAGGTGATGGCGGACATACCGGAAGCGACGGCCAGCGCGGCCACGCCGCCCTCGAGCGCGGCGACGCGTTCTTCGAGTACGGCGTTGGTCGGATTCATGATGCGGGTGTAGATATTGCCCGGCACCTTCAGGTCGAACAGGTCCGCGCCATGCTGCGTGCTGTCGAACGCATACGAGGTGGTCTGATAGATCGGGACGGCGACGGCCTTGGTCGTCGGATCAGGCTGATAGCCCGCATGTACGGCGATTGTCTCTAGTTTCATATGTTTCTATGTGTATGATATGAAAGGAATGCACGCAAGATGGACGGTGAGCGGCGAGGATCAGCGTTGGTGCCGCAGCCCACCTTGATCGCACGGCGACTTCCGAATATAGCTGATTACACGCCGCCCGGATACCTGCCGCCGGATATGACCCTTTGTAAGCATGAGCATGCGGGATCGGCCTGCGGCGGTAGGAGTTCGGCCCCGCTTTCGGGTAGCATTCAGTTTATTGCCCACGATATGATGGGATGCGGGCTTGCGTCCGCAGTTTTTGAGGCCGTAAATGAAAGTTTGGTTCAAGCGGGTATTGATCAGCGTCGTCGTGCTTGTGATCGTGGCGCTGGTCGGTGTGGCTATCTTTTTACTGACGTTCGATCCGAACGCCTATAAAAGCAAACTCGAGGATATCGTCTATCAACGCTATCAGCGCACGCTGACCATAGAAGGCAACATCGAGTTGTCGCTTTTTCCGCGTATTGGTTTGGCGGTACAGGGCGTGTCGCTTTCCGACAGGGACAGCGACAGCACGTTTGCGTCGATCGATAGCGCGCGTTTCGCCGTCGCCATTTGGCCTTTGCTGTCCAATCGCCTGGTCGTCGATCACGTGTCCGTATCCGGTTTCAAGGCATGGGTGGCGCGCGACGAGGAAGGCGACCTGAACTTCCGGGATCTGGTCAACGGGCCGCCCGCCGTATCGGGGGCGAAGGCGCCGTTCATGCTGGGCGCGGCCGCCATCCGGTCGGCATCCGATGCGCAAGCCGGCGCGCAGGGCGATGCGCCGCGGGCAGACGCGGCGCAGTCGGGCGCCAGGGAAAAAATGCCGGCCTCCGTGGCGCGTTACCTGCCAGCGGGCACGGATTTCCAGATCGACATCGCCGGGCTGGATTTGAAGAATGGTGAAATTCACATGTTCGACAAAAGCTCGGGCATGGAGGCGCACGTCGTGCAGCTCGATGTCAATACCGGAAGGATGACGTTCGACCAGGCATTCACCGTCGCGCTCAAAGGCAAGCTGGAGGGCGGCAATCCCGTGGCCGATGCCGACATCGACGCCCAGGCCGTGCTCAAGCTCAATCCGGAGCGCCGCAGCTACGTCGCGCAAAAGCTCAATGTGCAAGTGGTGGGCGACATCGCCGACTTTCAGACCAAGATGCTCAGCTTGAAGGGCAACCTTGCGTACGACGCCTATCTGCGCCTGTTCAACGCCAGCAGTCTCGAGGTGGTGGCGCAGGGCGAGCGCGCGGGCGACGAGCCCATCAAAGGCATCGACATCAGTTTGCTCGTGCCCAAGCTGAAGGTGGATCGCAGCGCGGCGGAATTGCAGGTCGAAAAACTCGCCTACCGGGCCAGGGCCGATGCCAACGGGCAGCGCATGGAGCTGCAGCTGGACGCGCCGCGCTTGTCGGTATCGCCGGCCGCCGCCAGCGGCGAGCCCATAGTGGCGACGTTCAAGACCGAAGAGCCGGGCAAGACAGTAGGCGTGAACGTCGGCATGAGCGGCCTGGCGGGCGACGCCTGGAAGCTGGCGTTCAAGGAACTGAAGATGGAAGGGGTGCTCAAGCAGGGCAATCGGGTCGTCCAGCTCAATGCCGTGTCGCCTGCGCAATGGGACGTGCTCGACGAGCGCGGCACCTTGTCGGCCTTGAAAGGCGACGTCAAGATCGAAGACGGCGCCTTGCCTGACGGAGGCGTCGAGTTTCCCCTGATAGGCAGCGCGCGGCTCGACTTGATCAAGGATGAGCTGACCAGCGACATCAATGCCGTCTTGCAAGGCAGCAAGCTGGTGTTCGGCCTGAAGGCCCAGCATCTCAAGCAGCCCCGGATCGTGTTCTCGCTGGATGCCGACAAGCTGGACCTGGATGCCTTGTTTCCGCCCGCGGCGGGCTTGAAACCGGCGGGCGAATCCGGCAAGTCCGCGGAACAGCCCCAGGACAAGAGCGAGCCCGAGCCGACCGCCGCTCCCGAAGCCGGCCGCCTGGACTGGGCGTTTCTGGACAACCTGGATATCACCGGCGCCATAAAGTCCGACGAGCTCAAGTTCCAGAATCTGATTGCCAGCGATTTCGACGTCGACCTGATCGTGAAAAACGGCAAGCTCAGCCTGAACGACGCCAAGGCGACGATGTATGACGGCAGCATGAGCGGCAGGTTCTCCGTGGACAAGGAAAACAAGATGGCTGCCGCATTGGTCTTGAAAGGACTATCCCTCGGACCGGCCTTGCACGTCGTCGGGTTGGGGCCGCGTTTGTCGGGCACCGCCACCGTCGACGTGAAGCTTGCCAGCCAGGGCGTGACGCGGTCCGCGCTGACGGCAGCCCTGGACGGCTCGGCCCGCCTGCAGATCAAGGACGGATCAGTGCGCGGCCTGGATGTCGAGAAAACGCTGGAAGAGATCAACCAGGCGGTGGGCAATGTGTTCAGCGGCCAGGCTCCCGACCTGAAAACGGTGTTCGACGACAGCCGGCAGACCGCCTTTTCATCCCTGGAGACGAGCGTGGCACTGACGCAAGGGCAGGCGGCGATCGAGACGCTGTCGGTGCAGGCGCCGTCGCTGCGGGTAACCCGGGGCGACAACTCTTATCTGGATCTGGTCAATGGGCAGGCCGACGTGGGCTTGCGCGTGCGCCTGGCCAAGGCCCCCAAGGGCCGGGAATCCGCATTTGCGGACGTCGTCGGCGTGACGGTGCCCTTGCGCATCAGCGGGCCCTTCGGGCAACTGAGATATCAGGTACAGTGGAACGACATCGCCAGCGAGGCGGTCAAATCGGCAGTCAGGCAAGGCTTGCTGGATCTGTTGAACGACGCGGGGGTGGTGGAGGCCATTACCGAACCCGTTGCCGAGGACGCGCCGAAGCGGGACAATGGCGGTTCGGCATCGGCGGGCAACCGTCTGGGCGAAGCCATCCGAGCACTCATAGACAAAGACAAATGACGCAAGCCATGTATTTTCCCATTGCCCTGTGCGGGGCGACCGACCAGCCGGAAGCCGCCCGATATGATCGGCGCTGGATGGTGACCGATGCCGATGGACGAGCGCTGGACGGCCGGGGCAACGATAAGCTATCGGCCATCGAAGTCCGCTTGAAGCTCGGCTATCTCGTGATGCGCGCTCCGGGCATGTTGCGACTGGACATTCCTCTGGACGTGATCGAAGACGACGAAAGCGTCTTCGCCATGGCAAAGACCACGCAGGGAGAGGAAATACAGGTCGTCGACGAAGGCGAGCTTGCGGCCGCCTGGATATCCAATTATCTGCAGCAGCCGGCGCGCCTGGTGAAAATCCATCCCGACGAGGTCCGGCGCGATGCCGCCTAGTTCGGCGGGGGCGTCGCGCCGGGGATCACGCCTTGGCGGTCAGTTTCTCGTATTTGCGGATCAAGGCCGCGTCATCCTCGGGATGAGCGGGATCGAGCTCGATGCATTCGACCGGGCAGACCACTTGGCATTGAGGCTCGCCGAAATGCCCAACGCACTGCGTGCATAAAGAGGGCTCGATCTCGTAGATCAGCGCCCCCATGTAGATGGCTTCATTGGGGCACTGAGGCTCGCATACATCGCAGTTGATGCATTCGTCGGTAATGCGCAGCGCCATGGTGAAAATTTCCGGCTAGGACAGATAACGGCCAGTTTAGTACGGTTTGGGCGAACCCGCGCGATTATCCCTGCTTGCCGTGTTCCAATTCCTCTCGGTAGGCCTTGGACTTGGTGTGCAACCAGCGCTCGACCGAAGGAAAGACGAATTTGCTGATGTCGCCGCCCAGGATGGCGATTTCGCGCACGATGGTGCCCGAGATGAATTGGTATTGGTCCGAGGGTGTCATGAACAGGGTTTCGACTTCGGGCAGCAAATGGCGATTCATGCCGGCCATTTGAAATTCGAACTCGAAATCCGAGACCGCGCGCAAGCCGCGCAGGATCACGCGGCCGTCTTGTTCCCGCACGAAATCCTTGAGCAGGCCGGCGAAGCTTTTGACTTCGACGTTGGGATAATGGCCCAACACCTCGCGGGCGATTTCCAGGCGCTCTTCGACGGTGAAGAACGGTTTTTTGTTGCGGCTGTGCGCCACGCCGACCACCACATGGTCGAACAGGCTGGCGGCGCGGCGCACCAAGTCTTCATGGCCGCGGGTCAGCGGGTCGAATGTTCCGGGATAAATAGCGGTAATCATGGTCGAATAGGGTTTCCGTAGGACGATTCGAATTTCAGTCGGCTGAAGCCCGATTATTGTTCTTTTCTTGCGTTGCAGCAAATCGCAGCAGGTAAAAGTGCACGTTTCCCGCCCGCGACTGGCGCAGGAGCTCGAAGGAAGCGGGCGCCGCGATCGGCGCGTCCGACTCGACATAGACCAGGCCTTGATCCGCGACGGCGTTGGGCAGCAGGGGCCAGAGCCGGGATAGCCAATCCTGTCCGAAAGGCGGATCCAGCATGACGAGGTCGAACGGCACGTCGTTCAGGCGCTGCATGACCATTTCGGCCTTGCCCGAATGGATGCGGGCCTGGTCGGCGCCCAGTTTGTCTCGCAGCGCGCGCAGCGCCGCGACCGCAGCGGGGTTCGATTCCACCATCTGGACGTGTCCGACGCCCCTCGAGGCGGCTTCGAAGCCCAGCGCGCCCGTGCCGGCGAACGCATCGAGCACGCGCTTGTCCGCGAACCCGCCGTCCCAGAAGTGGCGCAGCCAGTTGAACAGGGTTTCCCTGACCCGGTCCGGCGTCGGACGCAAGCCTGGGGCGTCCACGACCGGAATGAGCGTGCGCCGGTAATCACCGCCTACAATACGGACTACGTGCTTCTTCATACGGGATGGGTTTCGTCCTGCCGTGTTGATCGAATTCATTATCGGGTAGTGTAAACGTATGTTCAGTTTCTTTAAGCGGAAAAAGGCGCCGGAGCCGGCCAAGGCCGATCCGGCCGATGGGACGCCTTCCGGGGACGTGTCGGAGCAGGCCGAGCCGCAGGGTGGAGCAGAGGGGCGTGTCGCGCCGGTCGGCGACGAGATGGGCGCGCCCGAGGCTGCCTCGGGCCCCGTGGACGGCCTCGCGGCGCCGCCGCAGCCGCTGTCCGAATCGGCGTCCGGCGCGGTTTCCGTGCCTGAACCAAAACCTGCATCGTCTCCCGGGCCGGCGCCCGGCACCGATGTCGAACCGGCGCCGGACCAGGAGCCGCAAGCCCTGTCGGCGCAGTCCGGCAGCTGGTTGTCGCGCCTGAAACAAGGCCTGTCGCGCACGGGGCAGAGTATCGGCACTCTGTTCGTCGGCGTGAAGGTCGACGAGGCGCTGTTCGAAGAGCTGGAAACGGCGCTCATCATGGCCGACGCGGGGGTGGAGGCGACGGACAAGCTACTGACGGCGCTGCGCGCGCAGGTGCGCAAGGACAAGCTGACCGAAGGCGCTCAGGTCAAGGCGGCGCTGCGCGATATTCTTGCCGACCATTTGGCGCCGCTGGAAAAATCCTTCGTCGTCGGCAAGGTCAAGCCGCTGGTCGTCATGATCGCCGGCGTCAATGGCGCGGGTAAAACCACCTCTATCGGAAAACTGGCCTTCACCTTGCAGGAACGAGGGGCGAAGGTATTGCTTGCGGCGGGCGACACCTTTCGCGCGGCGGCGCGCGAACAGCTCATGGAGTGGGGATCGCGCAACAACGTGACCGTCATCGCCCAGGAAGGCGGCGATCCGGCGGCGGTGGCGTTCGATGCCGTCAATGCCGGCCGGGCCCGCGACGCGGACGTCGTCATGGTGGATACGGCCGGTCGCCTGCCCACGCAATTGCACCTGATGGAAGAGCTCAAGAAAATCAAGCGCGTCATCGGCAAGGCCGAGGGCAGCGCGCCGCACGAAGTGCTGCTGGTGGTCGACGGCAACACGGGACAGAACGCGATTGCGCAGATACGCGCCTTCGACGCCGCCATCGGTCTGACAGGCCTGATCGTCACCAAGCTGGACGGCACCGCCAAGGGAGGGACGCTGGCGGCCGTGGCGGCGGGCAGCCAGGGCGTCAAGCCCGTTCCTGTCTATTGGATCGGCGTGGGCGAGGGCATGAACGACCTGCAGCCTTTCGTGGCGCGTGAATTCGCGACGGCTGTCCTGGGCGCATAGACCGGCGCCGTCAGCCCCGCACCGAGGCGGCCAACTCGTCGAATACGCGCTGAGCCCGGTCTTGCAGGCCCGCCTGCGTCGCCGTCAGCCAACCCAGCGCGAACCAGGCCTGCGGCTGGTCGGCGACGCGTGTTTCGTAATAGGCGCGTGCGGTATGAAGGTCGTTCATGTCGCCCAGAATGTCCTGGGCGGCGTGAAGCGTGGGCAGCAGGCGCGCGAAGACGGACTCGTCCAGCAGCGCCGCGCAGAATTCGGTCGCATAGCGCAGCCGCTTGATTTTCTTGCGCAGGTCGTGCTGCTGCTCGCACCTCAGATGCGAGAACTGCTGGCCCTGTTCCGCTATGTTCTCCAGCCAGCCATTCAATTTCTTCGCGATGAGCCGGCGCAGAGACTTGCCGTTCCCGCCGCGCTTCTTGCCTTTATTGAGCGATCGTCCCGCATGGCGCTCAGCGACGATGAACAGATGCCGGGACAACTCCAGCAAGTGGCCTTGATGGGCGGGATGCTCCGCCATGGCGATCGCCTGCGCCGCGTGATCGGCGTCGGGCGTGTCCGCATCCCGCAGCGCCGGCATGCCGGCCTGCTCGAGGCGCGGGGCGATGTCCTGGCGGATCACGTCCAGGTCGCGGGCCTTTCCGAATGCCTCGAAGGCGGGGCGCAAGGGCCGCTCCAGCGCCCGTTCGTCCGTGCTGTCCATATCCAGCCAGCGGGCGAAAAAACGCCAGCACGAGCGCAACCGCCGCATGCCCACCCGGGCCTGGTGGGTGTAGCCGACTTGCTGGGCGCCGTCGGGCCGGACGTGGTCGACCCCGGCCAGATAGGCGCTGTTGCGCACGATCTGGTTCAGGCAATCGTTGGCGCAGGCCAGATAGGCCTGCGTGATCGACATGTCCTCGTCCAGCGCCACCCGTCCGGCCCGCCGCGCCTTGCGCAGCGAGGCGGTAAGCGCGCGCATTGCGTGATCGGGCTCGCGGCGCCCGCCGGCCGTCGCTTGGCCGGGCGGCTCTGCGCGCGGGGCCAGATCGGCCAGGGCGTCACCGCGCTCGGCCTTGCTGCGCAGGTCCATGATCAAGCCATACTTCTCGAGCCATTGCTTGCCGAGGTCGAACAGGCGCGTGATCTTGCCCGCCACGTATTCCAGCTCCAGTTCGCTGACCGGCAGGCTCAGGTCCCCTGCCTTGATCAGGCCCGTGTCGTAGGCCAGCTCGACTGTGCCGTCCCGGCTCGTGTCGCGCAGAACCAGGCGTTCGACCCGGGTTTCGTAGCGTTGCAGCAGAGGCTCGCCGAGTTGGTCCAGGACGTGGCCGGCAGGGGAATCCGCGTACACGGATAGATCCAGCGTCGGCTCGGGGCGTTCGTGATTCAATTCGATCCGGCTCTGTTCGTCCGGGCCCGGCATTTTCAGCGTCTGCATCCATTGCGCACCTTCCAGGCGCAGCCTCAGTGCGATGCCGGCCAGCGCCAGGTCGCGCCGGGTCGTGTCAAAATACATGGCGTGCAAGGAGATCGCCGTTGCATGGCGTCGCTTCAGCGCGCGCTTGATGGCGGCTTGCCTTGCGGCGGGCACGTAAAGCTTGAGTTCGCGTTCGAGCACGGGCATTCCCTGAAAGTGGCGGTGTCAGGCGGCCTCGGGCCGAAAGCCCAGGTTCGCCGAAATCCGTTGCGCGCAGTTTTTCAGCGCCGTGGCGATGGGGCCCCGGGGGCTTGCGTCGAACAACGTGCTGGGGCCCAGGCTGGTGAGCGCCAGGGCGATGTTGCCGGAGTGATCGAACACCGGCACCGACACGGCGTCGATGCCCGGCAATGGATTTCCGTGCGCCTGAGCCATGCCGGCTTGGCGAACGTCGCGCAGCAAAGCGGCCATCGCCTTCGGGCTGGGCTGCAAGGCGCTGATGCTGGTGACCACGGCCTCGTCCCCCGCTTCGCGCTCGATGTAGTGCTGCGCGACTTTTTCGGGCAGCCATGCCGCGAACACCTGGCCGGTGGCGGTATGCAGCATGGACATGACGGTGCCCTGGCGCATGTTCACGTGCACGGGATAGCTGGCCTCCGAGATGTGTATCATGGTCGGCCCGTGCGAGCCGAGGACGGCGATGGCCAGCGTATGGCCCAGTTGGGGGGCCAGCTGCTTTACGAACGGCATCGCGACGCGGACCGGGTCCAATTGCTGCAGGCTGACCAGTCCCATTTGCAAGGCGAACGGGCCCAGCGCGTACTGGCCCGTCTCGGCGTCCTGCTGAACCAGGTCGACCCGTGTGAAGCTGACCAGGTAGGGATGGGCCTTCGCCGATGTCATGCCCGCCCGGGCCGCCAGATCGCGCAAGGTCAGCGGCTTGCCCGACTCCACCAGCGCGGAAAGCAGGGGAAAGCCGGTTTCAACGGATTGAATGCCGCGCCGGCCGTCATGCGCCGCCGGAGGATTGCTTTTGTCGGTCATACTGGAACTCTTCGCGTCGAGACACCGATAATACCCGTCTTGCACGATAGCGGGCGCTCAGGCGCTAAAATGGCTGAACTTTTCTTCGAGTGTTTTTTCATGAGCAACGCATCCAATACCGAACCTGCCAGTGAATTCGCAGGCGGAATTGCTTCCATTCCCGAAATTGTCGCCGAATTGCGCGCGGGGCGCATGGTCATCCTGGTGGACGAGGAAGACCGTGAAAACGAAGGCGACCTTCTCATGGCCGCCGAATTCGTGACGCCGCAGGCCATCAATTTCATGGTGACGCACGCGCGCGGTCTGGTCTGCCTGACGCTGAACGAAGAGCGCTGCCGCCAACTTGAGCTGCCGTTGATGGCCGCGCGAAATGGCACGCGCTTCGGCACCAACTTCACGATGTCCATCGAGGCCGCCGAAGGCGTCGAAACCGGCATTTCCGCCGCGGATCGGGCGCGTACCATTCAAGTCGCGGTCGCGCGCGACGCCAAGCCCTCCGACCTGGTCCAGCCCGGCCATATTTTTCCGGTCCGCGCCGTCAAGGGCGGGGTGCTGGTGCGGGCCGGCCACACCGAGGCCGGCTGCGACCTGACGGCGCTGGCCGGCCTGACGCCGGCCGCCGTCATATGCGAAATCCTCAAGCCGGACGGCACGATGGCGCGTCTGCCCGACCTGATCGAATTCGCCGAAGAGCATGGCTTGAAGATCGGCACGATCGCTGATTTGATCCAATATCGTAGCGAGCACGAATCCATGGTCGAGCGCTTGGCGTCACGCGCCATGCAAACGCCCTGGGGAATGTTCCAGGCGGTGGCTTACCGCGACCTGGCCGGCGGCGCGCCGCATCTGGCGCTCGTGCACGGCGACATCCATCCCGACCGGGAAGCCCTGGTGCGCGTGCACGAGCCCACCACCTTGCTGGACGTCCTGTCCACGGACGGCACGACGCATACCTGGACGGTGGCCAGCGCGCTCGAGGCGATCGCGGTTGCCCCCGCCGGGGTGCTGGTGCTGCTCAATTGCGACGCGTCGTCCGAATTGCTGTTCAGCAGCTTCGCCAGCTGGGGCGAAGACGGCAAGGAGACTTCCCGTAGCCCGTCGCGCGAAGCGCGCTACGACTTGCGCACCTACGGCATCGGCGCGCAAATCCTGCGCGACCTGAACGTCGGTAAAGCGCGTTTATTGGCTCGGCCCAGAAAAATGCCCAGCATGACCGGGTTTTCTTTGACGATAACGGGTTACGATAGTGAACCCAACACCCAGGCTTAACAGGAACGGCTTATGAACCCCTATGTCTTAACACCCGATATGAACGGCGAAGGTCTGCATATTGGTATCGTGCGGGCTCGCTTCAACGAGGAAATCGGCCTGGCCGAGCTGGACGCCGCCCTGGCCGAGCTTGCGGAGCTGGGCGTCGACGAGCGCGACGTGATGGTCGTGTCCGTGCCCGGCGCGCTCGAAGTCGGCGTCACGCTTGCGCAGATGGCGGAAACCTTCGAATTCGACGCGCTCATTGCCTTGGGCGCCGTCATCCGCGGGGAAACGTATCACTTCGAGGTCGTCAGCAACGAAAGCGCCTCGGCCATCAGCCGGGTTTCGCTGGAGACGGGCATCCCCGTGGCCAACGGCATCCTGACGACCGACACGGATGAGCAGGCCCAGGCCCGCGCCGCCGAAAAGGGCAGGGATTGCGCGCGCGCCGCCGTGGAAATGGCGAACCTGGTCGCCGCGCTGGAGCCCGAGACGGACGATGACGATGACGACGATTTCGACGACGAGGAAGACGATCTTGACGATGAGTAAGTCTTCCACTGCCGCGCCGGGCGCCGCGTCGCGCCAGAAAGCGCGCAGCGCTCGTCGTCGTGCTCGCGAATTCGCCTTGCAGGGCGTGTATGCCTGGTTGTTGCGCGGCGAAGCTGGCGCGCAGGATGCCGGCGCCATCGATGCGCACATCCGCGACGACGACGAGTTCCAGGAAGCGGATGCCGCCTGGTACAAAACTTTGCTGCACGGCGTGTTCCGCGAGGCGCCGGCCTTGCGCGAGCGGTTCATGCCCCACGTGGACCGCGCGTTGGACGAGCTATCGCCCATCGAGCATGGCATTTTGCTGCTGGGCAGCTTCGAGCTGGTGCATCATCTCGAAGTTCCCTACAAGGTCGCCATCAACGAAGCGGTCGAGCTGGCCAAGTCTTACGGCGGCACGGACGGCTTCAAGTTCGTCAATGGCGTGCTGGACAAGATGGCGGCCGACGTGCGCCCCGACGAAGTGCGGGCGGCGGCGCGACGCTGACGCAGTCCTGAGGCCGGGGTATCGTTGACTAGCGAATTCGACCTGATAGCGCGTTATTTTTCCCGCCCGGCGCCGCCCGGGATGCGAGGGGTGGGCGACGATTGCGCCGTCCTGCCCATGGATTCCTCCCAGGAACTCGTCGTCAGCAAGGATCTGCTGCTCGAGGGACGGCACTTCTTTTCGGACGCCGCGCCCGAGGCCCTGGGGCACAAAGCCCTGGCCGTCAACCTGTCTGACATCGCCGCCATGGGCGCCACGCCCCTGGCCTGCCTGCTCGGCATCGGCGTGCCGGTGATCGATCATGCGTGGCTGGAATCGTTCTCCCGCGGTTTCCTGCGATTGGCCGACGAGGCGGCTTGCCCTTTGGTCGGAGGGGACACCACGCGCAGCTTGTCCGGCATCGCCATCAGCGTGACCGTGATGGGCAAGGTGCCTCGCGGCCAGGCCTTGCTGCGTTGCGCGGCTAGCGTGGGCGACGATATCTGGATAACGGGCGAGCTCGGCGCCGCCGACGTGGCCTTGCGCCTGATGCAGGGGCGACTGCCTTTCGACGAAACGCGGCTGGCGGCCACGCGCGAGGCGCTGGAGCGGCCGCGGCCGCCGTGGGCGTTTGCGCCCATGCTTGCGGGCCTGGCGCACGCCGCCCTGGATATTTCCGACGGCTTGCTTCAAGACCTGGGCCATATCGCAGCCGCCAGCGCATGCGCCGCCCGGCTCGACTACGATGCGCTTCCCGTGTCGGCGGACTTGCGCGGGCTGGATGCGCAAACCATCCAGGACGCCGTGCTGGCCGGCGGAGATGTCTATCAGCTATGCTTTACCGCTTCGCAAGAACACCGGCTGCTCGTCCGGCAGCGGGCCGGGCAGGCGGGCGTCAAGGTTTCCCGGGTCGGCAGCATCGAGTCGGGCGAGGGCATACGCGTAGCAAGAGCGGACGGCACGCCGGTGGATGTGCGTGGCCGATCCGGATTCGATCATTTTTCCTAGCGGCGTTCATAAGGAACAGGGCCAGAAATGTCCGACATAGAATCCTCATCCCGAAACACGGCCGAATTCGTGCCGAGCTGGCATTGGATCGTGCGGTCTCCGGTGCGATTCATCGCCTTCGGGTTCGGCTCGGGATTGCTCCGGCCGGGTCCCGGCACGTGGGGCACGCTGGCGGCGTGGCCCATCTGGCTGTTGACGCTAGCGCATGCATCGGATATCGTCGTGGCCGCCTGCCTAGTGTTGGGCTTTGCCGTCGGATGCCAATTGTGCCATATCGCGGGCAAGGAGGCGGGCAAGGTCGATCATGGCGGTATCGTCTGGGACGAAATGGTGGCGTTCTGGCTGGTGCTCTGGTTGACGCCGCCGGGGTTCTGGCCGCAGCTGGCGGCATTCATCCTGTTCCGGTTCTTCGACATTCTGAAGCCGCCGCCCATCCGCTACTTTGATCGGCATTGGCACAATGGATTCGGCGTCATGTGGGACGATATCCTGGCGGCGGGCTATAGTTTGCTGGGGATGGCGCTACTGGTAAGACTGGGGGTGTTTGCATGAACCATATCGAAGACGTCGACGTCGATACGCTTTCCGGCCGCCTGGGGCAGCTGCTTATCGACCAGGGCTGGACGGTCGGTTGCGCCGAATCATGCACGGGTGGATTGCTGGCGGCGGCATTTACCGAGGTGGCCGGCTCCAGCCAATACTTCGATCGCGGCTTCGTCACCTACAGCAATCTGGCCAAGGTCGAACAGCTGGGCGTCAGCCCGGAAACACTGGAACGTTTCGGCGCCGTCAGCGAGGAAACCGCCATGGAGATGGCGGCGGGCGTACTGACGGCGGCGTCTTCGGTGCATCTGGCGCTGTCGACGACCGGCATCGCGGGCCCCGGCGGGGCCACACCGGGCAAGCCTGTGGGCATGGTGTGCTTTGGTTTTGCGCAACGCGCCGGCAATGGGGTGACCACGCGAGCCGTCACCAAAATACTGGAAGGAGACCGCGCCGCCGTCAGGCGGGCTTCCGTCCGATTCTCGTTGCAGACCGCGATCAGCCTGCTTTTGCCGCGTTGATCGCATCGCGGGTCTGGCGGGCGGCGCGGGCCGCGGCCTGCTCCCAGTCGTTGCCGCCGCTTGCGTATAGGATGGCGCGCGACGAATTGATCATCATGCCGGCACCTCGGCTATTCAGGCCGGCCTGGACGGTTGCGGGTATGTCGCCGCCCTGGGCGCCGATGCCGGGCACGAGCAGCGGCATGTCGCCTACGCGCGCGCGCACCTTGGCGATCTCATCGGGAAACGTGGCGCCCACGACCAGGGCGCACTGGCCATGGACATTCCATTTGTCGGCCACCAAGCCGGCTACGTGCAGATAGAGCGGAGTGCCGTCGCGGGACTCGATGGACTGCAGATCCGATCCGCCCTTGTTTGACGTGCGGCACAGCACGATCACACCTTTGCCGCTCCATCCCAGATAAGGTTCGACGGAGTCGAATCCCATGTAAGGGTTGACGGTGACGGCGTCGGCGCGATAGCGCTCGAACGCTTCGCGCGCGTATTGTTCCGCCGTCGACCCGATGTCGCCGCGCTTGGCGTCCAGGACGATGGGTAGTGTCGGATAGGTCCGGCGCACGTAGTCGCACAAGGCTTGAAGCTGATCCTCGGCCCCTTGCGCGGAAAAATAGGCGATCTGGGGCTTGATCCCGCAGACGTGGGCCGCGGTCGCATCGACGATGCGGCGGCAAAACTCGTAAATCGCATCGGCGCGGCCTTGCAGCTCCGCCGGAAAGCGCGCGGGGTCGGGATCCAGGCCCACCATCAGCAAGGAATCGTTTTCAGCCCAGGCCAGGTCCAGCTTCTGTGTAAAGTTCATCGTCGATCGTCGGGTTCAATGGGCCGAGCAGGCGGCTATGGCGCGGTAAGGCGCGCGACCAGGATGCTGATCCAGGTCGCGCCGCAAAACAGCAGGGATAACAGGACGGCGGCGCTGCCCATGTCTTTGGCGCGTCCGATCAAAGGGCGGTGCTCCAGTGTGACGGCGTCGGCCAAGGCTTCCAGCGCGGAATTGAGCAATTCGACGACCAGCACCAGGATCACCGATCCCGCCAGCAGCAGAGCGGTCGCCATGCTGGTTGCCAGCCAGATCCCCAGGGGAAGCATCAGGGCGGCCAGCAGCAGCTCCTGCCGAAACGCGGACTCATGCTTGATCGCCGCGTCCAGCCCGCGCGCCGAAAAGCGCAAGGCATTGAACAGGCGGCTGAGACCGCCTTTGCTTTTGTACGGGGAGTGTTCTGACGTCATTGCTGAACTAGGGTTGGCGGATATGATCCGGCTGAGCGCGGGCAAAGCCGCGCCACGGCTCGGCGAACTATCGATATTATGCCCGAAATGCGCCGCGGGACGCCTGGTGGTTTGGCGCGGGCGCCATCCTGTCCGCGTGCAAATGCAAACAGGGGCGGCCATTGCTGGCCGCCCCTGCCGATACTGCCGATCCCAGCGCCGCCCGGAATGTGTCCGGTCTGGAGGGACCCGGTCTGGACAGACCCGTAAGGCGCTGGTGAGCGGATGAGTCGGATTGCTTAGAATCCGCCCATGCCGCCCATACCACCCATGCCGCCCATGTCAGGCATGGCCGGAGCGGGCTTGTCTTCGACGATTTCGGCAACCGCGACTTCGGTCGTCAGCAACAGGCTGGAGACGGAGGCGGCGTTTTGCAGCGCGGTGCGGGTGACTTTGGTCGGGTCCAGAACGCCTTGTTCGACCAGGTCGCCATATTCGCCGCTTGCCGCGTTGTAGCCGTAGTTGCCTTTGCCGCTGGCGACGTTGTTGACCACGACGCTGGGCTCGTCGCCGGCGTTGGCGACGATGGTGCGCAACGGCGCTTCAATGGCGCGCAGGATCAGCTTGATGCCGGCGTCCTGATCGGCATTGTCGCCCTTGACGTTGGCGACAGCGGCGCGCGTGCGGATCAGCGCCACGCCGCCGCCGGGAACGATGCCTTCTTCGACCGCGGCGCGCGTAGCGTGCAGCGCGTCTTCGACGCGTGCTTTCTTTTCCTTCATTTCGACTTCGGTCGCGGCGCCGACGCGGATCACGGCAACACCGCCGGCCAGCTTGGCCACGCGCTCTTGCAGTTTTTCACGGTCGTAGTCGGACGTGGCTTCTTCGATCTGAGTACGGATTTGCTTGACGCGCGCTTCGATCGACTTGCCGTCGCCGGCGCCGTCGATGATGGTCGTGTTTTCCTTGGCGACTTCGATGCGCTTGGCTTGGCCAAGCTCTTCGAGTGTGGCTTTTTCCAGCGACAGGCCGGTTTCCTCGGAAATGACGGTGCCGCCGGTCAGGATGGCGATGTCTTCCAGCATGGCCTTGCGACGGTCGCCGAAGCCGGGGGCCTTGACGGCTGTCGTCTTCAGGATGCCGCGGATGTTGTTCACCACCAGCGTGGCCAGCGCTTCGCCTTCGACGTCTTCAGCGATGATCAGCAGAGGACGGCTGGACTTGGCGACTTGCTCCAGGACGGGCAGCAGATCGCGGATGTTGCTGACCTTCTTGTCGAAAATCAGAACGTAGGGATCGTCCAGGACGGCGACTTGCTTGTCGGGGTTGTTGATGAAGTAGGGCGACAGATAGCCGCGGTCGAATTGCATGCCTTCGACGACGTCCAGCTCATTGTCCAGCGACTTGCCGTCCTCGACGGTGATGACGCCTTCCTTGCCCACTTTATCCATGGCGTCGGCGATGATCTTGCCGATCGAGGAATCGCTGTTGGCCGAAATCGAGCCGACTTGGGCGATTTCCTTGCTGGTGGTGCAAGGACGGGAAAGCTTGTGCAGTTCTTCGACGGCGACGATGACGGCCTTGTCGATGCCGCGCTTCAGGTCCATCGGGTTGATGCCGGCGGCCACGTATTTCAGGCCTTCTTCGACGATGGCCTGGGCCAGCACGGTGGCGGTCGTCGTGCCGTCGCCGGCGGAGTCGGATGTTTTGGAAGCGACTTCCTTGACCAGCTGGGCGCCGATGTTCTCGAACTTGTCTTTCA
>CAZKBT010000003.1:0-99161 GCA_964551305.1 uncultured Burkholderiaceae bacterium
CCTGGGCATCAGGCTGGTCGACAGCGAAGTGCTGGAAGCCTCGCGCGCCTTCGGCGCCAACCGGGTCAAGCAATTGTTCGGCGTGCAGCTGCCGCTGGCGCTGCCCAACATCATGGCCGGCATCAACCAGACCACCATGATGGCGCTGGCGATGGTGGTCATCGCCTCGATGATCGGCGTGCGCGGCCTGGGCTATGAAGTGTTGCAGGGTATCAACCGCCTGCAGGTGGGGCGCGGCGTGCTGGCGGGCCTGGGCATCGTGATCCTGGCCATCCTGTTCGATCGCATCACCCAGGCGTTCGGCAAGCGCCAGCACAAAGGGGCGTGATATGGCCAAGATAGAAGTACGCAATATTTACAAAATATTCGGTTCCCGCCCCGATCGCTGGCTGGATGCCGCGCGCAACGGCGTCAGCAAGGAAACACTGCTGGCCGAAAGCGGCCATACCCTGGGCCTGCGCGATATCAGCCTGTCCATCGATGAGGGCAGCATCTACGTCATCATGGGATTGTCCGGGTCGGGCAAGTCGACGCTGATACGGCATTTCAATCGCCTGATCGAGCCCACGGCCGGACAGATCCTAGTCGACGGCGAAGATGTCGTATCGCTGAACAAAAAAGCGCTGGAAACCTTTCGCCAGCAGAAAATGAGCATGGTGTTCCAGCGGTTCGGCCTGTTTCCGCACCGCACCGTCCTGGAAAACGTCGCGTACGGGCTGAAAGTGCAGGGGGTGCCGAAGGCTCGAAGACGGGAACGCGCGCAGCACTGGCTTGAGCAGGTGGGACTGACCGGGTTCGGCGAGCAGTATCCGCACCAGCTGTCGGGCGGCATGCAGCAGCGCGTCGGTTTGGCCCGGGCCTTGGCGACCGATGCCGAGATACTGTTGATGGACGAGGCGTTCTCGGCGCTGGATCCGATGATACGCCGGGAAATGCAGGATCAGCTGCTGCAATTGCAGGCGCAATTGAACAAGACCATCGTCTTCATCACGCACGACCTGGACGAGGCTTTGCGCCTGGGCAACCGCATCGCCATCTTGAAGGACGGCGAATTGATCCAGGAGGGCACGCCGGAAGACATCCTGTTGTCGCCCGCCAACGACTACGTCCAGGCCTTCCTGCAGGATGTGAACCGCGGCAAAGTGCTGAACGCGGCCCATGCCTGCAGCGAAGTCTCGCTGACTTTGACGATGCGTTCTCGTCCCGTGCACGCCGTCGAGCGCATGGCCGAGCGTGATTTTTCCTATGTCGCGGTTCTGGACGGCAAGCGCCTGGCGGGCGTATTAACCAGGGAAGCGGCGCAGGAGGCGATGCGCGACAATGCCCGGGACGTATCGCGCTATGTCGAGGAAATGGCGTCGGTGCCGGCCACGGCCGGCCTGGACGAGGTGCTGGGCAGGATGCTGCGCAGCACCGAGCCCATGGCCGTGACCGGCGA
The DNA here is from genome assembly GCA_964551305.1 of uncultured Burkholderiaceae bacterium. Lineage (GTDB taxonomy): Bacteria > Pseudomonadota > Gammaproteobacteria > Burkholderiales > Burkholderiaceae_B > JBAZDC01. The sequence continues at coordinate 1,439 of CAZKBT010000003.1, forward strand.
GGACGACGAGTTCCTGGGCGTTCTGTCGCGCAAGAAGGTCGTGGAGCTGGTCACGCCGCTGATGGAGGGCGCCGAACAGGATCAGGACGTCGCGCACCCCGAACAGAGTCCGGGCTAGGCGTAGGTCCGGGCGTACTTCATGATGATGTGGCGATACCAGCCCATCAGCAGCAAGGCCGAGAATCCGAGGCCGCCGGCCGCCATGAGCCACATGGTGCCGGCGCCGACCGGGGCGCCCGGCATCAGGCGCTCCAGGATTGGGGACAGCGCGCCGGCCATCGGGCCGAAGCCCAGCAGCCAACCGCCTATCAAGCCCACTCCGGTCAGGGCGATGACCTGCAGCAGCATGGGTATGAACGCCACCTTGTAGGCGCGCAGCAGGTAAGAGCTGATGCACTGCATCGCGTCGCACAGGTGGAACCAGGGCAGCAGCTGCAGCAAGGCCATGGCGACCAGCGCGACCTGGGCGTCGTCGGTATAGGCGCGCAGTATGGGCCCGCGCCCGGTGACCAGGATGGCCGCGGTCGCGCACGCCAGGGCGATCACGACGGCGATGCCGGCCCGGCCCATCTGGCGCGCGCGGCGCAGGTCCCCGGCGCCGACGGCCTGCGCCGTGAGCGACGCGGAGGCGATGCCCACCGCCATGGGCGCCATGTAGCTCAGCGCCGCCAGATTGGACATGATCTGGTGTCCACCCGTCACATACATTCCCTCGCGGGCCACCAGCAGCGCCATGAAGCTGAATGCGCAGATTTCGATCAGGTACGAGCCGCCCATGGGCAGGCCCAGGCGCAGCAGCTCTTTCTGGTCCGCCCATCGGGGGCGTCCCAGCCGCAGCTGGAAGCGGTCGTAATAGCTGTCGTGCCGTATCGCCCACATTCCGGCGGCCAGCATCATCCAGGATACCAAGGCCGTGGACAGGCCCGCGCCCGTGGCGCCCAGCGCGGGCATGCCGAATTCGCCGAAAATGAAAACCCAGTTCAGCAAGGCCTTGACGCCCACGCTGAGCAAATTGATGACCATGACGGTCTTGGGCCGGGACACGGCGGTGCCCAAAGCGTATATGGTCCGGAATATCAGCGTCGCGGGCAGCGCCACGATCAGCGCGCGCAGATACCAGGCGATCTGGTCGCGAACCTCGGGCGCGACGTTGCCCGACAAGGACAGCCAGGCGTCGGGAAAGGCCATGGTCGCGCCTCCGGCCAGCGACAGGCCCAGGGCGAGCCAGACGCCCTGGCCCCAGGCTTGGCCCACGCTGGCATGCCGGCCCGCGCCGAAATGCTGGGCGATGATGGGGATCAGGGCGTGGACGACACCCATCAGACCGACGAAGATGGTGATGTAGATCGACACCGCCAGCGCCATGGCTTGCAGGTCGGCCGGGCTGGCGTGGCCCGCCATCGCCGTGTCGATCAGTCCAAAGAAAATGCCGGCCCAGGAGCTGACCAGCACCGGCCAGGCGTTGCGCAGGATATCCGAGACGCAATGATGAAATCGCCGGTGGCTTGCCGGCGATTCAGGTCGAGAAGCATTCATGGTGACGGGTCGATGCGCAACAGGCGAAACAGCTCATGCCGATCGGGCGTGCGCTTGCCTTCCCATACGATCTGGACGTTGCTGCTGGAAAACGGGGCGCTGCCGTTGCGCGCCTGCTGGGCCGACGTTTGCAGCAGGATCAGCGGGCAGCGCGAATTGAAATCGAATTCGATATTGTCGAAAACCAGGAACGACGCGCGCTGGCCCAGGCCCAGGCCGATGGCGCGTATGCATTCGCCGGGCCGTTGGTGAGCCTGGACGGCGGCGGCCAGTTCATGCGACACGTCGCGGTAGGTGCGGGCGTAGTTCAATGCCGGCATCCATAACGTGGCGAGCAGCAGCCATGTCGTGACCAGTCCGCCCGCCGAAAGCGCCGTTCCGCGCCACAGGGCGGCCGGCTTGACGCGCAGGCGCCAATAGACCAGCCCCAGCCAGATCGCGGTGCCCAATATCGCGATCAGGAATGCCGGCCACGAGAACAGGATTTCGAAGCCTTGGGTCTGCCGCGCGATGTTGTTCGAGATCTGCCTGGGCCAGCCCGTTTGCAGCGCGATCCAGCCCAGCCAGACGGTCGCGGCGGTCAGCGTAAAGCACATGACCGCGAACCAGTCCATGGAATTGACGGCGCCGCGCCGCAAAGTGGGCAGCGAGAATGCGGCAAGCACGGCGGCCGGCACGGCGACCAGGCTGTATTCGGGCTCGAAGATGTCCGCAAGAAACAGCATCAGGCCCAGAGAGCCCGCGGCGAACATCAATGGCGTCCAGATATGGGGCGCGTGCAGCCACTGGCGCCAGCTGCATAGGGCGAGCAGGGCGAACGGCCAGGTCGGCCACAGGAACCAGGGCAGATCGCGCAGGGCGCGAAGCAGGCCCGGAATATGCGGCCACGTGATCGATTGCGTGTGCCACAGCACCCAGTTGTGCACCCAATAGTCCGAGGCCCGATTGGCGAAAAGGAGCCAGAGCCCGAATGCGGCGGTGGCAAGAACCGCGCTTAGGGCCAGCCATTTCCATTGCTTGCGCAGCGGCCCGCGCGCAACGAACGCCAGCAAGGCGCCGGCAAGGACGGGCAAGCCGCCCAGGCCGCCCCGTGCCAGCAACGCCGCGCCCAATGCCAGCCCCAGGATGGCGGCGCCCGAGGCGGGGCGGTCGGCCATGCGGGCGACGGCATAGAATGCCAAGGCCTGGAAGGCGATGACGGCCGGGACTTCCGAGGTTTCGTGCATGCGCCAGATGATGCCCACCGTGGCAATGATCAGCAGCAGCGCCGCGTCCGCGATCATCCTTCCGTAATCGCGGGCGGTGGGTTCGCCGCCGAACGGCAAGGCCAGCGGCTGCGCTTCCGGGCGCCGCGCCAGCAAGTACGTGCCGTACCAGATGGAGCCGGTCAGTATGCCGAACCAGAGCAGGTTGGGCAGACGCGATGCGATCAGGGTGGCTTCCAGCGGTGAGGCGAACCATTCCAGCAGGGGAGCGAAAAGCCAGATGCTGAACGCGCCGGCCCACGTGATCAGCGGGCCGTCCTGGGCATGGGCCAGGCCGCCTATCTGCGGCACCAGCATTGCGATTCCGCCGTCGCGCAACGCCGTGATCATGGTGGCCACGCCCACGACGTCGTCGGTTTTCCACGGATCCCGAAAAAACAGCCCCGAAAGGATATAGATTACGCCCACCACGACCAGGAATAGTCTGGGCAATCTGGGCGCGGCGCTCGCCATCAGGCGGGCAGGGGTGGAGCGTGTAGCGAGGGTTGGCACAGGCGAGGGAGGCAAAAGCGGACCAAGGGCGTATCTTAAATGAAAAAGGCAGCCTTATGGCTGCCTTGGCAAAGCGCGGATCCGCGCGGCGGTCAGGATGCCTTGCGGGTGCCTGCGGTCCGGGCAAAGCGGGCGCGGAATTTTTCGACGCGTCCGGTTTCCACGATACGCGTTTGAGCGCCCGTGTAGAAGGGATGCGATTCCGACGTGACGTCGCATTTGAACAAGGGATAGGTCTTGCCATCCAGTTCTATGGTTTCACGGCTGTTCAACGCCGAGCGGGAAATGAATTTGCTGCCGGTCTGCTGATCCAGAAACACGACTTCGCGGTATTCGGGATGGATGCCTTCTTTCATGATCGATTCCTGTGGACTAAGTAACGGGTCGCCAGCCTGCGTCAAAAAAGTAGGCCACGTATCCAGGTAAGTCGGCCATTCTAGCATGCTAATCGGAAAAAGGACACTATCCGTGTCCGCTCAAAGGTCGGTGCGCAGGCTCCAGAGCTCCGGGAACAATACCGTGTCCAGCATTTTACGCAGGTAGCCGACGCCCGACGTCCCGCCGGTGCCGCGCTTGAAGCCGATGATCCGCTCCACGGTGGTAACGTGACGAAAACGCCACAAACGGAAGGCATCCTCCAGGTCGGTCAGTTTTTCGCCCAATTGGTACATGCTCCAGTATTGCCCCGGGTTGCGGTAGACCGTCAGCCATGCCGCTTCGACGTCGTCATTGGCGCAGTAAGGCTGGGTCCAGTCGCGCTGCAAATGGCTGTCGGGGATGGGCAGTCCCTGCCTGTGCAAGGCTTTCAAGGCTTCGTCGTACAGCGAGGGGGATTCGAAGCTTTGCCGCACCTGGGCGAGGCGTTCGGCATTGTGCTCGTGGGGCTTGAGCATGGCCGCGTTCTTGTTGCCCAGGGCGAATTCGATCTTGCGATACTGGAAGCTCTGGAATCCGCTGGACTGGGCCAGGTAAGGCCGCAGCGCCGAATATTCGGGCGGCGTCATGGTTGCCAGCACGTCCCAGGCGCGCACCAGTTGTTCCATGATCTTGCTGACCCGCGCCAGCATCTTGAAACAGGGCTGGAGCCTGTCGGCCGCCAGGTTGCGGATGGCGGCATCCAGCTCATGCAGCATCAGCTTCATCCAGAGCTCGCTGGTCTGGTGCTGGATGATGAAGAGCATTTCGTCATGGGTCGGCGACAAGGGATGCTGGGACTGGAGCAGCGTGTCCAGGTGCAGATAATCGCCATAGCTCATGTCCTTGGAGAAATCCAGTTGCGCTTTTTCTTCGCGGACGATGGTCGATCCGTCTTTGGGCGTGTCCGTCATGCTTGTGCAATCTCCGGGTGATGGTCAGGAAAGGGCGCGCAAGACCGCGCGCACCGGGCTGGCGTCGGCCTGGATCCAAGCCAGGGGCAGGGCGATCAGTTCGTAGTCGCCCGCGGGGACATGGTCCAGCACCAGGTTTTCGAGCACGCGCATGTCGTGCTTCAGAATCATGCGGTGGCTGTCCAGCGTCTTGCTGGCGGCGGGATCGATGCTGGGCGTGTCCAGGCCGATCAGCATGACGCCGCGCTCTGCCAGGAACCGGACCGTATCCGGCGCGTAGGCGGCAAAGCGATCGGACCAGGCATCCACGGCGGCGCGGCGACACGTGCGCACCAGCAGCCTGGGCGGCGCGCCGTCCAGATAGGGCAGCACGTGCTCGATCTCTATCAGAGGATAACAGTCCAGCGCATGCATGACGCGGCAGGGTCCCAGGAAGGGTTCCAGATCCAACCGGCCGGCCGTCGCGCCGTCGGTGCTGAAATGCAGGGGCGCGTCGGCGTGCGCGCCCACGTGGGGCGACAGCGTGACGGCGCTGACGTTGACCGGGCATTGCTCGCCGATGGTGCAGCTCCAGCGCTGGCTGTAGGGCGTATCCCCGGGAAACGTCGGGGAAAGCTGGGAAACCGGAGGGGAAATGTCCCAGATGGTCCGGGCGTCACGGTGAATTTGTTTCATTTTGTTATATTAGCCGAGCTCTCCTCGTTCCGCCAGTGAAACGGCATGGGTGGCCGTGACGATCAGATGATCCAGCAGGCGGACGTCGACCAGCGCCAGCGCTTTTTCCAGATGCCGGGTCAGCGACCGGTCGGCCTGGCTGGGTTCCTGGACGCCGGAAGGGTGGTTGTGGGCCAGTATGATGGCGGCCGCATGATGCTTGAGGCAGGATTTGATGATCTCTCTCGGATAGATGGGTGTCTGGGTCAGTGTGCCCCGGCTGACTTCTTCCCAGGCGATCAGGTGGAACTGGCTGTCAAGATACAGGGCGATGCAATGCTCCACCGGCAAATGGCCTATCTGGCTGAGGCAGAATTGCTTGACGCGATGCGGCTGGTTCAGAGGCCGTCCGATCTTCAGCTCTTCTTCGAGCATGCGGCGGTTCAGCTCTTTGACGGCCAGAAGCTGGCAGGTCTTGGCCGACCCCAGCCCCCGGGCATGCATCAGCCTCTTCGAATCGGTGCAAAGCAGGCTTCGCAAGCCGCCGAATTCGGCCAGCAGGCGGTGGCCCAGTTCGACCGCGCCGCACCCCTTCACGCCGGTTCTGAGTATGATGGCAAGCAGTTCCGCCGTCGTCAACGCGGCGGCGCCGTGGCGCAGCAGGCGTTCCCTGGGGCGTTCGGGGTGCGGGCCGGTTAGGTGAAGATGCATAAGACGCTCTAAAATAGGCGGTAACCTCAAACCTCTACGGTGACAGATTTTGATTCAGACGACCGATGCAGTGACGAATTTTGTCCGCCCCGATTCTTACCTGACCTTGCATTACCGCATCACCCTGACGTCGGGTCCGGCGGCGGGGTCCGTGTTCGCGGACACCTATGGCAGCCGTCCGGCCACCCTGCAATTGGGCGCGGGCCTGTGGGCGCCGGGCCTGGAGGCCGCCCTGGTGGGCCGCGCCGAAGGCGAGCAACTAACCTATGAACTGCCGGCCGCTCAAGCGTACGGGGACCGCAATCCCGATTTGCTGCAGCGCCTGAGCGTAAAGATGCTGCGCGACCATGCGGGCGAAGACGAAACGCTCGCGCCCGGCGATCTGGTGGATTTCGCCGCCCCCAACGGCGGCCGCTATTCCGGCGTGCTCAAAGAGCGCGACGAGCATTCCGCGCTGTTCGACTTCAATCATCCGCTGGCCGGCGCCGATCTGCGCATCGACGTTTCTTTATTGGGAGTGCTTTGACATGACATCCACGGCCTTCGACCCGACTTTGGAAGTCGTCCTGGCGCAGCCGCGTGGATTCTGCGCGGGCGTGGACCGGGCGATCGACATCGTCGAACGGGCGCTGGAACTGCACGGCGCCCCCATTTACGTGCGCCATGAAATCGTGCACAACCGATACGTCGTCGAGGACCTGCGCAAAAAGGGCGCCATTTTCATCGACGAGCTGGACCAGGCCCCCAAGGGCGCCATCGTGGTGTTCTCGGCGCATGGCGTGTCGCGCGCCGTGCGCGAAGAGGCCGAACAGAAAGGCCTCAAGGTATTCGACGCGACCTGCCCGCTGGTGACCAAGGTCCACGTCGAAGTCGCCAGGATGCGCGCGGCCGGCCGGGAGATCGTCATGATCGGCCACCGGGGGCACCCGGAGGTCGAGGGCACCCTGGGGCAGGCGCGCGACGGCATGTACCTGGTGGAGACGCCTCAAGACGTGGCCGAGCTGCAAGTGACGGACCCGCACAACCTGGCCTTCGTCACGCAGACGACCTTGTCCGTGGACGACGCCGCCATCGTCGCGCAGGCGTTGCGCGATCGCTTTCCCACGATCGTCGAGCCCAAGAAAAGCGACATCTGCTACGCGACCCAGAACCGCCAGGACGCCGTGAAGATCATGGCGCCCGATTGCGATCTGGTGCTGGTGGTGGGCAGCGTGAACAGCTCTAATTCGAATCGCTTGCGCGAAGTGGCCGAGCGCAAGGGCGCCGCCGCCTATCTGATCGACGATCCGGGCATGATAGATCCCGCCTGGCTCGACCAGGCCAAGCGCGTGGGCGTGACCGCCGGCGCGTCCGCGCCGGAGGTGCTGGTCGAGCAAGTCATCGGGCGGCTGAAGGAACTGGGGGCCGCGTCCGTGCGCACGCTGCAGGGCACGCCGGAAAACATTGCTTTCCCGCTCCCCAAGGAGCTTTCGCGCAAGGTCGGGGTGAACCATGAAACTCTATAGCTATTTCCGCAGTTCGGCGGCGTATCGCGTGCGCATCGCCCTGAATCTCAAGGGCCTGGACTACGAAATCATTCCGGTCCACTTGCTCAGGAACGGCGGGGAGCAGCTCTCGGACGCCTATCGCCGCATCAATCCCGCCGGCCTGGTGCCCACGTTCGTGGACGATGCCGCGACGATAGGCCAATCCCTGGCCATCGTGGAGTACCTGGACGAAGTTCATCCCCAGCCGGCCTTGCTGCCCTTGGGGGCGGCCGATCGCGCGCGCGTGCGCGCGATTGCGCAGTCGATCGCCTGCGACATCCACCCTTTGAACAACATGCGTGTGCTCAAGTACCTCAGGAATGAGCTCGGGGCGGACGAAGAAGCGAAGAACGGCTGGTACCGCCATTGGACGGAACACGGCCTGCGTATTGTGGAGCGCCTGCTGGCGGACAGCCCTGCCACGGGCTTGTACTGCCACGGGGACCAGCCCACGATCGCCGACCTATGCCTGGTGCCGCAGGTATACAACGCGCGCCGTTTCGATTGCAACCTGGATGATTGCCCCACGATCGTGCGCATCGATGCCCAATGCAACACCTTGCCGGCTTTCCAGAAGGCCGCTCCGGATCGCCAGCCGGACGCACAGGCCTGAGCCGGACCGGCATCGCCAGATCGACGCGGGAGCGAAAAATGCAAATCGGTTTTTGCGGCCTGGGGCTCATGGGCGCGCCCATGGCGCGGCGTTTGCTGGCGGCGGGCCACCAAGTCCATGTATGGAACCGGACGGCCTCCAAGGCCGACGAACTGGTTCGGGCCGGCGCCGTTGCCGTCCGGACTCCGCGCGAGCTGGCCCGGCAATGCGAGACGGTGCTGATGTGCCTGTTCGATGCCAAGGCCGTCCAGGACGTCGTATTCGGCGAAGCCGGCCTGGCGCATGGCGGATCGCTGCGCATCTTGGTGGACCATTCTTCGATCCCGCCCGATAGCACGCGAGACATGGCGCGACGCTTGCTGAGCGATGCCCGAGCGGTCTGGATCGACGCGCCCGTGTCCGGCGGCGTGCAAGGCGCCGAAAAAGGGACGCTGGCCGTCATGGCCGGAGGGCCCGCCGCCGACATCGAGGCCGTGACGCCTTTGATGGGCGCCTATGCCAGCCGCGTGACGCGCATGGGCGACGCGGGAGCGGGGCAGGTCACCAAGCTGTGCAACCAGACCATCGTCAGCACCACGTTGGCGGCGATAGGTGAAGCGATCACGCTGGCCCGCGCCAATGGCGTCGATGCCGCCAGGCTCGATCAGGCCCTGATGGGCGGGTGGGCCGATTCCACGCTGTTGCGGATTTTCGTGCCGCGCATGACGCGGGACCCGGGCGACAAAATCGCATCCCTGGACACCATGCTCAAGGATTTGGACACGGCGGCAAGCCTGGCGCAGGCCGGGCGCACGCCGATGCCGGTCAGCGGCGCCGTCCAGCACCTCTATCGCCTGGCCAGCGCCATGGGCCTGGGTGAATCCGACGTCGCCCGCCTGATCGACGTCTATCCCGGCGGCGCCGGAGACGCGTGATGCGCGCGGCGGCCAACCTGTCCCTTCTTTATGATCATTTGCCATGGGAGGACAGGTTCCAGGCGGCCGCGGACGACGGGTTCGCCTTGGCCGAGATGCTGTTTCCCTACGACCATCCGCCTGACTGGTATGCGCGGCGCCTGCAACGGGCGGGCCTGCGCCTTTCCCTGGTCAATACCCCCACCGATCCCGCCGCGTTTCCCAGGGGCCTGGCGGCCAATCCCGATGCCGTCGCCCGTTTTCGCGCGGATTTCGAGCTCGCCCTGGCGGTCTGCGCGGCCACCGGATGCGAGGCGATCCACGTGATGGCGGGCAACCGCAATCCCGCGTTCGACGAGCAGGCGCACATCCGCACGCTGATAGACAACCTGCAGTGGGCCGCATCCCGGGCGGATACGATCACTCTGCACCTGGAAGCTCTGAACCGGATCGACATGCCAGGCTATCTGTACCACACGCCGGATCGGCCGCTGGCCGTCCTGGCGCAGGCGGCGCTGCCCAACGCGGGGCTTCAATATGATTTCTACCATGTCGTCAAACAGGGGCTGGACGTATTGCATACTTTGAAGGATTGTCGTCCGCACATCCGCTACGTGCAGGTGGCCGGCAGCCCCATGCGCCACGAGCCCGATCTGGCGCGCGACGGCCTCAAGCAGGGCTTCGACTACCTGCGCCAGACCGAGTACGCGGGCGTCGTGGGCTTCGAATACCGGCCCGCCGCCGACGTGAAGACGGGGCTGGCCTGGGCGGACACCATTTCAGGCTTGCTGGCGCGCGGCGGCGACAGGCCAATCCCTTGAACACGCGCCGCCATATTTTGAAAACATTTTTTCACCTCCTTCTTGTTACAATCCCGCGCATACGTGATTTGACGATCACGCTGGTCGAGTTTGACTAAACCTGGGCGATGGACGTGTTCGCAGCGCCAAGCAAATAAGGAAAAACATGAAAAAATCAACGGCAATCGTCGGCGTCATCGTCGTATTGGGCGTGGCGTACGTCGGTACCTCCTGGTACTTGGGGAAGAGGGCCGAGGAAACCGTGGTGCGCGTAGTGGATGACGCCAACGGCCGTCTGGTCAGGGCGCTGGGACCGCATGCCCAAGGCATGGGTGTGAAAATCGAGATCGCCGACTACCAGCGCGGCTGGTTTTCCTCCGACGTGTCCTACGTCATCCATACCAAGGACGACCAGGGCGAACCGTTCACCATCGCGCTGTCGGACCATATGGGTCACGGACCATTTCCGATCAATGCCCTGAAGGACGGCAAGCTGCAGCCGATGCTGGCCTACAGCCAGGCGCAGCTTGCGCCGACACCGTCCACGCAAAAATGGTTCGACGCCATGAAGAGCGTGCCGCCCGTCAACGCGGTGACGCGCATCGGATTCGACTCCAGCGGAGACACCACGTGGAACTTCCTGCCGCTGGACTATGCGGATGACGATCTTCGCGCCGTCTTCAGCGGCGGCTCGGTGAAGGTCGAGTTTGCCAATGACTTCAAGGACAGTGTCGCCAGCGGCCAGTTCGACTCGTTTACGCTGACCAGCAAAGAGGACAAAGAAGACGCCGTGATGAGCAACATGCGCATCGCGGGCACGTCCGAATCGATCGGCGAGGGTCCGGACGACACCAAAGTGACCAGCCGGCTGACCGTCGAGACGATCAGCCTGAACGAGGAATCGGGACGCACGGTCTTGGCCAACAACTTCGGCGTCTCCTTCGACAGCGAACGGCGCGGACAAATGATGGATCTGGATGTTCGCTATGATTTGGGCGGCCTGACGATCAAGGATCAGCCCCTGGGCGAGTTCTCCTTCGGCTTCGGCGGCAGACAGGTTCATGCCGATGCGCTGACCCGTCTGGCGTCGTACTACGAAGAACTGCCCGGGGACGAGGACGGCTCCGAAGCAAACCAGGGCTCCTCGGCGGATCGCGAAGCCCGCATCATGGAATCCTTGACCGAGCTGCTGGCATCCGAACCCAAGCTGTCCCTCTCGCCCATACAGTGGAAAAATTCGGCGGGCGACAGCCTTGCCGCCGTCGAGCTCGACCTGTCCAAGCCGACGCAAGATCCCGCGGCGGTCGGCCTGCAAGCCTACGCGGCGCAAGCGGTCAAGCGCGTGAAGCTGGATGTCTCGCTATCCAAGCCCATGGCCATGAAGGCGTTCGAGCAAGCCTCGACGCTCAGCGACGACGAGCTCGGCCTGGATGCCGCGACGGCCGAGGAACTCTACGATGCCTATGTGCAAAAACTGCAGGGCCTGGAGCTTGCCGTGGTCGACGGCGATATCGCCAAGTCCACGATCGTCTATGAAAGCAACGGCTTCAACGTCAACGGCCAGGAAGTATCCTTGCCCGAATTCATGATGCGCGTCATGATGCTGGGTCAATAAGACCGTACGGCAATATAGCGGGATCGTCATTCCGGCAAGCCGGCGCCGTCCGGTTTGCCGGAATTTTTTTGCCGGACCGATCATAGAACCGCCCATATTCAGGCGGCTCGAGCCTCGATCTTCAGGATTGCAGCAGCGCGCCTTGCTGCTGCGCCTTGATTTCCCTGAGGTATTCGAACAGCAGGGCGACCAGGAACGGACCCACGAACAGGCCGATGACGCCCATCGAGGTCACTCCTCCCAGCAGGCCGAACAGCACGGCCAGGAAGGGCAGCCGCACCGAGTTCCCGATGATCTTCGGGCGCAGGAACTTGTCGACCAGGAACAGTTCGACCGAGCCCCATATCATCAATCCGATGGCCGCCGTGATCTTGCCCATCGCCAGCAGCAGCACGCTGACCGCGATGAACGAAAAGGGCGCGCCGCCGGGAATCAGGGCCAGGTAGCCGGTCATGATGCCCAGCAGGATAGGCATGGGCGCGCCCGCGATCGCATAGGCGACGCCGAGCACCACTCCTTCCAGGGCCGCCACCGTGCACAGTCCCAGGGCGGTGCCGCGTATCGACAAAGGCATCAACCGGCGTATCGAGTTATAGGTCTTGGCCGACAGATGGTTGCCCGCCGCATCCAGATAGCGCATCACCGTATTCGCATTCAACTGCAGGACGACCATGGTCAGGAACGACAGGAAGATGAAAAAGGCATTGGCCACCAGCATCGCCCCGAAGCTGCTCAAGCGGCCCGAAATCAGGCCGAAGGTCGCGCCGGGCATTTGCCCTATCAGGCGCATGATGGAGCCGGGCGCGGCAAGATGGTCTTGCCACCAGTCCACCACGTATTGCTGGACCACGGGCAAGTCGTATATCCATTCCGGCGCCGGCAATCCGGTCCGATTCACGTGCTGCAGGTAAAGCGAAATAACCCTCAGTTCCTTGGTCAACGACGTGACGATCACCAGGGCAGGCACGCCGAATCCCACGATCAAGCCTATCGTGACCGCGCTGACCGACAGCCCGCGCGACAGTCCTTTTTTTTCCAGCCACACGACGACGGGCCAGGTGGCCAGGGCCAGGACCGTGCCCCAAGCCAGGGAGACCAGGAAGGTATTGAGCAGGAAGGCGAGCGCGGCGAACAGTACTAGGGGAAAAATCCAATGCATAACAAGAAATCCTTATCGTCGTTACGGACTATAACGAGATTTTTTGGGCCATGCCTGCCGCATTTGGATTTTTTCCGGTTTTTTGAGTGCTCAATGGCTCATCTGGATATAGACGGTCATTTCGGCGGACTGGGATTCGTCGGTTCCAGCATCGGGCGTTCCGCCGAAGCTGGAGCGTTCGTCGCGCGACCAGTTTGCCGATAGGCCAGTGAGCAAATTGCTCTGCTGGTCTTCGCGCACCCGTCCAAACCGGGCGTCGACCCGGCCGTCCACCTGTTTGTCCAGCGTCATGGCCAATTCGGGCGTGACGCCGGACAGCACCATGACGTTGCGCCGGCGGGAAACATGGACTCCCTGGCTGGCGCCCGCCTCCGACCAGGGAACGTTCTGAAAGCAGACGCGCAGTTCGTGAGGCAAGCCGCGGCTGTCTTGATAGACGTAACGATCTTCGGAGCCATGTGCCCGTCCATGCGGCAGTTGGATGCCGTGGGCGAGGAACGCGTTGTTCAACGGGTAGCTGGATGGACTTGGACTATTGCAAAGCGGCGTATCGGCATTGCCTACTTTGCCCGAAGGATTGGTCGGGCTATCGCCGGGGACGCGTCCTACCGTCGCCACATGGGTGTCATAAGCCAGCATCCATCCTTGAACGAATTCGGCGATCATGCGCGTGTTGCCGGCGCTGCGCAAAAGGTCGCGCCCGCTGAGCACGGCCGAGACGATCAGGGCGATGACGACCAGGGCCACGGATAGTTCGACCAGGGTGAATCCGCGATGAACCAGGTGGTGTTTTGCCGATGAGGGGGGCGCTCGGTCGGAATCGGCGCTTAACGGCGGGCGAAGGACTTTGGCGTGTGTCATCATGGCGTTTATGGAGAGGGTGTGGTGTGAATAGGGAGATAAATGCCTGATTGCAGGGTGCGGGCCATTCGTTCGTCGATGGCCTGTTTCAAGGCGTTTGCCTGCGGGATCAGCACATCGTTGACTTTGTTATAGTTGTTGGTGGCGCGGTCGTGACTTTGCTTGGCGGCCAGAGGCACGCCGGCGCTTATTGCGAAAAGACTTGCGGTCGCGCTGCCCAGCGAGAAGTATTTCAGGGGCAGTGAAGCAGCTTCTGCTATGATCTCGTGGGGTTTATAAAAGCTTGTACGGGAGATTTTTGCCTTTGACTTGAAAATGTCGGCTATCGCGGCGACTTCGTTGGCCGTGGCTCTGAGCAGAACGGCAGAGCTCGCAATGAGAGCGGCTCTGGCTTTGTCCACATTGATGTCCAACTGATTCAAGTAGTCGGGTAAGGTTCTGGTATGTATCGCTACAGCCGCCTGTATGTTCGCGTAGCTGCGTACGGCGGCGACCAGTGGGGCGCAGGATAGTCGTGCGCTCAACGACTGTGGGCTGACCGCTAGCACCATATCCTGTTGCGACGATAGTAGATTACTCGTTGGCGAGTCGAAGCCCAAGGATGAGAAGCTGGATCCCGCTCCTTCGGCTTGGCGGGATCCCTTTGGCAAGGCCAATGCGTAGGCGACATTCAATGCTTGCTCCTGTCCATTCTTGGGAATATGGACGAAACTTTCGCTGAACGGTAATGCCGAAGCGAAACCGAGGGCGCTGCAAAAGTCTCTCGCGTAAACGCCGGCCTTCCAGGCAAGCTCTTGAGGATCCGAATGAGGGCTGGGCGTAATTCGTGTCGTGAGCTCCGTGCCGGGATTGAAATGGATGAGCTGTAGACGGGGCTTGCGTTGGGTCAACTCGGCATCCTGGGTGCCGTGGGGGCGTCGTAGTACGCCGTATCGGATGAGGCCTGCATCCAGGTCGGGCAGTCCCAGCGTTGTGAATGGGAGATAGCCGATGGCACGATTGCCGGCGCATTGCTCTATTCCCGACGTTGGCGTTTCGGCGGGGCAAGGCAGGCGTTGATGCGAAAATGCGTAGCCTGCCAGGGCCTGGTCTGCGCGATACAGCAGTGCCTCCTGCTGTTTTTGTAGCTCCTGATGCCGGTTCAAGTTGGACAATTGCCAGAAAGCGACTGATCCGATGCCTAGAAGAACAATGAGAACGGATAGCTCCAGAAGTGAAAACCCGCGCTGGCTAGATAAGGCGTGACAGCGAGAAGCGCGCGTCATGGCAATAGTCCTCGTTGTAATTGTTTACTGGCATGTTGCATTGCGTCGTTCGCATAGCCGTATGCTCGGGTCTCCCAGCGGTACGCTCTCATTAATGCGTTGGCGGCATCGGCAGTGTTTTGCGGCGCTTTGCTCAGCGCCTGTGCATCCAAATGCAGTCCTGCGACCTGTCGGGCCAACACTGTTGTGGTGAGAACTAGTCTGGACTGGGCCATGGCTACTGAAAAAGGCGAGGACTGCGCTATTATTTTTTGTTGCAGCAACAAGACATCGACAAGCGATATGCCTATCCAGATGTTGTCCATGATTACTTCTACCAGAGCGCCGAATTCGCTTGCTATCGCCGCGTCATACCGGAGTTGCCTGTATTCCCTGTACTCCTTGGCAAGTAATGGTATTTCCGCGGAGGCCTGAGCCTGAACCGCCAAGGCGGCTGCTTTGGTGAGTTTACTGGGGCATCCTAGTGCTTGGATCAATTCGGCGGAACCGGCGGCAGTGTGGTGACGGCGCATTTCGCTGTGGACACCGGGCAGTCGTAGGATAGCGTCGTGGCCTGTTTGCGTATTGTCTTCTAACGGGGATCGATAAAGCAGGGCATAGGCCATGGGCACCTCGGCCTCGCCGCTGGTCGCCAAGAGTGTTCCGGCTCTCTGGGTAGTGACGAGCGCAGAGCACAAATCAAAGCCATTGGGCAGGCTCCTCGCAGACGGTGGAGCGTCGATATAGTTCGATACGGCGGGAGAGAATCGGATGCGTGGCGCTTCAACCAGTACAGGATCGACCGCATATTCGATTTTGAGATCGTCCGGCAAGCCGAGCGTACGTACCGCCAACCAGCCTCGTATGGCATTGGGCGACTCGTTTCCTTGACGGGTGCCGGATTGATCCGCAAAGGGCAGCCGATGGTTGACGAGCGCGTAACCCATCAACGCATATCGCGCACGCGCCAAGAATGCATGTTCTGATGCGGCTAGGCGTGCATTCGGAGTCAAGGCTAACCAGGAACCCACGCTCAGGATACCCAGGATGGTCGTTACCAGGATGAGCTCGATCAGGCTCCATCCGGATTGATGCGGCTTGGAAATCATGATGGCTTTCATTGTGTTAAGGGTCCTATTGGCTGGATAGGCCATCGAGTTCCGTTGCTTGGCGCAGAATGTCGGTTGCGCCTTGCCATACGGAGTACTCCATGCTTGTCTCGCCGGCCACGATGTTCCGCATCATTTCGCAGCTCTCGATGGCCTTTTCTCGGGCGTTCCGGGTGGATGATATCTGCGCATCCAATTGGTGCAGATGGTGCGCGGTAGTGATCCTGCTATAGGTGGCTTTTTCGTATTCGGCAAGTCTGCCGCGGCAAACAGTGGTGGCGAGGAGCTTGCCGAATGCTTCTTCCTCCGTCCAATGAAGGTCTGGGCAATAGGTCAGGTAATAGCCTTGAGTCGGGTTGCCGCCCACGTCCAGCGCGACATCGTTCAACAGACGCTGGGCTGCTTCAAAAGCGGAAACATATAGTTGTTCAGAAGTTGCCAGCCTGGATGCTGCGAGATCATATGCTTCTTGAGCGGTCTGGCGCTGCAGCTCCAAGGTATGCATATTGCTGGCGCGCATTTCCGCGATGAGTTCGTCCACATTGTCTGCGCCCGCATCGATCAAAGATTGTCTAAGGTTATCGTAGTCGAAGGATTCCTCCCCGAGCGCGTCGAGATCGTTTTGGGCGGCATCTTTTTCCTCTCGACGCAGTTCCACGTCATAACGGTGGCGGGCATGGGCTTCTATTGTGGGCTGTATCTGTGCGGCATAATGGGGGCTGTGTTTGAAGAAATTGTCGAGCATGCTCCAGTAGAATGTCTGGCGCTCATATTCGTTTTGCAGGTTATCCCGTTCGAGAAGCAATTGATCGATGGTTTCTTGCAATTGTTCTGGCTGTGCGCAGATTTCTTCTGAGGCGGTTTCAGGATTCAGCATTGTCATGTCTATGCTATGACCCGCTTTTACAGCAGCCCTGGCGTAGATTGCGAGCAGATGTATCTCGGTTGACGTGGCAATGGTGCCTGTAATAAGGTTTGCGCTGTCCGTGCCGACGGCGATGCCATTAAGAACTACCGCAAATGCAGTTCTGGGGACGTCAGCGCAGCTCAATCCGAGAGTAGCGGCGCATACGAGCACAGCTTCTACCTGCGCTAGGATCGATTTACTCAGTTCCGTGATGCTCTCAAGTAGTCCGATCGTTGTCATGATGGTGCCAATCGTCGATTGGTACGCTCTGACGCCAAATATGGCGGCCCATTTTTTCGTGCCTTCATAGTTGGCCACCTTGGCGCTCTGAACGCTTTCCGCAACGGACACAAACACCGCCATGGTGTCCAATGAGGCCAACCGTGCCGAACAGCCCAGTTGCTCGGCGAGACGGTTGAAGTCCATGGCGCGTGTCGTGCTGGTATATGTCGCGCTGTGGCCGCGTGCGGATGATTCCAGCATCGGGACTATCTTCTGGACATTGGCGCCGGACTCGGCGCCGGCCCCGTCGATAGCCAAGCCATACGCGACATTGATGAATCGTCCGGCCGGTTCGTCAACAATGTAGGCGTGACCGGTATCGGAGTGCGTTTCATCAGCAAGGGCCAGCCGCCACAAGTCCTTGTGTGTAAAGGTCTGTTCGGCTCCGCCGGGAAGCGAAGGATCGGTGACCGTGACATTGAGCGGACTGCCGCGCTGCAGTTTCTCGCAGAGATCGTTGACATTGCTATGTTCGAATGTGTAGCGGCTGCCTTCCTCCTTGTTCAGTTTCCGGTCTTTATCGAGGTGGCTATAGGTATCCTTGCGGGGACCATAGTTGTTTTCCGAGCGGGCAAGGTCCAACTCGGATGCTGGATTCCGGTACACCATGTAGCGGACGGGCGGATACACGGCGTCGGGAGTTTGGACCACGGCGGGAAGCCAACCTTTTACGTTGCCGGAGGCGCAGTTCTCCGCGCCGCCCGGCTTGTCGACGGCCGGACACGGCAAGCGGCCTTGGCGTGCCGCGAAGCCGATCAAGGCCTGTTCGGCCCATTGCAGCGCCTGTTGCGTCTGTGCGGCTTTACGCATGTCGTTGGCGCTTTGCCTGGTCGCCAGTCCTGCGGCGATGGCCGCGCCTATGCCGATCAGTAAGACGGCGACCCAGATCAACATGAACCCTTGCTGGGATGCCTGCCGTTGTTCCGGCTGCGGCGGCGTGTAGGGTAGGGGACTATTTGTCATGGTGAAAAGCACGCGAAAAGGAGCGTCATGCGCCGGGCGCCATGGTTTGCCTGACCAAGTCGTAAACGGGCAATAGCAATGCGACGATCAGGATGGCGAACATGCCGCCCGCAAACAGGACGACCAGGGGCTTGATGACTTCGGACAAGGTGGCGATCACCCTCTCCAGTCGCGTGCCGTATTCCTTGGCTAGATAGGCCAGCTGTTTGTCCAGGCTGCCGGTGTCTTCACCGACGCTGATCATGCGGCGCATCATGGGCGGGAAGCCGCCGACCTGACGCATGGCCACCGAGATCCGGTCGCCATGCGCCAGCACCTGGCGCATGGCGACGATGCGATCGTAGTAGTATTCGTCACGCATGGCGCGTTCCAGGATGGACAGGCTGCTGACCATGTCCAGGCCGGCGCGTATCAGGATCGACAGGTATTCGGAAAAGAAAGCCAGGCCGGACGACACGACGATCGTGCGGGTCATGGGCAAGCGGTGCAAAAGGTGGTAGACGGCTCGACGGAACATGCGGCTATAGCGCCACCCCAGCCAGAACGACAGGATCGTGGCGAGCAGGCCGATGCCCACCAGCGAAAAATGATCCGTCAACCAGGCCGCGATCTCGAGCACCACGACGGTGATGGTCGGCAGTTCAGCGTTCATTTGCTGGAATAGGCCGGTCAGGTTGGGAATCACGTAGTAGATCCAGAACCCGGCCGCGCCGAAGATGGCGCCGAAAACAAAGCAGGGATAGATCAATGCCTGTTTGGTGTCGGCTTTCATCGCGGCCACCCGTTCAACATGGTCGGCGGCTTCCATCAACATACGGTCCATGGAGCCGGTTTCATCGCCCAGCAGTACCAGGTTGCGCACGGTTTCGGGAAACACGTCGGGCTGGCGTCCGAAAGCGTCGCTGATGGATGCGCCAGCGTCGAGTTCTTCGAGCAGGCGCAGCCCTACCCGCGCGACGTTATTGCGCCCGCCTGTGTTGGTGTCTTCCGATACGGCGCGTATGGCTTCCAGAGCGGGAATGCCGCTGCTGGTCATGATGGCCAGGTCGCGCAACATGCCGGACAGCTCTTTGGGACGGATGCTGGGATGAAACAGGTCGCCCAGGCTGCGCTGTATCTCGGTCAGCCACGGTGGCAGGCGATACACGGTCAGGACCGTGCCGCCATAGTTCTTTTCCAGCCACATTCTGGCCGATTCGTCGCGGCCCACGCTCAGGCGGGTGAGTCCACGGCGCAGCTTGCCGTTCTCGAGCAGCACGCGATAGAAAAAGACGTTCATGCCGCGTCTCCCGTATTTTCGGTATCTTCATAGGAAAGCGTGTTGTCCGTGGGGCCGTCGCCGACGACCCGGAAGACCTCTTCCGACGTGGTCTGGCCCAGGATGACGCGTCGTTTCGCCAGGGAGACGATGTTGCGGAAGCCGTTTTCATAGGCATAGGTCCGCAGCGCTTCGCGACCCGTGTCGTCCGCGATGGCATTGGCCAGTTTCTCGTCGATTTCCAGCATTTCATAGACGGGCATGCGTCCGCGAAAGCCGCTGTTGCGGCAACGTTCGCATCCTTTTCCTCTGCGCCCCATCGAGCCCGGGGCAAGTCCCAGCCAGTCGCATTCGGCGCTGGTGAACGGCACGGACTCGGTGCAGAAGGAGCAGTTTTGCCGAACCAGTCGTTGATTGACGATCAACAGGAGGTTTTCGGCGATGACTTGAGGTTCGAGCTTCATCGGACGCAGGCGAGGCACGACTCCGAAGACGGTCGTGATATGCAGTGTGGACAGGACGAGGTGGCCGGTCGCCGCGGCTTCGAGCGCCGCCTGCGCCGTTTCCGCATCGCGCATTTCACCCAGCAGGATGACGTCGGGGTCGTGCCGCAGGAAGTGGCGCAGCGCCGTATTGAAGTCGTATCCCGCTCGACGGTTCACTTCGGTTTGGCCGGCGCCGGGGACACGGTACTCGAGCGGGTCTTCGACGGTCAGCACGTTGCGCTCGATCAACGACTGCATGCGCAAGGCAGCGTGCAGCGTACTGCTCTTGCCCGAGCCGGTCGGACCCGTGATCAGCACCAATCCGGATGGCTTGGCGAATGTCCTTTCCAGGATGGCGACGTCCTCGGGGAAGAATCCCAGGTCCTTCAGCCCCGAAAGGTCATTGTGCTCCGGGAGCAGGCGCATCACGACGCGTTCGCCATGCTCCGTGATGATGGTGGACACGCGCACGGTCAGGGGCGCATCCAGCACCACGCTGCGGAAACTTCCGTCCTGCGGACGTCGCTGTTCTGAAATGTCCATTTCGGATTCCAGCTTGATGAAGCCCAGCAGGCGGGATAGCGACGTGGGCAGCGCCATCATGGGGCGCAGTACGCCGTCGATGCGGAACAGGACGTGCAGGCTGCGTTGCGACGATGTGATGTGGATGTCGGTCGTGCGCTCGCGCACCGCCAGGTGAAGCAGATAGTCCAGCAGTTTGGCGGGGCTGTGCGCATGGTCCGGATCGTCGTCCAGCGTCTTGACTTCACGTTGTACGAGTAGTTCCAGCGGATTCTGGGAAAAGTAATAACTGTGGCGTATCAGGCGCAGGACGCGGGAGAACTCGGCGATCATGAACCGGCAGCGCATTCCCGCCCGCCGGATGACGAATTGGCTGACCGTATCGGGATCGGCATCGCCCAGCAGGACTTCCAGTTCGTTGTTCACGCGTCGCAAGGGCAGGAAATTCTGGGCAAGACAGATCTCACGGTTGAAGATGGCCAATACCTGGGGATCCGCTTCGGGCAGGTTGTCGAGATTGACGAACTGCAGCCCGTTCAGTTCGGCCAGCGCGCGGACGACTTCGGTTTCGTCCGCCAGGCCGTTCTGGATGAGCAGCCTGCCCATCAGTTGGTTTTCGACCGCGCGTTTCTGCATGGCGTACAACAGCTGAGGCTCATCCAGCAGTCCGCGATCGACAAGAACCTTGCCCAGGGCGGAGCCTGTAATCGCGTGGGTGCTCGTGTTGCTAGTCATGGTTATGGATGTTCGATAGAATGGAAGAAAGACCGTCGTCGATTTCGTAGGCGCCGGTCAAAGGTGTTGCGCCGGCCAGTAGCATCAAGGTGAGCGTATCGGGATATCCTGTCTCGGCCAGGCCTTGGTGCGCCTGAAAGGCCTGCATGGCCTGCCTGGTGCGCGCGCCGTAGAGTCCGTCGGGCCGATCGGGGTAATAACCGAGAGCGTGAAGTTTCGCCTGGGCATGGCGCACGTCGTCGTGAGCGTATGAATGCAGAAAGTTTTCCGGTGTCATGTCGCCCATCCACAGCGCCCGAGCAAAACCAGGATCGGGTAGCAGGCAGACATCGTCGCGCAGGCGTAGCCGCGCTTCCACTCCCGTGGGCAGATCCCATATCAGTTGCGCTATCCGCTCGGGCGCTTTGTCCGGAAGCAAGGCGAGTCGCGGACAAAGGCGTTGCAGCGCCGATGGTCCTGTAGCCGGACGCTCTGGCGCGCCGGCGAGTGAACGAGAATCCGATACCGGAGCTTCGGACGATACTTGCCCGGGAACCGGCTGCGGGGCGGTCGCCGTGGGTGCGGGTCTTGGCGCCGGGACGTTCTCTTGTTCGGCGGCCGCGGCCGGCGCCTGTGCGGCCGTACCGGCAATCCATTCGCCGAGGACCGTCCGTTTCTGGTAGAGATAAGGTACGACGGCGAGCATGATGGCGCTGGCGACGCCGGGCACCGCCCAGCGTCGCCAGCGTGTTTGTGTGGCCGTGGCATGACGTTGCTGGATACCGGCCTGCCTAGCCGCTTGCTCGACGAGTGTGTTGTCGATGATCTGGCCGGAATCCGGCACCAGGCCATAAAGACAGCGGTCCAGGATCAGGTGAACCCGGCGCGGATTTCCGGCCGAGTGATCATGCAGGAGAGATAGCGCGGAGCCTGATATCCGGATGCGTCCCCCCGCGCCGGCGAGAGCGAGGCGGAATTCAATATAGCGGCCGAGTTCGTCGACGGTCAACGCAAGCAGCTGCAGGTGCTCGACGATACGGCTTGCCAATTGTCGGATGGCGGGTTGTTGCAGCGTGTCCAGAAGTTCGGGTTGGCCGCAAAGCATGATCTGCAGCAACTTTTCCTGGCCCGTCTCCAGATTGGTCAGCAATCTGACCAGTTCCAGGCTTTCGAGCGTCAGGTTCTGCGCGTCGTCGATGACCAGAATACACGTGATGTTTCGTCGATGCGAGTCGATGAGGTAGTTGTTCAGGCATTCGATGCTTTCCTGGGCGTTGGCGCCGGGATACAGGCCGAAGTCGCGCAGGATGGCGGATAATAGTTCCTGTCCTTGAACAAAGGTGTTCAGAACAAGCGAGACCGAGGCGTGGTGTTCCGTTTGCAGCAAAGTCAGCATGCGTCGCACGAAGGTGCTTTTTCCCATCCCCACTTCGCCGGTGAGCAGGACGAAGCCTTTGCGCGTCATCAGGCAATGCACGGCTTCCGCCAACCGATGCTCGATATCCGGCGTGTAGAAGTAGCCGTCGGCATCGGGCGCAGGCGGAAACGGATGCCTGGATAGGCCGAGCTGCTGATGGATGGGCGTGACGTTCGTGTTCATGGCAAGGCCTGAAGGTAGTCCAGTGCCGCCAGCGCATCCTGTTGACCGGGGTTATCAGCCAGGATGCGCTGTAGGCGCTGCGCCGCCGACGAGCGGTTTCCGCGGCGCGTCTCGATAATGGCCAGATTCAGTTGCGCATTGAGATCGTTGGGCAGTCGATCGAGGATGCGCGCATACAGGTCCATGGACTCGGCGTCGCCGCCGTTGTTCATGAGCAACCAGGCACGGCTGCGCAAAAGGGTCAAGCTATCGGATGGCAGAAGATTGCTCAGATCGTTGATATGCCTGGACGCGGCGGCCCAATCATGGCGCGCCATGGCGGATTCGAACATCCGCATGCGATCGGCGATTTTGGCCTCATGATCCTCTTTAGTCGCTTGTGCCTGCGACTCCATGGACGCTTTCTCCTGTACCACGAAACTGCCGTGCGGCAGAGCAGGAATCGCCCTGGCGGAGAAGGCGCCGTCAAGCGGCGGCATAGCGTGGGCGGCGGGAATGCCGCCTGCATCGGCCATGGATACGGCTTGCGCAGGCGCTTGTATCGTCGCCGATACGAGTGACAGGGCAGGCAGGTCGGCGCCGTGCAGGGAGGCGAGCCGACCTTCCAATCGTTTGATCAATGCGTCCTGTTCCTGAATGTGCTTGGCCATCTTCAGTAATGGAGCCGGCGTGTCTGGAGGCGCGTGCGATACGGCCGGGGGGCTTGCCGCCAGCGCGGGGAGAGGAGAGGTCGATTCCCTCGTTCCGACCGGCGTTTCAAGCGGAGCGTCCCTTTGCGAAACCAACCATCCCAGCGTGGTGGCCATGCCCGAGAGAACAGCGACGCTCAGCAGAATGAAAAACACATTCCAGCCCGTTCTCTTTCGCAACGGATAGGGCGTATGCCGGGTGCCGGGCTGACGCACGCCGGGCGGCGCCATCGAGCCGGGTCGCGCGAGTGCTTCCAGAATCAGGCTCATAAGGTTCGTACTCGCAGTATGACGACCAGTTCACGGCTTTGATGCGAATTGGATGTCTTGTCGAACAGTTTTCCAAGTGCGGGAACATCCGAAAGGCCGGGAAGGGCTTGATGCTGATCAGCCTGGGCCTGGTCGATCAGACCTCCGATGATCACCGTGTCGCCGTCGCGCAGATTGAGCATGGTCGTGATGCCTTTGGTGTTGACCACAGGAAGGGTGACGCGGTTGCCGTGGCCGACGTCTCTCAATTCGAGGCTTTGCGGCTCTACTTCGGTTTGCATGGGGTGGACGAAGAGTTCGACCCGCCCATCCTCATGAATGAACGGCGCGACGCCGATCACGACTCCCGAAAACAACGAGTCCGTTTGCACGTCGGAAGAGGTATTGGATGCGCCGCCGCCGGTGTTGCTGAAGCTGGTGGTCAGTTTGGACACGTAACGGATGTTGGACCCGACGCTGAGATAGGCGGGTACGCCATTCCGCACGCGCACCGTCGGATTCGACAGGACCTTGATTGCGCCGAACGTTCGCAGGGCGTTGAGCGTGGCCGAGAATGTGCTGTTGGAGAAGCCTAGGCCGCCGCCGGCGGCGGCGGCCGTGCCGCCGATTGATGCGCCCGGCACGGTGATGTTACGGGGAACGAGTCTGAGGCCGGGTTGGGCGCCGGAGAGCGGGTCTACGCTGATGGCCCCGGTACCGAAATGGCCGGCGATATTTCTACCCAGCGCGGTCCAGTCGATGCCGAACTGGAAACCATCGCTCAGTTGAATATCGATGATCTGGGCTTCGACTTGGACCTGGCGTTGGCGCGTGCGCTTGTTGTTGCGTATCAGAGTGTCGATGGCCGCGATACGCGAAGGACGTGCGGAGACCAGTAGTGTTCCCGAAGTCCTGTCGAGGCTGAATCGGCCTTTCTCGATCTTGGGGCCGCTCCCTTGAGATGTTTCCTCGGCCAAAATGCTCTCGATGGCTTTCGACAGTTGTTCGTAGGGATCGCTTTTCTCGCCCACCTCGCCGCTCAGGGTAAGATTGCCGCGCAGGCTGTTGCCGCTCGCGCTGCCCCCTGAGCTGCCGAATACGTCCCCGCCCGTACTGACGCTGACCGTTGTGGTGCCGCTGAGGATATCGAGCGCAAACGTTTTTTCCTGTATGGGGCTGACATGCATTACCCGTCCCTCGACGCTTCCATGCAGGTCAAAGGTGTTCATGATCTGGCGGAACACCTCGCGTGCCGATACGCGCTTCAGATAGAGACTGGCGCGTTTGGGCAAGTCCAGCACGCGTGGGTCGACGACGAGGCTCATCTCCAGCTGATTGGCCAACGCCCACAGCAATTGGCTTATAGTGGCTTCGTGCATATTGACCGATACGACCCTGTTTTCCATAGGATCGTAACGGGGGGCCACGGGCGCTGGAGGGAGCGGGAGCGGCTGAACACGCTCGATCGACGCTCGCAGCAGGTCGTTGTGTTCGGACAGTTTGACGGACTCATCCGCCGCGGCTTGCCTTGTTGTTTCCAGCGCTGCGCGTTCGACGGGAGGCAATGACTGGATGCTGCGAGGCGGAACATTGCTGCAGGCCGCGGCCAATATGACGGGCGGAACCATCAGGAAAATGCGTAAGCGGAGCATGGTGGGGGTCATTTTCAAAGAGTTACTCGATTTTTGGGAGGATGAGAGAGTCGGGCTTTTGAGCTAACGGGCTTGTGTGGCGTACCAGCCGAGCAGTTCGAACTTGCTCTCCGCGTGGACGACATCGCCATAGTCCGGTTGGGGTTTGCGATCAGGGGCGGCGAAGCATTTACTGCCTGCGTCGAGCAGGGATGCATTGACGCCGCCGCGCCGGACATGCACGCCTTCACCGGGCGTTCCCGGCACCGCCAGTACGAATGCCGGATTGGAGGCGGCGACGTTGCAGTTCTCCGGTTTCGCGCCGGCCATGCCCGTGGAAAAAGGGTCATGGGGCCCGGTCACATACGGGCGCTGTGACGAAACGGGTAGCTTTGCCGCATTGACCAGCGTATGGATGAACGCGCCGCTGGCATCCGCATCCAGTTCGTCGCCGGGAGCCTTGGTGGGTCGCACGAGGTCGGCCTGGTTCGAGGATCGGAAAACCCCATAGACGATACGGCTGTCGAGGTCTTCGCCGGGCCTGGGGGACGACAGGCCCAGCACGGCATAAGGCAGATAACCGATATCGGCGGAGCTTGGGCAGTTGCCCGAGGTATCGCCGGGATATCCCGTACCGCTCAGGTCGGGACAGGGCAGATGCTTGTTTCTTAATAGATATGTCAACAGCGATTGCCGGACCACTTCCACCGACTCGGCAAGATCGACGTGCTTGCGTTCTTTGGAAAAGCTGGTCATCATGCTGTTCCCCAACAAGGCGACGAGGCCGATTATGGCCAGCGCGACAGCCAGTTCAAGCAGGTTGAAGCCCGAGGAGGCGGCGGGGCCGGGTCTGCGTTGGAGCAATCGGATGCAAGAGATACGCCGGATCATTTTTTGGGCGCTTTGATAGGCGGCAATTGGCCATCGACGGTGAAATTCAAATTCAGCTTTCCGCTGAGGTCGTTCAATGTTTTGATATGCTGCTGCAGCTCCGGTGAGCTGGGATCAAGATCGGAGTTGGCTTGCTGAAGCCGTTGAAGTTCGTGCGCTACGGTGTTCATGCGTTCCACGATGTCGAGGTTCTTTTCCAGGACATCGAGGCGGATCGGGCCGGCAATGTCGGAGCCTTGCGTTTCACGCAAGGTCTGAAGCGACCTACGCGCTTCGGCCAGTGTTGCCGTTGCATCCAGCGCATTACCCAAAGCGCCGGGGTTCGGCGCGGCGCGCGCGGAAGGTGGTACGGGCGCAGAGGGGGTGGGGAACGCATTTTCTCTTGATTCTGGCGGAGAAGCCCCTTGGGCAGCGTCTTGCATCCACGGCGCACGCGTCAGGGCGGGCGCCGCCGCGCGGCTTGCAGTCGGAACGTCATTGGCGGCCGCTTGTATCGCTGTGACTGGCTGGCTGTCGTCGTTCGATGTGTTCGCCGCGACTGGCGTTGCCTGAGTCGTATGCTCGACCGCCTTGAATCCGTACAGGTAATAGGCTGCCGCGCCGATGACTATTATGATGAACAGCGGCCGGAGAAGGTTGTTCGTGCGTGCGGTCATGACAATCTATATCCTTGTGTTCAAGGCATGGACGGGGCATCTGAGCTGTCGGGCGTCTCTGATGCCTCAAACGCGTTTTTCAAGGGTAGGTGACGGGGCAATCCCAAGCTGTCGCGCAGCATGACGCCGTCATCCTGAATATGCTCGACGAGTGATCCGTTCTTCAATGTTTGTCCTTCCGTGACGTAGACGCCATCGATCATGGCGCTGCGGGACTGTCGTGTTGCCAGTATCATGTTGACCACGGGTTCTCGTCCTCCGCCATAGGCTTTACCCTGCGCCAGGCTCCGACTGCTGTGTCCCGATGCCGATTTGTTGACGGGAAAGAGTTCCATGCTGGTTGTCAGCTCCAGTCGCTGCTGGCTTTCTTTTTCAAGCAGGTTTTGCAGGCTCTCCCATGTCGTCGTCGCGTGCGCAATATCGGCTTGCAGCTGTGCGGGTATGGCCGCGCTGGGGTTCTGCGATGCCAGCGGCCGGATGGCCGGTTGCGTTACATAGATGTAAGTGATCCATGCGACCAATATGCCCCAACTGCATATCGCGACAGGTGCCAATAGGCGCGGTTTGTAGTATTTCATTGCATAGGCTCCGACGAATGGCTCTTCGTGTCGGTGATGGGCCGCAACTGGTAGGAAAAGAAGCCTATGGGCAGTTGCGCTGCGCCGCTCGCGGACGCGCCGTCGGTCGGTATCGCGTGATACCCGGCATTGCGAAGGCTGCCCACGAAGCGCGCCAATAGCGATCCCGATTGGATATTGCTGTCGCCTTCCACGACGCCCTCCACGACGACGAATTTGCTTCGAACATCTGTTTTCCCGTCCAGCGAGTCCGCCAGGTAGGTGCGCAGTATGCGTATTCCGCTCGTGCTGGAGTGGCGCACGGTTTCGATGATTTCGACTGGATCATGACGTTGACTGATGGTCAGGCTGCGCTCGATGAAGCGTTGCTCGACGCGATAGTTACTGGGTATTTCCTTATGCATTTGCAGTTGCGCGATACGCTGCTCAATAGGCTGACGCCGTTCGATCTCGGCCTGCGTGGCTTGTCTGGCGGCTTTTTCGCTCAGCGTCCAGCTTGTCGCCTGGCTGACCAACGCGACGGCCAATAGAAGCGAGGCCAAGCTTGCCCACGGCAGGCTGCGTTCCGCCATGTACATCCAGCGCGAACGGCTGGAACTGATCGTTTTGGACAAAGGAAGCGATGCGCACAATGCAGGCAAGGCGCTATGAATGACGTTGTTCTGCTCGTCGGTAAAAGTGGAAAGCGGCGCGAGCTCGACCTGTGTCAGGCTGCGTTGCGCGAAATCGTCGGCTAGGCGCTGCGCTTCGGTGGCGCTGAGCGAACTGATCGGCGCCCATCCTATGCGTAGCGCCTGATCGCCGTCATACTCGCGCGCCAGCATTTCCTTGACGCGTTCCGCCAGCGTTTGCACGGCCACTTCGATATCTTCGGTCGATGCGCTGAAGGTGATGACGCTGGCGTACAGCATCTGGTGTTTGAGGTTGGCGATGAATGTCAGGCTCTTGCCGTCATAGTAGACACGTGCTTCGCCTGCCGTGGTGCAACTCCAGAACAGGCTGGTTTGCGCAAACAGTAGACAATGGTCGGGCTGACTTTCCGACCAGGAGAAAAGCCGCTGCCATTCATCCATGGAGACGGCGGTATACAGCGCTTGATAGCCTTTTCCGACCAGGCGGATCTGATGTAAAAGTATCTTCGAGCCTTGGTCGATCATACCCTCGGAACGCAGGCGCTTTTCGATCAGCGGCGTGGCGTGGGCCGGATTGCCTTCGAGAGCGACCAGACCGCTGACGGCATTGCTGAAATTCGTCAGGACCAACGTAGGTCGTTTGAGCGCCGAGTAGGGTGGCAGCCGGATGACTTTTCCGTCCTGGAAAAGCTGCCATTCGTCATTGCCTTGGTAGAGCAGAGCATAATTCATGGCTGATCCACTTGAAACAGTAAAGTTCCTTCGAGCGATACAACCAGATCAGGCTGCTGGAAGGACTCGTCGAATGAGCTGAACAACCCATCTTCCGCGCGGGATACCGAGACATCGAAATGTTCGGCGCCGAACAGTCGTCCCGGTTGCCGGGCGACGCCGGTCAGAAGGTCGTTCACGGCCTGCCGGGAC
The DNA here is from genome assembly GCA_964551305.1 of uncultured Burkholderiaceae bacterium. Classification (GTDB taxonomy): domain Bacteria; phylum Pseudomonadota; class Gammaproteobacteria; order Burkholderiales; family Burkholderiaceae_B; genus JBAZDC01. The sequence continues at coordinate 30,226 of CAZKBT010000003.1, forward strand.
ATGGATGTATTGCGCACTTGAACGCGCCGTTCGCCCCAATCGCGAGAGTTCATGCTTTGCGCGGTACCTACCTGGAGTGTCTTGTCGATCAGATTCGCCAACTCGACTTCTTTGCGCACGATGGCTTCGGCTTGTAACGCCCTGGCATGGTCACGCTGGCTGATGGACAGCTTCGAGTAGGCATCGGCCAGCGTATAACGCGCCTGGGTAAACCAGAAGGCCGCCATGGCCAGGATGGCCAACGAGATGGAAAACGCGATGAATTGCCAGCGGCGTTTACGTTGAAAGCCGCTGTTCTCGAGCGAGGAGAGGGATTTGATGCGTTTCATGTGAGAGAGTTTCTTTGGCTGACTATTGGTTCATCTTGTAATGGGCGACGACCGTGATGACCTGGGCTTCGGCAGTGCCTTCGGCCGTTTCGGTAGCCGTTCCTTCCGAGCCGTAGACCTGTGTATTGTTCGCCGCCCAATCAAGCCCCATTTCCGAGCCGGCGCCTTGCGCAATGCCGGCCTGACGAAAGCTTCCGCTGCTCGCGTCGGTATTGCCATCGATCGCCGACGACAGAGCGCGCGCCAGATCAGGCGTGAGGCCGGTCAGAACCATGACATTGCCGGATCCCGAAAAGGTCCCGGGCCGGTTCCATTGGAAGCAAATTTTGACTTCTTGGGGATTGCCGTTGCTGTCCAGATACGCATAGCGGTCTTCCATGCCCTGTCCGCGGCCTTGGGGGAGCTGCACGCCGGCGCGAAGCATGAGCTCCCTCAGAGAGAAGCCTTGCCGGCTTTCCGCCGCGCGGCCCATGTTGGGCCCGGCTTCGCCGGTACAGATCGCCGGAGGTTCGGTCACGGTACTCAGATTGCCGCCCAAGGGGCCGTGGTAGTTGGCGCCGTTGACCATGAGCTTCGGCGCGCGGGCTTCGTCTCCCGGGGGGACGCCGAAGCGTTGGGTGTAGCTGTTGTAGGCCATCGCCCACTGACTGACGAAATTTTGGCGTATGCGGGTGTACTCGGCATTGCGCTGCGCATCGCGTCCTATCATGACGGCACCGAGAATGATGCCGATGATGACCAGGACGACGGCCATCTCGACCAGCGTGAAACCTGCTTGACGTTGCGGCGTGAAGGCCTTTTCGAAGTGCGAAGGAGAGATATAGCGTTTCATGGTGCTCCTTGTTGTCTGCATGGTTTGTCTCGAAGGTGGGCAGATGAACGAAAAAGGGAGGACGTGTTCGATTGGCCCGCCCTATATGGATACCGCGCGTTGATTCTTGGCGTATTCCTGTGCCTGTTCCGTGGAAATCAGTCCTTGACGGACCAAGGACTGCAATGACTGATCAAGGGTCATCATGCCTTGCGCCTGTCCCGTCTGAATCGTCGAATACATCTGTGCGACTTTGTCTTCACGTATCAAGTTGCGGATGGGAGGCGTGCCTATCATGATCTCCCACGCAGGTACTCGGCCGCCGTCAGTGCGTTTTACGAGAACCTGGGAGATCACGCCGCGCAGCGACTCAGACAGCATGGAACGCACCATGGATTTTTCGGCGGCGGGGAATACGTCGATGATCCGATCGATGGTTTTGGCGGCGGAGTTTGTATGCAGCGTCGCGAAAACCAGGTGTCCGGTTTCCGCCGCTGTGAGAGCCAGCCGTATGGTTTCCAGGTCCCGAAGCTCACCGACCAGTATGTAATCGGGATCTTCGCGCAGCGCCGAACGCAACGCATCGGAGAAACTGTGCGTATCTCGGTGGATTTCGCGCTGATTGATCAGGCAATGGTGCGAAGTATGCACGAATTCGATTGGATCCTCGATGGTAAGGATGTGGCCGTTGCCATGATGATTAAGATAGTCAATGATGGCCGCCAGCGTTGTTGATTTACCCGATCCTGTGGGGCCTGTGATAAGTACGAGCCCTTGAGGCTGATGAGCGAGATCCTTGAATATTGCGGGGCAGCCCAGTTGATCGAGCGTGCGCACGGCCTCGGGGATCGTGCGCAGGACTGCGGCAGCGCCGCGTTGCTGGGTGAAGGCATTCACGCGGAATCGGGCCAGATCGGGTACGGCCAGCGAAAAGTCGATCTCCAGGCGCGTCCTGTACTCGTCGCGCTGTTCCTGGTTCATGATGGCATGCAGCCCTTGTGTCAGGGCGTCGTGTTCCAAAGGGGGATAGTCCAGGCGGACCATGTCTCCGTCGATCCGCACCATGGGGGGCAGTCCGGCGGAAAGATGGAGGTCGGATGATTTTCTGTCAACCGCCTGCCGGAGTAGGGAATGAATATCGACATTACTGCTCATCTGCGGCCTGCTGTTCGAGTGGTTGAGATTCGGAGATATGAAACGCGATCCAGGGTCGGTTTGGCGTGGACGGCAGGATTAGGTTCCGTGTTTTTCAGCGAGGTTTCGTGACGAAATTGTCGTGGGAACGAAGGGGTTTCATTCGCTGAAGCAGGCGATTTTTTACGGCTCATATCGAAGAAAACAGTATCGTCGCGACGCTTAAAATTTGAGCTTTACTTTGCGCATAAGCGATCGTCATGCTCGACCAAGAATTCTTTGCCGCCTGGATGCTCCTCGCGGCCTGTCTGGGCTTGTCGATCGGCAGCTTTCTCAATGTGCTGATCTGGCGATTGCCGCGCATGCTCTCCCGTCAGTGGGAGCATGAATCGCAACTGACTCTGGGCCTGTCAGTTTCTTCCTGCGCCGCGCCGTTTACCCTGTCGCAGCCGGGGTCGCACTGTCCGCATTGCGGGGCGGCGGTGCGTTGGCGGCATAATGTGCCTGTCTTCAGCTGGCTGTATCTGCGAGGGCGCTGCGCTGACTGCGCGGCGCCCATTTCGTGGCGCTATCCTGTAATAGAGACGTTGACTGCGCTGCTCTTTTGCGCCTGCGCCTGGAAATTCGGTTTCACGCTCAAGGCCGGATTGGCGATGGCGTTTTGCGCCGCGTTGATGGCGTTGGCCTGGATCGACATCGACACGCGGCTATTGCCGGATGCGTTGACTTTGCCCTTATTGTGGACGGGATTGGTCGCCAATGCCGGCTGGCGCGGGTTTGTGGCCACCGATGAGGCGGTGCTGGGCGCGGCGGCGGGCTATGGAGTCCTGTGGCTGGTGTGCGCGGTGTTCGCGTTGATGACGAGACGTCAGGGTATGGGACGGGGTGATTTCAAGCTCTTGGCGGCATTGGGCGCGTGGCTGGGCGTGCAGTCCCTGGCCGGCCTGATTCTAATTGCTTCCTCGATAGGCGTCGCGGTCGGGCTGTTCTTTCGTTGGCGCCATGGCGAACAGCAAGCTCCGTTCGGCCCCGGATTGGCGCTGGCGGGTATGGCGGTTCTCTTTACCCTAGGGGCGTGATGCTCAAAGTAGGCCACGCTCGCGGAAGTATCGGATCGCGCCAGGGTGCATGGGGATGGAGAGACCGTTCGTCATCATGTCCTCCGCTTTGAGATGCTGGAATGCCGCATGTAGCGTTCTGAGCTCGGGCAGATTGTCGAAGACGGACTTGACGACGAGATATACAGTGTGTTCAGGTACCTCGGCAGATGCGATCAGAGTGGCCATGACGCCATACGTAGCGGTGTCCGTGGGGTTGTCGGGATACATGCCGCCTGGAATGACGACTTTGGCGTAGTATGCATGCTCTTTCAACAGCGCATCGAGGGCAGACCCCTGGAGTGCGAGCAGCCGGGCGCCGCAATTGGTCGTGGGTTCCTGGATGTTGGCCGAGGGGTGGCCCACGCCGTAGACGAAACCGTCGATCGTGTCCGCGCACAACGCGGCTCCATGTTTGTCGGGGCCGAGCTCCTTGATCTGCCCGAAGTAGTTCAGATCGTCGCCCCGTGCGTTCAGGTACTGTTCGATCAGCACGCGCGATCCCGATCCCGGTCCGCCGACGTTGAATCGCTTGCCTTTTAGATCGTCGAAGGATTGAATGCCGGATTTCTTGCCGACGACGATGGTGACCGGCTCGGCGTGCAGGGAGAACAAGGAACGCAGGTTACTGTAAGGCTTTGATCCCGCAAATTGTCCCAGCCCCATGTAGGCGTTGTAGCTGACGTCGGATTGCACGATGCCGAATTCCAGCTTGCCGTCGGCGATGTCCTTGGCATTGGCCACCGAGCCACCGGTCGATTGAGCCATGCAGCGCATGCCGTGCCTGTGTCTGTTCTTGTTGAGCAGGCGGCAAATGCTGCCGCCCGCGGCGTAATAGACACCCGTCATGCCGCCTGTGCCGATGGCAAGGACTTTTTTCTGGGCAACGGCGGGTGTGGCAAGGCTCAACGCGAGGGCGATGCCGGCCGCAACGTGCAGAGCCGGATGTCTGAAATAGCGGCCAAGCGCGGAATTGAACATTGCAGTCCTCTTGCGGAATATGCCTGTATTGTCCGGTTGGGCAACATGCCAAAGTGGAGCATGGCAAGGCCCTGGAGGAGCGCGATCAGGCGGATGTAGGTATGCGGATCGTAAAGCAGCTTAATTTATCGCATCACATCCGTTTGATTGCTGTGAAAAAGCGCCAAGTTTGCGCTTTGTTCAACAAAGACTATCGGTGGCGATGTAAAGGCCGAGTCAACGCCGACTTTGCTCGCTGAAATAGCGCTTCGCCCCGGCATGCATCGGGACCGGCAGGGGATTGCGGCTCATGTCGGTGGCCTTCAGTGTGTCGAAGGCGGGATGCAGCCTTTTGAAATCGTCCAGATTGTCGAACACGGCCTGCGTCAGAAGATAGACGACGTCCTCGGGGACGTCGGCCGAGGCGACCAGCGTCGCCGTGACGCCGTAGGTAGGCGTCGGCTTTGGATTGTTGGGATAGAGTCCGCCGGGTATGACCGTCTTTCGATAATACACGTGGCCGGCCACCAGCTTGTCCACGGCCGGTCCCGTCAGCGGGATGAGCAGCGCGCCGCAACTGGAGGTCGGATCCTGGATGTTGGCCGAGGGATGACCGATGCCGTAGACGAAGCCGTCGATCTTGCCGCTGCACAGCGCCGCGCCGTGCTCATCCGGTTTGAACGTCGTCACTTGGCCGAAGAACTGCAAGTCTTCGCCGCGCGCCGCCAGATACTGCTCGATCAGGTTGCGCGAGCTCGATCCGACGCTGCCGACATTGAAGCGCTTGCCTCTCAGGTCGTCGAATGACGAGGCGTGAGCGCCCTTGGAGGCGACGATCGTTACCGGTTCGGCGTGCAGGGAAAACACGACCCGCAGCTTTTTGTAGGCGCCGGCTTCCTGGAATTGTCTTTCGCCGTTGTAGGCGTTGTAGGCGACGTCCGATTGGACGATGCCGAACTCGAGCTCTCCGGACTTTAACGAACTGACATTGAACACGGAGCCGCCGGTGGGTTCGGCCGAGCAGCGTATCCGTTGTTCAGGGCGTTGCCTGAGGACCAGCCTGCATATGGCGGCCCCCGCCGCATAGTACACGCCCGTCACGCTGCCTGTGCCGATGCTCAGGGTCGTGACGGCGGCTGTTTGCGCGGCGGCGGGCGCGACGAACGCCAGGCAGGCGGTGGTGGCCGCGGTCAGGCCAAGCGTGCGCAGGGCAAGGAGGGGCGGGCGGTATGCTGGCAGGACGGGCAAAGCGTTCTCCGGTGTTCAAATCATCGTTGCCGATACGTTGGCCATGCATGAACCCGGATGCGCCGGGTAAATGCATGATAGCCAATAGTACCTGGTCCAATGATATCCGGATTAAGCGGATTAATCAGATGTCAGGATGTGAATGGTGCATGCCCCGTGATCGAGTCCCGACACGCCGCCGCCCGTGCAGTGGGTCAGCGCATTCTTGGCGCCTTTTACCTGCCGCTTCCCGGCATGCCCGCGCAATTGTTCCACTGCCTCGACCACTTGCGCGATGCCGGTTGCGCCCGGCGGGTGCCCTTTTGCGATCAGGCCGCCGCTGGGATTGACGGGCAGGCGGCCGCCGATCGTGGTCGCGCCTTCCCGCAGCAGATGCTTGGCCTGGCCGGCGCCGCAGAAACCCAGCGCTTCGTAATAGAGCATCTCGGCGATGCTGAAGGCGTCGTGCACTTCCGCGAAGTGAATGTCGCTAGGCTGAAGGCCGGCCTGCGCATAAGCTTTTTGCGCGCAGCGCACCGTAATTTCCGGACTGGTCATATCCCTGAAGTCGCTACGGTAAAGGCCGGAGCAGAGTTGCGACGCAAGAATGCGCACCGGGCTCTGCGCGGCCTTGCGCGCCCATGCCTCGCTGCCGACGATGACCGCCGCCGCGCCGTCCGCTCGGGCGCAGCATTGCAGCAGCGTCAACGGATCCGCGACCAGCCTCGATCCCAGGACTTCGTCCATCGAGACGGCGGCCTGGAACAATGCCTTGTCGTTATCGACGGCATGCTTTCTGTTCTTCACGCAAACCGAGGCAAGGTCTTCTTCGGTCGCGCCATACTCGAACATGTAGCGTCGCGCCCGCGTCGCATATACGGCTGGAGGGCTTACGCCCAGAGAACCGTCGAAATCATCCGGGTGGCGCGGTAGAGGCCCGGCTATGTGAGTCAGCTTATCCGCGCCGATGACCAGGATGGCATCATGCATGCCGGCTGCCACTGCCATCTGCGCCAGATGCAGCGCCGTGGAACTGCTCGAGCATGCGTTTTCCACGTTGGCGATCGGCATCCCCAGCAGTCCGATGTGCTTCAATGCGCGCTGGCCCACCATGCTGCCGCCCCATTGGGTGCCGACGTAGGCGGCGCCGATCTCGTCGCCGTTGAAACCGGCATCGGCCAACGCGGCCGCGGCCGCGCCGGCCGCCAGCTCCGACAACGGCGTTTCTTTATGCTTGCCGAAAGCCATCATGCCGGCGCCGATTAGATAGACTGGCCGTGTCGTCATGTTCAGTGCTCCAGCGCGTGAAAACGGAAGCAAGTCACGGGCGCGCCATCGGCGGCGGTGTACAGTACCGCCTGCTCGACGCCGACGCGCATGCCGACCTTCAGCTTGGCGGAGTCCGTTTCGCGGATCTGGCCGCACACTCTGACTTTTTCTTCGGGGTAGTCGACGTAGCCCACGGTGTATTCGGCTGGCCATACGCCGCCGGCGCCTCTCACGATGGTGTAGGTGTAGAGCTCGCCGGTGGAGGAAAGCTTGGTTCTCGTGAAGTCCTTGCCGCGGCAGGCGGCGCACGTGGCGATGGCGGGCAGGTAGCATGTTCCGCAATGCGTGCACGTATACCCAAAAAGCTCGACGTCGCCGTCCTCCGCGCGCGCCCAATAGTCGCCGTGCAGCCGGCGCTCCGATGTTGCCGTGTTGATGTCGGTTTCTTGTATCATTGATGATCCTTGATGCTCAACGGGTTGCAGCCCGATGATGGGCCGAGAAGATTGCCTGAAACGTATTGCCGGCCACGCAATGAAGGTCGGCGGCGGCTTGCGCCTGTATGATGTCGTCGAATAGCGCCTGCGACTTGTCGGACAGTCCGGCGTGGCGCAAGCAATCCGCTACCTTTTCCAGAAGCCGTTGCATGAAGGCCGGCTGGCCATAGCGACAGGGCAGGTCCGCCATGCGCTGCGCGAGCTGCCGGCCGTCGGCCAGCGTGATCGAGACGCACGCGGTCCGCGTGCCGTCCGATTGCAGCGACTCGCGCACCTGCATCGAAGACATCAGCTTGCGAATATCGGGCCTCTGTAGTGCTTGATCCGTGAATGAATCCAGCCGCAGCGCACCGTCCGCCAGCGCGCAGGCGACGCCGAACTCGATGCTGAATCGCGCTTCGTCGGCGTTGACGGGAAGGCGGTCCAGCAACGGCGCATGGGCGCTCGGCGTTCCTTCTATCAGGATGGCGCGGACGTGTGATGCGGATGGAGAGTCGATCCGGGCGCGCAAGGCCAATGCGGCTTCGATGGCGCGATGGGCGGCATAGCAGTTGGGAAACTGTTTGATCTCGATGCCGATGCGCGCGATGGCCAAGTCTGCTCCGGCATCGCGCTCAGGTAGAGCCAAGGGGATCGCATGCGTGGCGCCATATAGACTGCCGAAGCTTGTCGGCCCTTCGAGCGCGCGGCAGGATGCGTCGACCCCGGCCTTGGCCAGCAGCGCCGCCCTCAGGGCGCCGCAAGCGGCAAAGCCCGCTTGGAACGGTTTTGCCAGCGTACCGAAGTTGGCCTGGACGCCGGCGGACTGCGCGACAGCCAGCCCCAGGGCATGGGATGCCTCCCGCGCATCCAGTTTCAGCGTGCGCGAACATGCCGCGGCGGCGGCCAGAATGCCGACGGTGGAGGTGGCGTGCCAGCCTGCGGGATAGTGGTGCGCGGTGATGGCCGCGCCGATCTGCGCACCCACTTCAAAGCCGAGCGCGTACGCGTCGAGCAGTTCGCCGAATGTGGACCGTCCGATTTGGCCCGCCGCCCATAGCGCCGGCCAGATGACGGCGCCGGGATGGCCTCGCCACGCCTGCGTGACGTCATCGTAATCCAGCGCATGGGCGGCCACCGCGTTGAACAGGGCGGCCGCTTCGGGAAGATGGGGCTCGCCGGTAAGCCAGGCCGTCGCGCCTTGGTCTTGACGCATGGCGCGCGTATAGCCGCGGGCTAGGCGCGACGCCGTCTCGTTCCTGCCTGCCAACGCCACCGCCAGCGTATCCAGCAGGCTCAGGCGCGCGATCTCGCGCGCTGCCGGCGTGATCGAAGCGGAAGGAAACTCGACAAGAAAGCGTGCCAGGCGTTGTTGCGAATTTGGGTCACTCATGTTGCTTATGCCGGGGTCTCGGGTGGGGGCGGATCGAACGGTTTCGTGAGACGAGCGATGAATCATCCCGCTTGCGGGTACTTGTCTAAAACCAATATATCTGATCAAATATATAACAGTCAAGCACCACTACAATAGGATGAGGCATAACCATGAGCTCTCGCGCGCAAGCACAGGACCCGACTTCCGAACGCGGTATTTGCGAAAGAATCCGCCGACTGGAAGGAGGGGGGCTACGAACGTTCGTCAATCCCGAGCCTCTCGTGCTCGCAGGCGCGCAAGGGCCCTGGCTGCACGGCGTCGACGGACGCAGGTATCTGGATTTCGCGGGCAGTTTCGCGGTGACCATCACCGGCCACGGCCATCCCGCGGTCGTCAAGGCGATTCAGGCCCAGGCCGAGACGCTCATTCATTGTCCATCCGCCTATCCCTCCGAACTGCGGGCGGAGTTCCTGGAGACGATCGAGTCGATCTGCGCCGATACCATGGGTGGCGACATGGCGATCATGCCGGCGATGTCGGGCGCGATGGCGAATGAAATGGCCGTGTCGCTGGTGCGGCACTTGCGGCCGGGAGCCGAGTTCGTGGCGTTCACCGGCGGGTATTTCGGCCGATCGGTGGGGACCGCGGCGTTTGCGGGCAAGGCCCAGTACCGATCCGCGTTGGGCCTCGGGCCGGCCGCGCATTTCGCGCCGTATCCCTATGCCAAGCGCTTCGGCCCCGATGCCTCCGATTTCACCATGCGATATCTCGAGGCGATAACCGGCAAGGGCGGCGGCGCGGGCCGGATCGGAGCCGTCATACTCGAGCCCATCCAGGGCAATGGCGGGGTCATTATCCCGCCCGAGGATTTCCTGCCCAGGCTGAGGGCGTTTTGCGACCGCATCGGGGCTCTGTTGGTGGTTGATGAGATCCAAAGCGGCTGCGGACGCAGCGGCGCCATGTGGGCCGTCGACCATTGGGGAGTCGCCCCGGATTTGATGACGATAGGCAAGGGTATCGGGGGAAACATGGGCGTCGCCGCGCTGGTCGGCAAACGCGAGCTGATGGCGTGGACGCCGGATGCCTATAGTTCCACTTTCTTGACCAACCATATAGGGTTGGCGGCGTCGATTGCCGCCATTCAGGTCGTTCGCGAAGAGGGGCTGGTGCAACGGTCCAGGATGCTCGGGGATAAATATTTGCCCTGGCTGCAGGAACGGTTGGCCGGCCGCCCCGGTGTCGCGGATGTTCGTGGACGCGGCCTGTGGTTCGCCATCGAAATGGATGCGACGGAAAGCGCGACGGCGGCGCAGCGCGCCGCGGCGGCGGCCAAAGCGCTGCGCGGCAAGGGCGTCGTCATCGGCACGGGCGGATACGAAGGACAGGTTTTCAAGATCGCGCCGCCGCTCGATATCGAAGAAAGCGTGCTGGTGGACGGGTTGCAACGCGTATGCGATGTCGTTGCGGAGGTTCGCTAGCCATGGCCCACGTTGAGGGAAATACGGATTCAGGGGCGATGGGCGAGGCGGGACGCGCAGGCTGGGGCGCATTGGAAGGTGTAAGAGTCATCGATCTTACCCGTATGCTGTCCGGGCCGTATTGCACCATGCTGCTGGCCGACCAAGGCGCGGAAGTCATCAAGGTGGAGTCTTTCGACGGGGATACGAGCCGCGGCCACGGTCCGTATCGCGAAGACGACCCGGACCGCGAATTCGGCGGATACTTCCAGAGCGTGAATCGGAACAAGAAAAGCATCGTGCTCAACTTGAAGGACCAGGCGTCGATCGAGGTCATGCGCAAGCTCGTGGCAACCGCCGACGTGCTGGTGGAGAACTTCCGGTCGGGCGTGATGGAACGCCTGGGGCTGGGTTACGAGCAATTGCGCGAGATCAATCCCCGGCTCGTCTACGCCGCCATTCGGGGGTTCGGGGATCCGCGCACCGGCGCCAGTCCTTATGACGACTGGCCGGCGTACGACGTGGTGGCGCAGGCCATGGGGGGGCTGATAGGCATTACCGGGCCAGGGCCGGGAGAACATGTGAAGGTGGGTCCCGGCGTCGGGGACATATTCCCGGGAGCCATGGCGACGGTAGGCATCCTGAGCGCGTTGCACTACGCCGGCAGGACGGGGCAAGGGCAGTTCGTCGACGTGGCCATGTATGATGCCGTGCTTGCGCTTTGCGAGCGCATCGTTTATCAGCATTCGTTTTCAGGCGCCGTTCCGGGACCCGAAGGCAGCGCCCATCCCTTTTTCAGCCCCTTCGGCCTATACCCCGCCGCGGACGGCTGGGTAACGATTGCTTGTCCGAACGACGGTTTCTGGTCGGCGCTGACGCGCGCAATGGGCTGCCCGGAACTGGCCCAGGACGATCGAACCCGGACCAAGGTGGATCGCGCCAGGAACTCGGCTTTCGTCAACGAGACGGTACGGGCGTGGACGAGCCGGCTCACCAAGGCGGAGCTGGCGGAGCTCCTGGGCGGCAAAGTGCCGTTCGGGCCCGTTCATACCGTGGCGGATATTTTCGCCGATCCGCACGTGCGCGCGCGTGGCATGTTGGCGCAGGTCGCGCACCCCGGTTCCGAACGGCCATCCACGGTAGCCGGCACCCCCGTGCATTTGGCCGGCACGCCGGGGGGAGTGCGCACGCGGGCGCCTTACTTCGGAGAGCACACCGTCGCCACGCTGCAGGAACTGGGCTATAGTCGCCCCGATATCGAGGCTATGCGGGAACGCGGCGCGGTGCGGGCAAACTAGTTCCAGTCCATCTTATTCATTTCTCCTGATATTTGATAAAATTTATCGGAAGCCGCTCGCCGGCATACGAAGGAGATGGTTGGATGCAAGCACAGGAGATCGAGGGCGCCCCCCCTGTTACAAAAACGGATTACATGTACAGGACGCTGCATGCCGATATCATGGGAGGGGTGCTGCAGCCCGGGCAGAGACTCAGGCTTGCGGAGCTGGCATCGCGTTATCAAATCAGTGAAATGCCGGTCCGGGAAGCATTGCGCCGCTTGCAGGCCGACGGCTTGGTGGAGTTCGAAAATCATAGAGGCGCCACCGTTACCGCCGTCCCTTTATCGCGGGTCGTGGAAATCATTTCGACCAGAACGTTTCTCGAAGTGCTGGCCATTTCGGAATCCACGCCGCATCATACCGCGCAGACTTTGCAGGAGGCGCGTCGCGTCAATGCGGAACTCAAGGCCGCTACGGATTCGAAACGGGCCAGCGAACTGAACCGGCAATTCCACGTGCTGCTTTATATGCCTTGCCCGAACATCTTCCTGAAAAAGGAAATCGACGCGTTGTGGAACAAGGTCTGGAGCACGCAGCAGCGCTCGGTTTTTGAACGATCCCCCGTGCGGGTGGGCGGAGCGGTCGAGGAGCATGAGGAAATACTCAAGGCTATCGCCTCCGGCTCGCAAGAGGCCGTTCGAATTGCCGCATTCAAGCACAGGGACGTGACGTTGGCCAGCTGGGAAGCTCAACTCGCCTAGTCAATGGGCAACGCGTCGTCGCGGCGGCAGTGTGAGTGGCCGCGCGCCGATGATGCTTCTTCATAACCAGGTCCGTTCATGGACCTTTTTTTCTGCTTTATCACGATGACGATGCGCCCGGAGCCGGCCGTGGATATCGGCATGATCCGACCGTCGTTTTCAAGTGCGTGGGTGAAAACCCTTATACAAGAAAGATGATATTTGATATCAAATATCATCTTTGTCGCACCAACCACATAAAAAGGAGCAAGCTAGATGGCAATCGGAACATATCTCGGCCGGATGAAACTGGTCGCCGCGGCGACGGCTGTCGCTTTTTACGGTTTGTCTGTTGCGCCCTCGGCAGTGGCCGCCACGCCTCAGAAAGGCGGCACGCTGAACATCAGCTTCCCGGGCTCTCCTCGCCTGCTGGATCCGGCCATTACGGGTTCTCTTGAAGAATGGGTGGTGACGTCATGGCTATATAACAACCTCACGCGCATGAACTCGAAGTACGAGATCGAGCCCGATCTGGCAGAAAGCTGGGAAGCGAGCGAAAGCGGCAAGGTATGGACGTTCAAGCTTCGGCAGGGCGTGAAATTCCAGTCGGGCGGCGAATTGACCGCCGATGATGTGGTGTTTTCCATCAAGCGCATTCTGGATCCCGAGGTGAAGTCGCGGGGAAGAGGCGCGATCGGACCGATCGAGAATGTCGAGGCGGTGGATCAACACACGGTTCGCTTTACGCTGAGCCGGCCGATCGCCGAGTTTCCAGCCAACATGACCTTGCCTTACGCCAGAATCATCCGCAAGGACACCGACGTCAAGCTCGATACGGCTTCGGACGGAACGGGGCCGTTCATTCTCAAAGAGTATGTCGTGGGCGATCGCGTGGTCGTGATCAGGAATCCCGATTATTTCCGCGAGAACGAGCCCTACGTCGATGAAGTGCGCGTGCAGGTCTATCCGGATGCGACCGCGGAAATCAATGCGCTGAAGGCTGGCCAGACGCACATCATGTGGCAGGTGCGGCCCGACCAGGTGTCGCTGCTCGACGGCGATAGCGCGATCAAGGTCGAAGAGATACCCAGCGGCTCGTTCGTGACGGTCGTCATGCGTTCCGATGAGCCGCCGTTTGACAACCCGCTCGTGCGCAAGGCGCTCAAGCTGAGCGTGGATCGGGAAACGATCGTGAAGGCCGCGCTGCAGGGCCACGGCGCCATCGCCAACGATCAGTCGCTGCCGCCCAACTCGCCCTTGTTCAACGACAAGGCTTTACCGGCCAAGCGCGATATCGCCAAGGCAAAAAGCCTGCTCAAGGAAGCCGGCTATCCCAACGGCCTCGACCTTACGCTATTCACCTCCGACGCGCGTGTCGGCATGTTGCCCTTGGCTTTGATGACTCAGCAGATGGCCAGGGAGGCGGGCTTCAACATCAAGCTGCAGACTGTGACCTGGGACGTCTTCCTCAATCAGGTCTGGGAGAAGAAGAATTTCTACGTGCAGAACTGGTTTGCGCGGCCGACGAACGATTCCCGCATCTCGCCTTATTTCCTGTCGCGCGACAAAGGCGGCTCGTTGAATGATTACTACTATTCGAACCCCGAGCTCGATGAATTGCTGCTTCAGGCTCAAGGCGAATTGGACCAGGAGAAACGCAAGAACCTGTATCACGAGGCTCAACGGATCATTTCGGAAGACGGTCCTGGGATCATTCCGTTCTTCAAGAACAATATCTCGGCCTACCGGACCAATGTGGCGGGTTTCTCGGTGGATCCCGGCATCAATCTTTCCGCCGAACAGGTCTGGCTCAAAAAGGATTGACCGCAACCCGCAACCCCTTTGCACACGATCATCAGGAAGCTATCCGGCATGGAGATCCTCAAGTCCATCGTTCTGCGTCTAGGCTATACGGCGTTGATATTGCTTTGCGTGTCGCTCATGGTGTTTGCCGTGACGGAGTTATTGCCGGGCAATGTCATCACCATGATATTGGGCACCGATGCTACCGAGGAAGAAGTGCGCAGGCTTACCGCGCTGATGGGCCTGGATCTGCCGGCTTGGCAGAGGTATCTGAACTGGGTGGGTAGCGCCGTCCAGGGCGATCTGGGGACGTCGTTGCGCATGCAGCAGCCGATTTCGGGATTGCTGCTGCAGCGCATGGGCGATTCCCTGGTCCTGGCCAGCGTCGCGTTCGTCATGGTGGCGGTGGGCGGCATCCTGATAGGTCTGATAACGGCCCTTTTCGAAGGGACGCGTATCGACCGGTATATATCGGGCATCGCGGCGATCGGCACGTCGTTGCCCGAGTTCGTGACGGGAACGGTTTTCGTGCTGATCTTCGCCGGCGGCGTGTTCAGCTGGTTTCCTCCGTCGGGCTACGGCGGGCTGGCCAACGGCTTGGGTCCGGCCCTGCACCAGCTCTTCTTGCCGGCGCTCACGCTGTCGATCGTTTTGATGGCCTATGTCGGTCGTGTCACCCGGACATCCACGATTGACGCATTGCGGTCGGATTACGTGCGCACGGCAAGACTGAAGGGTGTGCCGGAATGGAAGGTCATCACGCGGCATGTCATACCCAATGCGTTCGTGCCGACCGTAACGGTGCTGTTCATGAACATCGGCTGGATGGTGGGCGGCATCGTGGTCGTCGAGGCGGTTTTCGTTTTTCCCGGCATTGGCCGTTTGATGCTGTTTGCGATTGCCGAGCGGGACTGGCCGCTCATTCAAGCGTGTGCCTTGGCGATTGCCGCCATCTATGTATTCAGCAATCTCGTGGGCGACTTGCTGGCCTTGTGGCTGAATCCGCGCCTGCGCGTGGAAGGCCGTTGATGCGGCATTCCGTGTTTTGCCTTCTATCAGCGGTTCGAGGCTGGAAATAATGGAAAGCATATGAAGTTACTCAAGGATCGTGTGTTCGTGATTGCCGCAGCCATTCTGAGCCTGCATGTCCTGCTTGCCGTATTCGGTGAATGGCTGGCGCCGTTTCCTTTCGATGAAATGCAATTCATGTCGACGTTGAGCGGGCCGGATGCCACGCACTGGTTCGGCACGGATCAATACGGAAGAGATGTGTTCTCCAGGGTGCTGGTCGGAGGAAAAACCACGCTGGTGTTCGGGTTCGGCGCGGTGGCCGTGTGTTTTCTCATCGGCTTGCCCGTCGGTCTGGCCAGCGCATACTACGGCGGTCGGGTGGACCAGGCGTTGATGCGCGTCATGGACGTCCTGATGTCGTTTCCCACGCTGTTGCTCGGCCTGCTGATACTCATCATCGCGGGCCCCGACATGGTCAGCCTGATTGTCGCCGTGGGCCTGGTTTATTGCCCGCGCACGGCGCGCATCGTGCGTACCGCCGCGCTCAACGTGCGCCAGTCTACGTACATAGAGGCCGCCCAGGCGCGTGGCGAGAGCGGGGCGTACATCATGTTCCGGGAGCTTTTCCCCAGCGCCGTCGGACCGATACTGGTCGAGTTCTGCATACGGTTGAGCTATGCCATTTTGCTGGGAGCCTCGTTTAACTACCTGGGCCTGGGGATACAGCCGCCGGAGGCCGACTGGGGAGCGTTGGTGCAGGAAGCCCGCAGCACGATGATCCGCGCGCCCTGGACCGTGCTGTTTCCCATCCTGTTCATTTCCACGCTGGTCGCTCCCTTGCATCTCATGGCGGACCGAATCGATGATCAACTGAAGGGAGGTAAAGGTGCCTGATTCAGCCGTAACGGTACCGCTATTGGAAGTTGCGGATCTATCCGTCGCCTACCATACCGATAGAGGGGAGGTGTTCGCCGTCAAGAACTTGAGCTTTGCGATCCGCCGCCAGGAAGTGCTTGCGCTGGTCGGCGAGTCCGGCTCGGGCAAGACGTCGGCGGCATTGGCGGTGCTGGGATACCTGGGACGCGGCGGCAGGATCGCCGGCGGAAACGTGCGTTTGCAAGGCGTCGATCTGGCGTTGATACCGGCGCGCGAGCGCCGGGCGATCTACGGCCGCCGCATCGCGCACGTCGCGCAAGACCCGTCGTCCAGCCTCGATCCCGCCATGCGCATAGGCGACAATCTGATGGAAGGCATGTTCGTTCATTTCGGTCTTTCCAAGAAGGAGGCGTACAAAAAGGCGCTGACGCTGCTCGGCGAGGTCCAGCTTCCCAATCCTGAAACGGTCATGGCCTGTTATCCGCATCAACTGAGCGGCGGCATGCAGCAACGCGTTTGCATCGCCATGGCGCTGGCCTGCGATCCCGAGCTGATCGTCATGGACGAGCCCACGACGGGACTGGATGCCGCGACAGAAGCCGCGATTTTCAAGTTGCTCAAGGCATTGCGCCAAAGCCGGGGCATATCGATATTATTCATATCCCATAATCTTGCCGCCGTCCGGGGGATCGCCGACAAGGTGATCGTGATGTATCACGGCAAGGCGGTGGAGATCGGAGAGAACGAACACGTCTTCAATCGGCCCGCCCATCGTTACACATCCCTGTTGTTCAGAGCGCTGCCGACGATGCGCGCGATGGACGGCATGCCCGCCGAAATACTTTGGCAAGACGGTGTTGCTCCCGACACGGGATGCGCCTTTCGGCCGCGCTGCGATATGGCCCTCGATGCGTGCGGGCAGTCCCTCAGCATGAGACCTGTCGCGCCGGGTCAGTGGTCCAGCTGCGTGCGCTCGGACGATTTGCTGGCGGATGCTCAGGAAATTCGCTTGGCGGAGTCGCTCGCCGATTTCCGGGAAAGCTCGGCGGATGCCCGAAAACCGGACGCCGGCGTCAAGTCGGTATTGCGCCTCGATAACGTGACGCATAGCTACGGCCGCAGGGGATTTCTCATAAAGCGCGGCAAGGAAAAGCGTTCGCTGGACGACGTGTCTTTCGATGTGCAGAAAGGGAAAGTGACGGCGCTGATAGGCGAAAGCGGCTCGGGGAAATCGACGCTGGCGCGTTGCATCGTCGGTCTGGAGCGCGTGCAGCGAGGCGCCATGGTTTTTCAGGATACCGATCTGGCGCCGCTGCGCGGCCGCCCCGTGCGTATCGCCCGCAGGCTGCAGATCGTTTTCCAGAACATCGCGGGCTCTTTGCATCCGCGCAAGACGATCGCCGACATACTCGCGCGTCCGATACGCTTGTATGAAAAGCGCTCAGCGCCATTCAAAGAGCTGGAGACGCTCACGCACAGCGTGGGAATCAAGTCCGACCTGCTGTACAAGCGGCCTTCCGGATTGAGCGGCGGCGAACGCCAAAGGGTGGCACTGGCGCGGGCGTTCTCGTCGGAGCCTTCCTTGCTGGTGCTGGACGAGGCTTTTTCCGCTTTGGACGTTTCAATGAAAGTGAAGGTAATGAACCTTCTGCGGCAAAAGAAAAGCGCCACCGGCATGGGTATATTGCTGATCACCCACGAGTTGCCCATCGTACGGTTCCTGGCCGATCGGGTCGCCGTCCTGTATCGCGGCTGGCTGTGCGAGGACGGCCCGGTTTCATTGCTGCGCTCGCCGCCGATGCATCCTTATACCGAGACCCTGTTGTGGTCCGCTCTCGAACTTGAAGGGCTGTCTCCCGCCGCGCTGCGCATGGAACGTTTCCTGGCTCCGGGATCCGTATCGGCGGAAACGCCGTCCGAAGGCTGTCCGTTCCAGTTGCGCTGTCCGCGCAAGGTGGGCGATATCTGCGAGAAAACGCGTCCTCCTCGGCAGCGGGTAGACGGGCATCATAGCCTTGCCTGCCATATTCCGGTTGCGGAGCTCGGCCGGGCGCAGCAGTCCGAATGGCCGACTTCTATCGCCGCATCTTACTTGGCCGAGGAGCCGTCGACATGTTAGGACCGCATCATGATGAAGCGTTGGCGCAGTTTGCCGTTTCCGGATTCCGGCGGCCCGATGAATCCCTGTTTCCGACCGCGTGGCGGCATATCCTGGATACCTGGGCGGTAACGATCGCGGGCAGCGCAACGCCGGTGTCGAAGCGGTTCAGGGCGACGTTGCCCGTGACGGGCGAAGGCGCCCGCGTGTTCGGCTCCCAAGCCAGGTATGCGCCGAAGGACGCGGCTGCGATCAACGGCATGGCGGGCCACGTTCACGATTACGATGACGATGACCCGAACCTTTGCGTAGGTCATGCAAGCATTGCCGTGGTGGCGGCCCTATCGGCCGTTTCCGAGAGCATGGATCTTGCCGTCAGGGACTTTCTTGCGGCGTATCTCGTCGGCATTGAAACGACCATGCATGTGGGCCGCATGGTCAATCCCTCTCATTACAACCGTGGCTGGCACTGCACCTCGACGTTGGGCGTCATCGGGGCGGCAAGCGCGGTTGGCGCGCTGCGCGGCTCGGCCATGCAGGAAGTGGCCAGTGGCCTGAGGTTTGCGGCGACGATGTCGTTGGGCTTGAAGGCCAATTTCGGGACGGATGCCAAGCCGTTGCAAGTCGGCCTGGCCGCCGGCAACGGCGTATGGGCCGCCGATCTTGCGCGGGCCGGCATGAGCGTCGGGGAAAACAGCTTGTTCGGCCCGAAGGGCCTGGTCGATTTGAACAGCGACGCCAATGCGGACGAGGATGCCTGGGATCGCTTCGGCAACCCTTGGGGCCTCGTCCGTCCCGGAATGAATATCAAGCTTTATCCTTGCTGCTCCAGCACGCACACCGCAGTGGACGGCATACTGGCCGCCATGAAAGAGGGGGGGCTGATGCCGGATCAGGTGGAGCGCATCGATATTTGGATCGGCGAGGACGTGCCGGGCATCCTGATCCACGACGTGCCGGCCAACGGCATGCAGGGCAAGTTCAGCATGCGCTATTGCGCGGCCGCGGCCGCCGCGCATGGCGCCTTGACGCTCGCGAACTTTACCGACGAGGCCGTTCGCCGTGAGAGCGTCGTAGGCATGATGAAGCGCACGCACATACATATCGATCCGTCGTTGCCCAGGGAAGAAACCGGTGTGACGCATCAGTCGCGCGTCGTGATAACCAGCGTGGCCGGCGCCCGGATTCAGAAGGAGTACGCCCAGCCGTACGGCAGCGCCAGCCGGCCCATATCGCAGGAAGACCTCCAAGGCAAGTTCATGTCCTGTGTTCAGCCTGTCGTGGGCGGGCCGCGGGCGGCGAGCTTGTGGTCCGAGCTGGCGGGCGCGTCGTTCGACGGGCCTATGCATGCCGTGTTCGATGCTTTATATGATGCGCGTTCCTAGTCGGAATGGATAGGTGGGATGCATAGTTTAGGAGTCAGGCGTTGAGTGAACCCAATAATTCCGCCGCCGCTGGTCCGAACGAGCCGGGCGGGCCGGTGGGCGAGGCCGGTTCGGTTCGGACGAGTATCGCGGCACAGGCCGTGTCCGCCGGCCGTCCCATGCTGGCGAGAAGCTTTCGTATGCATCGACCGCGCGGCGCGTTCTGTCATGACGGCTGGTGCCAGCAATGCAAGGTGACGTTGCCCGACGGCCGCGTGGTCCTTGCGTGCCAGACTGCGGGTGATCCGTCCAGCCTGCCTGCCGCCGGTTGGACATGGAAACGCGTGCTGGGCCTGATCGCGCAGCGCACCCCTCCCTGGTTTTACGAAGGGAGATTTCTGCGCCCGAAATTCATGCGGCAGCATTATCTGAACTGGTTGCGCGGCGTATCCGGCGCACATGCGTTGCCGCAACGCTCGTTGAGCCGGGAGGATGCCGGTCGGCGGTGGCGCAAGGTCGCCGTCGATACGCTGGTGGTGGGAGGAGGATTGGCCGGCCTGGCCGCGGCGGGGAAGCTTTCCGGCAAGGGGAAGCGCGTGGCCTTGGTCGAGAGGCTGGCCGCCACTGAGCAGGATTCGTCCGATGACCGGATGCGGCTTGCCCGTGAGGCCGCGCGGGCGGGCGGGTGCGATATATATGACGGAGCTCTGTGCGTAGGCTTGTACCAGGATCCGAAGCGTGCGCTTTGCGTGGCGGACGCCGGCGCGCTTTCCATCGAGTATGCTGAGTTGGTCGTCGCAACCGGCGCCTACGATAAATGGCTTACGTTTCCCGGCAATGACTTGCCGGGCATCGTAGGCGCGCGCGCTTTCGCCAGGCTGCTGCGCCAACGCGCCGTGCCGGCGAACGCCCGGATCGGTGTCTATGCCGACGAGCGCTCGGCGGCAGCGATCATCGACGAGGCGCGCCGTGCGAACTGTGCGATCGCGTGGCTCGCGGGGCCGGATCGACTGCCGGCGGGGGCGATGATTCAGGTTCCGGATGTTCGGCTGGAAAGCGCGTATGGGATGCGCAAGATTCGCGGCGTGCGGTTGGCAGGACGCCGACTGCCGTGCGATATGTTGGTGCTGGGGTTTTCGCAGCCGACCTATGAACTGCAGGCTCAGGCCGGCGCGCGCATGACGCTCGCCGGTTCCCCGCCGATCGCCGTGCCCGTCGGAGGCGATCCCGCCGTTCTGGCGGTGGGGGAAGCGGCGGGCGACTTCAGCGCGGATATCATGGAAAGCACGCGGCAGCGTGTCGATGCCTGGCTGAATGCCCGTGAGCCGGAACCCGTGCCAAGCCCGGCCGATCATGAAAAACTGAAACTCATGCCGGACGAGGCGATCGTGTGTCCATGCGAGGACGTGCGAGTGCGCGATCTGCGCAATGCCGTCGAGGACGGGTATCGGGACATCGAATTGGTCAAGCGCCATACCGGCGCGGGAACAGGCCCGTGCCAGGGAAAACTGTGTCATGGCGCGATGCTGCAATGCATGGCGGATGCGGGCCTGGATGTCCGGATCCCGACGCCGCGCCCGCTCGTGCGGCCCACTCCGTTGAGGATGTTCCTGGGAGCCGATGATGAATAGTCGCATCGTTCACGACGCGGATCATGTCATTGTCGGGGGAGGCATGTTTGGCGTTGCCATCGCCTTCGAGCTGGCGCGCCTGGGGCGCAAGCGCATCGTGATTCTCGAGCGCAAGCATTTGGGTTCCGGCGCGACGAGCCGCAATATCGGCCGCGTGCGCACATCCCAGTTCAGCCCGGAACTGGCGATATTCGCGAAACAAGCCTTCGCCAAGCACGCGTCGATGGCCGATGAGCTGGGCTCCAACACCTTGTTCTGGACGCCGGGTTATGCGCTGGTCTTCTATGACCAGGATGAAATGGAGCATATGGACGAGGTCTGCGCGATGCTGGCCGGCCTTGGCCAACATGCCGAGTATCTGAAGAACGGGAAGGTGGTGGATCGCCTGCCCATCCTGAGCGGGGGGGAGCCGCCCGCGGGATGCTTGATCAGGCCGGACGCCTGCGTGCATCACGATGCGTTGTTGTACGCCTATCGCCGGGCATTGGACCGGCTTGGCGTCGAAATACGCGAGCATGTCGAAGTCGTGGAAGTGCTCAAGGAGGACGGCAAGGTTGCGGGTGTGCGCAGCGAAACCGAGCAATGGCGGGCGCCCATGGTCATCAATGCGTGCGGAGGGTGGTCCAATCAGTTCTCGGCGATGGCGGGTGTTCCCGTGCCCAATGTGCCGCTTAGAAGAGAAGTGCTCGTTACCGATTCATGGCAGCCGCTCATGTCCACGATGATCACGTTCTATCGGCCGATAGAAGGCTGGTTTCATCAAACACTGCGGGGTGAGCTGATCATAGGCGCAGTCCATCCGGATGAGCCGCAAGGCATGAATATGGCCGCCTCGGACCGGCATCTCGGTCGAGCCGCGCGCCACATGCTCAAGAAGGCTCCCGTTCTTGGGCAGGCGAGGGTGGTGCGGCAGTGGGCGGGAGTATATGACATGACGCCGGACCGCAAGCCCATGATAGGTCCGGTCGACGCCTTGCCCGGTTTCATCCAGGCCAATGGCGATAACGGCCGCGGCATTGCCTTGATTCCGTATCTGGCGGAGCTTTTGGCGCAGTGGCTCGTCCACCAGGAGCAGCCGAAAGCGTTGCAAGGGTTCGAGGCGCGGCGCTACAACGGCCGCGAGGACACGCCCGTCATAACGGGCGACTACTACGCCGCGTATCGAAAGACGGCGGAACCGGAGACGGATGCGTCGGCATGAAGCCGCCCGGATGACCGTAGCCCGGAAATATGTACACAGGATTGGTTCGACAGAAAGGAAGGAAGATGACACAAGCACATTCATTGCCTCGCGTGACCTATACGAGCACAGAGGATTTCAGCCCGTTGCAGGACTATCTGGACGGTCGGCTTCCTCAGTTTCGCCAAGATATGCTGGGACGGCATTGGCCCAGCATCGTCGCGGGCGAGGCGCGCGACCAGGGCGACGTCGTGCTCTGCCACAGCCCGGTGGACGAGACGGTGCTCCTGGGCAGCTATGCGGCCGCGGACGGGGCGACGGTCGCGGATGCCATTCAGGCTGCCCGCAAGGGTTTCGCCGTATGGGGACGCATGGATTGGCGCGAACGCTTGAAACACATGCGCAGGCTGGCTGATGTGCTTGATAGGCATCGGCATGATCTTGCCATGGCCATCGTCCTGGAGGTGGGCAAGTCGCGCATGGAAGCGTTGGGCGAAGCGGAGGAAGCGCTTGCGCTCATCCACTATTATGCCGACGAGTTCGAGCGCAACAACGGCTACGTATCGCCCGCATGGCGCAGCGCGGACGGTTCCGAGCAGGCTCAAACGCAGTTGCGGCCCATGGGTGTTTTTGCCGTGGTGACGCCCTTCAACTATCCCGTGGCGCTGGCCGCCAATATGCTTGGCGCCGCGCTGGTGGCCGGCAACAGCGTCATTTTCAAGCCCACTCCCAATGCGGCGCTGACCGCGGGCATGCTGGCCAGGGTTTTCGAACAGGCCGAGTTGCCGCAAGGCGTTTTCAATCTGGTGTATGGCCAAGAGGCCGGTCCGCTGCTGATGGATTCCGACGGTATCGACGGCGTGGCCTTTACCGGATCGAATGCTACCGGCATGGGCATGCTGCGCAAGTTCGCCAGCGAACGCTACATGCGTCCCGTATTGGCGGAAATGGGCGGCAAGAACTATGCCTATGTCACCGCCTCCGCCGATTTCGATATCGCGGTTAACGGCGTGACGCGCTCCGCTTTCGGATTCCAAGGGCAGCGTTGCACGGCATGCTCGGTCGCGATGGTCCATGAGTCCCTCTACGATCGATTCGTGGATGCGTTGGCGCGGCAGGCCGCGAAGATCTTGCCCGGCGATACCGCCGACCGTGCTGTCACCCATGGACCGCTGATCAACCGAGCCGCCTTGGACCGTTACCTGGCCGCTGCCGAGCACGGCCGCCGTGCCGGCCGAGTGGTGTGCGGCGGCGAGCGCCTCCAAGGCGGTCTCTTTGACAAGGGCGCTTTCGTGAAGCCGACCCTCATCGCCGACCTTGCAGCCGACGACAGGCTCTATCGTGACGAGCTGTTTGCGCCGGTATTGGTGGTATCCCGCTTCAAGACGCTGGAGGAGGCGATCGCGCGCGGCAATCAGGTCGACTATGGCTTGACGGCGGGCCTGTATTCGAAGGATGAAGCCGAAATCCAGCAGTTCCTCGATCATGTCCAGACTGGCGTGATGTACGTGAATCGCTTGACGGGCGCCACCAACGGCGCTTGGCCGGGCATTCAGAGCTTCAGCGGCTGGAAGGGGTCCGGCATCACCGGAAAGGGGGCGTTGGGGCCGCATTACCTGCCCCAGTTCATGCGCGAGCAAAGCCGCACCATACGCGTGATCCGTTAGAAGGGCGGCCTTGCCGCGGCGTGCGAACGTGCGACAATCCGTCATTATGTTACGCGAGGTCAGCATGTTCAGTTCGTCGGCGGGGTTCTATTTATTAACGGCCATTGTCTTTGAGGTGGCGGCGACATCGGCGTTGAAGGCGTCGGCGTCTTTCACCAAGCTTTGGCCCAGTGTCGTCGTGGTGGCGGGTTATGCCGCCGCTTTCTGGTTTCTGTCGTTGACGCTGAAAACCATACCGGTCGGCGTTGCCTACGCGGTTTGGTCCGGCGTGGGCATCGTTCTGATATCGCTGGTGGGCTGGCTGTGGTTCAAGCAAAGCCTGGATCTGCCGGCGGTGATAGGCATGTCGTTGATCGTCGCGGGTGTGCTGACGATCAATCTATTTTCCAGGTTGTCGGCGCATTAGATCATTCCGCGCATTTATCAGTTTTTGAGGGAAGGCCAAGTCTGCCGTTTTCGGCTCCGTCTGGCCGCCAATTGGCGCCCGCCCACGACCAGGATGACGCCGGCCACGATCCATATCCATAGAGGAACCGCCGGCGCCGTTTCCGCGGCGGGCGAAGGCCCGAACACCACGTCGTGCATGATGCGGCCCGGCAGGAAAGTAAAGAACGTGGCCACCAGCAAGGCGTTGTAGAAGGCCGCTTTCATGAGGCCGGCGTGCAAGGCTACCTTGCGTTGCCGGATGGCCAGGTAGGCGCGCACGAGCAAGACCAGCGTGATCACCGAAAGAATGTGAATGGGGCTCCATGGTCCCCACATCCGCAGCTCGTGGACGAAGAACGACGACAGTACGGCAGCCAGCATGAGAACCAGCCAGAAACGGCCTGTCCAGCGGTGCGGCGTATTGCCTTTGGGGCGCGCCAGCACCCATATCCCGAGGGCAAGGGCAAGTATGGCCGTCCAGGTATGCAACTGGATGACCGTCGATGCGGATGTCAATGGAGCGAGGCTCATGCGGCAACGGTAGCATGGGGCAAGCGGCCGTGCTAACTATGGATTTCCCTTTATTCCAGAAAGGGCGCGGCGCCGGCTTTCAGGCCGAGCCGTGTCCGATCAGGCGTTCGTCCTGGACATGTCGTACTTGGCATCGACGGTGGCCTGGTAATCGTTTACCCCTAGATATCGTATTTCCATGGACAATAAAATGAACCTTGGTCTAATATTCGGTAAACCATGGTCCATCAGATGATCATTGGGTCAATCATTCCAGGAGACACTATGATAAGTCGAAGAGATTTTCTGCTGGGAACAGCCGGCCTTGCGGCAGCCGGCTTGTCATTGCCGACGTGGGCGGCCCCGTACCAATTGAAAGAAGGGAAACCGTTCGCGGGTACCAAGTTGCGAGTACTGGCGGCGGTCACTCCCCAGTTCGACGGGCTGATGCTGCGCGGCAAGGAGTTCACCGATCTGACCGGTATCGAAGCCGAATGGGATTTCGTGCCTTTTCCCGCGCTGCAGGACAAAATAGCCGCAACAGGGGTGGCGGCCGATGGCCTATATGACGTGGTCAACTACTCGGACTCCTGGCTGGCGCCCAATGCCTATTGGCTGGAAAATCTGGATCCGTTGCTGGAGCGCGACGGCGTCTCCATGGATCGTTATCCCGAAGCCTTTGCCGAAGCGGGGCGGTTTGACGGCAAGACATTGGGACTTCCCGTGCGCAGCCATGTCCAATTGTTCTTTTATCGCGCCGACGTATTCAAAAGCCTGGGTCTTGCCGCTCCCGCTTCATGGGAAGACGTGGTGCGGGCCGGCAAGGCCATCCGCGAGCAGCGTTCCGACATCGAGCCCTTGGCTCTGAGTTTTCACAACGACGGCACGCGCGTGAACCTGCAGCACTGGCTTCAGCTCGTGTGGTCCAATGGCGGCGAACTCTTCGACAAGGACATGCGGCCGGCCTGGACATCCCCCGAAGCCATGGAAGCGACGCAATTCTATATCGGCCTTCATACGCGCGAAAAGGTTGCCAACCCCGCCTCAGTGTCCTTTGGCCAGGAAGAGGCGAGACTTTCTTTTCAGCAAGGAAAATCCGCCATGCTGCCAATGTGGTGGTGGCAGTATTCACCAAGCGTCAGTCCGAAAGAATCCGCGCTCAGTCCCGAACAAGTCGGCTTCACGGCGGTTCCCACCTATAAGGGAAAGGCCGTCGCGCTTGCTTCTTCGATGCCGTTTTCGATTTCCGGGCACTCCAAGAATCGGGACGCGGCGTGGGAGTTTCTCAAATGGCTGTCCAATCCCGATCTCGACAAGCGCAATGCCATCGAGCGAACGGTTGCGGGCCAGGCTATCCAGAACAACGTGGTCAACCATACCGCGAACCTGATCGATGAAGAGGTGAATCGGGCAAATGCCGGGGTTCCGGCCGCCGGGTATGAAGGCCTGAAAAATGCCCGAGTGCAGCCGAAATTGCGCGAATGGCCCGAAGTCGGTGACTTTCTTGCCGCGGCGATTCAACGAGCGGCGGGGGGCGAGGACGTCGAGCGCCTTATGCACGATTCGGCCAAAGCGGCCACGAAGGCGCTCGAACGGGCCGGCTATTTCTGATTTGAGGAATTCGAAATATGGAACATGGAGCATCGGTGGATTCGAGCATTTCTCCGGATTTGGCTAAACGGGTCGTTCGTTATGCGGACTTGCGCCCCCAGCTTAATTCTTTCATCGATAAGCGCACGCCCGGAAGCGCCGAAGAGGAAACCTTTTCAGTCATCGGGCCGGGCGTGATCGAGAACATGATCGATCGGCATATTCACATCACCATTCCGCATGGATTCAACATGGGGGGCGCCCGCATGCCGCCCGGCTGCGTAAACTCCCAGCATAGTCACGAGACGGCCGAGGTGTTCCTGGTTCACACCGGCACGTTTTCCATGATCTTCGGGCCCAATTCAGAAGACGGGGAGCTGGAGGTGTCGGAAGGGGATCTGGTTTCTATTCCTACGCGCGTGTTTCGAGGCTTTCGAAATAGTGGAAAAGTGCGCGGCCATCTCGTTTCCATACTGGGTGGAAACAACCCCGGCCGCGTCACGTGGGCGCCTTATGTATTCGACGCCGCGCGGGATCACGGCTTGCTTTTGCTGGAGAACGGGAATCTCGTGGACACGGTAGCCGGCGAGACCGTACCGCCGGGAGCGAAGCTGGTCGTCCCCACGACTGAAGACGACGTCGGGCAATTCAGACGTCTGCGCGCCGACCAGATGCGGGGTTGGTATGTAAGAAAACAGGAGCTGCGCGGGCATCCGGATGCTCCCTTGACGGGCCCGGGGGTGCAAGAGTGCTTGATCATCGGCGTGCCCAATCCAGCCGAAGGCGTGCCGGCCGCGCCCATCGCCGCGCCGCACGGGTTTCAAGTCAGAAGGCTGTTTCTAGAGCCCGGCGCGACGATAGCAAGCCATGCGCGACAGGAGGTTGAAGTGTTGTTCGTGCACGAAGGGCGCGTCGACGTCACCATTGCGGGGCAGACCGTTTTTCTCAACAAGGGAGACTATTTCTCCATTCCCGAAGGTATTTTCCGCAGTTGGAGAAACTCCGGGGCGACGCGCAACGACGTTCAAGTCGTGCGTGGCGGCGATCATCCCGCCGCTCCGATTTGGGCTGATTAGAAATACATGGAAACGTGGAGCCATGACGAACGAGATTCTTTTCTTGCCAGGGATGATGCTTGACGACGATATGTGGTCCGGCCAGATCGGCGCCCTTAAGAAGATAGGCCGTTGCCGGGTCGGCGCGCTATCGGGCGCCGATTCCATCGAAGGCCTGGCCGACCAGGCGCTGGCCGTCATGGCGCAGCCGTCTCACGTCGTTGCATTTTCAATGGGAGCCATTGTGGCCATGGCCATGTGGCGCCGCGCGCCGCGCGGCATCCGCAGCCTGTCGCTGCTTGGATTCAGTCCGCATGCCGATGCCCCGGAGCGCGCGCCTGCGCGGCGGCGCATGATGGAGCGGGCGCAATGCGAAGCCGCGGAAAACATGGTGTTGAAAGAGATGGCGCCGCGCTATTTCTCGCCCAAGGCGGATGAGCGGCAAATACCGGGTTGGACGCAACGGATTGCGGGCGCCGCCACACGGCTGGGCTCCGGGGTGTTGCGCAACCAGCTTCAAGCTCAATTGAACCGGCCTAACAGCGTACCGACGCTTGAAACCATCAGCGTGCCCACGCTGGTCATGATAGGCGAGGATGACCAGTTGGTCGAACGTTCGGACTTTTTACTTACCAAGAAGCGAATTCCGGGAGCGCGGCATGGGACGATTTCGTCGTCCGGGCATATGCTTATGTTTGAGCAGCCCGATGCTGTCAATACACACTTACTTGATTTTTTACAAAGCGTGAACTCATGACCCGATCGACGAAAGCCCGAGTACCGAAGAATCCGCCCCATGCCGTCCAGCCTGCCGACGAGCCACAGTCTGCCGGCAATGTATTGGTCAAACCGATTCGGCAAGCCCGAGTTTCCGAGCTGATTGCCCAGCAACTGCGCTCATTGATTCTGGAGGGGGCGTTGCGTCCGGAAACGAGGCTGCCCACCGAGCGCGATCTGGCGGAGCGTTTCGGCACGTCGCGCGCTTCGGTGAGAGAGGCGATCAACGAGCTGGAAGAGGAAGGCCTTTTGCAGATGAAACGCGGCGGGATGCATGTCGCGGATCCCGCCGCCAGCACTGTCGTGGAGCCTCTTTCCGCGTTATTGATGTCCGACCCTCGCGGCGTGGAAGACTACATGGAGTTTCGGCAGACCGTCGAAGGCGCGGCGGCGTACCTGGCCGCAAGCCGAGGCACCGAGGTTGACCGCGAGCAACTGCAAGTGGCCTATGAGCATATGAAGCAAATGCACGAGAAGGGCGCTCCCGAGCATGAGGCCGAGGCTGACGCCGCGTTTCACCTTGCCATTTACGAGGCCTCTCACAATGTGACGATCCTGCATGTCATGCGATCGTTGTCGACGATCCTCAGAAGCTACGTCATGCAAAGCCGGCTGCGTTTATACAAGCTCGAGAACTACCGTACTACGACGATCGACGAGCATAAGGAACTGTATGAGGCGATCATGGACCGCGACGCCCAACAAGCCAAGAAGGTGGCGCAGGTCCATATTTTTCATGTCCGGGAAGCCATTGCCGAATTCCGGCGCGCCGACGAGCGACTGGAAGTTTCCTTGAGGCGGATCGGAAGTTCCGGACGATCCATGGAGGACTTGACCTGATGACGTCTTCAACCCTTTTTTCCCTTCGAGACGGATTGAGGGAAGGCCGGCCTCTTTTTGGCGCCTGGGCGGCCATGGGAAGCCCGTTTTCCGCCGAAATCATGTGTTCCGCAAGACCGGATTACGTCTGCATCGACCAGCAGCATGGCTTGGCCGACTACGAGCAGTTTCTCCATATGCTGCGCGCCATCGAGGCCTTTGGCGTGGCGCCCTTGACCCGCGTCCTGCATAACGATCGGGCCCTCATCGGAAAAGCGCTCGATGCAGGTGCTCAGGGTGTGATCGTTCCCATGGTCAATAGCGCCGAAGAAGCGGCTTTGGCCGCTTCCGCCTGTCGCTATCCGCCACGAGGAGTCCGCTCTTTCGGACCCACTCGCGCCGCGCTGACCTTGGGCTCGGCGGATGTCGAGGCGCTCGGCCGGAACGCGCTTTGCCTGGTGATGATCGAAACGCGGCAGGGCCTTGAAAACATAGAGGAAATAGTTCGTGCGCCCGGCATCGACGGCGTGTATGTAGGGCCGGCCGACTTGGCGCTGGGACTGGGGTTGAAGCCCGGTCTGGAGACCTCGGATCCCGAACATGACGAGGCGATCGAACTGATACTGAAAACTTGCCTGGAAAACGGCTTGATAGCGGGAATCCAGTGCGGTTCCGGCAAGGCGGCTTATCGCATGGCGCAGCGCGGTTTTCGAGTCGTGACCTTTGCCAAAGACTCGACGCTCGTGGCCACCGGCATCAGCCAAGAGCTTGCAATGGCAAAGGGGAAGAAGTAAGCGTTCTTGATCAGGGATATGCATAGAACAAAGACGCGTTTGTCTTGACACCATAACTTCTTGGAAATGTCTACATGCCGGAACGGTATCTAAAATACATCTTGGTTCTGCCCGCCATTTTGATCGTTGTCCTGACGACCGGAGGACCTCTGATTTACTCTGCGTTGCTGACGGTCAGGCAGTGGCGGTTGACGCAATCCCCGCGGCCCGGGGCGTTTGTCGGTTTCGACAATTTTTCCCGGGCCTTCGAGTCGCCGGAGTTCCTGCGTGCTTTGGGGAACACCGTGTTGTTCATCGTGCTGACGGTAACGTTGACCGTTGTTCTGGCATTGACGATCGCGTTGTTGCTTCAGCGTGGCGGGCCGCTGCGCCGGACCGTGCAGGCATTGCTGATACTGCCGTTCGCAATGAGTCCGGCGTTGGTCGGTATTTCCTGGCGTTTCTTGCTCAATCCCGAGTTCGGGCTGTTCTCCGTCACGTTGGGAAAAATCATTCCGTCGCTTGCGCACGTCAACTGGCTTGCCACCCCGGAGCTGGCTTTCGCGTCGATGGTGGCCGCCGATGTCTGGGCCTGGACGCCGTTCATGTCGTTGATCCTGATTGGCGGCTTGGCCGCGCTTCCCCAGGAAACCATCGAAGCGGCGCAAATCGACGGCGCATCGCGATGGCGGGTGATCAAGGATATCGTCATTCCGCAGCTCGTCCCCGTTCTGAGCATCGTCGTCATTCTCAAAACCATATTTGCCGTCAAAGCCTTTGATTTGATCTTCATGTTGACGCAGGGCGGACCTGCGCGCACGACCGAAACGCTCAGTTATTTTTCGTACACCACGGGGTTCAGCTACTACGACATGGGGTATGCCTCGGCGGCCATGTGGGTCATGGTCTTGCCGATGCTGCTGCTCACGTTGTTCTATACAAGGTATGTCCTGAAATCATGAACTATTCCCGATGCCTGAGTTCTCGTTCGTCCGATCTGCTGGTGCTGATCGCCGCGTGCGTCATATTGGTGCCCATCGGCTGGATCGTGCTGGCGGCGTTCAAATCGAATGTCGACGTGTTCCAGTTGAAGTTGTTCTTCTCGCCGACTCTCGCGAACTTCGCGACGATACTGGACCCGCCCTACGTCATCCATCACAAGTTGTTGAACAGCGCCATCGTTGCGCTCGTTGTCGTGGTCGTTTCCATTCCGATTGCAACGCTCGCCGCGTATTCGTTGTCGCGGTTCAAGCTCTATGGCGCCAGTTTTATGCTGACAGCCATCTTGGCCACGCAGTTCATTCCGGCGGTAACGATCGTGTTGCCCTTCTTTTTGATGTTCCGATCGATCGGCATGCTCGATACATTGCTCGCGCTCATCTTGATCCATACCTCGATCGTGATGCCTTACGCAATCTGGATGATCAAGGGATTCATCGACGGCATACCCATCGAAACCGAAGAGGCGGCTTTGGTGGACGGGGCGACGCGCCTACAGGTAATCCGAAATATCGTCCTGCCCATGGCGGCGCCGGGCGTGATAACCGCGAGCATCTTTTCATTCATTCTTTCGTGGAACGAATTCATGTTCGCCCTGGTGCTTACCCGGCGCGATGCGATCACGCTGCCGGTCGGCCTGGCGCTGTTCAATGCGGAAACAGGCGTGCAGTGGCACTTGCTGGCGGCCACGAGCCTGATCATTATGATACCGATGATTGTATTGGCTCTGCTGATACAACGTCATTTTGTCCAAGGCATGACGATGGGAGCGGTGCGCTGATGGCTTCGATACGACTTGAGAATATTGAGAAACGCTGGGGTTCGTTTACCGCGGTTCAACGGCAGTCCCTGGATGTCGCCGACAATGAGTTCCTGGTTCTGCTGGGCCCCTCGGGCTGCGGCAAAACGACCACGATGCGGATGGTGGCGGGCCTGGAGCAGCCTACGGCCGGCGATATCTGGATCGGCGATCGGCGTGTCACCCATGATCTGCCAAAGGATAGGGACATTGCGATGGTTTTCCAGAACTACGGGCTTTATCCGCATATGAGCGTGGCCGACAACATCGGATATCCGCTCAAGGTGCGCGGGATATCGCGTGGCCGACGCGAAGCCGAGATTCGCAAGGCGGCCGCCAAAGTGGAATTGACCCATCTATTGGACAGGCGGCCGCGCGAGCTTTCCGGAGGACAACGCCAGCGCGTCGCCTTGGCCCGGGCCATCATCCGCACGCCTCGGGCGTTTCTCATGGACGAGCCGCTTTCCAACCTGGATGCCAAGCTGCGTGTGACGATGCGCGCGGAACTCAAGCACCTGCAAAACGAGCTTGGCATTACGACGATTTATGTGACGCACGACCAGATCGAGGCGATGACGCTGGCCCATCGGGTGGCCGTCATGAACGAAGGGGTGGTTCAGCAGATTGCGCCGCCCGATCAGATCTACGATCGTCCCGCCAACGTGTTCGTCGCTGGATTCATCGGCTCGCCGCCCATGAATCTGATTCATGTGAAGGCCGAGAACGATTTGCTCGTCGCGGAGAACGCACGCGTGAAAATGGCAGCCGCCATGCCCGCGCAGGACTTGATCCTGGGAGTCCGGCCGGAGGATGTCAGCCTGTGCGCGCAGAACGAAGGCAGCATGCGCGGCTCTGTTTTCGCTTCGGAATTGACCGGCGATTCCGTCCTGGTGACCGTGCAGGTCGGCAGCCAGCGGGTGCTTGCGAAGCAGGACAGGTCTTTTCGAATCGATGCCGGCGCACCGGTCGGTTTGCGCCTGAATGAAAATCGGCTTCACCTTTTTGACGCCGAAACCAAGGAGAGACTGCCTTGAACGCCGCCATGCCGAACCCCGGCTTGCCGATAGTCTATGTTTTTGCCTTGGGCGGCACGATCGCGATGGCGCCCGCCGCCCGGGTAGAGGGCGTCGTGCCGACCCGGGATGCCAATGACTTGGTCGCGGCCGTGCCCCGGTTGAACGAATTGGCCGAGATCAGGGCGGTTTCGTTTAGACGGATTCCGAGCGCTCATTTGACGTTTGACGACCTGGAAGCGTTATCCGAGGCGATCGGCGATGCGGAGCAGGAAGGGGCTCAAGGAATAGTGATCACCCAGGGCACGGATACGATCGAAGAAACGGCATTCGCGCTGGACCGCATTTCGACGGTCGACATCCCCGTGGTAATAACGGGCGCCATGCGCGTGCCGACCGCGGCGGGAGCCGATGGCCCCGGCAATTTGCTGGCGGCCGTGCAGGTGGCGCTAAGCAAGGACGTGCGTGGATTGGGCGCCGTGGTGGTGTTGAATGACGAAATTCATGCGGCGCGTTTTGTGCGCAAAACGCATACGAGCAGTCCGGCCGCTTTTGCCTCTCCGGGGGTGGGGCCGATAGGGCTTGTCGTCGAAAACCGCCCAAGGATATTGACGCGGCCGCCCGGCGTCGCGCCTTTGCGGCAGGCGCGCAAAGCGTCGCCCGTCCGGACTGCGCTGGTCACTGTCGCGCTTGGAGACGACGGGACGCTGGTGGACCTGATACGTGACCGCCGGTTCGACGGCCTAGTCGTCGAAGCGACCGGCGGCGGCCACGTTCCTGAAGGCTTGGCCGATGCGCTGGAGCGGGCCGCAAAGGCTATGCCGGTGTTGCTCGCCTCGCGTACCGGCGCGGGGGAAGTATTGACGGGCACGTATGGTTTTACAGGTGGCGAAATCGATTTGCAAAAGCGCGGGCTGATACGAACGGGCATGCTTGACGGCCTTAAATCGCATATGCTGCTTAATCTTTTGCTGCGGCGCGGTCTCTCGTCCCGGGCCGAGATCATCGAGGCGTTCAAACCTTGGGGCGGCGGGTAGCCTGCGTGGGCGCGGCCATGAAGCCTGGGTTCCAAAAGCACTTACGCCAATCTTTCGAGATTGGCGTAAGTGCTTGAAACCATTGGTGCCGATGAGAGGAGTCGAACCCCCGACCTTCTCATTACGAATGAGCTGCTCTACCAACTGAGCTACATCGGCAAGCTTTCTTTTGATGAAAAGCCAAGCCCTAAATTATACATCATATTTCTCTTTAAATTGCTTACCTAGCGACGTTCGCTCCGAGCCCGGATGGACGGCACTGCATTTTTCATTCCCATGTTACGAGTGCGTATAATGTCCCATTTTGCCTGTATAGCCGTCCAGGCATGGCTATGTGACGGGCGGCACGGATCCCCTTGTTTTTATGAGTTCCAAATCGACAACCGCCGGTACCGGCCCCTCGAACCGGTACTGGGAAGGCTTTGTGCTGGCGGGGCTGGGTTCCGTCTTGTTTTCCGGCAAGGCCATCGTGGCCAAGATGATCTATCAGTATGACGTGGATGCGCTGACCATCCTCGGCTATCGCATGATGCTGTCCCTGCCGTTTTTCATCGTGATTGCGCTGATGCAGGCCAGGCAAGTGCGCAAAGGCAGGCTGCCCGTCCTGACCCTCAAGGAAAAGGGGCAGATCGTATTTCTGGGTTTCATCGGGTATTACCTGTCCAGTTATCTGGACTTTCTGGGGCTGGAGTATATTTCGGTCAGCCTGGAGCGCCTGATCCTGTTCATGAGCCCCACCTTCGTCTTGCTGATCTCGGCGTTTTACTTGAAAAAGCCAATAGGGTGGGGGCAGTGGCTGGCTTTGTTCTTGTCCTACGTCGGCGTGATCCTGGTGTTCATCCAGGACTTTTCCCTGGCGGGATCGAACGTGGCGCTGGGTTCGCTGCTGGTGCTGGGCGCGGCGCTTTCCTACTCGGTGTATTTGATCTCGGCGGGCGAGCTGCTCAAGCGCGTGGGGTCCGTGCGTTTCGTGGCGTATGCGATGCTGGTTTCCACCGTGATCAGCATGGTGCATTTTTTCATCGTGCATTCCTGGAGCGGGCTGCTTCAGCCGCTGCCGGTGTACGCGCTTTCCCTGGTGCATGCCGTGCTCAATACGGTACTTCCGACTTTCATGATCATGATGGCCGTCAGCCGGATCGGCGCGTCCATGACGTCGCAGCTGGGCTTGCTGGGCCCGGCCTCGCTGGTTTTCCTGGCCTGGTGGCTGATCGACGAGCCGATCACTTTCCTGCAAGTGCTGGGCACGGCATGCGTGATGGCCGGCGCATTGGTGATGGGCCGCGGTCGGAGCTAGCTAGCGTCAGGCGCCCGCCGCGGGCGGTCCGCAGGCCGGGTTTTCGGACGAGCCCTATTTCCTGGCCATGGCTTGTTCGAGATCGTCGCGATGCACGTCGTGCGTGACGAAGCCGGCTGTATTGGCGGGCATCGCCAGGTAATCGGGCTTGTCCAGCGTATCCAGAATATCCTCCAGGCCGCTGGTCCAGTGCTCCCGCATGGAGGCAAGCCCGAACTGGAAATCCTTATAGTGCTGCTCGTAGGGCTTGTTGCGGTAGATGAGATGCAGGATGTTGAAGCGCTTGGAGCTGGCCAATTCCTGCGCGATCCGGCAATAGCTGTCCTGTTCCCGGACGTCCTCCGGGATTTTCTCCAGCACGTGCTGCAGCATGTGCCGCAGGTACTGATCGCGGCGCAGCTGCTCCGTCACCAGCCGGGTCCTGCTTGAATAGCGGATGTCCTTGCTGCGGTCGGACACTTCGCTCATGTTGCTCGGCACGCGGCCGCGCGCGCTCCATAAGTCTACCTGGAAGACGAGCGTATCTAGCAAGGGGCGCGATTCCAGGACCTGCGTCAACGGCGTGTTGGAAACGAGACCGCCGTCCCAATAGTATTCCCCGTCGATTTCGACGGCGGCGAAGGCGGGAGGCAGGGCGCCCGACGCCATGAAGTGCTCGGGGCGCAGCGTGGTTTTCGCGTTGTCGAAATAAACGAAGTTTCCGGTGCGGACATTGACGGCGCCGACGGATACGCGTTGTCGTCCCGAATTGATGCGGTCGAAGTCGCATAGCCGTTCCAGCGTGGTTTTCAACGCGCCGGTGTCGTAGTAGCTGGCGGTGGCCGGATTGCCGGGAAAGTGATCGGGCGCCGGAGGAAAGCGGGGCGTGAAAAACCCTTTCTGGCCGCGCGCCAGGGCGCTGGCGGCGTGCCATGCGCTGATGCTCTGGCGAAAGGCGTCGTTCAGGTTGAATACGGACTGCTCGAAGAAGGGGATGGGAGCGAAGCCGAAGTTCGGCTGGCATATCGTTTCCCAGAAGTCGGTCAGGCGTTCCACGCGCTTTTCGGGCGGATTGCCGGCGATGACGGCTGTATTCAGCGCGCCGATCGATATGCCCGACAGCCAGTCGGGCTCGATGCCCGCTTCCTGGAGGCCTTGAAAAACGCCTGCCTGATAGGCGCCCAGGGCGCCGCCGCCTTGCAAGACGAGCGCGATGCTTTCGTAGGGCGGAATGGCTATGCGCTTGCCTGTGCGCGGATGCATGAATTGCCGCCCGCCTTCGGGCTCGGCGGGCGAGGCGTCGGCGCGGCCGGGCGAAGCCGGCGTCTGGGTCGCTATGGTCGTCGGCGCCTTTGCGCGGCGTGTGCGCGGCTTTTGGGGCCGTGGCGGCTGCGGCGCTGTTTCAGGGGCTGGCACGGGTACGGGCGCTTGCGTCTTGGCGCGTTTGCCTTGCGCCGCGCGGCGGCGCACCGGCGGGTGAGGCATGGCCGAAAAGAGTTCGAGTTGTTGCGACATGGTATGCGCTGCTCAACGAAGAAGCAGCAAGTGTATCGCGTCTGGAGCACGCCGGCGGGGCCGCGCGCTCAATCGTTGCCGCTTTCCTGTTCCAGGCGCAGGCTGCGCATGAAGGCGTTCATCAGCGAGCCGCGGTATCGCGCGGTGTGCACGACCAGCGACAGGCGGCGATGCAGTGGAAGAAACGGCGTGTGCAATACGGCCAGCCGCCCGCTGTCCACGGCATCCTGAATGGCGGACTCCGGCAGGCAGGCGATGCCCAGCCCGGCGATTACGGCTTGCTTGATGGCTTCGACCTGTCCCAGCTCCAGAACGACCCGGCCCATGGGCAGGCCGGTCAGTATCTGCTCGGTTTGCGCGCGCATGGCGGAGCCTTTTTCGCGCAGCAGCCAATTCGCCTTGGCGAAGTCCTTGGGCTGCAGCGCGGCCGCCCGGGCCAAAGGGTGATCGGGGGCGGCGCAGATGGCCAGCGCGTCGTTGCGCCAGGGAATCACGTCGAGTTGAGGGTGGTTGACTGGACCTTCCACGCAGCCGGCGTCCAATCGGTGTTCCAGCAAGCCCGTCACGATGGCGCTGGTGTTTTCCACCGCGACATGCAGGGACACATCGGGATGGGCGCGCATGAACGGCCCCAATAGCTCGCCCACCAGGTAATTGCCGACGGTGTTGCTGGTGCCGATGCGTACCATGCCCGTAAGCGCGGCGGATTCGTTGCCGCTGTAGCGCAGGATTTCGCGCAGCCGCTCGACCACTTCCTCGGCCATGGGAAGCAGCTCTTTGCCGCGCGGACTGAGCCTGAGCCGGCCTCTTTCGCGATCGAAGAGCGTCGTGCCCAGAATGCGTTCGAGCTCGGCCAGCGCCATGCTGACCGCCGGCTGCGACAGGCAGAGCTGTTCGGCGGCGGCGCGGACCGTGGCGGCGTTGGCGATGGCGACGAACACTTCCAGTTGGCGTGTGCTGATTCCTATCATCAATAAATTTTATACAACAAATAAGAATTAATGAATTAATTTATTGAGTTGGCAAATCTAAAATTACTCCAGGTTATTTGCATATATGGATCCAAGTATGGCGCACGGTATGGCTTCTTCGGCACAAGTTCCCATGGCGGCCGGCATGGCCGGAAAAAAATGGGGTAAAGAGCGCTTGAGCGGCGCGCCGCGCAAACCGACCATATTTTACGGCCTGGCGCTTGCCGCCCTGGTTGCCGTGGTGGCGGTCGTGCTGGGACGCTGGCTGCCGCTGATCGGCGGTCCGGTATTCGGCATTTTGATCGGGATAGTCATACGCAATATGATAGGAGTCGGACCGCTGTTCACGCCGGGCCTGGCCTTCGCCTCCAAGAAAGTCCTGCAATGGTCCATCATCGCGCTGGGTTTCGGCCTCAGCCTGAATCAGGTGGCCTCGGTCGGGCTGGAGTCTCTGTCCGTGACCCTGGTGACCATCTCCGCCGCTTTCGTATCCGCGTACTTCCTGGGCAAGTGGCTGGGCATTCCCTCCAAGCTCAAAATCCTGATCGGCGTGGGCACCGCGATTTGCGGAGGATCCGCCATCGCGGCGACGGCGCCCATCATCAAGCCCGAGGATCATGAGACCGCCTTTGCGATTTCCACGATATTCATTTTCAACGTCGCGGCCGTGCTGATTTTTCCGGTGCTGGGCCATTGGATGAACTTGTCGGACATGGCGTTCGGCATGTGGGCGGGCACCGCCATCAACGATACGTCTTCGGTCGTGGCGGCCGGCTACAGCTACAGCAATGCCGCCGGGGATTACGCGACCATCGTCAAGCTGACGCGCGCCACGCTGATCATACCGATCTGCCTGGGCCTGGTTTTCCTGCAGGCGTGGCAGCAGAAGCGCAACAAGGTCGAAGGCTTCAACTTTTTCAGGATTTTCCCCTGGTTCATCCTGTGGTTCGTGGCGGCCTCGGCGCTGCGCACCAGCGGCCTCATGCCGGAGGTGCTGCTGGCTCCGATCAAATTGCTGGCCGATTTCATGATCGTCCTGGCGTTGACGGCGATCGGGCTGTCGTCCAATTTCCGCCAGATGGCGGTGGCCGGCTGGTCGCCCATCCTGCTCGGAATGGGCGTGTGGGCGGCCGTTGCCGTCAGCGGCTTGCTGACGCAGGCGGCCTTGGGGATCTGGTAAGCGGTCGGTTTACGCCAGCCAGGACATCGGACTGTGCCGGATGGCCGCGCCGACGATGTAGGCGAAGATCAGAATGGCGATCGCCGCGGAAACGGCGCGGCCTTTGACCGTCTTGGCATACTTGATGGCATAGCTGCCGGCAATGATGTAGAGAACCACGGCGACCAGCTTGGCGGTCAGCCAAGGCTGCGCGGCCGCCGCGCCCAGGAAGCCCGCAAGAGCCAGTCCGCATAGCAGCAGCACGCTGTCGATGACGTGCGGCAGGACCTTGACGGTTTTGCGCTGCAGCAGGGTGGAGCCGGTCAGGGCCCAACAGGCGCGCAGAATGAAAAACAGAATGCTCAGGCCGGCGGCCGTCATGTGCAGATGCTTGAGGACGATATAGGTCATGTCGATGAAATCCGTAGGTGGGTATCCCGGCGGTTGCCGCGGCGCCGGATTCGCGTCCGGTCGTGGCGCGATGCGCGCGGGTGTCGGCAGTCGCTAGTATAGAGGGTTCGGATGGGGGGGGCCGGGCGCGCGATCCGGTGTATGCTTGAATACCGTCGCGCGGTTGCGCAGTCTTCGTCCGGCCGCCCGGTCTTGCGCATTCACGTCTATCCTCTGTTTGTCTTCTCATTTTCCGAGGTCCTATGCCTTACGTCACCATTGCCGCCAGTTCCGCTTTTACCGCCGAACAAAAAAAATCGCTGATGCAAGGGGCGAGCGATACGGTCGAGCACGTCGTCAAAGCGTCTTTGGCGAACATTCGCGTCCTGCTCCAGGACGTGCCCGACGGCTATTATCTCAATGCCGGCAAGTTCGGCACGCCGGTGCTGATGTACCGCGTCGAGCTTATCGAAGGCCGCGGCGACGATCTGAAAAACGAACTGATCGCGGGCTTGAGCAAGAGCGGCGCGCACGCCACCGGCATGTCCGAGGACGAGATCCGGGTGCTCATACTCGATTATCCGAAAGCCGACATGGGCATGGCCGGCGGCATCAGCGCCTTGAAAGCGGGGCGCTGATGCCGCGCCTTCCGGGTCCGGGCGCGACCCGGGCGTGGCGTTCCATGCTCTACAATGGGCCGCATTCCATGTGATTGAGCGAGGGTATGATGCTGGCGATTGTCGAGGCGCGGCGCGCGGGCCTGTTGCAACGTCGATACTGGCTGAGGAACATCGTTGCCGGAATCATCGTCGGCATCGTGGCCCTGCCTCTGGCGATGGCGTTCGCCATCGCATCGGGCGTCAAGCCTGAACAAGGTATATATACGGCGATCGTTGCCGGCATCATGGTATCCCTTTTCGGCGGCAGCCGCGTGCAGATCGCCGGCCCGACCGGCGCGTTCATCGTCATCCTGGCCGGCATCGCGGCCCAGCACGGCATAGACGGCCTCCAGATCGCGACCTTGATGGCGGGCGTCATTCTTTTGCTGTTCGGCGTGGCCCGCCTGGGCGCGGTCATCAAATTCATTCCGGCTCCGGTCATCATCGGCTTCACGGCCGGCATCGGCGTCATTATCTGGGTGGGTCAATGGAAAGAATTTTTCGGCCTGCCGGCGGTAAGCGGCACGCACTTTCACGAAAAACTCTGGCAATTGCTTGCTTCGTTCACCCAGCTGGATCCGGCCACGACGGTGTTCGGCGCATGTTCCCTGGCATTGCTGATATTGGCGCCGCGCTGGAAGCGCCTGTCCCGTATTCCCGCGCCCTTGCTCGCCCTCGTGGCGGCCACCGTGGCGCAGAGCCTGTTCGCCTTTGAAAGCGTAGCCACCATAGGCAGCACGTTCGGAGAGATACCGCGCGGCCTGCCGTCCCTGCGTTTTCCCGACATTACGCCGGCCCGCCTGGTGACCCTGATCGGCCCGGCGTTCGCCATTGCCATGCTGGGCGCCATCGAGTCCCTGCTGTCGGCGGTGGTGGCCGACCGGATGGCCGGCACGCGCCATAATTCGAACCAGGAGTTGATCGGACAAGGGTTGGCCAACATCGTGGCGCCGATGTTCGGCGGCATCGCCGCGACCGGCGCCATCGCGCGCACGGCGACCAATATCCGCAATGGCGGCAACAGCCCGATCGCGGGTATCGTGCACGCGCTGGTGCTGGTGCTGGTGCTCTTGCTGCTGGCGCCGTTGGCGGTGAACATCCCGCTGGCCGTGCTGGCGGCGATACTGTTCGTCGTCGCCTGGAACATGAGCGATTTGCCGCAAGCCGTCAAATTGATACGCCGCGCGCCGCGCGCGGACGTAATCATATTGCTGGTTACCTTCGGGCTGACGGTTTTCGCCGACCTGGTCGTGGCGGTCAATATCGGCGTGGTGCTTGCCATGCTGCATTTCTTGCGTCGGATGGCGCAAAGCGTCGCCGTGCGCCGCCAGGACGACGCTTCTTTGTTTAGGGAGCTTCCCGCCGAAGAGGGAAAGACGTTGACGGACGGCGTCGCGGTCTACGAAATCGAGGGGCCGTTTTTCTTTGCCGCCGCCGATGCGTTCGAGCATGCCTTCGAAGGGGTTCCCGAAGGCGTGGATACTGTCGTTATTCGCTTGTCGCATGTGCCTTTCATTGATGCGACGGGGCTCCAGACGTTGGAGCAGGTGGTTCATGACCTTCGCAGGCGTGGCGTAAAGGTGATGCTGGTCGAAGCCAACCAGCGCCTCAGGATAAAGTTCAGGAAAATGGGATTGATGGACGCTTGCGCGTACGGGGAGCCCGATCATGGCCTTTTGGCCGCGTTGCGCAGTCTAAAAACCGGAGCATGATCCTCCCGACCCGTGGGCCGCCAAAGAGCGGCTGTATCGGACGGGGCATGGAACTGGATGAGGAATCATGTTACTAAAAGATAGAAGCCGGAGTTTGTAACTGAATTCATCGACTGACCCTCCGCGCCAGTAATCCTTAAATTGCCTAGAAGGGAGATCGCGACCATGGCTGTCAACGCACCAAACATGAGCCTCAATTACGTACAAAGAGGACTGTCCACCGAAGATAATATGGCCGTGGATGCCGGCAAATACCAGCGTTCCACGGCAGGCATCGTGTTACAGGTGGTAGTCGGTCTTCTGACGGCAGGCATCGGCGCTTTGGGAATCGAGCTCTATCATGCCTCCAATCGCACGAAGAAAGTCCAAGAGTTCACCGAGGTTGGGGGAGCCTTGTTGAAGGGCATGCAGGAAATGTCTCCCGCGGACAACGGCTTCAGCGTGCCTTACAAGAACTCGACGATCGAACTGGCGCAAGAAGGCAGTGATATCAAGATAAGCTTCGGTGGCGAAACCACCATAATCCGTGACAAAACCTTGTTGGAAGTTCGGGAGAATCTCAAGAGGGATATCCTGGCGAACATGGATGCCTATGGGCCGGAAACGGTAAAAATTGCTTTGCGGGACGAAACCGCGAACCAGAGAACACTGGCAATCCAGTACCTGCAATCAAGACTGCATGTCCATAAATTTGATCATCTAAGTACCGCGACCCTGGTCAGGGCATCCACGGATCTGGTCGATCAAAATCGAACGGCTGCGGAGGTCGAGGAGGAGTTCAGCCCGAGCGGCGATGCAATAAGGAAGGTCGTCGATGCGGAGTGCCTCGAGCTGATCAACGCGTGGACCAAAATGCCGCCTCAAGGAAAGGATAAGGTCCATTACGCCCAGCCAATCGCAGAGCTCGCCGAGGTAGGCGATAGGCCGATGCAATCCGAAAGCGAGAGAAAAGTCAGAAAGTTGACGGCCGAGATATTCTTCCCGGAAAAGTCCTGGGAGGCGGACACCCAGCAGGCAGGAGAACGATTGAAAGGCGCGTTGCTGGCTAATTCCGCGCTGTTGGCCGAAATCTATTCGAAGCCTGATATGGTCGACGACGCGGGATTGCCGGACGAGTTGAATCGAGTTTTGCGGCAAACCCTGGTCGATCTCAAGGAAGAGCTGGGAATCTTCTCGGATCTCGTCGATGAGCACGTGGTGGCCGACGCGCTGAGAGTGCTGCCGGGGCATGCATACACCGAGCGTGCCGAGTCCATCGATGAACAGTTGACGGAGTTCGAGTTCCGTCAGCTAGGTGGTGTCGAGATGCTCGGGACGCTCGCGGGCATGGGTGAAGGTAACTTCCAAGAGTTCTTGAAGCAGATCTTTGAGAACTATTTCGACAATCAGTCGGTCATCGATAAGCGTGCCATGTTGGCTTCCTACTTGACGAATTCAGGGGCGAAGGATAGCGATGAGCGCAAGCTGGTTGCTTTGCTGAAGGCCGGTGGCCCTTACATGCAGAAGTTGCTCCAGTTGTTCGGCGACCGTGCGGAAGGTGAACTGAAGGCGGCGCTGGATGAGTTGAAAACCGGCCTTAGCCCCATCAACGAAGACATTATCAAGGCCGTGCTGGCCGGTATCGTGGACAAGTCCGCTGGGAAGATTACCAAGATCGACGTCGGCCGCAGCCTTGGCGCGGCATCCGTCGGCCAGGCCATGATGGCCAAGATCCATTGGAGGGGCAAAGAAGAGCCCCAGGAGGTCGTGGTAAAGATTCTGCGTCCCGGTATTCGTTTGCGGGCGGACAGGGAACTGGAGTTCTTCGAGCGCGTGGCCGATGGCATTCCAGGGATGGGCAAGACCTTCAAGGGTATTTCCGAGCAAATACAGGTTGAAATGGATCTGAAGAGGGAAGCGGAGAATGTCCGGTTGGCTCAGGTCTACAATTTGGGCGCACAGAACGTGCAGGCCATGAAACTGGCCGACGGCATTGCGCCTTCGCAAGGCTATATGGTATTGGAGAAGGCTCCGGGTTCGACCATGAAGGCGGCGTTCGACGATTTGAACAAACAAGTGACGTCGCAGATGTCCGCTCAGAATCCGGCTCCGGAAGTCGGGGCCAAGCTGGCTTCGGGCATCAAAGAGTTGACAAAAAAATGGGTTGGAGAAGCCTTGTTCGGTTCCGGCTTCTATCATGGGGATCTGCATGCCGGAAACATTATGTTCTCGCGCGATGCGAAAAAAACGGGCGTGACCACCGTCATCGACATGGGCAACGCGGCCGTTCTTTCCGTGGCTCAACGAAGCGCCGTATTCAAGATGGTGCTGACGGCCGGCTTACGCAATCCGGACGTTTTCGTCAAGAACTTCGAGCAGGTCTTGTCGGATGACGGCAAAAAGCTCATCAAGGACAAGCGCGCGGATTTTCTGGCTAGAACACGGGAAATCATGGCCCAGGACATCACTCCGGGGGAAGTCATCGTAGGGGTGCTCAATGCTGCCAACGAGCTCGGACTGGAAATACCGGCGACCGTGTCGAATTTCTCGCGATCGCAGATGATGCTGCAAAACGCAATCGACAATATCAACAATGCCAACGCAACGACATTGGCTGCGCTGAAGATGCAGATAGATGGGTTCGGGGGCGTGTTCAACTATGATTCCATGAACCTGAAGGATGCGCGTGCACAACTCGTAAAGCAGCGTGATGACCAGATCGACAAGCAGGACGAGGCCATGACAGAACAATTGACGCTGCTGATCGGTTATATCGATGTTTATCAGTCGGGAGCTCTGGAGCCTATCGATTTCGGCGATATCATCATGGACGTAGTCAAGAGCAACCTCACGAACAGCGTATGGCTGGCTACCGGCGATATATTCCAAATGGTATCGGCCAAAGTGTTCGCGTGATGCGATAAAAGCGGGTCGCCCCGGAACAAGCCCCCTATCAGGGGGCTTGTTGCATTTAACGACGAGATTGGATTTCAAGGTTCCAAGCGCCGGCGATCGATTGTTCATGAGTCGGCGTC
Organism: uncultured Burkholderiaceae bacterium; assembly: GCA_964551305.1. Taxonomy (GTDB): domain Bacteria; phylum Pseudomonadota; class Gammaproteobacteria; order Burkholderiales; family Burkholderiaceae_B; genus JBAZDC01. Next base: position 74,505 of record CAZKBT010000003.1, read on the forward strand.
ATGGGCCGGGTCAGTGCTAAAGCCAAGCGTTCACGCAGAGCGTATACGAAATCGGTATGCTCCGCCATTGTTGCTCCAGCACATGCGTGCAGCGACGCGACCCGCTCCGCCCGGTAGCGTAGCGGACCGCCCGTGGCGGCTTCGAAGGCGTTGGCCGCCCGGGTTACTTCTTGCGTATCCACGGCCGCCAGGATCAACGCGTGCGCCAAGACGCAATGGCGTTCGCAGTCCGTCCGATAGTGCGGCGATCGCCGCCAGACTTGCGCGGTGCCCGCCACTTTGCGCACGTCGTCGCCATCGCCGATCGCCATGTTGTAGCGTCCATCGCAGAAAGACCCATGGACCGTCGCGGGGCGGGAGACGATGCCCCAGCCGCGCAATGCATCGCCGATGACGGCGCACAGCGTCAGGTACGCCTTGTTGGTATGATCCATGGGCTTGCCCTGGATTTCATACGCAAGGCTGACGTTGACGATGCCCGGCCCCTGGGGAACGATCCCTCCGCCTGAAAGCCGCACCGAAACGGGCCAGCCCTGTTCTTGGAAGGTTTTTCGGGCGGCGTCGAATCCCGGCCTGCCGGCATAGGTGCGCGGCACGACCAGGCCTTGCGGGCTTTGCCATACGCTGGCGACCTGTTTTCCTTGGCCGGCCAGCGCGATCAGCGTTTCGTCGAAACGCGCATCGTGGACGGCGTCGTCCCGCGCATCGATCAGGATAAAACCCATGGCGCGCGATTAAAGGCGCCGGACTAGGAACTCGTCATCGCTCATGAAAAGATACCGTATGGCATCCACGAGCGCCAGCACGACGACCAGCGGCGTGTAGACATAGAACAGGATAAGGTAAACGATGCCTTTCCCGATCTGCCCCAGATAAAAGCAATGGCCGCCGAGCCAGCCCAGGCACACGGCCAGCACGATGGCGATCTTGCGCTGGCTGGACGGTTTTTCCACCTCCCGGCTTTTATTGCGCAATATCCAGATGCTCAACGGTATCGTGATCAGCAGCGCCAGCGCGATCTTGGCGGGATGATTGGCAACGTAATTCCAGACGGCGTCATACAGATCACCGAAATTATGGATGACTTTGCCGCTCAGATAAGAGATCCAGTGAAAGAGCTCGGTACTGATGCGCTCGCCGAAAGTCAGCGCAATCAAGACGATGATGAAAATCGCGGCGATGAGGACGATTTTTTGCAGCATGGTGCGGACGCCTTGCCATATGGAAAAGGCTAGTGTAATGATTACGGCGCGCTTGTGCACTCCAGCCGCCAAAGCGAGGTGATTTCGGACGATCTGGCCAGGTGCAGCGGGTCCGATGCGTCGCGCGCTTTGGCGTGCGACGGACGGGTCTCGAGCCGTTCGATGACGCGCAATCCCGAGTCCCGGAACATGCCCTGCAATCGACCGGTTGGACGCAGGCCCAGTGTCTCGGCAAGATCGGACATGATCAGCCAAACTTGCCCTTGTGGTTCGAGATGCGCGCAGGCGTCGCGCAGGAAGGCCCGCAGCATGGCGTGATCGGGGTCGTACAGGGCTTGTTCGATGAGGCTGGTCGGCTTGACGGGCAGCCACGGCGGGTTGCAGACGATCAGATCAGCCTTGCCGTCCGGGAACAGGTCGGCATGCTCCAGGACGACGCGATCGCCGATGCCCATGCGTTCGAGATTCTGCGCGGCGCACCGCAAGGCGCGTTCGTTGATGTCGGTGGCCGTGACCTGCTTCATGCCGCGCAGGGCCAGAATCGCCGCCAGCACGCCGCTGCCGGTGCCGACGTCGAAGGCGCGCCGGCGTCCGGCCGGCAACTCGGCATGCCACGCAAGCTCCAGATATTCCCCGCGCAGCGGCGAAAATACGCCATGCGGGACATGGATGCGCGCCGGCAGGCCTGGAATCTCCACGCCTTTCTTTTGCCATTCATATGCGCCGACATAGCCTTGCAAGGCCCGCAAGGGAACGAGTTCGGCGCCGGGGAGTGGCTCCATCGCGGCCAGGCAGGCAAGCCGGACGTCGGGTGCGCGTCGCAGCGCGATGTCGCCGTCCTCTTCCAGTTCGATCAGTATCTGGTTGAGCAGTTGGGCGCGCTGGGACTGCTGTTGCCGGTGGCGATGAAAGCGAGCCGTCAAATCGAGGTCGGCCGGTTCGGCCGCCCGCTTTTTTTTGTCGATACGGCGGGCAAGGGCTTGCAGCAGCTGCCGGGCGTTCTGGAAATCGCCGCGCCAAATCAGGGCGGCGCCCTGGCTGATGGTCCGGTATGCCAGATCGGCGCTCCAAGTGTCGTCGGCGATGACGATGCGCTTGGGCGGGCGTCCATGCATGTCGGCGCGCCAGCGGGCCTGCCGCTGCGCCTGATGTTCCGTCCAGGTGACGCTGGCCGACGTCGGGGCGGCGATATGGTTCGTCATGAGGCGGTCATGGCGCGCAGACCTGGCGCACCGCGTGTTCCCATTGCGCCATCAACGCGAGCGCTTTTTCGGGGGGCAGGCCGGGCATGAAGCGTCGGTCTTCCTTCCATAGCGCGGACAGCTCGTCCCGGTGGCGATAGACGCCGCTGGACAGGCCGGCAAGATACGCCGCCCCCAGCGCCGTGGTTTCCACCATGGCGGGGCGCACCACGGGTATGCCCAGCAGATCGGCCTGGAACTGCATGAGCAGGTCATTGACGGAAGCACCGCCGTCCACCCGCAGCTCGTGCAAGGGCGCTCCGCCCGCCGCCACGGCGTCCCGGCTCATGGCCAGCAGCAAGGCCGCGCTTTGATAGGCGATGCTTTCCAGGGCCGCGCGGGCAATGTGCGCCATGGTGCTGGCGCTGTTCAGGCCGACTATCGCTCCCCGGACGTCCGGCCGCCAGTAGGGCGCGCCCAGTCCGGTAAAGGCCGGGACCAGCATGACGCCGCCGGCATCCGGTACGGACTGCGCCAGCGCTTCGATCTGATGGCTTTGCTCGAAAGCGCCCAGGCCGTCGCGCATCCATTGCACGACGGCGCCGCCGACGAAGACGCTGCCTTCGAGCGCAAACTCCCGCGCCGTCGCGCTTTGCGCCGCGTGCGTGGCGATGAGCCCGTTTTGCGACGTGTGTACCGTCGTGCCGGTATGCATCAGCATGAAGCATCCCGTTCCGTATGTGTTCTTGGCCATGCCCGGCTCGAAGCAGGCTTGGCCCACCAGCGCGCTTTGCTGGTCGCCCGCCACGCCGCCGATCCGGATGGGTCGGGAAAACAGGCCGGGCTGCGTATCGCCGAAATGGGCCGACGAGGGCAGGACGTCCGGCAAAAGCCGCGCATCGATTCGCAGGGCGGCCAGCAGGTCGGCATCCCAGCCGTTCTCATGGATGTTGAACAGCATGGTGCGCGACGCGTTGCTGACGTCCGTCACGTGGCGCTTGCCTCCGGTCAGGTTCCATATCAGCCAGCTGTCGATCGTGCCGAACGCTAGTTCGCCGTTGGCGGCCTGCTCGCGCGCGCCCGGGACGGCATCCAGTATCCATTTGAGCTTCGTGCCTGAAAAATACGGATCCAGGCGCAGTCCCGTCTTGGATTGGACCATGTTTTGCAAGCCGCGTTCGCGCAGTTCGCTGCACATGGGTTCGGTGCGGCGGTCCTGCCATACGATGGCGGGATGGATGGGCTTGCCGGTCGCGCGATGCCATACGATCGTGGTTTCGCGCTGGTTGGTGATCCCCAGCGCGTCGACTTGCGCCCCGTCGAGCTGGTCCAGCGCCTGTCGCGCGGTATCCAGCTGGGCCTGCCATATTTCCTGGGGGTCGTGCTCCACCCATCCCGATTGGGGATAATGCTGGGTCAAGGCTTGCTGGGCGCTGGCGACGATCCGTCCCTGGCGGTCGAAAACGATGCTGCGTGTGCTGGAAGTGCCTTGGTCGAGAGCGAGCAAATAAGTCATGATGGCGCGCGTGGGTGGAGTGCAAGACGATGCAGGCAGTGTAACGGTTTCTGCAATGCCATGGCGCTGCTTTACACTTGAGCGATGGCGATATCTGGAAATGGACAAATGACGAGCGAGCGCGACCCATCCCTGTTTGATCGGAGCCGGATCCTGGCCAGGCTCGCCGCCTTGAAGCAGGTCGACCTGCTGGTCATCGGCGGCGGCGCCACCGGGCTGGGCGTGGCGCTGGATGCGGTGTTGCGGGGCCTTTCCGTGGCGCTGCTGGAATCCCATGATTTCGCGAAAGGCACCTCGTCGCGCGCGACCAAGCTGGTGCACGGCGGGGTTCGTTATCTGGCCCAGGGCGACATCGGACTGGTGCGCGAAGCGCTGCGCGAGCGCACGGCCTTGCTGCGCAATGCGCCGCATCTAAGTTCGCGCCTGCCTTTCGTCATGCCCAGCTACCATTGCTGGGAAACGCCTTTTTTCGGCATCGGCTTGAAAATGTACGATTTCCTGGCCGGCGGCAGCAGCCTGGGATCCACACAATGGCTGAATACCCGGCAGGCCTTGGCGGCGTTGCCCGGCCTGAGCAAAGAAGGGCTCAAGGGCGGCGTCAAGTATTGGGACGGCCAGTTCGACGACGCTCGCCTGGCCCTTGCCCTGGCGCGCACCGCCGCCGCCCAGGGAGCGTTGATGGTGAACTACTGCCCGGTGGTTTCCTTGCTTCGCGCCCAAGGCAAGGTGACGGGGGCGCGTTGCCGCGATGCGGAAACCGGCGCCGAGTACGAGGTGTCAGCGCGCTGCGTCGTGAATGCGACGGGCGTGTGGGTGGACGATATCCTGCACATGGACACGGATGTGCGCGATGCGCCGCGCCGGCATATCGTGGCTCCGAGCCAGGGCGCCCACGTGGTGGTGGACGCCGGGTTTTTGCCGGGGGGCCATGCCTTGCTCGTGCCGCGCACGCGCGATGGGCGCGTCCTGTTCGCCGTGCCCTGGTTGGGCAAGCTCATCCTGGGAACCACCGATACGGCATGCGAGAACGTGGAGCGCGAGCCGCGGGCGCTCGCGGCGGAGGTCGATCTGATTCTGGAGGAAGCGTCGAAATACCTGGCCAAGGCGCCCGGGCGCGGCGACGTCAAGAGCATCTGGGTCGGCTTGCGGCCGCTGGTGCGGCCCGCGTCGGATGCGGCCGCCCACGATACCCAGCATATCAGCCGGGAGCACATCGTCCGGATCGGGGCGAGCGGCCTGGTGACGGTGACCGGCGGCAAATGGACCACCTACCGGGCTATGGCCGAGGATGTGATCGATCGCTGCGTCGATGCCGGGTTGCTGGGCGCGTTGCCCGCTTGCCGTACGGCGAACTTTCCGCTCGTGGGCGCGCCGGACGTATTCACACGGGGCGTGCCCACGCTGATTTCCGGCGGACGAACGATGCCGTCCGCTGCGCTGGCTGACGTGCCCGGCTTGCAGGCCTACGGAACCGAAGCGGAGACGGTGCGGGCTTTGCCCGGCCATGATCAATGGCTGGCTCCCGGGCTGAGCGAGGCCATGGTGCGTTTCGCCGCGCGCTATGAATATGCGCGCACGACGGAAGACGTATTGGCCAGGCGGTCGCGGCTGGTCTTTCTGGATGCGGCGCTTGCCGGCGCCGTCGCGCCGCGGGCCGCCGACATTCTCGCCGAGGAGCTTGGCAAGGATCCTCGGCTGGATGCGTTCCTGGAGTTGGCCGGGCAATATGCGCGCGTGCCCGCATAGGCGTGCCGCGCCGGGCCGCTCAGTCCTGGAACAGGGTGCGGGCCGATTCGAAGCGCTTGGCGAAATAGGGATTGTCGAGCGAGTCTATCCGCACCCGTCCGCCCGACGAGGGCGCGTTGACGAATTCGTTGTTGCCGATGTAGATGCCCATATGCGAGAACGGGCGGTTCAGGGTATTGAAGAAGACGAAATCGCCCGCCTTCAATTGTCGTTTCGCGATCGGCTTGCTCAGCCGGGCGATGGCGGCGGTATTGTGCGGCAGAGGCTGGCCTGCCGCTTGGTTGAAGACGTAGGCTACCAAGCCGCTGCAGTCGAAGCCGGTGCCGGGATGAGACCCGCCGTAGGTGTAGCCTGTTTCCAGCAGGCCCAGGGCCGTCAGCACGACGTGGCCGCGCTCGTTGGCGCTGAGCGCGATGGCGGGCCGGCCGCCGTATGTCGACGAGGATTGGCGAGGCACGCCGGAGCATGCCGCCAGCAGAGCGGCCAGCAGCAGGCAGAAAACAGGCCGCAACAGGCGGGCCAGGGTCGGATCCGATGCGCGCATGGCACCGATTATTCAAGCTATTGCGCATCAAGGCAAGTCGGGTATTGCCCTTGTTTGCCGTGGTGGCGCCGGTCGGCCGGGCCGGCTCAGTGGCGTGTCGTGCTCATCGAGCGTTCGAGCAGCGTGACGAGATGGGACCTCAAGCCGGCCGAAAAAATCGGCACGTATTCCACGCGGTCCTGAGCATTGATGATGCGCTTGATCTCGATGGATTGGCCCGAGAAAGCCCGGGTGGCTCGCGCATGGGCGTCATAGGTCTGCACCAGCTTGTTGCTTGCCATCTGGGCCTGGAAGAGCAGCGCTTCCGTTTGTTCGTCCTGGTTCGCATAGTGCGCCAGCACGGCCTCCAGGTCGTCCAGGAACAAGCTGAGCGCATGGTCGCCGATGCAGTCGGCGCGATCGTAGCCCCATTGGTGAGTGCTCATCATAAGCTCGCTTTTATAGTCAATGACAGGCGCGATGGCGGCCGGACGCGCCTAAGGCGCATGGATGCGGTCAGTTGATGCTGCGCGTGGCGTGTTGTCGCGCCTGCATGTCCAGGATCATGGTTTCGAGTTCGGGCGAGGTGTGCAGCGCCAGCACGGCGGCCCCTTGCTCGTCCTCTTCGTCGGGCTGCAGGCTCAGGATGATGCTTTGGCCTTCGAACGCTTTTGGATGGGCCTGGATCTGCACGTACTGATTGAGCAGACGATCCACGGCCTTTTGCGCCTCCATGAGCTGGACGTCCATGCTGGACTGCGCATGCAGCTGAAACTGCTGTTCGATGGTTTTGGCCAAGTCCCAGCTGAAGAAAAGCAGGGCATTCTGGCCATGGCATTCGGGGTGCAGAAAACCCCAGGAAGGCTGTTCGGGCGGGTTCGGTATGGAAGTCAAGGCGATCAGTAAAGATAAGGTAATGGGGTATTTTATCGCGCTTTGCCCGTCGTGTTTTCAAGGTTCCCGCCTTGCTGGCGAGGGTGGCTAAGGATTGTCCAGGGAACCGCGCCAGCTCATGGTTATTACCGTTGCGTGACATCTCCCCGATTTGCCCCCAGAGTTATTAACAGCGGATGGGGATAAGTCCGCGCGGTTCGGGCGAGCGCAGGACTGGGCGGGCGGGAGGCCGGATCGCCGGGAACGGCACGAGGCTACGGCGTCGGACGCTGGCGGTGGCGGCCGAAGGCGAAGGCAAGGGCCAGCTGGACGCCTCCCATGACGGCGATCATGCCGGCCGCGCTGACGCTGTGCGGCCATCCCAGCCATAACGGTCCCCAGGAAGCGAGCACATAGCCCGACACTGCCGCGATGCCGGCTATCAAGGCGCTGAGCCAGACCTGCAGGCGCAAATTGTTCGTCATGAGCCTTGCGGCGGCGGGGGGGCAAATGAACATGGCGACCACGATGACCGCGCCGACCGCTTCGAACGCGGCCACGGCCGCCAGGGCCACGACGATCAGAAGCAGGATATTGAACAGGCCGGGCCGGGCGCCGATGCCGGCGGCGAAATCCGGGTCGAAGGTGCCCAGCACCAGCGCCCGCCATCCCAGCACCAGGAATACCACGATGATGGCCAGCACATACAGCAGCCGCGTCAATTGGCCGGGAAGGAAGGCAAGCGCCGCCGGGTCCGCGAGCGATCGCCAGCTTTCCGCATCGAGCCATATCAAGCTTTCCAGATTGCCGTACAGGACATGCTCGACATCCAGGTGCACATTGCTGGTGTGCGACAGCTCCAGCCACAGGACGCCCGCCGCGAACAGCGTGGTGAAGACGACTCCCATCGCCGCGCCGGGCTCGATCTTGCCCAGACGCCGTATGAGCTCGATCAGGATGACCGCGATCACGGCGGCTACGGCGGCGCCCGCCAGCATCGGCATAGTGTTCATTGCGCCGGTCAGCACGTACGCGCCGACCACGCCCGGCAGGACGACGTGGCTGACGGCGTCGCCGATAAGGCTTTGGCGCCTGAGCAGCAGGAAGTTGCCCGGCAGCGCGCACGCTACGCCAGCCAGCACCGCGATGACGATCGGGGGCAGGCTCAACTGAAGAAAATCAATGCCGTCCATGATCTTCTTCCTGACCCTGGTCTTCGGAAGCGCGCGCTTGCAGCTCTCGTTCCAGTTCGTGCAGCGCATCTTCGGATAGAACGTGCCGTATCGGCACCAGCTGGTGGTATTGCCGCGCGAGCTTATTGCTTGAATGGCGCTTGCGCAGCAGCGTCCATAGCTGTTCGTCGCGGGCGGCCCGCTGCGCCGCGATCGCGCCCGCGGGCGTGGCCACCCCGTCCCGCCGTATCCATGCGGCCTTGCGCAGCAGTTTCAACGTCAGCCCGTCGTAGATGGGTTCGCCCCGATACAGGGCCAGCAGGCCTTGCCGCCGGTGCACTCGCCGGCGAAAGCTCAGGTGGCGCAGCAGCGTGGCCAGCACCCCGCGCGCCGGCGCCAGCAGCAGCGACGCCAGAAAGATGCTGAACAGGGTCAGCGTGATGACTGCGCCGGTGGGCAGGTTCTCGGTGCTCGATGACAGCGCCGCCCCGATGTAGCCGCCCGCGCCGCCCAGCGTGGCGGCGACGGTCACCATGTGCCGTGTGTTGTCCGTCCAGAAGCGGGCGGCCACGGCCGGTATGATGGTCAGCGCCACGCTCAGGACCAGGCCGACGACTTTTAGGCTGATCACGACGACGGTCAACAACAGGATATTGAGCGCCAGGTCCATGCGCTGGACGGACAGCCCCTGGACGCGGGCGTAGTCGGGATCGAAGCAAACCAGGTTGAGCGGACGGCGCAATGCATAGATGACCAGGCTGAGCAGGAACGCCGCGGCGGCGATCAGCTGCGCTTCGTTGCGCAGCATGCTGGCCGCGGATCCCAGCAGATAGGCCGCCAGACCTGCCTGTTGGCCGGTTTGAAGATTCTGCGCCACGGTCATCAGCACGATGCCCACGCCGAAAAAGACCGACAGGACGATGCCGATGGCCGCGTCCTCGGGCAGGCGGGAGCGGCTATGTATCAGCTGGACGCTCGCCAAGCCGACGGCGGCGGAGCACGCCGCGCCTAGCATGAGGGCCGGCACCCATCGCGCATCGCCAGACAACCATGACAGCAGGATGAAGACGATGACCAAGCCGGGCAGAGTCGCGTGGCCGGCGGCGTCCGAAGCCAGTGATCGGCGCCGCAGCAGGGCATACGTTCCCACCGAGCCGGCGGCGATCCCCAGTAATGCCGCGCCTATGCATACCAGGGCCGAATTGAATCCGGCGCGCAAGGTCAGCGCGGACAATAGGTTCGACGTGAACTCGTTCATGATGGCGAGGCGCGTCCGGCCAGGCTGTGCCGGATTCGATCCAGCTGCTCGACGGATAGGCGGGCGCCGTAGGTTTCCTGCAACGCCTCCGGCGTGAAAACGTCCTGAATCGCGCCGTATGCTATGCAGCGCACGTTCAAGAGCATGGCGTGCGAAAAATAATCGGCGGCGGTGCTCAGCTCGTGATGCACGCAAAGCACCGTTTTCCCATTGAGAACGAGGCGCTGCAGTACGGCGGCCAAGGTGCGCTCGGTCGCGGCGTCCACGGCGGCGAAGGGTTCGTCCAGGATGTACAAGTCGGCATTCTGCACCAGCGCGCGCGCAACGAATACCCGCTGCTGCTGTCCCCCGGATAATTGCCCTATCTGACGCTGCGCGAAATCCTGCAGTCCCACGCGGTCCAGCGCTTCCCGCACGCGCTCGCGGTGGTCCGCGGTGTACCGGCGTAAAAGGCCCAGCTCCTGGTACAGCCCCATTGCCACCACGTCGGCGACGCATGCCGGAAAGTCCCAGTCTATGCTGGCGCGCTGGGGCACGTAGGCGACGCGATGGCGGTTCGCGGACAGCGGAAGCCCGAACAGCTTGATGTCGCCTGAAATGCGCGGCACGATCCCCAGGACCGCCTTGATCAAAGTGGATTTGCCCGCGCCGTTGGGGCCGACGATCACGCTCATGGAGCCGACCGGCGCTTCGAAGTCGACGGAGAACAGCACGGAGGCTCCACCATACGATACGGTCAACCCGTCGATACGCAATGCGGGATCGATGTCCTGCCGGATTTCGGGCGGCGCAGAGTCCGTGTGCGTCATGGGTGGGGTTTCGCTATGGCTATGGTTTGGCGGGCGCTTGGATCAGCGCCTGCGAAATGGTGCGCGCGTTGTGTTCGATCATGCCTATGTAGGTGCCTTCGCGCGTGCCCGGCCTGCCCATGGCGTCGGAATAAAGCTCGCCGCCGATGACGACGCGGTGGCCGCGCGATGCGGCGCCTTCGACCAAGGCGCGCATGGCCCGGTCCGATACCGAGAACTCGACGAAGATCGCGTTGATGCGGCGCTCGACCAGCAGGCGCACCAATTGCTCGATCCGGTGCAGGCTGGCTTCGCTTTCCGTGGATATGCCTTGTATGCCCAGGACCTCGTAGCCGTAGAGCCGGCCGAAATAGCGAAATGCGTCATGGGCGGTGACCAGCACGCGTTTTTCGGGTGGCACCGAGGACAGCAGCTTGCGGTTCGATTCGTGCGCGGCGGCGATCGCCTGGTTATAGCGCTTGGCGTTGTCGCGGTACTGGCGCTCATGTTCGGGGTCCTTGGCGATGAGCGCATCGCGCGCGGCGTCGACGACGAGCCGCCACAGCCCGGGATCCATCCAGATGTGCGGATCGAACCAGTCGGGATTGTTCGCGTCGCTCAGCAGTCTTTCCTTGGGGACGGCCTGAGCCAAGGCGACGACGGTCTGGCGCGCGCTCAGTTTGTCCAGCAGCGGCTGCAATTGCGCCTCCAGGCGCAAGCCGTGCCAGACGATGAGATCGGCGCGGCGCAGCGCGGCAATGTCGCTGCGCGTCTGGCGATACGTGTGCGGATCGACGCCCGATCCCATCAGCGCGGCAACCTCGACGAATTCGCCCCCGACTTCTTGCATGGCGTCGGCCAGCATGCCCGTGGTGGCCACGACTTGAATCTTTCCCGCCGCGGCGCCCGCATGGCCGGAGCAGGCGAAATACGCCACGATGCCGATCATCAGCATCAGAGCCGCCTTGCGCGCGCGAACTTCTATGTACCGCATTGAAAGCCCGACCCTCTCGTCTATTGTTTGCAGCCTCGATAAGCGTAAGGGCTCACCATACCAGTTAATGATAGGCTTGAGTTGAATTCAATCAAATAAGAATCATTACATATTGCGGAAGCGGTCGTCAACGTCATTGCGCGATATGTCGGCCGCGCCGTTGCGGCGCAAAGCGCGGCGCCAGCGCCGATACTACCGGGGGCGCGGGCGCGGAGCGGGAGTGTGCGAGCGTTAACGGTCGGTCAGATTTTCTTTCTGGGCAAGGGTTCGCCCGGGCCCGTGCGCGACGTGATCAAGTCATAATGCTCGGGCCGGCGGTGCCGGGCGAAATCGAACACGTTCTTGCGGAACGTGTCTCCCAGGCCCAGGTCGGCATTGACGACGATGACTTCGTCGTCTTCCGTGCTGGCTTGGGCGACGATCTCGCCGGTCGGAGCCACGATGACCGAGCCGCCTATCATGTGATACCCGTCCTCGTAGCCGCATTTGGCCGCCGCGGCGGCCCAGACGCAGTTCTGGTAGGCGCTCGCCTGCAAGGTAATCAAATGATGATGCATGCGCAGATGAACGGGTTCGGGCCAGTGGATGTTCTGCGAGGGCGTGTTGTAGCCCAGCACGACGATTTCAGCGCTTTGCAGGGACATCATGCGCCAGGTTTCCGGCCATCTTCTATCGTTGCACAAGCACATGCCGAACCGGGCGCCGAGCATGTCCCAGACGCCGAAAGGCTCGTCGCCGACGTGAAAGAACTTTTTTTCAAGATGTTGAAAGGCCGCGTCGGGCTTATGGTCCGAGTGGCCGGGCAAGTGTATCTTGCGGTATTTTCCGATGATGTCCGCGTTCTTGTCGACGAGTATGGCCGCGTTGTATGGCGCGCCTTCGGGCGTCAATTCCGCGTAACCCAAATAGAATCCCACGCCCAGCCGTTTCGCGGCATCGAACAAGGGCTGTACGTCCGCGTTGGGCATTTGCTTTTCAAAGAACCTGTCTTGCGCCTCTGCCTGCGACATCCAGTAGCGTGGAAAGAACGTGGTCAGCGCCAGTTCGGGAAACACGACGAAATCGGCTGCCCGCCCATGCGCCTCGGTCAGCATATCCACCAGTCTGGCTACCACCTGTTTTCGTGTGTCGTTCAGGTGAACGGGGCCCATCTGGGCGACGGCTAGTCCGATTTTTCGTTTGGAGCTCTGGTTCATATCGATTCTCTTTGGAACGGGGACGACGAGTAAGCATAAGCATGACGGCTGCGGCGCATTACGTAAACCCGTCGCGTGCCGGCGGCGGATTGTCTGGCTGAACCGGAAAAAAGCGAAGCCGGTCCTGATCCAGCGCGGCTTTGCGGTCATGCCGGGAAACAGACGGCGGCTCTGGACGATAGGTCGAGGCTATGGCTCGCGAACGAAATATGATGGCGTGCTGCGCTCGAGCGTGGATTTCAGCGAGGCCAGGAATCGCTTTCCGAGCAAGGGCAGCGGCTGCAGATCCGAACGCGTTACCCAGATGTCCACCGATACCGCTGGAGAAATGGGCCTCGCCACCAAGGGCGCCGTGATGGTTTCGGGCAGGCACCAGTTGTCCACGAAGGCCAGCCCCAGTCCCTGTTGAACGAAGGCGCTGGCTGTGACGGGCGAATGCACGTCCAGGACGGGAGCGGCATTCAGGTCTGCGTCGGCGAAAAACGGAGCCAGGGCCTGGCCCAACGGTGTAGACGATGGATATCCTATCCATGCGGCGTCGGCAAGGTGCCTTGCCTGGATGACCGGCTGGCCAGCCAAGGCATGAGCGGCGGGCAGAATACAGGATACCGGGACGGTTCCCAGCTTCACGGAAATTAGGTGCGGATGATCGGGCGCGCACATGGAGACGCTGATATCCGCCTGTCCGCTGAGAAAATAGCCCACTTGCTCGTCGAAGGTCACTGTGCGGTAATCGACATGGGCATTGCGGTTGCGTTTGTGGAACTCACTCAGCGCCGTCGGGATGAGGCGCTGGCCGAAGCTGGCGCTGGACAGGACTTTCAATGTCCCCGAGCCCGACTGCCCTAAATTGGAAGCGAGCTCGTTGACGCGCTGTATGCCGTTATAGACTTCCTCGACTTCGGCATAGAGGCGGCGGGCTTCCGGCGTCGGAGCGAGCCGGCTGCGCACGCGTTCGAACAGCTGGTAGCCCAGCCGGCTTTCGGTCAGGGACAACACGCGGCTTACCGCTGGCTGGGACACGTGCAGGATACGTCCTGCGCCGCTGATGGAGCCCGCCACCATGATGGTGCGAAAAACCTCGATCTGGCGCAGGCTCAGGGGAGGGCGATCGCCGTCGGCGGGCTGGTGATCCAGGTCAAAGTAGTCGTCCTTGTCCATGCATGGTGTCCCCTGCGTCGATAACGGGGGATTATAGCTGGCGCACAATATTCGATGCCCGTCCCGCGCGGAGGCGGTGATAAGCTGAAAACCTCATTTTTCAAAAGTAAAAGGGGGGTGCAATGATCAAAGCATTCAAGCGGGCGGCGACCTTGTGTGTGCGGCAGGCGGGATTGGTTTACACGGGCATGGCGGCAGCGGCGGACTGGCCGGGGGATCGTCCGGTTTCCTTTGTGGTTCCGTCGGCGGCGGGCGGTTCGCCGGACGTCTTGTCGCGGCTCATCACGAACCAGCTCTCCAAGGACCTGAACAGCTCTTTCGTGATCGAGAACCGTCCGGGCGCGGCGGGCAACATCGGCATCATGCAGATCGTGCGCGCGCAGCCCGACGGTCATACCATAGGCTACGGCAACATCAATACGCTGGCCGTGAACAGGGGCTTGTTCAACAAACTGCCTTATGACGTCGACAAGGACCTGGCGCCGATCGTGCATTTCTTCAATATCTACAATGTATTGATCGTGCCGGCGGACTCGCCGATAAAGTCGGTCCAGGAACTGATTGATCACGCCAAGGCGAATCCGGGCGCGCTGTCCTACGGCGCCTCGGGCGTGGGAACCACGGGCCATATGGGAGGCGAGCTGTTCAAGAGCCTGGCCAAGATCGATGTCCTGTACGTACCTTACAACAGCGGCCCGGCCGCCTTGCAGGATTTGCTGGGAGGACGCCTGGATTTCATGTTCTCCAATTCGTCCGAAGCGGTGCCGCTGGTGCAAAGCGGACGCGCCCGCGCCCTGGGCGTCAGCAGCAAGAAGCGCTTGCCCCTGCTGCCTGACGTGCCCACGGTGGACGAGGCCGGCGTCACCGGCTATGAAACGATTTCCTGGGGCGGCGTCGTCGCGCCGAAGAATACGCCGCCTGACGTCGTGGAAAAGCTCAACGCCGCGATCCTGAAAGCGCTCAAGGAGCCTGAAGTCATCAGGGGCCTGGAGGCGCTGGGCGCTGAACCGGGCGGCGGCACGCCGGCTGATTTCCAGGCTTTGATCGACGCGGAAACGGAAAAGTGGAAGCGGATCATCGAGACGGCGGGCATCAGCAAGCTGGATTGATCGTAGGCGTCGAGGTTGCTTGGGTAGGAATGACATGGTTGTAGAGATGCGGGCGGATTACATTTTCTCGGGCGCCACGCTCGTGGACGGCAGTGGAGGCGGCGGCGGCGTGGCCGACGTTGCCGTACGCGGCGATCGCGTGGTCGACATCGGTTCGTTGGGATCCGTCCCGGATGCGTCTGTCATCGACGCCCGAGGCCTAGTGCTCGCGCCGGGATTCATCGATTCGCATACGCACGACGACGGGTATCTGCTGGCCCATCCGGACATGACGCCCAAGGTTTCGCAGGGCATCACGACGGTGGTGACCGGCAATTGCGGCATCAGCCTGGCGCCGCTGGTGCGGGATCAGGTGCCCCAGCCCCTGGACCTGCTCGGCCCGGTCGAGCTGTTCCGCTTTGCCACGTTCGGCGCCTGGCTGGATGCCTTGCGCGCACGGCCGGCCGCGGTCAACGTGGTGCCGCTGCTGGGGCATACGACCTTGCGCGTGGCGGTGATGTCCGACCTCGACCGGCCGGCCTCGCCTTCCGAGCGCGAAGCCATGCGGGAAATCGTCCGGGAGGCGCTGGAGGCGGGCGCGTTCGGTATTTCCACAGGCACTTTTTATCCTCCAGCGGCGGCGGCCACCACCGAAGAAATCATCGACGTCTGCGAGCCGATACGCCGCCGTGGCGGTATCTATGCCACGCATTTGCGCGACGAAGCCGATCATATCGTGCCCGCCATGCAAGAGGCGTTGCAGATCGGAAGACACACCAATACGCGCGTGGTGTTCTCGCATCACAAATTGGCCGGACAGCGCAATCACGGACGTTCCCGGGAAACGCTGGCCATGATTTCCGAGGCGGCCAGGCATCAACCTGTTTGCCTGGACTGCCATCCCTATCCGGCCACGTCCACCATGCTGCGACTGGACCGTGTTCGCATTGCCAGCCGGACCATGATTACGTGGTCCAAGGGCTATCCACAGGCGCAAGGACGTGACTTTTCCGATCTGATGCAGGAGTTCGGGACGACGCCGCAGCAGACTTTGGAGCGCCTGTCACCGGCCGGGGCCATTTATTTTCTGATGGACGAGAACGATGTCGAACGCATTTTTCAGCACCCCTTGACCATGGTGGGCTCGGACGGCCTGCCGTTCGACACCCATCCGCATCCCA
The DNA here is from genome assembly GCA_964551305.1 of uncultured Burkholderiaceae bacterium. Taxonomy (GTDB): domain Bacteria; phylum Pseudomonadota; class Gammaproteobacteria; order Burkholderiales; family Burkholderiaceae_B; genus JBAZDC01. The sequence goes on from CAZKBT010000003.1 coordinate 90,384, forward strand.
GGCAATGGGGCACGTTCACCAAGGTGCTCAAGAGCATGGTCCGCGAGCGGCGGTTATTGTCGCTGGAAACCGCGATACACAGGATGACCGGCTTGGCCTCGCAGCAATACGGCCTGCCCGAGAGGGGCTTGATCAAAAAGGGCTATTACGCCGACCTGGTCCTGTTTGACCCGGCGTCGGTCGGCGATTGCGCGACGTTCGAGAAGCCGGTCCAGATCAGCCAGGGCGTACGCGGCGTCTGGGTGAACGGCGCCAAAGTGTGGGACGGCTCGTTGGCCACCGGGGACCGGCCGGGCAGGGTGCTGCGTCCCGTCCAGGCCGATTGATCAGCGCTGCTGGCGCGCGCGCAGCGCGTATCCCAGCAGCACCAGCGTCCAGCCCTGGAACAGCAGATCGAACGCCAGCAGCAGGCCCAGTATCCAGGCGCTGTTTCCCGGCCAGCCCACCGCCACCAATATCCCGGTCGCCAGCGTGATCAGGCCTGAAAAGGCGAGCCAGCGCCAGCCGGGTTGGGCGCGATTGTTGAACCACAGCCACAAACGCAGCGCGCCGGCGCCGATCAGTGTCGCGCCCAGCAACAAGGTGAGCATGGCAGCGCCGGCCACGGGATTGGTGATGGCGACCAAGCCGGCGCCGGCATATAGCAGGCCGCTGATGCTCCATAGAAGAAAGCCGCCCGCCTGCTTGATGCGCCAGGCTTGGATCAACTGCCCGATGCCGCCGATCAGGATGAGTATCCCGATGGTGAGGACACTGATCAGGGTGGCGGTAAAGACGTGATACGCGGCGATCAGGCCCAGCACCAGCAGTATCAGGCCGATGGCCAGGAACCAGCCCCAGCGCGCGCTCAGGGCGGTCAACGCATCGGCGATGCGCGGCGGCTGCAGCGCATCGCGCTCTAGGGAGGGGCGTCCGGATTCTTGGGAGTTTTCTGGGTGGGTCATCTTTGTTCACCTGGTAGGAGCAGGGTTGGCGCCGTGAGCGCAAGCGTTGACAAATCAGAAGGAGAAATCCATGACGGGGGCCAGTGTCGTCAACCAATACGTGAGCGCGGCGACGGCCAAGGCCAGGGCCAGCGCGCCCAGGCGGATCTGCCAGGTATCGCGCGCGGGCGCGGCATGCGCCAGCCTATCCGAGGGCACGCGCGCATTGCCGCGCACCATGGCGGCGGTCAAGCCTTGCTTGCGCACCAGCCGGTACCAGAGTATCGCCAGGATGTGCAGCCCGACGACAATGAGCATGGGCCATTGGTTGAGCTTGTGCAATTCCGTCAATCGGCGGGATAGATTGTCGTCCAGGTAAGCCAGCGGGCCGCTGGTGAGGATGTCGTCGTTGGCAAACAGGCCGCTTGCCGCCTGAAAACCCAGAATGAGCAGCATGGCGACGACGGACAGCGCCCCCAGCGGGTTGTGGCCCAGGCCATGCTGATAGCGGCCTTTCAGGTAGGCGAGTACGGTGGACGGACCTTTGAGGAAGGTCGAGAATCGCGCATAGCGCGGACCGACCAGCCCCCAGATCAACCGGAACAGGATCAGGGCGAAGGCGGCGAGCCCGAACCGGACGTGCCAGTCCATCCAGAGGCCGCCCAGCTTGACGGTGACGAAAGCGCCGACTACGGCGACGGCCAAGCACCAGTGAAATACCCGGGTCGGTAAATCCCATACGCGTACTGCATGCAAGTTGTGATAGGTGGCGTCGTTAGTCATGGCAAAAAATGGCTGAAGAATCGCATGGACGCGCGCGCGCGTCCGGGCCGACGGCCGTTCATTTCATCTGAGTGATCTTTTTACCATCGTATACGTAAACGTCGATCTTGTCCGGCTTGGTGGGATTGGGAGTGTGCAAGGTCAAGGTACGGAGCGTGGCCGACACCTTGATGCGATCGGAGCATGAGCCGAATTCCGGCGATATGGTTGCATCTTCTTTTTTCAGGATGACCCACCGAAAATGAATCGGGCATACGCTGCTGCCGTCGTTGATCGATACCAGGACGGCCACGGACTGCGGCAGCTTGAATGCGTATGTGATGTTCAGAAGGCCGCGCAGGTTGGGGTCCAGCTCCAGCCCGTCCCATAACAGTTGCGAATCGTATATGTATTCGCTGTTCTTCACGTTCAGATGGCCGTAATCCGTGTCGAGCTCGAGTAGCGACGGGAGGGTGGGCCATTCCGTGTTGGCGCGGGCGTGTTGCAGACAGCTTGCAGTCAGCAGGAAAAATGCCGCAGCGGACGTGATGCGTCGACTGATACGTGGAGATGATCTTGTGGTCATGATCGATGGCGGGGAACCAATTTTCCGTGGCGAAATCCAGGCTCGACTGAAGCGGCGAGGGCGTTACATGGGAATCTCAAATATACACTTTTTATAGGCGTGCTTACATCTACCTGTACGGCTTATTCTTGTTTTATTTGGATGTAAGCGCAAGGTAGACGAGGGCGGCGGCCCCCAGGAAAAAATACGTCGCCAGTCCGGCCAGGAGGCACTTGCCGGCCAGGTGCACGTGGTGCATATGGCCTTGGTTCCGGTGCGCGGGCCGGAGCAGGAACCACACGCCGGCGGCGACGAGCATGCTTAGCAGGACGAAGGTGAATTTCATCCCGCCATTGTAGCGGCGCGGATCCTGTCTCGCGCCGGATGCGCCGCGTCAGGCGGCGATGGGCGTCTGGATCGCTGCAATCGCGTTGTGGGCTTCTTTCAACGCTTTTTCACGGCTTTCGGGGCCCATGTCCAAACCCTCGGCGCGGATGAACTGCACGTCGGTGATGCCGAAGAAACCGAAGACCGTCTTCAGATAGCTTTCCTGGTGTTCCATGGCCTGGCCCGCTTCCGTCGTGGAATAGATGCCGCCGCGGCTCAGGGCGACGATCACTTTCTTGCCGCCGGCCAAACCCTTCGGGCCGTTTGCCGTATAGGTGAAGGTCCGTCCGTTCTGGGCCAGACGGTCGATCCACGCCTTCAGTTGGCTGGGTACGCTGAAGTTGTAGAGCGGCGCGCCGATGACCACGGCGTCGGCGGCCAGGAACTGGCTGACCATCGCTTCGGATACGGCGTTTTCGCGGCGTTGCGCGTCGGTCAATTCCTGCGAGGATGGAGGCAGCCGAAAGCCGAGCGCGTCCTGCGACAGGTGGCCGGGGCCGTCCACGGCCAGATCGAGGTAGTCGATCCGCGTATCGGCCTGGCCGGCAAACTGGTCCGCGATCGCTTTGCTCAGCTTGCGGCTGACGGAACCGGCGCCGTTGATGCTGGAATCGACGTGCAACACTTTCATCTCAAGTACTCCTGAATCGTTTAGAGGTGGGAACCATGTGCGTATTATCCATTGAATACTTTTTATTGATAAGTGCTAGAAAATAAAATAGATTGTCCCATTTATGATGATAATAGGCTTGCGATGCAGGATATAAACGATATGGTCTACTTTGCCGAAGTGGTGGAAGCCGGTGGATTTTCCGCCGCCGCCCGCGCGTTGGGCTTGCCCAAATCGCGATTGTCGCGGCGGCTGGCGCGCCTGGAGGCCGAGCTGGGGATGCGCCTGCTTCAGCGCACGACGCGCAAACTGTCCCTGACGGCCGCCGGCGAACAATTCTACCGTCATTGTGTCGCCGTGCGCGACCAAGTGGAGCAGGCCCAGGCCGACTTGGCAAGCGAGCAGCGCGAGCCTCGCGGCATCATCAAGGTCGTGTGCCCCGTCACCCTGGCGCAGACGGTCATCGGCCCTTTGCTGCCTGCGTATCTGGCCGCGCATCCCCAGGTGCAATTGCACATGCAGGTAAGCAATCGTGTGGTCGACCTGGTCGAAGAGGGCGTGGACGTGGCGTTGCGGGTGCGTCCGTCGCTGGACGAAAGCGGCAGCCTCATCGTCAAGCGCCTGGGCACCAGTTCGGGATTGCTGGTGGCCAGCCCTCGATTGTTCACGGACAGGAAACGGCCGCAGCTCCCCTCCGACCTGGCCGACATGGATTCGGTATCCATGTCGGCGGCCGACGGCCGCGGCAAATGGCTTTTGCACGGGCCGGACGGGGCAAGCGCGACCGTGATCCATCATCCCCGTTTCGTCGCGGACGATCTGTTGACGCTGAAGTTCGCCGTCGTGCAAAAAATGGGCGTGGGGTTCTTGCCCGACTATCTTTGCGAAGAGGAACTGCGAGACGGCCGCCTGGAAATCGTGCTGCCCGCGTGGCGGATGCGGCCCGGCATCGTGCATGCCGTATACGCGTCGCGGCGAGGCCTGTCACCCGCCGTGCGCACCTTCCTGGATTTCCTCGGCGAGCGCATGGGCGCCGTTTGAGCGCGCGCAGTCGGGACCTGGCTCGATGATGCCCCAATTCAAGTCGATCGTGGGGCTCTTGGACGAGGACCAGGGCAGCGACTCCCGCCCCTTCCAGGTCGCCAAATCATACAGGCGCATCAACGTGTCGGCGGGTTTTCCCCGCGTCTGTATGCTATAGACCAGCAGGGCGCCGCAATCCAGCGCTTTGCCGCGCGCCAGCCAGGGCGATTCCTCGTAGCGGCCGTCAATGAACACCTGGACGTCGGGGCCGGCATGGATGGCTATGTTGCCGCCCAGCCACGTGTCCGATGCCACCAGGCGCAGGGGATGCGCGGGCACGTGCGCATTCCAGACCTGTTGCATCCGCTGCGCGATGAGTTGTCCCGGAAAGGTGGAGCGCGTGTCGCGGCCGCTATGCCAGGCCAGCGGTCCACGGGCCAGGGCGTAGCCCAGCGCCATCAGCACGTGCACGGTGATGACGAGAATGGCGATCCTGCGCAGCGTGACTTGTTCGTGGCCGTGCAGCCGCCACAGGACGTAGAAGCCATAGAGCACGAAGAAGGTCGTCCCCCAGGACGCCACCAGTCGCGTACCCAGCACGCCGGATACCAGCAGGGTGGCCAGCAAGGGAGTCAGCCCCACCCAGAGCAAAAAGGATTTGTCCCAATCGGAGAAGGCGCAGACGTAGCGTCTTTTCCTGTCCACGTCCGATTCGAGCGCATAGACGCGGGGCGTGCCGGCGCGGCGCGTCCATACCGCCCAAGCGAGCCACACCACGATCATGGGGCTCAGGCGCGCGGCCTGATCCAGGGTGAAATCGAGCAGGTGCTTGAAACTGTCGAGCCTGCTCATGGCTTCCAGCGAGCCGTTCGCGTAGCGCATGGGCGCGAAGTCGTTGGCGATCAGCCAGTACGCATGGGGCGAGACCACGATCAGGAACACCAGAAACGCCAAGCCCAATCCCTTCCAGGTGGACGCCTGTTTCAGGCTGCCTTGGCGCAGCATGAAAAGAAAATAGGCCGTCAGTTGGATGATGATGCTGTATTTGCTCATCATTCCCAGTCCGCACACCACGCCCAGCCATGCCCAGGAGGACGGGCGGCGGTCGCGCAAGGCGCGGTACAGCAGCCAGGTGGAGGCCGTTACGGCCCACAGCTGCGCGGTGTTGTGGTTGAAAATCGTGCCTCGCAACGAGAAATAGATGATCGTGGAGGTCAGAAGCGTGACCATGAGCGCTTTGCGCTGCGACACCATTTCGCGCGCCAGCAGCCAGATGAACCAAAGCGCCAATGCGGAAAACAGCTGGCCGGCCAGGAACGTCAGCCAGACGGGGCGGCCGAAAATCTGCGTCAGCCCGTGCATGATCCAGGACGGGAAAGGCGGGTGCTTCAGATATCCCAGTTCCAGGCTGGAGGCCCAGACCAGTTCTTCCATTCCGTCCAGGTCGGGCGCGCGATGGCTGATCGCGCACAGGAAGGTCCAGAGAAAGACCATGCCCGCCAGAAACGCCAGCATGCGGAGGTTGGGGGATGACAGGGGGACTGGCGCCGGGGATGGGAGGGGCATCGTGGGTTCCGAATTCGACAATGTTCTGGCGCGGTGTCCGGTGTTCTGTTCGATCTGGCCGGGCGGCGCGTTGTTGCGGAATTGTAATGGGAGTTGCGCCTGATTTTGCGACGCATGCCGCGGCGTCGGGGCGGGAAGGCCGCTTGGCGTGTTTCATATAAGGATATGACTATTTCATTGTTTTCAGCTTGGTGTCAGTTTGTTAACGTGCAAGCGACAGAACTTCAAATGGGAGAATGACTATGTCACTACATACACGCATTGCTCGGCTCGTGGCCGCCGCAAGCACGGCATTGCTCGTAGCGGTGCCGGGACTTTCCGCCGCCGCGGCCGGCGACGCCTTGGTCAGTACCGATTGGCTGGAAAAGAATTTGCAGAACCCCCAGGTGCGCGTCGTGGAAGTCAGCGTGAACCCGGGCCTGTTCGAGCGCGGCCACATCGCCGGCGCGGTCAACTTCAATTGGCATACGGATCTGGTCGATACCGTCCAGCGCGACATCGCCAGCCAGGACGCCTTCCAGCAACTGTTGCGCAATGCCGGCATCAACAATGACACCGTCACCGTTTTGTATGGCGACAACAATAACTGGTTTGCCGCCTGGGGAGCCTGGATCTTCGATATCTACGGCGTCAAGAACGTCAAGTTGCTGGACGGCGGCCGCAAGAAATGGGAGGCGGAAGGCCGGCCGCTGGTCGCGATCGCGGACACCTACGCCGCAGGCAACGTCACGGTGAATGCCGCCAATGAAAAGCTGCGCGCCCGGTTGGCCGATGTCGTGGCGGTTGCCAAGAAGCAAAAGGACCTGGTCCTGGTGGACATCCGTTCCGCGGATGAATACAGCGGCAAGATATTCGCGCCCGCGGGCGTTCCGGAGCTGTCGATACGCGCGGGCCACGTTCCCGGCGCCGTCAACGTCACCTGGAGCAAGCTGGTTGCCGAGGACGGCACGTTCAAGCCCGCCGACGAACTCAAGGCCATCTATGCCGAGGTCGGGATAGACGGTTCCAAACCCATCATCACCTACTGCCGCATCGGTGAGCGCTCCAGCCATTCCTGGTTCGCATTGAGCAAGATCCTCGGCTACGACGTCGCGAACTACGACGGGTCCTGGACCGAATACGGCAATGCCGTCGGCGTCCCGATTTCCAACCCGGCGGGCACTGTGTTCGGCAAAACCTGATCTTCGGGCTTGCATGCCGTCTCGTCATCCCGGTTCTGCGCCGGGATGACGCCTGTGCCTTATTTACCTTGGAGCGACCATCGTGGCGTCTGCATTATCAGGTCGTGAGCGCTTGACATATCCGCTGGCGGCTTTTCTCGTTCTCGGCATCGCCATAGCCGCCTGGCGGATCGCCGATTGGCCCCAGGACGGCCGTATTCTGTCTTTTTCCGTTCTGAGCGGCGCGCTGTTCGGCATCGTTTTGCAGCGTTCCAGGTTCTGCTTTTTCTGCATGGCGCGCGATTATCTGGATGAAAGGGACGCCCGGGGCTTGCTGGGTTTGCTGGCGGCGCTTGCGGTGGGCACATTGGGCTATCACGTCCTGTTCAGCGCCTTTCTGCCGATGCCCGCCGCGCCGCGATTGCCGCCCGGCGCGCATATCGGACCTGTCAGCTGGGTGCTGGCGCTGGGCGCCTTGAGTTTCGGCGTCGGCATGTCGGTGTCCGGATCATGCATCAGCGCCCACATGTATCGGCTTGGCGAGGGGGCGATTGCTTCCATCCTGGCCCTGTTCGGCGCCATGGTCGGTTTCGGTCTGGGCTTTGCTTCGTGGAATTTTTTCTATCTCGCGGCCGTGCAGGAGGCCGCCATTGTGTGGCTGCCCCATCATGTCGGCTACGGCGGCGCCATTATCGTCCAATTGCTTGCATTGGGACTATTGGCAAGCTGGCTGATGTCCCGCCATCGGAATCAAGGGGATGCGAGCGCCTCGGCCATGGGATGGCGATCCGTGCTGCAGACGCGCTGGCCGGCCTGGCTGGGCGGCATACTGGTCGCATTCATCGGCGTGTTGGCGTATTTTCGCAGCGCGCCGTTGGGCGTGACGGCCGAGCTGGGCAGCCTGGCGCGGACGGCGGCGAATTCCTGGAATCTCTTGCCCGACCGTCTCGAGGGCTTGGATACGTTTGCCGGATGCGCGACCGTCGTCAAAGAGACCGTTTTTTCCAGAAATGGCTTGTTTGTCCTGGCCTTGATCGCAGGCTCGTGGGCTTCCGCGCTTGCGGCGAACGAGTTCAAGCCGCGTTGGCCCGGCTGGCGCGATGGCGCGCGCCATTTTTTCGGGGGCGTACTGATGGGATGGGGCGGGATGATCGCGCTGGGTTGCACCGTCGGCACGTTGCTTTCCGGCGTGATGGCCGGCGCCGTTTCAGGCTGGGTGTTCGGCCTGTTCTGCATGCTGGGATTGTGGGGCGGATGGCGCTTGCGTCAATATGTCGGCGGACGCCGATCCGCGACAGCCTGAAGCATTCAGCGCACCGGCAGGAAGCGGAAGAACAACAGGCCCTGTACGTAGTTGATGCCGACCCGGCGCAGGTTTTCATCGAGCAGATTGGCGATCAGGTCCAGCCTGCCGATGATTTTTCCGAATTCCCGCTCGAAGCTCAGGTTGTCCGCCGTTTCGTTGAATTCGTTGGCTAGCAGCAGCGGCATGCCTTGGGCATCGTGGCGCGTGTTCAGCAGCCATGCGGCGATTTCGACATTGCGGGCCGCATTGTAGACATGCTGCGCATCGAGCAGGTCTGTCGCGTAAAAGCGCGTTTTGCCGTCATGAGCGCGTAAAATCGTATCGGCCAGGCCGATTATCAGCGCGGCGACGCGATCGCCGGCATAGAGAGGGTCGACGGCGACCGCCAATATGGCGGTATCGCGCAGCTGGCCCAGTTCGGCGGGAATGCGGCCTTCGTAGATGGCGGTTCTGCCTTGGGCGATGGCGGTGTCGAT
>CAZKBT010000004.1:0-81845 GCA_964551305.1 uncultured Burkholderiaceae bacterium
CTGGTGACGACATTTTGAATGACGACGAGGCATCGGCGATTGAGACGACCATTGCAGGCCGGGTCGGCGGCGACGCGAAAGCGGGCGACACGGTCACGTTGACGGTGAACGGCAATAACTTCAACGGCCAGGTTGCGGCAGGCGCCGGCGGCGCGTTGGTTTATAGCATCGACGTCTCGACCGCGGATCTGTTGGCGTCGCCGGTCATCGAGGCGAGCGTGACGGCGACCGATGCGGCGGGTAACCGTAAAACCGCGACGGCGAGTAAGACGATAAGTGTCGATCGCGAGGCGCAAGCGTCGATCACGATCGATACGGTGGCTGGCGATGATGTTCTGAACGACGATGAGTCTTCGGAGCCCGTGACGACGATTACAGGTACGGTGGGCGGCGATGCGAAAGTAGGCGATACGGTTATGCTGACGGTGAACGGCAAGGCGTTCACAGGGGAAGTCGTTGCTGGTTCTGATGGCGCACTGGTTTACAGCGTTGACGTAGCGACGTCGGATCTGCTGGCTTCGCCCGCTGTTGAAGCAAGCGTGACGGCGACCGATGCCGCCGGCAATCGCGTGACGGCGACGGCCAACAAGGCATTGGCTGTAGACCGTGTGGCGGAGGCGTCGATCACGATCGATGCGGTAGCCGGTGACGATATTCTGAACGACGATGAGTCTTCAGCGTTGGCGACGACCGTTACAGGCCGGGTCGGTGGCGACGTGAAGGCGGGCGATACGGTCACGCTGATGGTAAATGGCAAGGCGTTTACGGGTGAAGTAACGGTTGGGGCCGGTGGTGTGCTGGTTTACAGCATTGATGTGGCAACGTCGGATCTGCTGGCGTTGCCCGCTATCGAAGCAAGCGTGACGGCAACGGACGCGGCAGGCAATCGCGCAATGGCGGTAGCCAGCAAGACGCTGGCGGTAGATCGCGTGGCGGAAGCCGTGATTGGCATCGACGTGGTGGCGGAAGACGATGTCCTCAATGATGCGGAGTCGTCCGCACTGACTACCACGGTGAATGGCACGGTGGGCGGTGACGTGAAGGCTGGGGACACGGTCACGTTGACCGTGAACGGCAAGACATTCACGGGTGAAGTCATGGCCGGCGCCGCAGATGCGCTTATCTACAGTATCGACGTGGCGACGTCCGATTTGCTTGCCTCGCCTTTTATCGAAGCGAGCGTGACGGCAACGGATGCCGCTGGTAACCGCGCGACGGCGACAGCCGACAGAACGTTGGCTGTCGACCGCGAAGCGCAGGCGTCGATCACGATCGACACCATAGCCGGCGACGACATTCTGAATGAAGAGGAAGCCTCGGCGCCTACGATAGTTATTACCGGCGCGGTCGGCGGCGATGTGAAGGTGGGCGACACGGTCACATTGACGGTCAATGGCAACACGTACACAGGCCAAGTGACCGTCGGCGCAGGCGGCGCGCTGGTCTATAGCATCGGCGTGGCGACATCCGATGTGGTGGCGTCGCCTGCGATCGAAGCAAGCGTGACGGCGCTGGATGCGGCCGGCAATAGCCGGACCGCAACGGCGGTCCGGTCGATTACCGTCGATGTGTCCGCTCCCGAGGCGGATGGAAGCACCATTGCCGTGGCGGAAGACCAGGCAGTAGACATCGGCTGGCAAGACCTTAGCGTCCGCGGCGACGATGTCGATTATATTGTCATAACGCAGATTCCGGCTAAGGGCCTGCTCGAATACAAGGATCAGGACGGGGCCTGGAAGGCGGTCGCCGCGGGGCAGACGTTTATGCCCGAGCAGATCGAGTCCGGTTTGCGTTTCACGCCGGCCGAAAACGAGTCGGGCCCGAATTATGCCGGCCTGGGCTTTCACGCGGTCGACAAGGTCGGCAATGTCGGCGAGACCGCGACCATCTCCATCGATGTGACGCCGGTGGCGGATGCGCCGGATGTGAGCTTGTCCATTTCTGAAGGCAAGGCGGTTCCGGGAGGCGGTAGCGCGGTCGATGCGACCATCATCCAGGTCAACGGCGGCAGCGGCCGACCCGGCGGATTCGACGTTCAGGACGGCAAGATCATCCGCATTGGCGACGGCGTCCGGATATGGTTGACGGAAGGCGATGTCGTGCCTGAAATCGTGTCTTCCGGCTCATCGGCCCCTGCCGGTCAAATCAAATACTACGATGCGCATGGCAATCCCCAGGGCGACGGGCAGTATGCCGATATTTTCGTGATCCATGAAAACAGCAGCGGGTTCTATCGGCAATCCGATTGGCCTGCCGATCGAAAGGACCCGCGGGACATCCAGGCGGTGCACGGCACTTCGACGGGCAACGGGCCAAATGCGTTCAAGGATTATATTTTTGTGCAAGGCAGTCCGGCGAAAGACGGCGGCCCTGGCTTCGATGCGACTTACCAGACCAACAATAATAATGCGACGCATGTGAACACTTTGAATGGGGTTTACGTCACGTACAAGGATGCGCAAGGCAACGTAAAAACGCTGGTGCGCAGCGGCAACCAGCTAGAGGGCATCATTTTCGGTGATGGCCAGCATACTGTGTTGGCCGATCCGGGCGATACGACGCTCGCGCGCGAAGAGAGCACGCCGGGCCACATCGAATATGAGTTGCAGGCCAGCGCGGTGCTGCGCGATCTGGACGGCAGCGAAAGCCTGTCGGGCATTACGTTGACCGGCCTGCCGGAAGGCACGATCCTGAGTTACGGCGACACGACCGTGACGATAGGCGCGGATGGAAGGCATCTTATCGCCAATCCGCACGACTATGTGGCTCACCCTGTCGCTGGAGCCGGCAGCGCAGGTTCATCGTTCGTAATCGGCTTCACGATCAAGGTGCCTGTCGGGTCGGAGCCGTTCACGATCAGGGCCGAAGCGACGGCGACGGAAATGGGCAATCAGCAGGCTTCGCAAGGCCATGCGGAAGCGGCGGTCGACATGTCCGTCGACGCCCCGGCAACGGACGATCCGACGCCGGACACGCCGGAGCCGGATACACCCACTCCGCCCGATGATCCTTCGGCTCCGGAACCGACGGGTGCCGAGCTGCTGCTCAACGGCGATTTCAAAATATACGCGAACGCGGGTGACTGGGGTCCTGGCAATCCAGGCAATATCTACGGCGGCTTCAAGCATTGGACCGCATCCGCTGATTTCATGAGCAATGCCTACCGTATGGAAAACAAGCCGTACGTCGGGGTCTGGAAGGGAAGCGGACAGGATATTTCCCTGAAGCAGCACATATCCGGTGTGACCGCGGGTACGGTCTTGGAGTTCGATCTGGCATGGAACAACCCGAATCACGGCGCGCCGGCCGGCGGCTATAACGCCGGCAACCCGGAGAACACGGGCCGCAGCGTCAGCCTGGAAATCACGTTCGGCGGCGTGGTTTATGCCATGGTCACCACGCCCTGGGCCTCGGCATCCGTTGCGGATTCCCAGTTCGCGACCGTAACGGCGTTCAACGGCGCGCAGGTGAATATCGGGCAGATCGCGACTTGGTACAACACGTATGGTTGGCGGGGTGAGGACGTTCATCCTTTGCCGCCCACCGTGGAAGGGATATTCGATAAGCTGCAGATCACGCTGCCCGACGACGTGGCATTGACGGGCGACCTGCAGTTGCGTTGGGTGCCGGGAAGCGAGACGATCGCCAAGGGACAGGATTACATGGATGATCTGATGATCGCCAATGTCAAGGTGCTTCAGGGGGTGCCGCCCGAGGCGCCGCCGCAGGCGTTTTCACTGCTCGATGACGTCGCGGTGGAGGATGACGATGCGCCCGACTATGTGTACGATGCGCCCGCTCTCGCCCGTCTGAACAGCATTCTTGATGACGACGCGCCCACGTACGATGAAGATGATGCGTCGACGGCTTCTCGGCAGTCCGATGCGGTGCCGATCGAATCGGCCGTCGCCGGATATGGGCCCGCGTCGGAGAAACAGTCTCCGTTGGAACTGGAGCAGCTATTCACGGACGCGGAACATGTGGAGGGCAGCCTGGAGCATCATCTGATACCGGACGCGGGCGAGCCGGGCAGTGAAACCGTGCTGGCGGCAAACCGGGACGGCACGGCGGACGCCGCCGGCAACGGCCCTCGCCCTGTGATTCTTCATGTGGGAGCGAATGTGGATTTCACGGCGGCGGATACGCAATCGGAGCTGATCCAAAGCATGATTGCGGATGGAAAGCAGAAGGTGGATCAAGCGTAAGCGGTGCGCGTCCTCGGGCTCTGTCTTCTGGGCGATAATGCCGGCTGGATGCGGGCCGGACCAGGGAGATCATGCGTACAGGACTGTCGGAAAGAATCGTGGCGCCTCGCTGGTTGGCGCTGGCGTTGGCGATCGTCCTGTCCGCGTACTTTGGCTGGCCCGCGCATGCCTTGCGCTTCAATGAGTCCGCCGCGCGGGCTCATGCGCTGGCGCGCTACGGGGCTCAAGGCGAAAGAACAGTCCAAGCTTGGCTGGCCATGCTGGATGCCCAGCGCGGCCAGGAGCTTGCGCGGCAGCTGCGCAACGTCAACGACTTTTGGAATCGCACCGTCGTGGCGTCGGAGGACAAAGCGATCTGGGAGCTGGAGGATTTCTGGGCGACACCGCTGGAGACCCTGGGAAAACGTCTGGGAGACTGCGAGGACTTCGTGATCGGAAAGTATTTTTCCCTGGTGATGTCGGGCGTTCCTCCGGATAAGCTCAGGCTGATCTATGTGCGGGCGCGCATTGGGGGGTGGGCGGACGAGCAGGGGATCGCCCACATGGTGCTCGGTTATTACGAAACGCCTCATTCGGATCCCCTGGTGCTGGATAACTTGGTGGACTCGATCATGCCTGCCGGCCAGCGCAAGGATTTGATTCCGGTGTTCAGCTTCAATGCGCAGGGCATCTATGTCGGCGGCGCGAGGTCGGCGCCGGTCGAGCAAATAACACGTTGGCGCAGGCTGTTGCTGCGCATGCGTCAGGAAGGATTCATGCCCTGACGGGCCGAAGCATGGATGGTGGAAGTGGTATGGGACGAGGCAGCGGGATGGCTGGAAGGCTAGTCTGAAAAGTGGAATGAAATGTCTTTGTTGAAACAGTTACTGGTAAGCGTGACCCTGGCCATTCTCGTCATTCTGGCGGGATCGCTGATGCTGAGCGTCGACTCGGCCCGTCAGTACTTGCAGGGGCAACTGGTCTCGGAGAGCGAAAATGCCGCTGCCGCGTTGGCGCTATCACTTTCCCAGTCCGATAATCAGGACAAGGCCGCCTACGAGCTGCTGGTGATGGCGCTGTTCGACTCGGGGCAATTCCGTTCGGTCAGATTGCTGACGCCCGATGGCCAGGTTCTGTTCGAGCGGGTTGCGCCGCGGGCCGAGGACGAGTCGGCCGGCGCGCCGGCATGGTTTGTCCGGCAGTTTTCCTGGTCGCGGATCATGGCGGCGCGTGACGTGAGCGATGGCTGGAAGCAGGTGGGCAGCATACAGGTCGAGGTGGACGATCGCTATGCATTGACCGCGTTGTGGAAAAGCAGCCTGCGGCAGTTGGTGCTGGTTTTGGGCGCGGGCCTGGCCTGGTCGTTGTTCGTTGCGTTGCTGCTGGGCTGGTTCAGGCGCATTCTGCGTGACGAAATCGCCGATCAGGTCAAGTCGATCGGGACCGACACCGCTTCGTCAGCGACTTCCGGCCGTACGCGCCTGAAAGAGCTGACGCCGCTTATACGCGTGATCAAGGACACGAGCGAGCGCGTTCGAGAGAGGGCGCAGGTGCAGACGGCCCGAATCGAGTCGCTGGAGCTGGAGGTGAATCTGGATCCGATCACGCAGCTGCCCAATCGCAAGTACTTCATGAACGAACTCAAACGGGCGATGAGCGCCGGTAATGAAGGAGGAAGGGGTGCCGCTGCGTTCGGGCATGTATTGCTGTTTCGTCAGCGCGATCTGCGTGCCGTCAATACGGCATTGACGCGGTCGGGGGCGGATGACTGGCTGCGTTCCATCGGACAGAGGATAGCCGGGCTCCTGGCCGAGAACCACGAGGCCGGACTGCTGGGCGCGCGGCTCAACGGGTCGGATTTTGCCGTCTTGATGCCGGGTCTGTCCGGACCCCAGGCCACCCGGCTGGTTCAGAAATTGCGTAACGCGATGATGTCGATGCGCGTGAGCATCGCGTCCAATGAATGGTGCAGGTGGGCGTTCGCCTTGGTGGATTACGGGGACGGCTTGCCGGCGGAAGGCGTTATGTCGCGTTTGGACAATGCGTTGATGCGCGCCGAGAGCATGGATCATGGGGACGTGGAATATGTGACGGTCCAGGACGATGCGGCCAGCTTGGCCGTGAATGGAGAAACGGGTTGGCGGGGGCTGCTGGTGGATGCCTTGAGCCGGAACCGTTTTGCCTTGTCGATGCAGCCTGTGCGTTATGGCGGCAACCGTTCCGACGTCGCCTATACCTCGGCGTCGTTGGTGATCAGGGATGGCTCGCATGACGATCTCTCGGCGTATTTATTCGTTCCTGCGGCGATTCGCCTGGGGTTGATCGCGAATTGCAACGTGAAGGCGATCGAGTTGGGCTTGCGCTGGCTGACGGACAACGAGGGCGACTTGGTCGTCAAAGTGTCGACGGCGTCGCTGTCCCAGGCGGATTTCCTGAACGGCTTGCGCCAGCAATTGCAAGGACCGTTGGCAACGCTGGAACGATGCGCGCGCCTGATTCTGGAAATCGATGCCCAGAGCCTGGTCGCATGCCTGGAGGATGCCGTTGCGTTCGGCGGGCTGGCGGCGCAATACGGCGTGCGTGTCGGCGTGCGCCGCATGGCCCAGCATCCGGGTGCGTTGGTGCATATGCATAGGATGGCGCTCGACTACATCAAGCTCAACGGCGGATTCATGGATACTCTGTCCGACGGTCCCGGAAGCGGAAAGCTGCTGTCGGCGATAGCGGACGCGGCGCACGGTTTGGGCGTGCGCGTTCTGATGAAGGGCGCGCCGGGTGCCGATTGGCATGTCCGGATACTGTCGTATGATGGCTGTTTTCTTCAAGTGCAGGGCGAGTAGGCGCATACCACCCGGCATGCCACTTATGATACGCAGAATGTCAACCATGACCGATTTTTCCAATCCCGTGCTCGGCACGCCTTTGTCTTCGAATGCGACGCGGGTCATGCTGCTGGGCTCGGGCGAATTGGGCAAAGAGGTCGTGATCGCCTTGCAGCGCCTGGGAGTCGAGGTGATCGCGGTGGACCGTTATCCTGATGCCCCGGGCCATCAGGTAGCGCACCGCGCGCACGTGATCGCCATGACCGATCGCGATGCGCTGCGCGCCGTCATTGAGCGTGAGCAGCCTCATGTCATCGTGCCCGAGATCGAAGCGATTTGCACCGATCTGCTGGTCGAGCTCGAGCAGGCCCGGGTTGCGCGCGTCACGCCTACGGCGCGCGCAGCCCATTTGACGATGAATCGCGAAGGCATCCGGCGCTTGGCGGCGGAAACCCTGGGCTTGCCGACGTCGCCCTACCGTTTCGTCGATACGCTGGACGAGTTGCGGGAAGCCATAGACGGCGCGATCGGATACCCCTGCGTCGTCAAGCCTGTGATGTCCTCGTCCGGCAAAGGGCAGTCCGTCATACGGAGCCCCGAGGACGTAGCGCCGGCGTGGGATTACGCGCAGCAGGGCGGACGGGTGGGCGCCGGACGAGTGATCGTCGAGGGCTTCGTCCGGTTCGACTACGAGATCACGTTGTTGACCGTACGCGCCCGATCGGCCTCCACCGGCGAAATCGAAACCTATTTCTGCGAGCCTATCGGGCATCGGCAGGAAGACGGCGACTACGTCGAAAGCTGGCAGCCCCATCCCATGTCGGCGCCGGCGCTGCAGCGCTCCCGCGAAGTCGCGCTGGCCGTGACGTCCAATCTTGGCGGGCTGGGCGTCTATGGCGTCGAGCTGTTCGTGGCGGACGATCAGGTGTGGTTCTCGGAAGTCAGCCCGCGGCCTCACGATACGGGTATGGTGACCATGATCAGCCAGGAACAGAGCGAGTTCGAGATCCATGCGCGGGCCGTGCTGGGCCTGCCTGTCGACGTCCGCTTGCGTCGGCCCGGCGCGAGCAGCGTCATCTACGGCGGCGTCGACGCGCGCGGTGTTGCGTTCGAGGGCATGGCGCACGCCTTGTCCGAGCCGGACGTGGACGTGCGCCTGTTCGGCAAGCCGGAATCATTCGTGAAGCGGCGCATGGGCGTTGCGTTGGCCAAGGCCGATGACGTTCAATCCGCCCGCGACAAGGCCAATCGGGTGGTCGGCCGGGTGCGCGTGCGCGCTGGGGACTGATCCGGGCGGGCGGCCGGCGATGTTGCGTATCGCACGCGGGACGGGCGCTTGTCCGGGTCGGCCTATTGCCATAGACTGAAGAATCATGTTAAAGTGCTATGCTTGGCCTAAAAGTTTAATGCTCTTAGGTCGAGTTTAGGGCGTACCCCTAAAGTAGATCGAAGTACCAAAAATTCGTGTGTACAGCGGTATGTACACGTAATTAGCCCCGGCCAATCGCAGTCGGGAATGGAGAAAACGATGTCGAACTCGACACCTACGCCCGCCGCTCATCGGTTGGGGCTTGTGGGGCGCAAAGTCGGCATGACCCGTATTTTCACCGAGGAAGGCGAGTCCATCCCCGTGACAGTACTGGACGTGTCGAACAACCGCGTAACCCAGATCAAGTCGCCGGAAGTCGATGGCTATGCGGCTGTGCAAGTAGCTTACGGCACCCGTCGCGCATCCCGCGTGACCAAGCCTGTGGCAGGGCACTACGCCAAAGCCGGCGCTGAAGCCGGCAGCATCCTGAAAGAATTCCGTCTCGACCCGGCCAAGGCCGCTGAGTTTTCAGCCGGCTCCGTCATCGCCGTTGAAAGCGTGTTCGAAGCAGGCCAGAAGGTCGACGTGACCGGCACGACCATCGGTAAAGGCTTTGCCGGCACCATCAAGCGCCACCACTTCAGCGGCCAACGCAATTCGCACGGCAACTCGCTGTCCCACCGGGTTCCCGGCTCCATCGGGCAGGCGCAGGATCCGGGACGCATTTTCCCGGGCAAGAAGATGTCCGGTCACCTGGGTGACGTGACTCGTACCGTCCAAAATCTTGACATCGTTCGCGTCGATGCCGAGCGTGGTCTGCTGTTGGTCAAGGGCGCCGTTCCCGGCCACAAGAACGGCAGCATCGTCGTGCGTCCCGCCGTCAAGATGACAGCCAAGAAAGGAGCCTAATCATGGAACTCAAGCTCCTGAACGACCAAGGTCAATCCTCGTCGACCGTTGCCGCCTCCGATGTGATTTTCGGTCGCGAATTCAATGAGGCGCTGGTGCACCAGATCGTCGTTGCCTTCCAGGCCAATGCCCGCAGCGGCAATCGCGCCCAGAAAGACCGCGCCGAAGTCAAGCACAGCACGAAGAAGCCGTGGCGCCAAAAAGGCACCGGCCGCGCTCGCGCCGGCATGACGTCCTCGCCCATCTGGCGTGGGGGTGGTCGTGCTTTCCCGAATTCGCCGGAAGAAAATTTTTCGCAGAAGGTCAATAAGAAAATGTATCGCGCCGGTCTGCGCGCGATCTTTTCCCAGTTGGCTCGCGAAGACCGCATCGCCGTGGTGGACTCGTTTGCTCTGGACACGCCCAAGACCAAGTCGGCAGCCGTCAAGCTGAAAGACCTGGGAGTGGCCGATTCCGTCCTGATCATTACCGATTCGCTCGACGAAAACGTCTACCTCGCCACGCGCAACCTGCCTCATGTTGCCGTCGTCGAACCGCGTTATGCCGATCCGCTGTCGCTGGTCCACTACAAGAAAGTGTTGATCACCAAGCCGGCTATCGCTCAACTCGAGGAGTTGTTGGGATGAACGCCGAACGCTTACTGCAAGTCATATTGGCTCCGATCGTGACTGAAAAAGCCACTTTCGTAGCCGAAAAAAATCAGCAAATCGCTTTCCGTGTCGCGCCTGACGCGACCAAGCCCGAAATCAAGGCGGCCATCGAACAATTGTTCAAGGTCGAGGTCGAGTCCGTGCAGGTTCTGAACCAAAAGGGCAAGGAAAAACGTTTTGGCCGTTTCATGGGTCGCCGCCGCAATGAGCGCAAAGCATACGTTTCGCTCAAGCCCGGTCAGGAACTCGACTTTACAGAGGTGAACTAAGATGGCTCTCGTAAATGTCAAGCCGACTTCGCCGGCCCGCCGTGGAATGATCAAGGTCGTTACCCCTGATCTGCACAAAGGCGCACCGTACGCAAGTCTGCTGGAAAAGAAAAAACGTGGCTCGGGCCGTAACAACAACGGTCACATCACTGTCCGCCATCGCGGCGGCGGCCACAAGCAGCACTACCGTATCGTGGACTTCCGTCGCAACAAGGACGGCATTCCCGCGAAGGTGGAACGTCTGGAATACGACCCCAACCGTACGGCGCACATTGCTTTGCTGTGCTACGCCGACGGCGAACGTCGCTATATCATCGCTCCGCGTGGTCTGGAAGTCGGCGCCACCCTGCTGTCCGGTGCTGAAGCGCCGATCCGCGCGGGCAATGCCTTGCCTATCCGTAGCATTCCCGTCGGTTCGACCATCCATTGCATCGAAATGCTGGCCGGCAAAGGCGCCCAATTGGCGCGCTCGGCAGGTGCTTCGGCGGTGCTGCTGGCTCGCGAAGGCGTGTACGCTCAAGTGCGTCTGCGCTCGGGCGAAGTCCGTCGCGTCCACATCGATTGCCGCGCCACGATAGGCGAAGTCGGCAATGGTGAGCACAGCCTGCGCCAGATCGGCAAAGCCGGTGCCATGCGCTGGCGCGGTATTCGTCCTACGGTTCGTGGCGTCGTCATGAACCCGGTCGATCACCCGCATGGTGGCGGCGAAGGCCGTACCGGCGAGGGCCGCGAGCCGGTAAGCCCGTGGGGTACGCCGACCAAGGGATACAGAACCCGTCGTAACAAGCGCACGGACAACATGATTGTCTCGCGTCGCAAGCGCAAGTAAGGGGCGAAGACTATGTCACGTTCGATCAAGAAAGGCCCGTTCGTCGATGCGCATCTGCTTAAGAAAGTGGATGCCGCCGTCGAAGGCAAAGAGAAGAAGCCGATCAAAACCTGGTCGCGCCGTTCTACCATCCTGCCCGAATTCATCGGGTTGACGATTGCTGTGCACAATGGCCGTCAGCATGTTCCCGTTTACATCAACGAGAACATGGTCGGTCACAAGCTCGGCGAGTTCGCATTGACCCGTACGTTCAAGGGCCATGCTGCGGACAAGAAGTCCAAGAGGTAAGTGATGGAAACTACTGCAATTATCCGTGGCGTCCATATTTCAGCCCAGAAGACGCGCCTTGTGGCGGATTTGATCCGCGGCAAAAGCGTGGCCCAGGCTCTGAATATCCTGACGTTCACACCCAAGAAGGCCGCCGGCATCCTGAAGAAAGCGCTTGAATCCGCTATCGCCAATGCCGAGCACAACGACGGCGCCGATATCGACGAGCTGAAGGTCACGACGATTTATGTCGACAAGGCTCAATCGCTGAAGCGCTTTTCCGCTCGTGCAAAAGGCCGCGGTAACCGTATCGAGAAGCAGACTTGCCACATCGTGGTCAAAGTCGGCGCTTAAGGAGTCGCAATGGGACAGAAAATACACCCGATTGGGTTCCGCCTCGCCGTTACCCGCAACTGGACTTCGCGCTGGTACGCCGGCGACAAAGAGTTCGGTGGCATGCTGGCCGAAGATATCCGCGTTCGCGAGTATCTGAAGAAAAAACTGAAGAACGCTTCAGTGGGCCGCGTGGTTATCGAGCGCCCCGCCAAGAATGCTCGCATCACCGTGTACTCGGCTCGTCCGGGCGTGGTGATCGGCAAGCGCGGTGAGGACATCGAAAGCTTGAAGGCGGATCTGCAACGCTTGATGGGCGTGCCCGTGCACGTCAACATCGAGGAAATCCGCAAGCCGGAAACCGATGCTCAATTGATCGCCGATTCGATTGCCCAGCAATTGGAAAAGCGCATCATGTTTCGCCGTGCCATGAAACGCGCCATGCAGAACGCCATGCGTCTGGGCGCACAAGGCATCAAGATCATGAGCGGCGGCCGTTTGAACGGCGCTGAGATAGCGCGTAACGAGTGGTATCGCGAAGGCCGCGTGCCCCTGCACACCTTGCGCGCCAACATCGATTACGGCACGTCCGAAGCCCATACGACATACGGCATTATCGGCATCAAGGTCTGGGTCTACAAGGGCGACATGCTGCCTAACGGTGAAATGCCTCCCGAGACGGCCGCGCCTCGCGATGAAGAGCGCCGTCCGCGTCGCGCGCCTCGCGGCGAGCGTCCCGATGGCCGTCGCCCCGGCGGCGCGCCTGGTGGACGGGGCCGTGGTGGCTCTCGCAAGCCTGATGCTGCCGGCGCCGCGCAAGCCGCGCCAGAAGGAGAATAAACATGCTGCAACCGTCACGCAGAAAGTACCGTAAAGAGCACAAGGGCCGTAACACCGGCCTGGCTACTCGCGGCGCACAAGTGTCGTTCGGCGAGTTCGGTTTGAAGGCAACGGGCCGTGGTCGCTTGACCGCCCGTCAAATCGAATCGGCCCGTCGCGCGATCAACCGTCACATCAAACGTGGTGGCCGTATTTGGATCCGCATTTTCCCCGACAAGCCCATCTCGCAGAAGCCTGCTGAAGTCCGGATGGGTAACGGTAAGGGTAATCCGGAATTCTGGGTCGCTGAAATTCAACCCGGCAAAGTGCTGTACGAAATGGAAGGCGTCAACGAAGAAGTTGCGCGCGAAGCATTCCGTCTGGCCGCCGCCAAGCTGCCTATTTCGACGACATTCGTGTCTCGTCACATTGGTGCCTAAGGAGATCCTATGAAAGCCAGCGAACTCCGTTCCAAAGATGCCACCGAGCTTCAAAAAGAGCTCGAGAGCTTGTTGAAGGCGCAATTCAATCTGCGTATGCAGCGCGCCACTCAACAGCTTTCCAACACCAGTCAGCTTGGCAAGGTTCGCCGCGACATCGCGCGCGTCCGCACCATTCAGACTGAGAACGCAGGGAAGTAATATGAGCGAAACTCAAAACACCCAGCCCGTAAAGCGCCAACGTTTGCTCGTTGGCCGCGTTGTGAGCAACAAGATGGATAAGACTGTCGTGGTCCGCGTCGAACGCCGCGTCAAGCATCCTGTTCTTGGAAAAATCGTTATTCGCTCTGCCAAGTACAAAGCGCATGACGAAGCTAATCAGTACAACGAAGGTGACGCGGTTGAAATCGCGGAAGGTCGTCCGATCAGCCGCAGCAAATCGTGGACCGTCGTTCGTCTGATCGAAGCGGCTCGCACGCTCTGATTGCGATAAGCCGGATGCTGGTCATCCGGTTGCATCCAATCCGGTCATGCTCCTGGTTTCCAGGGGCATTTTTTTTGCGGCCGGTTCTTGTCAAGGCCTGCTGCTTCCCGGCGCCACCGCCGGTGGCGTGGCAGGATAGGGCATCACGGGTACCGGAAGTGGCCGATGCGGCGAAATTCCATCACAATAGATGTATGAAACGTTCTTGAGGATGGTGCTCCATCATGCATGTATGCGTTATCGGGGCCGGAGTGATCGGGGTCGCAACGGCACGCCAGCTTGAACGGGAAGGCTATACGGTTACGTTGATCGACGAATACGACAAGCCGGCGCGGGCCTCCAGCTTCGCCAACGGAGGTCAGCTCAGCTATAGCTACGTGGCGCCCTTGGCGGGTCCGGGCGTGCTGCCCAGCGTGCCCTTATGGCTATGGCGCAAGGATTCCCCGCTGCGCTTTCAGCCGCGCTGGGACCTCGATCAATGGCGCTGGTTGGCCGAATTCGTACTGGCTTGCCGGGGCTCGGCGTCGGATGCGACGACGAGCCAGATGCTGGCCTTGTCCTACCTGAGTCGCTCCGTCATGCATGATTTCCTGGCGCAGTCTCCGGTCGATTTTGCCTGGCGCAAGACCGGTAAGCTGATCCTCTATAGGGATTCCAAGCTGCTGGGCAAAGCCGCGCGTCTGGTCGAGTATCAGGCCCGGCATGGTTCTGATCAACGCGTGCTGTCCGCTGCCGACGTGCTGGCTCTGGAGCCGTCGATCGGCGCCCTGGACGGTGTCATGGCGGGGGCCATTTATACGCCCAGCGAAGAAACGGGCGATTGCCGGTTGTTTGCAGAAGCTCTGTTCGATCAATTGCAGCGTTGCGAATCGGTGACCTGCAGGATGAATACGGCCGTTCGCGGCTTGCGTAGGGACCGGGACCGGGTCGTGGCCGCGGAAACCGACCAGGGCGAGATCGAGGCCGATGCGTTCGTGGTGGCCGGCGGCATGGGAAGCCGGGCATTATTGAGCTCGACCGGGTACAAGCCCGCCATTTACGGGTTGAAGGGATATAGCCTGAGCGTGCCCATGGCCGATCAGGACGGCAAGGCCTTGCAGATCAGCGTGACCGATTACGAGCGGCGAATCGTCTATGCGCCGCTTGGGAACGTGCTGCGTATCGCGGCGATGGTGGATATCGGCGGGCGGGGCAATGACGTCGATCCATCAAGAATCGCCCAGCTCAAAGGACAGGTTCGCGAGATCTTTCCGGCGCTGGCGCTGGACGAGGCCTTGGAATGGGCCGGTTTGCGTCCGTCCACGCCCGGCGGCAAGCCCGTCATCGGGCGCAGCCCCACCGTATCCAATCTGTGGCTGAACATTGGCCATGGCGCCTTGGGCTTTACATTGGCGATGGGCAGCGCGGCATTGTTGAGCGCTCAATTGGGTGGGCGCCCGCCGCCCATCGATCCCTCACCCTTCGTCCCTTAGCTTGCGCCGCAAGACTTTTCCGATGTTGCTGCGGGGCAGGTCTTGGCGGAACTCGACGTGCTTGGGAGTTTTGTAGCCCGTCAGCTTGGTGCGGCAGTGTTTGATCAGCTCTTCTTCGGTCAGCCTGTCGTTCTTGCGTATGACGAACAGCTTGACGACTTCGCCCGATTTTTCATCGGGCACGCCAACCGCGGCGACGTCCTTCACGTCGGGATGCTCCATCGCGACGGCCTCGACTTCGTTGGGGTAGACGTTGAAGCCCGACACCAGGATCATGTCCTTTTTCCGGTCCATGAGGTACAGATAGCCTTGCTCATCGACATAGCCGATGTCGCCCGTACGCAGAAAACCGTTTTTATCGAAGGCCTTGGCTGTTTCTTCGGGTGCATTCCAGTAGCCTGGTGTCACCTGCGGCCCGCGCACGCAGATCTCTCCGGTTTCGCCCTGAGGGAGGTCTTCGTTGCTTTCGTTGCGTACGGATATTTCGGTGGAGGGCACCGGCAGGCCGATGGAGCCGGTGAACTCGCGATTCTCGAAAGGATTGATGGTGACGGCGGGCGACGTTTCCGTCAATCCGTAGGCCTGGGCGATGGGGACGCCGGTGAGGTCCAACCAGCGTTGGGCGATGATCTCCTGGACCGCCATCCCGCCGCCCAGCGTGATTCGCAAGGATGAAAAATCCAGCTTGGCGAAATTCGGATCATTGAGCAGCGCATTAAAGAGCGTGTTCACCCCCGTGATGGCGGTGAAGGGCACTGTGCGCAGATTCTTTATGTAGTCAGGGATGTCGCGCGCGTTGATGATGAGCAGGTTTTTCGCGCCCAGCTTCAGAAAGGTCAGGCAGTTGGCCGTGAGCGCAAAGATATGATAGAGCGGCAACGCGGTGACAATGCATTCATTCTCGGACATGTGGGGTTTGACCCACGCGTAAGCCTGGCACAGGTTGGAGACCATGTTCCCGTGGGTAAGCATGGCGCCCTTGGCCACGCCGGTGGTTCCGCCGGTGTATTGCAGTAGCGCCAGGTCCTCGTGAGCCAGGATGGGGCGGGTGTAGCCGGCGTTTGCACCGTCTTTCAATGCCTGCTTGAGGCTGATCGCATGGGGAAGGTCCCAGCTTGGCACCAGTTTCTTTACGTGGCGTACGACCAGATTGGTCGCCAGGCCTTTCAGGCCGCCAAGCATGTCGCCGACGCCGGTCACCACGATGCGTTGCATGGCCTTGAGGTTGGGCAAGGCCTTTTGCAGAGTATGGGCGAAGTTTTCGGCGATGACGATGGTTTCCGCGCCGGCATCGGCGAGCTGATGCTCCAGCTCGTTGGGGGTATAGAGGGGATTGGTATTGACGACGACGGCTCCGGCGCGCAGCGCGCCGATCAGGCAGACGGGGTACTGCAGGATATTGGGCATCATGAGCGCCACGCGATCGCCTTTCTTGACGCCCGTGGATTGCAGCCATGCGGCGAAATGGCGCGATTGCTTGTCCAGTTCGGCGTAGCTCATGGTGACGCCCATGCTGATATACGCGGTTCTGCTCGTGTGCGCGGCGCAGCTTTCTTCGATGATCGCTACTAGCGAGTCGTAAGCGGCCGCTTCTTCCGTGATATCGGCGGGTACCCCGGGTGGATAACTCTTTAGCCAGATGGCTTGCATGGCTTGTCTCCCTGTTGTTGTGATGGCTGCGCCAGGACAGGCTCTATTGTGAATGGGTTCCGCCCTGAAAGTAAACTACCCCTCAGGGCGCAGGCAAGCCATGCCTGTCGTGCGCTAGAAGCGATACGACACCTGGACGCCCAGGATATTCGCGTTCGATCGATAGTCGCCCCGGACGGTCCCCTTCTTCGCGGGTTCCGTATCATTGTCTATCGTCGTGCTCTTGACGAAGAGATGGGCGTAGCCGATGTCTATCGTCGTATTCCTGGACGGGCTGTACTGGGCGCCGATGGATAGCCAATAGCGGTCATTGTCGGGCAGCGAGGTGGGCCGATAGGTGGCATTGCGCACCGGAGACTGGTCATACGCGACACCGCCCTTGAACGTCCATTGTTCGTTGTACTTGTAGTTGGCGCCCAGGGCGACCCGCCACGTGTCGCGAAATTTCAGCTCCAGCGAATCGTTGAGCGCCGGATTGCCGTTGTCGATATCCAGTGCCGGAATGCTGCTCCACCCCGTCCAGGACACGTCGGCGAGCAGTTGCCATTGGTCGTTCAGATTATGAACCAGGCTCAGGATCGCCATGTCGGGAAGCTTGACGGTGGCTTTGGCGTCGACGCTGGCCGGCAGGATCGAGGCCGCGGGGGCGGGGATGCCGGACAAGCTGGTCGTGCCGTCGGCCTTGATCTTGGTGGTGGAACGATAGGAAAGGCCTACCCTGGTGTCGTCCGTGGCTTGATAGATCATGCCGATATTCCAGCCCCAGCCATCGCCGCTCATCTTGACTTTGGCGCCTACGTCACCCAGGTACATGGGACCGGGCACGACGGGCGGGCCGAGCAGCACGGCGGAATCCCGCCGGTAATCGGCTTTCAGGTGCATCCAGTTCACGCCCGCGCCCAGGGACAAGCGGTCATTGACCTTGAAGGCGATGGATGGGTTGATGTTGACGCTTTCGATACTGAATTTTTTCGAGTGATAACGTCCTATCCAGTCGTCATCGTATTCGGTTTTCAAGCCGAAGGGGGCGCCGACGCCCAGGCCTGCAAACCATTGCGGGCTGAGCTGCCAGCTGATGTAGGCATTGGGCACGGCGCCGATGGAACCCGCGTCGCCGCCGGAGTTCGACCCGACTGCGGGACCGATCGGTCCGCCCGGACCCGTGCTGCCGCCATCGGAGAATCGGAACGAGGGTTTGATGGCGGATACGCCCGCCGATACGTTGACGCCGGGAAGGTAGGTCATGCCGGCCGGATTGAAGAAGATGGTGCTGGCGTTGTCCGCGATGGCGGCCGATCCGGCATAGGCGTTGCCGATTCCGCTGGCATTCTGTTCCAGCAGATGAAAGCCCGCGGCATGCGCGCCGCCGGCGCACAGGCCCATGATCGTTGCAGAGAGAGTGCGTAGAGACGCGATTTTCATGTACTACCTCCATTTACCTCGTGGTTGAAATATTTTAGTTGTCGTTGATAATTCATCGGGCCGCCCGTAAAGGGCGCGAAGCCGGTGCCGAAAATGACGCCGGCGTCGGCAAGGTCGGCGTCCGCCACGACCTTGCTTTCCACTTGCTGTCTGGCTTTCTCCAGCAAGGGAGCGATCAGGCGCTCGGCAAGGCCGCTGGGCGGCGTGCGGGTTTCCCCTCGTATCGGTTTGCCCCCCTTCCAGGTGTAGAAGCCCTTGCCTGTTTTCTTGCCGAGCTCGTTGTGGTCCAGCCGCGTTTGAAGTCCGGCGGGCAACTGGGTTTGATCCGAAAGCTGCTGTCCCGCGTCACGCACGATGTCCAGGCCGACCGTGTCCGCCAGTTCCAGCGGTCCCATGGGCATGCCGAACCTTACCATGGCGTCGTCGATCGTTTCGGCGCTGATGCCTTCGCTATAGGCGCGCATGGCTTCCAGCATGTACGGAGCAAGCACTGCGTTGACGAGAAAGCCCGGTGTGCTTTTCACGGGCAGTCCAAGCTTGCCGAGCTGACCGACGAATGCCTGTGCCTTGCGCATGGCTTCGGGCGCGATGTCCGGCGTTTCGACGATTTCGACCAGAGGCATTTTCGCCACCGGATTGAAAAAGTGGATGCCGATCAGGCGTTCCGGGTTCTTCAGTTCCTGGTTCAAGACTTCCAGCGACAGGCTGGACGTGTTGGTGGCCAGGATGGCATTGGACTTGAGCCTGGGTTCGATCGCCTGATAAAGCTGCCGTTTGGCGACGGGGTTTTCCGTGATGGCTTCGATGACGATGTCGGCGCGCGCCACGCCATGGCCGTCGATATCGGGGATCAGGCGGTCATAGGCGGCGCGTGCCAGCAGAGGATCTTTCAGTTTGCCGGCGAACAGCGCGCTTGCCCGTTTCTGGGCGGCCGCAATGCGTTGACGGTCCTGGTCTTGCAGCGTGACGGTCATGCCCTTGAGCGCCGCCCACGCCGCGATGTCGCCTCCCATGACGCCCGCCCCGACCACGTGCACCCGTTCGGCCTTGTCCTCGGGCCTGGCCTGGCGGCCGAAGTCCTTGAGACGTTCTTGCAGGTGATAGACCCGGACCAGATTACGCACGGTGTCGGATTGAATCAGCTTGTCCACCAGTTCCGGAGCTTTCAGCGCATTGCCCTGGTGTTTCGCCCAGATCTCCAGGATGGTTCTGGGCGCCGGATAATGATGGTGGGGGTCGCGCTTGTCGATGCTCTTGAGTGTTTGACGCTGCACGAGCGGCCGCAGGAGGGAGTGGTTGAGCAGGGCGGGCAGGCCTTTGGCCCGGCGGCGCGGCTTGCCGCTTCGGACCAGCATGGCTGCCGCCCGGCGCATCAGGCGCGGGGCGACGATGCCGTCGGCCAGTCCCAGTTTGTATGCTTTGCGGGCGTTGACGGGCCGGCCCGTGAGCATCATGTCCAATGCGGCGGGCGCGCCGATCAGCGCGGGCAGGCGCAGCATGCCGCCCCATCCGGGGAAGATGCCCAGCATGACTTCAGGCAGCGCCAGCGACGTTTCCGGCTGATCGACGACGAGCCGGTAGCGGCAGGCCAGCGACAGCTCGAGGCCCCCGCCCAGGCAGTGGCCCTGGATCAAGGCGAGTGTCGGATAGGGGGTGGCGGCCAGGCGATTGAACAGCGACCAGCCGCGGGTGACCAGCGCCATGCCTTGGCCGGGCGTATCCAGGCCGGCGAATTCGTCGATGTTGGCTCCTGCGATGAAGCCGGCCTGCTTGGTCGAATGAATGATCAGGCCCGCGGGCGGCTGTTGCTGCAGCGCATCCAGAACGCGGCCGAGCTCCGCCAGGGCTTCGGACGATAGCCGATTGACGTGGTCGTCCGCATAATCCATGGCCAGCCATACTATCCCTTCGCTATCCGTTTCCACACGGAAATGGCGCAAGTCCAGTCCGTTGATCGCGAGACTCATGATTGCTCCTTCTCGTTGCAGGTTTCGATAAGCATGGCGCCGCCTTGTCCTCCGCCTATGCAGATGGCGGCGATGCCGCGCTTGAGCCGGCGCGCGCGCAGCGCATGCAGCAAATGGAGCGCGATGCGCGCGCCGGAGGCGCCGACGGGGTGGCCGATCGCAATGGCGCCGCCATCGACGTTGAGGCGATCCGTATCGAGCAGCCCCAGGGCCTGGCGTCCCAGGTTCCTGCGGCACCAGCCGTCGTCGTTCCATGCGGCCCGGCAGGCCAGGACTTGGGCGGCGAACGCTTCGTTGATTTCCCAGAGATCGAGATCGTTCAAGCCCAGCCCGTGGCGCTCCAGTATCGGCGTGGATGCGAACACGGGGCCCAGGCCCATGACGGCCGGGTCCAGCGCCGCCCATTGGACGTCCAGAATGCGCCCTATCGGAGCCAGGCCCAGCTCGTCGACGGCGGATTGCGAGGCCAGCAGCATCAACGCCGAGCCGTCGGTCACTTGCGAACTATTACCCGCGGTAACGTTGCCCCACGGCTTGTCGAAGACCGGCTTGAGCTGCGCCAGTTTTTCAGGCGTGGAGTCGCCGCGTACGCCGTCATCCGCATCGTAAAGCGTGCCTTTGGCGTCGACGAGCGGAACGATCTCGGAAAAAGCATTGCGTTCTTTCGCGGACAGCGCGCGCTGGTGGCTTTGCGCGGAATAGGCGTCCATGTCCTGACGGCTGATGTGAAACTGATGCGCCAGGTTTTCCGCGGTCTGTCCCATCGACAGCCCCACCACCGGGTCGGTCAGGCCTTTGAGCAAGCCGATGACCGGCGCCAGGTAGCCGGGGCGCAGGCGCTTGAGCGTTTGCAGTTTCTGCTGGATGGTCCGGCTTTTGTTCCAGGCGGACAGCCATGCGATCATTTCATCGGAGAGCAGCACGGGCGCGCGCGACAGCGCGTCGACCCCGCCGGCCAGGACCAGGTCGCTGCGCCCGGTTTGTATGGACATGATGCCTGAATCCAGGGCCTGCATGCCCGAGGCGCAGTTGCGCATGACCGTCCAGCCTGGAACGCGGTGCCCGCATCCCAGGCGCAGGGCGACGATGCGGCCGATGTTCGTTTCTTCGGGGGCGGGCGCCGCGCAGCCGAGAATGACTTCGCTGAGCCTGTCGGGCGCGAACGACTGGCGCAGCAGGAGTTCGCGTCCGGCATGGGTTGCCAAGTCGGATGCCGAGAACGGCCCCGGCGCGTTGCGCGCTTTGAGAAAGGGCGAACGCGCCCCGTCTATGATGTATACCGGTTCAAAAGCCATGTGTCATGTCCTTATGAAACCTGATGGGTAGGATCACCCGCAGGCTTGGAGTTTCGTCCCAGGTCGAAGGGAAAATCATCCACGGCAATGACCCTGTCGCGCAGGGCGTCGCGGTGCTGCAATGCCTCGAATTCCTGATCGGTAATCGCGCCGACGGCATGCGCGGCTTTTGGCATATCCCGTACGTTGGCCTGGGTATGGTTACGCAGCACTCCTTGTTTTGCGACGTTGCGAACCTTTTCGTCAATGGGGGCCGCCGCCAGCGAGGCCAGAAGCGCATCCTCGATCAGCCGGATCGGCTCGCCTTCGGCGGAAGGAACGAAAACCCTGTGCGTAAGCCGGTCCCGGCTGGCTCCAGGCCGGGTCAACAGCCTGGCGACCCGGCTGCCCAGCGCGTCGGACGGCGGGCTCAGATGCTGGCCCAGCGGGAACAGCAAGATACGCAACACGATCGCCAGGGGCCGATTGGGGAAGTTGGACAGCGCGCCGTCGAAAGCGGTCTGCATGGCGTACAAGGCGTCCTGGACGGCCCAGTGGACCAGCGGCGCGTCTTCTTCGGGGCGGCCGTCGTCTTCGAAACGTTTTAAGGTGGCGCTGATCAAATAAAGCTGCGAAAGAATGTCACCCAGCCTAGCGGACAGGCGCTCGCGCCGTTTGAGCTCCCCGCCCAGCATGAGCATGGCACTGTCGGCCAGTACAGCGAAGGCGCTGGCGTAGCGATTGACCTGGCGGTAGTAGCGGCGCATCGCGGGCGCGGGCTTCACCGGCAGGTGGACCAGCAGCGATCCGCTCAGGCCGTGGCCCAGAGCCCGGCCCAAGTTGGCCAGCGTATGCCGGATGTGGCCTTGCAGCGCCACGTCGAATTGGTGCAGACCTTGCGCTTCATCCTCCAGCTGCGCGGCGTGGATTTCCTTCAGTACATAAGGATGGCAGCGTATAGCCCCCTGTCCGAAGATGATCAGGCTGCGGGTAAGTATGTTGGCGCCTTCCACGGTAATCCCAACGGGCAGCTGTTGATAGGCGCGGCCCAGAAAGTTCGAGGGCCCCAGGCAAATGCCTTTGCCGCCGATGATGTCCATGCCGTCGTTCACGACGGCTCGGCCCCGCTCGGTCAGGTGGTATTTGACGATGGCCGATATGACGGACGGCTTTTCGCCTTGGTCGATGGCCGAGGCGGTCAGGGACCGAGCGGCATCGATCAGGTAGGTATTGCCGCCTATGCGCGCCAAGGCCTCCTCGACGCCTTCGAACTTGCCGATGGGCAGTCCGAACTGCTGGCGAATCCGGCTGTAGGCACCTACGGCGCGCGAGGTGAGCATGGCCATACCGGTATAGGACGACGGCAGGGAAATGCCGCGTCCGGCGGCCAGGCATTCCATCAGCATGCGCCAGCCTTGGCCCGCCATCTTCGGCCCGCCGATGATGAAGTCCAAAGGCATGAAAACATCCAGTCCGCGCGTCGGGCCGTTCATGAACATGGCGTCCAGCGGCAAGTGGCGCCGGCCGGTCTGCACGCCGGGGTGATCGGCGGGCACCAGGGCGCAGGTAATGCCCAGGTCCTGCTCGTCCCCGAGCAAGCCGTCGGGATCGTGGAGGCGGAACGCCAGGCCCAGCAAGGTGCAGACCGGGGCCAGGGTGATGTAGCGCTTGTCCCAGCTCACCCGCATGCCGAGCACCTCTTCTCCTTGCCATTGGCCTTTGCAGACGATGCCCACGTCGGGTATGGCGGCCGCGTCGGAGCCCGCCCATGGGCTGGTCAGGGCGAAGGCGGGGATATCTTCGCTGCGGGCCAGGCGCGGCAGATAATGGTTTTTTTGCTCTTCGGTTCCGTAGTGCAGCAGGAGCTCGGCGGGCCCGAGGGAATTGGGCACCATTACGCTGACGGACAGCGCGGAATTGCGTGTCGACAGCGTGGTGACGATTTGCGAGTGCGCCTGCGCCGAAAAGCCCCGGCCCCCGTATTCCTTGGGGATGATGAGGCTGAAGAATCGGTTTTCCTTCAGATAGTCCCAGACGGCTTGGGGTAAGTTCTGGTCCTCGCGCGTCAGCTTCCAGTCATCGACCATGGCGCAAGCCGTTTGCACTTCATTGTCCAGGAACGATTGCTCTTCGGCCGTCAAGACGGGCTTGGGCGTTGCCAGCAGATCGGACCAGCGAGGCTTTCCGCTGAACAGCTGGCTGTCCCACCAGGTCGTGCCCGCTTCCAATGCGTCGCGTTCCGTGTCCGACATGGGCGGCATGATCTTGCGGAAC
The DNA here is from genome assembly GCA_964551305.1 of uncultured Burkholderiaceae bacterium. Lineage (GTDB taxonomy): Bacteria > Pseudomonadota > Gammaproteobacteria > Burkholderiales > Burkholderiaceae_B > JBAZDC01. The sequence goes on from CAZKBT010000004.1 coordinate 23,375, forward strand.
AGGCGAAAGACAGGTACGGAAATCAGTTTCAGGCGTAGCTCGGCCACGTTGAAGACGACGATGGCCGCAATGACGAGCAGAGCAATAACGACAAGAAAAATGCTCACGGTCGGAACTCCTTCAGGATGGGCTGGAGCCATTGGCGTATGCGCACGCGCCCGGCGCCGTCGGCGCCGCAGATGACTCTAGCATAGTAGTGTTGGTGGTTTGCGGCAGCGGCGCGCGCAGGCCTCCAAGTAAAAAACTCAGTAATTTTTGTAATAATTTGTCAGGCTTGTTATCGTCCATATCTTCTCTATCCAGACCCATGGCCTGGCGTAAAACATCGGCGCCCATGATGGCGTAGGAAGTGGCGCCCAGCATGAAGTGGATGCGCCAGGTGATTTCCGCCGTCGGCACGCCGGGCAGGGATTCCAGCAGGGCGGCTTTGAAGCGGGAGAATACGTTGTTGCGCTCGCTCAGGAACAAGGTGGTGATGAGTCCGTTGCGGTCGGACAAATTGCGTTGAAGCAAAGGAAAAAAGGCGGCGTGGTCCGGGCCTGTGTTGAAGGCATGACGGATCAAGGGACCGAAAAAGGCTTCCACGATGTGCGAGGGCTTGAGCGGCCGGCCTTCGGCACGTTTCTGTAACATGGTCAGTTGAAGCAGGCGTTCGTTGTTGATAGCATCCAGGCGGCGCTGGAATACCGCCCGGATCAAGCCGTCCTTGGAGCCGAAGTGATAGTTGACCGCCGACAGGTTGGTTTTCGAGAGGGCGGCGATCTGCCGGATCGATGTACCGTCGTGCCCTTGGCGCGCGAACAGCGCCTCCGCCGCTTCCAGAATAGCGTGTCGTGTATGCGCGGAACGGGAAACAAGGGGTTTATCGGACACGAATGGCCTATATTTCAAACGTTTGTTTGAAATATAGGCCATTCATTTTGCCGATGACACTGGGGTTGTCCCTCAGGCCCGCTCCGGCCGCGGGTTTGGGAGCCTAGACGTGGGTCACGAACTTGGTCACGAGATACCCGTCGAAGGTTTCCGAGCCGCCTTCGCTGCCTATGCCGCTATCCTTGATGCCGCCAAAGGGCGTTTCCGGAAGCGCGGCGCCGAAGTGGTTGATGTTGACCATGCCCGCTTCCAAGGCGTTCCCGGCTTTCGTCGCGGTCTGCAGCGAGTTGGTGAACACGTATGACGACAGGCCGAAAGGTAGGGAATTGGCACGGCGGATGGCGTCGTCGCCGTCGGAAAAGCGCGTGATGGGCGCGATCGGGCCGAAGGGTTCTTCCGTCATCAGCATGGCGTGATCCGGCAGCTCGGTCACGACGGTGGGGGCGAAGAAGTGGCCGATGCGGTCCAGCGCCTGTCCTCCGAGTTCCAGCTTGCCGCCCAGTTCCAGCGCGTTCTCGACGAAGCGGGTCATGGTGGGAACGCGCCGTTCGTGGGCCAGGGGGCCCATTTGCGTGTCGGGCTCCAAGCCGTCGCCGACCTTGACCTCCTTCAGCGTATCGATGAAGCCCGCCAAGAAACGGTCATAGACCTTTTCATGGATGTAAAAACGCGTGGGGGATATGCATACCTGGCCCGCGTTGCGGATCTTGAAGTGCGCAAGCTGCTTGGCGGCGCGATCGACGTCGGCATCCTCGAACACGAGGACGGGCGAATGGCCGCCCAGCTCCATCGTGACGGGCTTCATATGGGCGCCGGCCAGCGCCGCCAATTGTTTTCCCACGGGAACGGAGCCGGTAAACGATACTTTGCGCACGATGGGGGAGCGGATCAGATAGTCCGACACTTCCGCCGGCACACCCCAGACGATGTTGAGCACGCCGGGGGGAAGGCCCGCTTCGTGAAAGATGCGGGCGATGGCCATGACGGCGCTGGGCGCGTCCTCGGGGCCCTTCAGGATGATCGTGCAGCCCGCCCCGATCGCGGCGCTGATCTTGCGTATGGCTTGGTTGTAGGGAAAGTTCCAGGGCGTGAAGGCGGCGCAGACGCCGATGGGTTCGCGCAGCGCCATTTGCCGCACGTTCGGCTGGCGGGGGGGGATCACCCGTCCGTAAATGCGGCGGCATTCTTCCGCATGCCAATCGGTATGATCCGCGCAGCTCATGATCTCGCCCACGGCTTCGGCCAGCGGCTTGCCCTGGTCCAGCGTCATGTTGCGCCCGATTTCCTTGGCCCGCTCGCGCGAGAGCTGTCCGGCCTTGCGCAGGATCTCGGAGCGCTGCATGGGAGAGCTGTGGCGCCAAGTCTGGAAAGCGCGATGCGCGGCATCCAGCGCCCGGTCCAGATCGGATTGCGACGCCAGCGGCAGCCGGCCGAGCACATCCAGGGTGGCGGGGTTGGTGACGTCCTGGGTGCGGCGACCGTCGCCGCCGAGGAATTCACCGTCTATATATAAGGCCAACTGCTCGTACATGTAAGAGTCCTCCTGGAGTCCGTTTAGGTGGGCATGATGCCGGCAAGCATACACAACCATGACCGGAAAGGCGCCCGTCATCCATGAAAATACTACACTTGCATGGCCGGCCTTCAGAAAGTACTTGCAATAAAGCCAGAAAAAACTTATGATGATGGGCTTGCTTGTCAAGGTTGGCTGAACGTATTGCCGAAGCGTCGGTTTTGCAAGTTGCAAATCAGCGGGTCGGCAAATCAGAATGAAGCATTGGCGCGCAAGTACACGCGAGTTTTTTTAGCAAGATTTCAACCCAGGGTTCGATGTTGTCGGGCGTTGGCGGCAAACCACTACGCTGGCTTTGTCGCGGTGCAGGATGACGGCGAATCTGACGGGACCAAAACTGGTTGTGCAACCTTGTCAATTGTTGGCGGGGCAACGCAGCTAAGTTGGAACAGGAATAATCATGATCCAAATGCAGACCACGCTGGACGTGGCCGACAACACGGGCGCACGTTCCATTATGTGCATCAAGGTGTTGGGCGGCTCGAAGCGCCGTTATGCCGCCATCGGTGACATCATCAAGGTGAGTGTCAAGGAAGCGGCTCCTCGCGGGCGCGTCAAAAAAGGCGAAATCTACAACGCAGTAGTGGTGCGTACCGCTAAGGGCGTTCGCCGCAAAGACGGCTCGCTGATCAAGTTCGGTGGCAATGCCGCCGTTCTGCTCAACGCCAAGCTGGAACCCATCGGCACTCGTATCTTCGGACCGGTCACGCGCGAACTGCGTACCGAAAAGTTCATGAAGATCGTGTCGCTGGCTCCAGAAGTGCTGTAAGGAGCCAACATGGAAAAGATCCGTAAAGGCGACGAAGTCATCGTGTTGACCGGGCGCGACAAAAAGCGCCGCGGCACGGTGCTGCGCCGTGTCGATGCCGACCACGTGCTGGTCGAAGGCATCAATGTCGTCAAGAAGCACGTCAAGGGCAATCCCATGGCCGGCACGCAAGGCGGCATCATCGACAAGACCATGCCCATCCACATTTCCAATGTGGCGCTTTTCAATCCCGCCACCGGCAAGGCCGATCGCGTCGGGGTCAAAGAAGTCGACGGCAGCAAGGTCCGTGTATTCCGTTCCAGCGGCGCAGTCGTTGGCGCCAAGGCTTAAGGGGCGAAGAACATGGCTCGTTTACAAGAGTTTTACCGCAGCAAGGTCATTGCCGACCTGCAAGCCAAGTTTGGCTACAAAAGCGTCATGGAAGTGCCGCGCATCACCAAGATCACGCTGAACATGGGCGTGTCGGGTGCCGTGTCGGACAAGAAGGTTATCGAGCACGCCGTTTCCGATCTGTCCAAGATCGCCGGCCAGAAGCCCGTAATCACCAAGACGCGCAAGGCCATCGCGGGCTTCAAGATTCGCGAAAACTATCCTATCGGTTGCATGGTTACGTTGCGCGGTCAGCGCATGTATGAATTCCTGGATCGCCTGGTCGCCGTGGCCTTGCCGCGCGTGCGCGACTTCCGCGGCATCTCGGGCCGTGCATTCGACGGACGGGGCAACTACAACGTCGGGGTTAAAGAGCAAATCATTTTCCCCGAAATCGAATACGACAAAATCGACGCTGTTCGTGGTCTGAACATCAGCATCACTACAACGGCCAAGACGGACGAAGAAGCGAAAGCGCTGCTGACCGCTTTCAGCTTTCCGTTTCGTAACTAAGGGGCGATGACGTGGCTAAACTTTCCCTCATCAATCGCGATATCAAACGCGCCAAGCTGGTAGAAAAATTCGCCGCCAAGCGCGCTGCGCTGAAGGCGATAATCGACGATCAGTCCAAGACGGACGAAGAGCGCTACCAAGCTCGTTTGGCATTGCAACAACTTCCACGCAATTCGAACCCGACTCGCCAGCGCAACCGTTGTGTGGTGACAGGTCGCCCACGCGGGGTTTTCAGCAAGTTCGGTCTTACTCGTCACAAGCTGCGTGAAATGACGCTGCGTGGCGAAGTGCCCGGCATGACTAAAGCCAGCTGGTAGGAGAAATACACATGAGCATGAGCGATCCCATCGCCGACATGTTGACCCGCGTGCGCAACGCCCAAATGGTCAACAAGACGTCGGTAAGCATGCCCTCCTCCAAGGTGAAGGTAGCCATTGCTGCCGTGCTGAAGGATGAAGGTTACATTGACAGCTACCAGGTGGTCGGCGATTCCGCCAAGCCGGTTCTGGAAATCACGTTGAAATACTATGCCGGTCGCCCGGTCATCGAGCGCATCGACCGCGTGTCGCGCCCTGGCCTGCGGATTTACAAAGGCAGCAAATCGATTCCTCAGGTCATGAACGGCCTGGGCGTCGCGATCGTGTCCACGCCCCGCGGCGTGATGACGGATCGCAAGGCGCGCGCCAACGGCGTGGGCGGCGAAGTGCTGTGCTACGTGGCATAAGGAGAAACACATGTCACGCATAGCTAAGTATCCCGTTCCCGTTCCGAAAGGCGTCGAAGCCACGATCAGCGCCGGCCAGATCTCCGTCAAGGGTCCTTTGGGCACGCTGACGCAAGAGCTGAAAGGCGACGTGCTGGTTCGCCAGGAAGACGGCCAACTGACGTTTGCGGTTGCCAACGATACCCGTGAGGCGAAAGCCATGTCGGGCACCCTGCGAGCCCTGGTGGCCAACATGGTTACCGGCGTGAGCAAGGGCTTCGAACGTCGTTTGAACCTGGTCGGCGTGGGTTTCCGCGCCCAGGTCCAAGGCGACGCCCTGAAACTGCAACTTGGTTTCTCGCACGATATCGTGCATCCCCTGCCGGCCGGCATCAAGGCCGAATGCCCGACCCAGACGGAAATCGTCATTAAGGGTTCGGACAAGCAGGCGGTTGGACAGGTGGCCGCTGAAATTCGCGCTTACCGCGAGCCGGAGCCCTACAAGGGCAAAGGCGTGCGCTACGCGGATGAGCGCGTCATCATCAAAGAAACCAAGAAGAAATAAGCACGCAGGCAAGGACGAATTATGGACAAGAAAATTTCTCGTTTGCGCCGTGCTGTGGCGACTCGTCGGAAGATCAACGAACTGGGCGTGCATCGCCTGTCGATCTTCCGCTCGAATCTCCATATCTACGCAAACATCATCTCGCCCGAAGGCGATCGTGTGCTCGTCAGCGCTTCGACGCTGGAGCCAGAGGTTCGCAAAGAGCTGGCCGGCAAGAGCGTCAATGGGGGCAATGTTGTCGCCGCTGGCTTGATCGGCAAGCGAGTGGCCGAAAAAGCAAAAGCCGCCGGCATCGAGCAGGTTGCATTTGACCGTTCGGGCTTTCGTTACCATGGCCGCGTCAAAGCGTTGGCCGATGCCGCGCGTGAAGCCGGCTTGAAATTCTAAGCAAGGAATTGTCAAATGGCTAAAGCACAAGGTAAGCACGCCGCCGAGAAGGAAAACGACGACGGCTTGCGTGAGAAAATGATTGCGGTCAACCGCGTCAGCAAAGTGGTCAAGGGTGGTCGCACCATGAGCTTCGCTGCGCTGACGGTGGTCGGTGATGGTGATGGACGTATCGGCATGGGCAAAGGAAAAGCCCGTGAAGTGCCCGTCGCCGTACAGAAAGCAATGGAACAGGCGCGTCGCGGCTTGCTGAAAGTCGCCCTGAAGAACGGCACGCTGCATCACACGGTCGTTGGCAAGCATGGTGCTTCGACCGTTCTCATTTCGCCGGCGGCGGAAGGTACCGGCGTGATCGCCGGCGGCCCGATGCGCGCCATTTTCGAAGTGATGGGTGTTCGTAACGTGGTCGCCAAGAGCCTGGGCTCCAGCAATCCTTACAACATGGTTCGCGCAACGCTGAACGGCTTGCGTGCCTGCTCGACTCCCGCCGACATCGCCGCCAAGCGCGGCAAGTCGGTGGAAGAAATTCTGGGGTAAATCATGGCACAGAAGCAAATTAAAGTTACGCTCGTGCGCTCTGTCATCGGCACCAAGCAGTCTCACCGCGAAACCGTGCGCGGTTTGGGCTTGGGGCGCGTGAACAGCAGCCGCGTATTGGTCGATACGCCCGAGGTTCGTGGAATGATCCGCAAGGTGGATTACCTCGTTACCGTCTCGGAAGCCTGAAGGGAACCGATATGTCAGAAATTCAATTGAACACGCTGAAGCCTGCCGAAGGCAGCAAACACGCGAAACGCCGTGTCGGGCGTGGCATTGGCTCGGGCCTGGGCAAAACCGGCGGCCGCGGCCACAAAGGCCAGAAATCCCGTTCGGGCGGCTTCCATAAGGTCGGTTTCGAAGGCGGTCAAATGCCTTTGCAACGCCGCTTGCCCAAGCGCGGGTTTACGCCTCTGGGCCGTCACCTGTATGCCGAAGTTCGCCTGTCCGACCTCGAGCGCCTGCCTGTCGACGATATCGACGTCCAGGTTCTCAAGCAAGGCGGAGTGATCGGACAAGCCGTGCGCTACGTCAAAGTCATCAAGTCGGGTGAGTTGTCGCGCAAGGTCACGCTGAAAGGCGTGTCCGCCACGGCGGGCGCTCGCGCCAGCATCGAAGCCGCCGGCGGCTCGTTGGCTTGATAAGGGGTCACAGTGGCTAAAGCTCAGGCACAGGCTAAAACCGGATCCCGATACGGCGATTTGCGTCGCCGCGTCGTGTTCCTGTTGTTGGCCCTGGTTGTCTTCCGCTTGGGTACGCACATTCCTGTGCCGGGAATCAATCCCGATGCGCTGTCCGAGTTGTTCCAGCAAAACCAGGGCGGCATCCTGGGCTTGTTCAACATGTTTTCGGGCGGCGCGCTGGAGCGGTTTTCCGTCTTCGCATTGGGAATCATGCCTTACATTTCGGCGTCCATCATCATGCAGTTGATGTCCGTCGTCGTGCCTACGCTGGAAGCCATCAAGAAAGAAGGCGAATCGGGTCGTCGCAAGATCACCCAGTACACGCGTTACGGCACCGTCTTTCTTGCCCTGTTCCAGGCCGTCGGCATTTCCGTCGCGCTGGAGTCGCAGCCAGGCTTGGTGATCGATCCCGGCATGCTGTTCCGCTTCACCACTATCGTTACCTTGGTGACCGGCACGATGTTCCTGATGTGGCTGGGCGAGCAGATAACCGAGCGAGGCATCGGCAACGGCATCTCCATCCTGATTTTCGCGGGCATCGTGGCGGGCTTGCCTAGCGCGCTGGCGGGCTTGCTGGATCTGGTTCGCACCGATGCGATGTCCGTGCTGTCGGCGCTGTTCATCCTGGTGCTCGTCGTTGCGGTGACATACTTCGTCGTGTTCGTCGAGCGCGGTCAGCGCCGGATTACGGTGAACTACGCCAAGCGCCAGGTCGGCAACAAGATCTATGGCGGACAGAGTTCGCATTTGCCGCTGAAGCTGAATATGTCCGGCGTGATTCCCCCGATCTTTGCCTCGTCGATCATCCTGCTGCCCGCGACGGTGACCAGCTGGTTCTCCAGCAACCCGAGCATGAGCTGGCTGAGCGACTTCGCAGCGGCCCTTGCCCCGCATCAGCCGTTGTACGTCACGCTGTTCTCGGCATTGATCATTTTCTTTTGTTTTTTCTACACGGCATTGGTTTTCAACAGTCGCGAGACGGCCGATAACCTGAAGAAGAGCGGTGCTTTCGTTCCCGGAATCCGTCCCGGCGAGCAGACTTCCAGGTACATCGACAAGATCCTGATGCGTTTGACCTTGGCCGGCGCCATTTACATCACGTTGGTGTGCTTGCTGCCGGAGTTCATGCAGATGCGCTGGAATGTGCCCTTTTACTTTGGCGGCACGTCCCTGTTGATCATTGTTGTGGTTACGATGGATTTCATGGCTCAGGCGCAAGCCTACATGATGTCCAACCAATACGACTCGTTGCTCAAGAAGGCCAACTTCAAGGGTGCGGGCTTGCCAATGCGGTAAAAAGAAAATGGCGAAAGACGACGTCATTCAAATGCAAGGAGAGGTCATAGAAAACCTCCCCAACGCAACGTTTCGCGTCAAGCTGGAGAATGGCCACGTCGTTCTAGGCCATATTTCAGGCAAGATGCGTATGCATTACATCCGGATTTTGCCGGGCGACAAGGTCACAGTGGAGCTCACGCCCTATGATCTATCGCGAGCAAGAATTGTTTTCCGCTCTAAATAAGCGGGCGGTTACAGGAAATTAGGAGTCAACCATGAAGGTAATGGCATCGGTAAAGCGGATTTGCCGCAACTGCAAAATCATCAAGCGGCATGGTGTGGTGCGTGTCATTTGCACCGACCCACGTCATAAGCAGCGTCAAGGCTAAGGCCGAAGCGCAACGGATTTAACAAGGAACAGACATGGCCCGTATTGCTGGCATAAACATTCCGCCACACCAACACGCCGAAATCGGACTGACGGCTATTTTTGGTATTGGTCGCACCCGCGCTCGCAAGATCTGCGAAGCGTCAGGCATCGAACCTTCCAAGAAGGTGAAGGACCTGACCGACGCCGAGCTCGAGCGTATCCGTGAACACCTGAGCGTATTCGCGGTCGAGGGCGACCTGCGTCGTGAAGTGCAACTGTCGATCAAGCGCTTGATCGATCTGGGAACGTATCGTGGCATGCGCCACAAACGCGGCCTGCCCGTGCGCGGCCAGCGTACTCGCACGAACGCGCGTACCCGCAAGGGCCCGCGTCGCGCAGCGGCTTCCCTGAAGAAATAATCGAGGAATAGAAGATGGCGAAAGCTTCCAACAGCGGCGCAGCTCGCGTACGCAAGAAAATCAAGAAAAACGTTTCGGACGGCATCGCGCACGTCCATGCGTCTTTCAACAATACGATCATTACGATCACTGATCGCCAGGGCAACGCGCTGTCTTGGGCGACATCGGGCGGTGCGGGCTTCAAGGGCTCGCGTAAATCTACGCCTTTCGCCGCGCAGGTTGCCGCTGAAAGCGTGGGTCGCGTGGCGTTGGAATACGGAATCAAAACGCTTGAAGTACGCATCAAGGGCCCAGGCCCAGGTCGCGAGTCTTCCGTGCGTGCTCTGAATGCCCTGGGCATCAAAATCACCAGCATTTCAGACATCACGCCGGTGCCGCACAATGGTTGCCGTCCGCCCAAGCGTCGTCGCATGTAAGGGGAAGAATCTTGGCACGTTATATTGGTCCTAAATGCAAGCTCTCGCGCCGCGAGGGTACCGATCTGTTCCTGAAGAGCGCTCGTCGCTCGCTGGAATCGAAGTGTAAAATTGAATCCAAGCCTGGACAGCATGGACGTACGTCGGGTGCCCGCACCTCCGACTACGGCACGCAGCTGCGCGAGAAGCAAAAGCTCAAGCGCATGTACGGCGTTCTGGAAAAGCAGTTCCGCAAGTACTTTGCCGAAGCAGAGCGTCGCCGTGGCAACACGGGCGAGACCCTGATTCAACTGCTGGAATCGCGCTTGGATAATGTCGTCTATCGCATGGGCTTTGGCTGCACCCGCGCCGAAGCGCGCCAGCTGGTCAATCACCGCGCGATCGAATTGAACGGCCACACCGCCGACATCGCGTCGATGCTGATCAAGGCCGGTGACGTCATTACCGTTCGTGAAAAGGCCAAAGGCCAGGCTCGCATCCGTGAATCCCTGGATCTGGCTTCCGGCCAAGGTTTCCCGCAGTGGGTCGAAGTCGATCCGTCCAAGCTGACCGGCACGTTCAAGCAGGTTCCCGACCGCGTTGATGTTGCTCGCGACATCAACGAGTCGATGGTCGTCGAATTGTATTCGCGCTAATCTGCCGGCCCGTACAGTCACTTGGTATTTTCGCAGGGCCCACTTTACCGAGATGATCGGGGAGTGGGCTTTGCGCCGTCCCGCCGGCAGCACAGCCGGTTTTCCATCAGCCTTATCGGTGTAACGAGCCGAGGGTATTGAGAAGGAACACATATGTCGTCACAAGGTTTTCTTAAGCCGCGCACCATCGAAGTCGAATCCGTAGGCAAGAATCACGCCAAGGTCGTCATGGAGCCTTTCGAGCGGGGCTACGGCCATACGCTGGGCAACGCGCTGCGCCGCATTCTGCTGTCTTCCATGACGGGCTATGCGCCCACCGAAGTCCAGATCACGGGCGTGGTCCATGAATATTCCACGCTGGCAGGCGTGCGCGAAGATGTCGTCGATATCCTGCTGAACCTGAAAGGCGTGGTATTCAAGCTGCACAATCGCGAAGAAGTGACCTTGACCTTGCGCAAGAATGGTCCCGGCACCGTCCTTGCCAGCGACATCGAATTGCCGCACGACGTCGAGATCATCAACCCTGATCATGTCATCGCTACGCTGACCGACGCCGGAAAGCTGGAAATGCAGATCAAGGTCGACCAGGGCAGAGGATATATTCCGGGCAACGTCCGCGCGTTGTCGGATGACCGCACGCATACGATCGGCCGCATCGTGCTGGACGCATCGTACAGCCCCGTGCGCCGTGTCAGCTACACGGTCGAAAGTGCGCGCGTCGAGCAGCGCACCGACTTGGACAAATTGATTCTGGATATCGAGACCAACGGCGTCATTTCGCCCGAGGAAGCCGTGCGTCAATCGGCCCGCTTGCTGATGGACCAGATTTCGGTATTCGCCGCGTTGGAAGGCGCCGGCGATTCGTATGAAGCACCGACGCGTGGCGCGCCGCAGATCGATCCCGTCCTGCTGCGTCCGGTCGACGATCTGGAGCTCACGGTGCGTTCCGCCAATTGCTTGAAAGCGGAAAACATTTATTACATCGGCGACCTGATCCAGCGTACCGAAAACGAATTGCTCAAGACGCCCAACCTGGGCCGCAAGTCGTTGAACGAAATCAAGGAAGTCTTGGCGGCGCGTGGCCTGACCTTGGGCATGAAGCTCGAGAACTGGCCCCCGCTCGGCCTGGAACGTCCCTGATAGCCGGCAAGTAAATCTGGAGCCGAGCCTAGGAGCTCGGTTCCATGCAAAGCCGCAGAATCCAGGCACGTATTTTGTGCTAAAGTTCTGCCCTCACACAGGCCCGCGGCATAGTCGATAGAAGAGCCTGCCAATCAACGGAATCTCCGTTTAATCAAGATTCAAAGGAATTGTTATGCGTCACCGTAGTGGTTTGCGTAAACTCAATCGCACCAGTAGTCACCGCCTGGCCATGTTCCGCAACATGGCTGTTTCCCTGCTAACGCATGAAGCCATCAAGACCACCTTGCCGAAAGCCAAGGAATTGCGTCGCGTGGTCGAGCCTCTGATCACGTTGGGCAAGGAACCTACCCTGGCCAACAGGCGCCTGGCCTTCGCGCGCTTGCGTGATCGCGATGCCGTGGTCAAGTTGTTCAACGAAATCGGTCCTCGCTACAAAGAACGCAACGGCGGCTACACCCGCGTGCTGAAAATGGGTTTCCGCCAAGGCGACAACGCTCCGATGGCATTCATGGAGTTGGTGGACCGCCCGGAAGTCGCCCAGGACGACGCCGAATAAGTACGCTAGGCCTCTATAAAAAACCTCTCTGCTTCGCGGCAGCGGGGTTTTTTTGTTTCGATACTGCGTAAAATGTCGATGAATCCGGCCCTATGGAAGCATTATGTCGTCGCGTGACGGAGTGATCTTGACTGGCGCGCCGCAGATCGAGCGCCAGGATATGGTGGTGATGTTGAGCACCGCTCCCGATTTGCTGCTGGCCAAGCGCATCGCTCATGTCCTGATAGAGGAATATTTGGCGGCATGCGTGAACGTCGGCGCGCCCGTGTTGTCCATGTATATGTGGCAGGATGTGCTGGAAGGCGCCGAGGAAATTCCGCTGACGATCAAAACCAGCGGTGATCGGGCCCAGGCGGTGGCCGAACGGCTGGCGCAGCTGCATCCCTATGAAGTGCCGGAAATCGTCGTGGTGCCGGCCATAGGCGCCTCGATGGATTATGCACAATGGGTGCATGCCCAGACACGGACTCGGATGGGACACGATTGATACAGCAAGGATTTGGCATGGGGCGGGACACGGTGTCCGTATCGGTTCGCGGGGCAGCCGGCGGCAGGCATGGCGATGGCTTCGCACGGCTCGTACGCACGCTGGCCCTGGCCGCGTTGTGCGGCATGCTTTGGCTGTTCTCCGCCGGCAACGCGTCCGCGCAGTTCACCGAGGACGATTTCCTGGACCCGGAAAAGGCGTTCGCCCTTTCGGTGGCCACGACCGCCGATGGGGTGGATGTGCATTTCAGGATTGCTCCGGACTATTACATGTATCGCGAGCGCTTCGAGTTCTCGGTGGCGCCGCAGGCAAGCTCGAACCTGATGGGCGAGCCGGCCTACCCCGACGGCATCGTCAAGTACGACGAAACGTTCGCCAAGGATCTCGAGGTCTACTACGGTCAAGTGACGGTGCGGGTACCGCTGCGGCCGGGCGCGGCCGGGCCGCTGACCTTGTCCATCACCAGCCAGGGTTGCGCGGATGCCGGCTTGTGCTATCCCCCGATGACGCAAGACGTCACGCTGCTGCCGGCGTCGGCGGGCTATGCCGCGCAGGGACCGCTGGCGGCGGCGTCGGTGCCCGAGCCGATGTCACAAGAAGCGCTGGGCCGGTCGTTGAAAGGAGCGAGCGCCGGGGCGCCGGCCTCCGAGATGGGTCTGGGCGACGTTCTACGCTTGGGGGATACGGGGTTCGCCGACTATTTATCCCAAGCTGGCTGGTGGCAAGTCATGCTGGTCTGCCTGCTGTTGGGGTCGCTGCTTTCATTCACGCCTTGCGTGCTGCCCATGGTGCCCATTTTGCTGGCGGTAATCGCCGGCAAGCCCGGCGCGCAGGTATCGAAGGCACGTGGCCTGTCCCTGGCGGCCTCGTTTGTGCTGGGGATGTCCCTGGTATATACCGTACTGGGCGTGGCGGCGGGCCTGATCGGCGCGAGCCTGGCCGTGTGGCTGCAGACGCCTTGGGTGTTGACGGTGTTTGCGCTGATCCTGATCGTGCTCGCCTTGGCGATGTTCGATGTGTTCACGGTCCAGGCGCCCGCCGCGCTCCAGAGCGCGCTGCAGGGCTACGTCGCGCGACTGCCGGGCGGGAAGCATGGCGGAGTGTTCATCATGGGCATGGTGTCCGCCCTGATCGTGGGTCCATGCGTGGCGGCGCCGCTGGCGGGTGTACTGCTGTTCATTTCGCAGGCGGGAGACATTGCGCTCGGCGCCGGCGCGTTGTTCGCGCTGGCTTGGGGACAGGGCTTGCTGTTGCTGGCCGTAGGCGCGTCCTCGGGCGTGTTGTTGCCCAAGGCGGGGGCCTGGATGAACGGCGTCAAGGTGCTCTTCGGCATTTTGTTGCTGGCTACGGCATGGTGGTTGCTGCAAGCCGTTCTGCCGGCGGCGCTGTCGATGCTGGGCTGGGCCTTCCTGCTGTTCTTGAGCGCTGTCATGCTGGGGCTTTTCGACAATGACGGGATGACGGTAGGCAAGGGACTGCGCCGGGCATTGAGCCTGGTTCTGCTGGTCTGGGGCCTGGCGCTGCTGATCGGCGTTGCCATGGGCAACCGCGATCCGTTCGCGCCGCTGAGCGGCTTAGGAGCGGCGGCGCCGTCCGCCGCGCAGGCGGGCGGCGCGAACGACCCGGTCTTCGCCAGGGTCGATTCGTTGCAGGAGCTGGAACAGGTGGTGGCCGGCGCCGGCAAGCCCGTGATGTTGGATTTCTATGCCGATTGGTGCGTGTCCTGCATCGAGATGGAACGTTTCACGTTCAGCGATCCTGGCGTGGCGCGACGCATGGAAAAGATGGTGCTGGTGCAGGTCGACGTCACACGCAATCTGCCGCAGCACCGGGAATTGCTGAAACGATTCCGCCTGTTCGGACCGCCGGGGATCGTATTTTTCGATACCGCCGGCAACGAGTTGACGGACACGCGGGTGGTCGGCTTTCAGAATGCAAGCCGGTTCGGCGCGGTCCTGGATCGGGTCCTGGCCTACTGATTTCGACTGCTTTACCTTGATTTGAGCAGCTTGGCGGCTTCGATGGCGAAGTACGTCAAAATCCCGTCCCCGCCCGCGCGCTTGAAGGCGAGCAAGGCTTCCATCATGACCTTGTCGTGATCCAGCCATCCGTTGGCCGCCGCGGCCTTGATCATGGCGTATTCGCCGCTGACCTGATAGGCGTAGGTCGGCATGCCGAATGCGTCCTTCATCTCGCGCAGGACGTCCAGGTAGGGCAGGCCGGGCTTGACCATGACCATGTCCGCGCCTTCCTGTATGTCGGCCGCGACTTCGCGCAGGGCTTCCAGCCGGTTGGCCGGATCCATCTGGTAGGTGGCTTTGTTGGATTTTCCCAGATTGGCCGCCGAGCCGACCGCATCCCGGAACGGGCCGTAGAACGCGCTGGCGTACTTGGCCGAATACGCCATGATGCGTGTATGGATGAGGCTGTTTGCCTCCAGAACGCCGCGTATGGCGCCGATGCGCCCGTCCATCATATCGCTGGGGGCCACGACATCGACGCCCGCCTGGGCCTGTATGAGGGCTTGGCGGGTCAGTATTTCGACGGTGGGCTCATTCAGGACGTAGCCGTCGTCGTCGATGACGCCGTCCTGCCCGTGGCTGGTGTAAGGATCCAGGGCCACGTCGGTCAGGACGCCGAGCTCCGGGAAACGGTCTTTCAGGGCGCGAACCACGCGGGGGACCAGGCCGTCGGGGTTGGCGGCCTCGACGCCGTCGGGGGTCTTCAGACCCGAATCGATGACTGGGAACAAGGACAGCACGGGAACGCCCAGCTGGACGCATTCTTCGGCCACGTGCAGCACCGTGTCGGGCGAATACCTGACGACGCCGGGCATGGACGGGACCGGCTCGCGCACGCCTTGGCCTTCCATCACGAAAACCGGATAGATCAGGTCGTCGGCGGTGAGCGTGTTTTCACGCACCAGGCGGCGTGAGAAATCGTCGCGGCGATTGCGGCGCAGCCGCGTGGCGGGAAAGGAAGCGGGGGGCAGGAAACGAGTCATGGCACTACCTTGGGTGAGATCCAGTTTTCAATGTGGGCAGCGGCGTCTTCCAGGCCGATGCGGTGCGTGGCGGAGAAGGGGATGGCATTCAATGCGCCGATGTCGGCCAACTCCTTTTTGACGGCATGCACGGCCTTGATGCGTTGCCCATAGGCGAACTTGTCGGCCTTGGTCAACAGGGCCAGCACGGGCTTTCCTGTGGGAGCGATCCAGGCGGCCAGGCGCCGGTCCAGCTCGGTGACGCCGCGGCGTATGTCGATCAGCATGACGATCCCGGCCAGCGAGCTGCGTTCGCGCAAGTAGCCGCCCAGGACGTCGGCCCATTCTTCGCGGGCCTCTCGCGCGACCGAGGCGTAGCCGTAGCCCGGAAGGTCGACCAGAAAGCCCAGCCAAGCGTCGGGCGTGACGGGGTCGGGAATGCCGAACATGTTGATAAGCCTGGTGCGGCCGGGTGTTTTGCTGGAAAATGCTAGGCGGCGCTGATTGGCCAGCACGTTGATGGCCGATGATTTGCCGGAATTGGAGCGTCCGGCAAAACAGACTTCGGCGGTCGAAGGCGCTGGAAGCTGGTCCAGGCGGGCGGCCGAGACGGTAAATTTGGCGCGATGCAGTATGGACACGAGCTTACCTGGGTCAGTTTGAGTTAACGCTATTGTATAATCGCGGGTTTAGAACTGTTGCGCCCTTTTGCGCGCCGGCCTGCACTGGCTTGCAAGAGGGTCCTTGTCATCGTGGTGTCTATAACACCCGGATCGAATTGCGATCGTCGAGGTTTTCATGAAGCGTACGCTTTCCAGAATCATAGTGGCCAGTGGTTTTCTGCTGGGCTGTACTTCCCTGCCTGCCGCTTTCGCCGCTGATGTGGGTGTTTCCAAACCTGACGCGGCCAAGGGCGAACAGCTCTACGCGAACGGCGATGCCGCCCGTGGCATCATAGCCTGTGCCAGTTGCCACGGCGCAGCGGGCAACAGCACCATACCGGCCAACCCGAATCTCGCGGGCCAGGCCCATGAATACCTTGCCAAGCAATTGGTCGATTTCGCTCCCAAGGAAGAAGGCGGGCAAGCGGCGCGGCGCGGCGCAAACGGCGCGCCTTCCCTGATGACGCCGTTCGCCAGCCTGCTCAAGCCCGAAGACGTGCGCAACGTTGCCTATTACTTGTCCCTGCAGCCTCTCGATTTCGAAAAGGCCGGCACGGCCACCAACGAAGATACCATGGAGCGTGGCCAGCACATCTGGCGCGGCGGCATCCCCAGCCGCAACGTGCCGGCCTGTGCCGCTTGCCATTCGCCCACTGCTGCGGGCATTCCAGGCCAGTACCCCAGGCTGTCGGGCCAATTCCCCAGCTACATCGCCGAGCAGATGCGTTTGTTCCGCAGCGGCGACCGTGCGAACAATCCGGTCATGGCGGACATCGCCGACCGCATGTCCGACGCGGACATCGAAGCCGTATCGGATTACGCCGCCGGTCTGCGTTAAAGTAGAACTGCAAGAACCGAACGTTGCCTCGATTGCAGCGTCAAAAGCAAAAGGGGAGGCTAAGTCGGCATCCCCTTTTTTTTACTATTGAATTCGTGAAACTTTCCTCTTCGCTACGCCGCTTTCCTTCCGATCTATTCGAGCTCCTGGCTTCGATGCGCTTTGCGGTTAGTCTATTGATGTTCATTTGCATAGCCAGCCTCATCGGCACGGTGCTGCAGCAGAACCAGGCGCCCAGCAGCTACGTCGACCGCTTCGGACCGTTCTGGTTCGTGCTGTTCGACAAGTTCTCCATCTGGCACATATACAACAGCTGGTGGTTTTTGCTGATCATGGCGTTTCTCGTGGTGTCGACCACGCTCTGTCTGATCCGCAACACGCCCAAGATGCTGAAGGATGCGCGCTCGTTCCGGGAATACATCCGGACAGGCAGTTTGCGGGCCTTTCCTCATCGGATCGAGCTGCAGGCCGACGTGTCCGCGCGCGAAAGCCGCGCGCGCATCGAGCGCAGCCTGGTCCGGCAAGGCTACGCCTGCCGCGTGCGCGAAGATGGCGACGGCGTTTTGATCGCGGCGAAGAAAGGCGCCAGCAATCGCCTGGGATACATTTTCGCGCACGCCGCCATCGTCATCATTTGCATCGGAGGCCTGCTGGACAGCGAATTGCCCGTGCGCTTGCAAGTATGGTTCGGCGGCAAGCAGCCCGTGACCGAAAACATGCTGATCTCGGAAGTCCCGGAACAGGGAAAGTTGTCTTTGAACAATCCCAGCTATCGGGCCAATATGCTGGTCACCGAAGGCGGCCGCTCCAGCAACGGCATCATCAGCGTCGACGAAGGCGTCCTGGTGCAGCCTTTGCCGTTTACCCTGAAGCTGAATAAATTCATCGTCGATTATTATTCGACCGGCATGCCGAGCAGCTTCAAGAGCGAAGTCGAAGTCAGCGATCCGGAAACCGGCCATGCGTTCAGCCAGACCATCGAAGTCAACGAGCCCTTGCGCTACAAGGGCGTCACGGTATATCAATCCAGCTTCGACGACGGCGGCAGCACCCTGGAACTGGTCGGTTACCCATTGTCGGGCACAGGCACGCAGACTTTCTCGGTGCACGGCGTGGTCGGGACGCAGACCGAGGTGCAGGTAGGCGCCGAGGAAGAAAAGCTGACCCTGGATTTCACGGGGTTGCGCGTCATCAACGTCGAGGATTTGTCCGGTGACGCGGCTCCGCAGCCCAAAGCGGTGATCGAGCACGTGGCCGCGGTGACCGGTAGCGCCGCCGCGGCGGCCAACGAGCATTTGACGAACGTTGGTCCGAGCGTGCAGTATCGTATCATCGGCCGTGACGGTCAGGCGCGCGAGTTCACGAACTATATGCTTCCCATCACGCTGGACGGCGCGAGGGTGTTCCTGGCGGGCGTGCGCAATGATCCGGCCGAGCAGTTTCGCTATGTGCGGATTCCGGCGGACGCAGACAATTCGGTCGAAGAATTCATGTTGTTGCGTGCGGCGTTGGCCAATCCCGACTGGGTGAACGAGGCGGCTTCGCGTTTCGCCGCCAAGAATGCGGACGGCCAGCTGCCCGAGCCCTTGCTGCGCCAGGCTGCTTCGGGATCGCTCAACGCCTTTGCCAAATCCGGCTTCGATGGCTTGATCGCGCGGGTGCCGGAAGAGGAAAGAGAGCGGATCTTGGGCTTCGCGGTGCCCATGGTCCAGTTGTCGCTTATGGAGTTGCGCGATATAGCCCGCACGCATGCGGGTATGACACCCGCGGACCAAAGTGGTCAATCGGCCGCCGAAGCGGATAAGTGGATACAATCGGCGTTGTTGGCATTGGCGAATTTGCCGGATTATCCAGCGCCGGTGTTTCTGACGCTCAAATCGTTTGAGCATGCCCAGGCCAGCGTGTTTCAAGTGTCGCGCACGCCCGGCAAGAACACGGTCTATATCGGCTGTCTGTTATTGGTGATAGGCATTTTCTCCATGTTCTATATCCGCGACCGCCGCATCTGGGTGTGGGTAAAGCCCCAGGGCGCGGGCAGCACGTGGCTGGCGGCGATGACCTCGCAGCGCCGTACGCTGGACTTCAATCATGAATTTGAACGTTTCAAGGCGGCATTGAGCCGCTTGACTACGTAGGAAAGAGTTGACTATGACCGAGACTGCTGCAACGGCACACGGCCTTTCGTGGAACGATGCCATGACGGCCAGCGGCGATGCCCGGGGCCATCGCGGCCGCCTGGATTGGACCGACGTCGTCTTCTTTTTGGTGCTTGCCGCTGGCGCCGCGTATGCGTTGACGGCGTATGGCAACAGCATGGACGGGTACGAGAAGGCCATACTCTGCGGCACGGTGCCGGCCGTCACCTGGCTGACCTGGCTGTGGCGCCCCATGCGCTCTTTGCTTATCGCGAGCGGTCTGACGGCCCTCTTTGCCATCTGGCTCTATGGCAACGGCGGCGGGCTGTCGCAAGGAGACATCAGCCGCGCCGAGACCGTATTCTTCCTGAAGTATCTGTTTTCATCGCAGTCCGCCATCTTGTGGATGTGCGCGCTGTTTTTCCTGGCTACCGTGTGTTATTGGATAGGCATATTCAGCAATACGGCCGCCTGGCTGGGCACGGTGCTTTGCTGGGGAGCGGTCTATGCCGGCGTTACCGGCTTGCTGGTGAGGTGGCGCGAAGGTCACCTGCTGGGGCCTGATATCGGCCATATTCCTGTCAGCAACCTGTACGAGGTATTCGTGCTGTTCGCCTTGATTACGGCCTTGTTCTACTTGTATTACGAAAGGCGCTACGCGACGCGCGCGCTGGGCGGCTTCGTTTTGCTGGTCGTCAGCTCGGCCGTCGTGTTCTTGCTCTGGTACTCTCTGACCCGGGATGCGTTTCAGATCCAGCCCTTGGTGCCGGCCCTGAAAAGTTGGTGGATGAAACTGCACGTGCCGGCGAATTTCATCGGCTACGGCACGTTCGCCCTGTCGGCTATGGTCGGGTTCGCCTATCTGGTCAAGGAAAACGGCCAGACCCGCTCCTACGCCAAGCTTATGCCGCTGTTCATTCTGGGGGCGTTGCTGTGCGCCGAACCCTTGATGTTCGGATCGCAAGAGCTGTCGCCCACCTGGATGCTCTATTTCGGCCTGAGCGCGATATTGGTGGGCGGCGTTCTGGCCATGCGAGGCCCGATTTCCCGCCGTCTGCCGTCCCTGGAAGTCCTGGACGACATCATGTATCGGGCCATCGCAGTCGGGTTCGCCTTTTTCACGGTGGCGACGATTCTCGGGGCGTTGTGGGCCGCCGATGCGTGGGGCGCATATTGGCAGTGGGATCCGAAAGAAACCTGGGCGCTGATTGTGTGGCTCAATTATGCCGCCTGGCTGCACATGCGTTTGATCAAGGGGCTGCGCGGCACCATGGCCGCCTATTGGGCGCTGGTCGGATTGATCGTCACCAGCTTCGCGTTCCTGGGCGTGAACATGTTCCTTTCGGGCCTGCATTCCTACGGCGAGCTGTAACCCGCCGGCTTCATCTCCGATCCTATGTACTCGGTCATCCAGGAAACAGCGGAGCATCCGGCGCTGCGCTCACTGGCGCAAGCCGCGCTGACGGCTCAGCTGAAGCTCCTGGCGTTATTCCTGCCGGCCGTCGCCGTCTGGCGCATTGGTCCGTCCCCCGGTAATGGAGCGTCTCCTTTGGCAACCATCGCGCCCGAGCCCGATGCGTTGGCGGCGTATCTGGATACGCTTGCCGATGACACGGCGCGGGGCAAGTCCGAGGGCGGCATGTTTCACCGGGCCGTCACCGCCGAGGAGGCGCGCCGTTGGCCGGAATTGCGGACGCGCGAGATCAACGACGTATACGTCCACGCGTTGGCCGCGGGCGGCGAAGCGGCGTATTTCCTGGTCGGCCTGGCAAAAACGCCCCCGCCCGAGGGGCCACCCGCGTTGCTCGAGCAGGTGCGTTTATGCATCGATGTCCTGAGTGCGTCGCTGGCCATGTATGCCAGGATGACATCGTCTGAAAGGATGATCCGGGAAATGCAGCGGGACGTCTTCATCGATCCGTTGACCGGGGTGCTGAACAGGGCCGGTTGGGTCCATGGCTTGAGAAGCCTGGAGGCGATTCCCATGGATGAAGACATCGCCATCGTGATCCTGGACCTGGATATGCTCAAGCATATCAACGACACGCAGGGCCATGGAGCAGGCGACCTTCTTTTGCAAAAGACGGCCCATACCTTGAATGGCGCGTTGCGCAGCACGGACATCGTGGCCAGGCTGGGTGGGGACGAGTTCGCGATTGCCTTGCGAAACGCGACGCCTGTGGGCGCCGAGCTGATTGCGCAGCGCTTGAACCAGCAGCTGTCCGCCGTCGGCATCCAGGTATCCATCGGCCTTGCGCTTCGGTCCGACGTGCAAGGGTCGTTGACCGAGGCGATCGCGATGGCGGACGCCAGAATGTATTCCAATAAGCGGACTCGCGCTACGGTCGAGCAGCTATCGATATTCGTGCGCGGCTTGGGTGGCTGAGCCGGACGCTTTTCACGTTTTGTCCGGGAACGCCGCGGCTTGCGGGCGTGGCATCAGGTCGAAGATCGATGCCGCGGCCAGGATGCTGTCCGGCGAGATCGCCGGGGACACGGCGTAGCCTTGCACGTAGTCGACGCCCATGTCCCTCAGCGCGTCGATCGTCGCGCCGTCTTCCACCCATTCGGCGATGCTGGCGGCGCCCAGGTTGTGGGTCAGCTGGACGATCGTGCGCACGATGGCCGTATTGGTCGTGCTGGTTAGCATGTCCTTGATCAATTCGCCATCTATTTTGATGATGTCGATGGGCAATTCCTTGAGGTAGGAAAAGGAGCTGTAGCCCGCCCCGAAATCATCCAGGGCGATGCGTACTCCCAACTTGCGCAGCTTCTGCATGAACGCGCGCGATTGGCTGGCGTTTTGCAAGGCGATGCTTTCCGTGACCTCGATGCACAGGCGGGTGGCGAGATGAGAGTATCGGCTCAAGGTTTCATAAAGGCCTTCGACAAAATCCTCGTCGTTCAAGGATACGCCGCTCAAATTGATATTGATGAATCTGGTTTTCGCCAGCCGGCTTTCGTTTTCCGCAAACCATTTCAGCGTCGTGGAAACGACCCATTTGTCGATGGCCGTGATGGCGTGGTTGCTTTCAGCAGCGTCGATGATGCGCTTCGTGGAAAGCAAGGCGCCGCATGATGTCCTCACCCTGAGCAGCACCTCGAAATCCAGGGATCGCTCGGGCTCGGAAAGCGCCAGAATGGGTTGCATCGCCAAGCTCAGACCGGGCGGGTTCAGGTTGACTTCGAGCTGGTCGAATATGCGCAGCGCTTCGATTTGCGGCGTGAGCTCCTTGGACTGGTGGTCGTACATGACGAGTGGATAGGATTGTTTGCGCGCGTCGTTGCATGCAAAGCTTGCGGCCGATATCGCGTGCAGGGCCGTCATGCCCGGCCTGATGTCGACCAGGCCGATGGCCGCGCTGATCGAAAAGATACGGTCGGCCGCTGATATGGGCGAGCCATTCAGGCTGTCGAGGACCTGCCGCGCCGACGCGACCGACGAGTTGGTCGATTGGCCCGGATAGAAAATGACGAACCGGTCGCCGCCGACACGCCCCGTTTTGGCGTAATGGGGCAGCGCCCGTCTAATTCTTCTGCTGATCTTTCTGAGTACTTTGTCGCCTACCGCGTGGCCGAACAGATTGTTGATTCGCTTGATCTGCTGCAGATCCACATAGGCCACAGCCGAGAGTTTGCCGTTTTGCGGCCGCGCGATGCGTTCCGTTATCGCCTTTTGAATACCGGCAAGGTCGAGCAGGCCGGTCAGCGGGTCGATGTCAGGGCGTGACTCGGCGCTCATGTTGCGTTGTTCAGGCGCGGATCCGCTTCGGGTGGCGCACTCGGCGCCTTCGCCGCCGCCATCGATGATCGCCTTCGTCAGCTGCTCTTCCTCATCGAGATGGCGGCGGGATCGACAGACGACGGCAAGGGCGATGAAGACGTTGGAGAAAAGCAGCGCCACCACGCTATGGAACGTGTCGATCGACTGAGGACTATGCCTGGTGCCCATCAGCACGGACAGGGTCAGCGCGGCCGTCACTGACGCCGTGGCGAGATAGAACCAGCGTGTCCTGTTGCTGCGAACGCGTTCGAACAAGGAGCCCAAAAAAATGCTGATGGCGACGGCGCCGCTTCCGCCCACGATCCAGAGCATCGGTGTCAATAGCCAGAACGGCAGGATGAACGCGCCCAGAAGCAGAGCAAGCAATACGGCGCACGTGACCGTCAGCGCGCGGCGGTAACGCTGGATGACGGATTCATGCCGATATAATTCGACAAACAGTCCATACGTCAGCAGGCAATAGACGGCAATCGTAATCGAGCGCATGCGCCCCAGGTATTGGGGAGCGACGCCCAGCCCTTGCCATAGACCTTCCCAGCCCAGCGCGTAGGCGCTCAAGTGCAAATTTCCTATCAGCCACAGCGCCAATAAAAAATACACGCGCTCGCGTCGTATCAGGGCATTGAACAACAGGAAGCCCGCGATGGTCAGGAGCCCGCCTTCCAGGAAGCCCAGGCTGCGGCTGAGCCGCTGAGAGGATCGCCGAAGATCTTTGGTCGGCCAGTGCTCTATGACGAAGGCGCTGCCGTGCGAGAAGGATATCCGGCACAGCACGGAAGAGGGGGCATGCTGCAGCAATAAGGTAAATCCCCGCGCGGAAGCAAGCACGTCGCCGTCGTTTTCTTGTTTGGTGGCTTGCCCGAGCAGGTCCAAGGTTTGGCTGTTCCAGCACGTCAGGGCTTGGGTTTCACCCGACGGCAGGTGGATGGCGTTCCGATGGTCCGTTATGCCGTCCGGAAGGTCGAACAACACCCAGCTCTGGGCGAGGGATCGCGCGGAGTCTTGCGTGGGCAGGTCGTTCAACAGGGATAAGGCTTGCCGTGGGTCGATGCTTGTGTCGTCGGTGGTGTAGTGCTTGAATGCCACGACGGCGAGGGGCGTTTGAGTGTGCCGATTCTGAAGCATGAACAACGCCAGCAGTGACAGCGCGATGATGGCTGCTGGCACACCGATGATGAAGAACCACCGCGCCACGCTACGTTGTACGGCATCGTGGGCGGACAGCTTCAGTTGCAGCGCAGCAACAAGCGCCTTTCGCATGGCCAAACTTTTATCCTATTTCGTGCTTGCCAGACTACGCCTCGAAGGTAGGCCGATCAAAAATCATACCGAATCGAGAGATTGTATGACTGTTTGGCGATGGCTTCGCGAGCTATATTTATTTTTATTTCAGGCGTGGCGACATTTTCAAGTTTATCCTTTAAAAGCAATCGAACGGAAGCGAAGGAAGTCGTCGGCAGGCCTTTCATCTTGGCTCCCGCCCTTAAAAATCATAGATACGGGTGGTTATAAGCCTTATTTCAATAATTAATGCAATGATTTCAATGCTACCTTTATATGCTTTACAAGTTAAGCCCAATTTCATAGCCACATCGAGACAATCGTCCGTGTAACAACATGTATTCATATGGGTTCAGTTGCTTCTGGATCCGAACTCGGAAGAATGTCATACAGAGCGATCATGTGTAGCTGGCCGCGGGTGATGGTGAGTCGGAACACTTCAAGGGTACTTTCATCATGCAGTCAAACACTCAACCTCCTCATCCAGGCCGCATCCTACGCGAAGATGTCTTGCCGTATTTAGGTATTAGTGTGACAGAGGCCGCTTCGCAATTGGGCGTGACGCGCGCGGCGTTGTCACGCGTGTTGAATGGCCGCGCCGCCATTTCACCCATGATGGCGTTGCGTTTGGAGGCATGGCTGGGCGCCAGTATAGGCGGCCCCGCCGACGTATGGATCGTGCAGCAAGCGGCTTACGACCTATGGTGCGCACGTCAGGCGGGCTCCCCGTCCGTGACGCCTATTTCGGCCAGGCGGCTTTCCTTTCCAAATTGACGCGGGATGGGCTTGAGCGTACTTTAATCACAAACGTATTGATGCTTCCCGACCAAGAAAGCCGGGACAAGCATTGAGATACAAGGCGCCGCGGGTCTCCTTGATGGATGGAAAGCGCGATTCATCGCTTTTGTTCGCAGAGGCAGGCCACGTAAGAAAAATATATAAATTTCAATTGCTTGAAACAGAACTACGGCGGCATTCTTGAATGACTCGCCGAGAGCACTAGGCGTGGTTGGCGACGTAGCAGTCGGCGGCAGGCATGCATGTAACCTAAAGATTACAAAACGTTTATTTTGTATTTTTATTTTTATTTCATTTGTAGTGGATCGTTGAATTGATCGTTCCGGCTCGCATCAGAGGTTGCGAGGCTACGGATCACCGTTTGGTAGGACTTGTTTGACTTTTGGAGAAAGCGATGCAAACGGCGAATTTACTGGACGATGTCAGGGAGTTGAACCTTGCCTATTTGTTGCTGGCGCAACGGATGCTCAGGGAAGACTATGCGACAGCGCTATATCGTTTGGGCCTGAGCGATGAGAACGCACGTGCCTTGTTATCATTGTCGCCCAAGCAGCTGGTCAAGCTCGGCAATACGAACTTATTGTTGTGCCAGTTGCGCATGAACAAGCAGCAGGTGTTTTCGATCTTGAACGACGATTCACCCTACGCAAACTTGCAGCAGATGCACACGACGATATTGCTGTCGAGTCAATCCGAAGAAGGCGCCGACCGGACGACGGCGAACGGAGTGGTGCCATGAGCGATACTTCACCGCCTCCAAAAACGATTCCTCGGACGAAAAGCGTGCGGCGCGAAGCCAGCGAAATTGTGCTGGCGGCATCGATGATAGAACTGGGATCGCGTCTGCAGGTTTTGCAGATCGAGACGTCGCTGAGCCGTGATCGGTTGGTCAGGCTATACCGCGAGATCAAGGAAGTATCCCCGCCCAAGGGACTGCTGCCTTTTTCCGTGGATTGGTACATGACGTGGTTGCCGAATATTCATTCGTCCGCTTTTCATGGAATTCATCGGAATATCGTCGAACAAACCCCAAGCCGTGGAGCCCAGGCGCTGGTCGACAGTTATCGTTTGTATCGGGAGCTTGCCAAGGATAGTTCGGGCGATAACGGCGAGCCGGTCCTGAGCTTCACCCGCGCATGGATGCTGCTGCGGTATTTCGACAGCGACATGGTTCAACTCAGCTCATGTACGCAATGCGGCGGCACCTTCGTGACGCACGTTCATTCCTTGCGTCACGATTACGTATGCGGCTTGTGCCGCCCTCCGCCCAGGGCGGGCAAGACCCTGGCGCGCAGTCTGCGCAAAAAGGGCTACTGAGCGCAGCCGTCGGGGCTGCGTTCACCGGCGAGGTCATGACGCGCCGTGATCGAGCGTGGTTTCCGTCGCAAACAGGCTTTCCAGAGTTTCGCGCGGGCGGACGACATGGGCGGCGTCTCCATCGACCAGGATTTCAGCGGCACGCGGCCGCGTGTTGTACTGGCTGGCCATGGTGAATGCGTATGCGCCCGCGGACATGATGGCCAATAGATCGCCTTGTTCCAGGTTGAACGAACGGTCGCGCGCCAGCCAGTCGCCGCTCTCGCAAATGGGCCCGACGATGTCGTAGCGCGGTGTGTCGCCGTCCGCAGGGCGTGGCATCACTGCCTCGACGCTGTGCCAGGCATCGTACAGTGTCGGGCGAATCAAATCGTTCATCGCCGCATCGACGATGGCGAAATTCTTGGTCTCGTTGTGCTTGAGGTACTGCACGCGGGTCAGGAGGACGCCGGCGTTGCCGACCAGGGAACGGCCCGGCTCCAAAACCAGCTGCAGATGGTCCAGCCCGTTCGCGCGCAAGGTGGCGAATACGCGGTCCAGAAGCTGGGTCGGCGTCAGAGGGGTTTCATTCGTATAGCGGATTCCAATGCCGCCGCCTAGGTCCAGGTGTTGCAGGTCGATGCCCTTGTCCGCCAGCGCCTTTATCAGCACGATGAGTTTTTCCAGCGCGTCGATATACGGATCGACTTCGGTGATCTGCGATCCGATGTGGCAGTCCAGGCCCACGATCTGCAGCGATGGCAAGGCGGAGGCGCGCTCGTAGACGGCCAATGCGTCTTCGATGGCGATGCCGAACTTGTTTTCCTTCAGGCCTGTGGAAATATACGGATGCGTCTGCGCATCCACGTCGGGATTGACGCGCAGCGAGATGCGGGCGGTTTTCCCTGCCGCTTGCGCGACCCGGGCGATCTGCTCGAGCTCGGCATCGGATTCGACGTTGAAGCACTTGACGCCGGCCTCCAAGGCCGCGTCGATTTCCCAGACTTGCTTGCCGACGCCTGAAAAGACGACGCGCGCCGGATCGCCTCCGATGGCCAGCACGCGCGCCAGTTCACCGCCCGAGACGATGTCGAAGCCCGAGCCCAGCTTCCTGAATTCGTTCAGGACGCCAAGGTTGGAATTGGCCTTCATGCCGTAGCAGACCAGGACGTCGCGGCCCTTTGCGGCGTCGCTATAGGCCTGCCAGGCGTCCAGCAGGGCCTGGCGAGAGTACACGTACAGCGGCGTGCCGTATTCCTCGGCGAGGTCGGAAAGGGGGATCTGCTCGGCGTGAAGGACGCCGTTCTTGTGCTGGAAATGGGGGGCGACGGTCATGGTGATGGCGAAATGGAAAATTCAGTGGGCGACGGCAAGCAGCGGGATCAGTCGCCTTGGTTGACGGGAGCGCTCGGGTCGAGCTTCGCGGCGCTGGGCGGGGCGGTAAGCGCGGCTTCCGGCGGCGGGGGCGGCGGCATATACAATGGGCCTTTGTAACCGCAGGCGGCCAGGCTGGAAAGTAACGTCAGGCTGGCTACAATGCGTAGCATGGAAGAAGCAGGTGTTGAGAAACGTGGCGCTTGCATGAAAACACTCCCTAGGCGGATAAGTAGCAATTATGACTGAAACCGAATTCCTTGAGCGCAGCAGCGCGATACTCGATAGTTTGGAAAGCCAATCGGACGACTGGGTTGCGTTGTTCGACCTGGATATCGAGGCGCACCGTAGCGGCAATGTGCTGACGCTGATCTTCGATAACGACATTCACGTCGTGATCAACAGTCAAGCCCCCATGCAGGAAATGTGGGTCGCTGCGCGTAGCGGCGGCTTTCATTATCGGTTCGACGGGGCGCGTTGGCAGGATACCCGCGGTGGCCCCGACCTGGCCGAGGCGCTTTCCCAGATATGTTCCGAGGCCAGCGGCCATCCCATTACCGTCAAGCTGTAGCGGGGCGGGCCGGCTAGAACGGGATGTGGGCGGGTTGATTCGACGGCGTCGAATCGTTGTTGCCAAGTTGATTGAGCAGGTCGCCGATGCCGTCGTTGCCGCCTCCTTGGTACAGCTGATCCGACGCGGAGGGCAGGCCGACCCGCGCGATGGCCTGGCCCGGCGGGAATTCCGAGAAATAGAAATCGCCGCTTTCGCGTGTCAGGCCGTCGGGCACGGGAGGCATGGGGACTTCAGGCTTGTCTTTCAGCGCATGCTTCATGTAGCTGACCCAGATGGGCAGCGAGGCCCCTCCGCCGGTTTCGGTTGTGCCCAGCGATCGCGGCTGGTCGTAGCCCATCCACACGACGCCGACCGTATGGGACGTGAAGCCCGCGAACCAGGCGTCGTGCGAGCCGTTGGTCGTGCCGGTCTTGCCGCCGATGTCATGGCGGCCCAGTTCCCGGCTGGCGCGCGCGCCCGTGCCGGACGTCGCCACGCCGCGCAACATGTCGTTCATGACGTAAGCGGTGCGCGGATCGATCGCGCGTGCCGCCGCATCGCCCGCCACGGTCGGCTTGGATTGCATGATGACTTTGCCCGAGGCGTCGGTCACGTGGTCGATCAAGTACGGCGGAACCCGATATCCGCCGTTGGCGAACACCGAGAACGCGCCGGCCAGCTGCAAGGGCGTGACGCTGCCCGCGCCCAGAGCTAGAGGCAGAACCGCCGGCTGCCGCGCCCGGTCGAAGCCGAAGCGCGTGATGTAGTCCTGCACGTACTTGGGGCCCACGGCCTGCATGATGCGGATGGAAACCATGTTCTTGGATTTGTAGAGCGCCTGGCGCATCGTCAGCATGGGCTCGTAGGTGTTGCCGTAGTTTTTGGGCGTCCAGGCGCGCGAGCCGGTCTGGGCCGCGGTCAGGACGAAAGGCTCGTCCGAGATTTGCGTGCCGGGAGTCAGGCCGCGCTCCAGCGAGGCTGCGTAAATGAACGGCTTGAACGCGGAGCCCGGCTGGCGCCAGGCCTGGGTGACGCGATTGAACTTGCCGCCTTCGAAATGAAAGCCGCCGACCATGGCCTGGATGGCGCCGTCTTGGGGCCGCATGGCGACGAGCGCCGCTTGCACCGTCGGCATGTTGATGACTTCCCAGTGGTCGTCGTTCTTGGTCAGATAAACAACCGAGCCACGCTGGATGCGCTGCTTGTCCGACGCGTTGGCCGCCAGCCCCCGGGCCACGACGCGCAGCGCTCCCTTGTCGGTGATTTCGATGATTTCCTGGGCCGTGCGGGCCACGGTGATTTTGCTCGGGCCGGCGCTGAGCACCACGCCGGTCAGCAGGTCGTCGTTATCGGGGTACTTGTCTTGCAGCTCGTCCAGCAGCGCGTCGAACGCGGCGTGGTCGTTCTCTATGTCCTTGGGTAGGTCCAGTTGCTCTTCCGGACCGGGGTAGACGGCCCGGCGGGTGTAGCTCAGGATGCCGTTGCGCACGGCGCGGTAGGCGGTTTCCTGGTCTGCCGAGCTCACCGTCGTGTAGATGTTGAAGCCGCGCGAATAGATGTTGTCTTGATAGACGCCATAGAGCAGCTGCCGCGCCAGTTCGGCGACGTATTCGCCGTGGATCGCATAGCCGCCCGCCGGCGTGCCGGGAGCCGACTTGATGACGATTTCCTGATTCATCGCCTCTTGGTATTCTTCGTCGGTCAGGTAGCCGAGGCTTTTCATGCGCCCCAAGACGTAATGCTGACGGGTGGTGGCACGTGGCAGGTTCGCAATCGGATTGAAGCGCGATGGCGCTTTGGGAATGCCCGCCAGCATGGCGGCTTCCGCGGGTGTGATGTCGGCCAGCTGCTTGCCGAAATACGTGCGCGAGGCCGCGGCGAAGCCGTAGGCCCGGTGTCCCAGGTAGATCTGGTTCATGTACAGGTCCAGGATCTGGTCCTTGGTCAGCGTGGCCTCGATCTTGAACGTCAGCAGGAGCTCATAGAACTTGCGGGTGTAGGTCTTTTCGGAAGAAAGATAGAAATTTCTGGCAACCTGCATCGTAATGGTGCTGGCGCCTTGGGATTTGGACATCTGCGTCAGGTTGGCCAGCGCGGCCCGCGCCACGCCGGTCCAGTCGATGCCGCTGTGCTGGTAAAACCGATCGTCCTCGGCTGATAAAATGGCCGATTTCATGACGTCCGGGATCTCGTGAAAGCGCAGGACGTTGCGCCGTTCTTCACCGAACTCGCCGATCAGCACTTTGTCCGACGTGTATATGCGCAGGGGCACGCGCGGCCGGTAGTCGATCATCGCGCTCAGGTCGGGCAGGTTCGGCCAGGCAAGCGCCAGGGCGAGCGAGCCGAGCAATACGCCGCACAGCCCCATACCGGCTACGAAAACAACCAGTTTCAGGATCAAGCGGACGAACCACGGGCGCGAGGCGGGGTCGGTAGTCGAGGATTGGGTAGAAGAGCTCATTACGGGCGATTTTAAGTCTAACGGGGGTCAGACTATGGTTTGCGCAGCGGGTTTATGTAACCAGGTTATGCAACGATACAGACGCATGAACGGATTGCAAGTGGGATAATACACAAATGAAAGAACCTTTATCTTCAGATGCCTCTGTTTGTGCGACGGACGATCCGCGGAGCGATCCTGCTCCGGCTTTGACAAGCCAGGCCCGGCCTTTGTTCCTGGTCGGCATGATGGGCGCGGGCAAAACGACGATAGGCCGTCATGTGGCTCGGCTGCTGCAGCGCGAATTCGTCGACCTGGACCACGAGCTGGAGGCCAGGTGCGGCGTGCGGGTGTCGGTGATTTTCGACATTGAGGGCGAAGTGGGGTTCCGCAAGCGTGAGACGGCCAGCCTGGACGCCTGCACGCTGCGCAAGGACATCGTCCTGGCCACGGGCGGCGGCGCCGTCCTCGCCGAGGAAAACCGCCGGTACTTGAGGGACAGGGGGATCGTGGTCTATCTACGGGCCAGCGCCGACGAGCTGTATCGCCGCGTCGCGCGCGACCATACGCGCCCTTTGCTGCAAACGGCCGATCCCCAGGAAAAGCTGCGCAGCCTGCTGGCGCAGCGCGCGCCTTTGTACGAAGAGGTCGCGCACATTACTTTCGACACGGGCAGCATGCCAGTGGCCCAAGCGTCGCGCGAGCTCGCCAGACTATTGCAACATTACGAGGCTGATCAATGAGTACGGTTCAGGTCGAGACTCCCGGAGGCTCCTATCCCATCCATGTCCAGGCCGGCCGGCTGGACAAGCTGGCCGAAAGCATTCCGGCCGATGCGACGGCGATCGCGCTGGTCAGCAACGACACGATATCCGCCCTGTACGGTGACCGGGTGGAAACCGCCTTGCGCGGCACGGGCAAGCGGCTGGTGCGCGTGAATCTGCCGGACGGCGAAGCGCATAAAAACTGGAAGACCTTGAATGTGGTTTTCGACGCTTTGTTACAAAACCGCCTGGACCGCAAGGCGGTCCTGGTGGCCCTGGGCGGCGGCGTGATCGGGGATATGTGCGGCTACGCGGCCGCCAGCTTCATGCGGGGCGTGCGCTTCGTGCAAGTGCCGACGACCTTGCTGGCCCAGGTCGATTCGTCGGTGGGCGGCAAGACGGGGATCAACCATCCCTTGGGAAAAAACATGATCGGTGCGTTTTACCAGCCGATAGGCGTGGAGATCGACACGGACGTGCTCGCTACGCTGCCCGCCCGCGAGATTTCGGCGGGGCTGGCCGAAGTCATCAAATACGGCGCGATCATCGACGCGGATTTTTTCGCGTGGTGTGAAAACAACGTAGCTGCCTTGCGCGCGCTGGATCCCGAGACGATGGCTTATGCCATCCGGCGGTCCTGCGAGCTGAAAGCCTATGTCGTGTCGCAGGACGAGCGCGAATCGGGCATGCGGGCGATCCTGAACTTCGGCCATACCTTCGGGCATGCCATCGAGGCCGGTCTCGGGTACGGGCAATGGTTGCACGGTGAGGCCGTGGGGTGCGGCATGGTGCTGGCGGCGCAGCTGTCCGGGCTCGTGCTGGGCTTGCCCGCCGAGAGCGTGGCGCGCATCCGGGCCTTGACGCTGGCGATCGGGTGCCCGGTGACGCCGCCGGACCTGGATGCCCAGCGCTGGATCGACCTCATGCAGGTGGACAAGAAAACGGAAGGCGGACAGCTGCGTTTCGTGCTGCTGCCCGAAATAGGCAAGGCGGAGCTGGTGCGGGTGGATCTGGAGAGCGTGCGTCAAGTGCTGCGCGGCACTGTGGCCGAATCTGCCTGAAGGACGCGCCATGGCGACACTGGCTGCCTATGCATGCAATCCCGATCAGACGCGGGGGCGGCGTCACCAGGAGGAAGCGCCGATGGGCCGCAGCGCCTTCCAGCGCGATCGGGACAGGATCATCCATTGCAATGCGTTTCGTCTCCTGGAGTACAAGACGCAGGTGTTCATCAACCACGAGGGCGATCTGTTTCGCACACGGCTGACCCATAGCATCGAGGTCGCGCAGATCGCCCGCACGCTGGCCAGGAACCTGGGTTTGCACGAGGACCTGACCGAGGCCATTTCCCTGGCGCACGATCTGGGCCACACGCCGTTCGGCCATGCGGGGCAGGACGCATTGCACGCCTGCATGATGGAGCTGGTTCCCGATGTGGGCGGGTTCGAGCATAATTTGCAAAGCCTGCGGGTGGTGGACGAACTGGAAGAGCGGTACGCCGCGTTCAACGGCCTGAACCTGTGCTTCGAAACCCGGGAGGGAATACTGAAGCACTGTTCGGCGCACCATGCCCGACAGTTGGGGGACGTCGGCGAGCGGTTTCTCAATCGCACGCAGCCTTCTTTGGAAGCGCAGATCGCCAACCTGGCCGACGAGATCGCGTACAACAACCACGATATCGACGACGGGCTGCGCTCTGGGCTGATCACGATCGAGCAACTGCAGATGGTGGAGATTTTCGCCACCCATTACGCCCGCGTGACGCGCCGTCATCCCAATCTTGAAAAGAAGCGCCTCATTGCCGAAGTGATCAGGGCGATGATCAATACGCTGGTGATCGACTTGACGGAGACGACGCGGCAAAATATTCGGAAATTGTCGTTGTCGCATCCCGATGAGGTGCGTCTTGCGCCTCCGGTCGCGGCCTTTTCCCCGGCGATGCGCCAGCAGGCGGATGCATTGAAGCGGTTTCTAATGCACAACCTGTATCGGCATTATCGGGTCATGCGGATGATGACCAAGGCGCGGGGCATCGTGCGCGACCTGTTCACGACGTTCCTGGATCAGCCGCGTTTGCTCGCCCAAGAGCACCGTCGCGACGATGGGCTCGAGCAGGCCAGGGCCATCGCGGATTACATCGCCGGCATGACCGACAGGCATGCGATCCGGGAGCACCGAAATCTGTTCCAGATGGGCGAATAAATCAGGGAACTTCCCTATGGAAATGTAGTCGAATATCCATATAGCGACAAGGATTAGCACTCTCCACCTTAGAGTGCTAATATTAGACGAGGACAGGTTTTTACAGGAATAAATTTGCCCATGACCCATGCATCCCGACTGCCGGCAATTTCCAACAATTCGTTGGCAATGGCTATTTCCAATCCAGGTGCGCTAGGCACGATAGAGGCCTATATCGGCGCCGTCAATCGCTTGCCCATGCTGACGCCGGAGCAGGAACTGGAGTTGGGCAGGCGTTTGCGCGACGAGTCCGACCTGGACGCCGCGCGCCAGTTGATCATGTCCCACCTGCGCCTGGTCGTGTCCATATCGCGCCAGTATCTGGGCTATGGGCTTGCCCATGCCGATCTCATCCAGGAAGGCAATATCGGTCTGATGAAGGCGGTCAAGCGCTTCGACGTGGATCGCGGGGTCCGGCTCGTTTCGTTCGCCGTGCATTGGATCAAGGCGGAGATCCACGAATACATCGTGCGCAACTGGCGCCTGGTCAAGATCGCAACGACCAAGGCCCAGCGCAAGCTGTTTTTCAACCTGCGCCGCATGCGTCCGGACGGCCAAACCCTGGATACGGAGCAAGTGGATGCCATCGCGTCCGAATTGAACGTTCGTCCAGAGGACGTCAGCGAAATGGAAGTGCGCCTATCGGGTCGGGAAATGGCGCTGGAATCGCCCGGCGACGACGATGACGCGTATGCGCCCATCTCGTATTTGTCCGACGAGGGCCGGCAGGAACCGTCCTATGTGCTGGAGCGCCGCGCCCAGGACGATCTGCAGGGTGCCGGCCTTGAAGATGCGCTTCAGTCGCTCGACCCGAGATCGCGCCGCATCGTTCAGGCCCGTTGGCTGCAGGACGAAAAGGGATCGACCTTGCATGAGCTGGCCGCCGAGCTGGGCGTGTCGGCCGAGCGCGTGCGCCAGATCGAGGCGGCGGCCTTCAAGAAAATGCGGCTTGCCTTGACACACGCTGCGTAGAAACAAAGATTTGCACCTGAAGCCGGCTGAAGGCTGAACTTTTTTGAATGGCGGCGGACTAATTGGGTATGGGCAGTGCGACCAAAGCGCCAAGCTTGTCCACTTGTTCATCGTCCGCTTCAGCTTCTCCTCTTCCCCTCCCTATAGAAGCGGATGTTTTAGAAGGTGCCAGAACTTCTGGCGCCTTTTTTTTGTCTTCGACAGGGCTAGCGCGCATTCAGCTTGCGCAGCAGAGCCTGGCAGGCGTTTTCCTGCTCCGCGATTTCCGTCAGGCTTTGTTCGATATCGTGCCGCTGCTGTTCCAGCTTGGCGCGATGTTTTTGCAGTACGCCCAGATAGCGCCGCAATTGAGGCTCCGACGTGCCGGGTCCGTCGTACATGTTGATCAGCGTCAGGATATCGGCCAGCGCGAATCCCAGCCGCTTGCCCCGCAAGGCCAGCTTGAGCCGCGTGCGGTCACGGGCATGGTAGACCCGATTGCGGCCTTCGCGGGTCGGACTGACGATGCCTTGATCCTCATAGAATCGGATGGTGCGAGGCGTAATCGAAAATTCGCTCGCCAATTCGGAAATGGTCCAGGTCGGTTCAGTCATGACGGGTTGCGGAGAAACTGGCAGTTTACGTTAACGTAAACTATGATGCCATAATATGGCGATAACGCAATACACCACGCTGGAGATCAGAGACCGTGAATCCGAATGAACGAAAATTGAGCTACCCGTTTGGGGAACAAGTGCCTGAAGTCGGACAGGCGCTGGAGGTGGCCGACGACGTGCGATGGTTGCGTCTGCCATTGCCCTTCGCCCTGGATCATATCCATGTCTGGCTGTTGCGGGACAACGTGGACGGCCGCGAAGGCTGGACCGTGGTGGATTGCGGCATCGACCGCCCGGAGCTGCGCGCTCATTGGGAGAAGGTCTTCGAGCAAGGGCTGGACGGCCTGCCCATCGTGCGGATCATCGTGACTCACATGCATCCGGATCACATCGGCCTGGCGCATTGGCTGTGCGAGCGCTGGAATGCGCCCTTGTGGATGACCATGACGGACTACGTGACCGCCAGGCTGTGGTCGCGCCGCGCGGGGAACGGACAGGCCGCGGGCGGGCCGAACGGCGTATCGGCGGCCGATCATTTCGCCCGCCATGGGCTGCTCGATCCCGACGCGCAGCAAAAAATCCGCCAGCGCACCGACTATTATCCGAATATGGTGCCCGACGTGCCCAAGAGCTTCCGGCGCATCATGCATGGCGATGAAGTCTTCGTCGGCGGGCGGTCCTGGCGCGTCATCGTGGGTTATGGACATGCGCCCGAGCATGCCTCGCTGTATTGCGCCGAGATGGACGTGCTGATTTCGGGGGATATGGTGCTGCCGCGCATTTCCACCAACGTCAGCGTGTTCGATCACGAGCCCGAGGCCAACCCGCTGCCTTTGTATTTGAAATCGCTGGATGAATATGAGGACGTGCCGGAAACGGCGCTGGTGCTGCCGTCGCATGGCCGTCCATTCCGCGGCTTGCACGAACGTATCGCCCAACAGCACGCGCATCATGCCGAACGGCTGCAGGCCTTGCTCGATGCCTGCGACGAGCCGCGCTGCGCGTTCGACATCCTGCCGGTTCTTTTCCGGCGTGAACTGGACGCACATCAGATGACGTTCGCCATGGGCGAGGCGCTGGCCCATTTGCATGCCTTGTATTTCGAAGGCAAGCTTGCCCGTCGGATGGGCGACGACGGCGTGTATCGATTCGTTCGCCGCGGTTGACGGCAATGCGCCGGGGGCGGCGCGCTAGCGGCTGGTAAAGCCCAGGCGTATCGCCAGGCCCACGAAGACGGCGCCCGCCAGGCGGTTGAGCCAGCGTTGCACGCGGGCCGAGCGCTGGATTCGTTCGCCCGCCAGGCCTGAAAACAGCGCGATGACGCCGAACGTCAGCAGGGTGGCCAACATGAACAGGGCGCCCAGGCTGACGATCTGCAGGGCGACCGAGCCCCGAAGCGCGGACGTGAACTGGGGCAGGAATGCCAGGAAGAACAGCGAGACTTTGGGGTTAGTGATGTTCATGATGATGCCCCGGCGATACAGGGACGTTCTGCTCAGCCTGGGCGTAGTGCGCGGCGCGGCGGTGCCCATGGCGGGCGCGCGAAAGGCGCCCCAGGCCAGGTACAGCAGATAGGCCGCGCCCAGCAGCTTCACGATCGTGAAAGCGCTTGAAGAGGCCGCAAGAACGGCGGCCAGGCCGACGGCGACCGCGGCGGTGTGCGCGATCAATCCGGTGCACAGCCCCAGCACGACGGCCATGCCCGAAGACCGGCCCCACATGGCGGATTGCATCAGCACGAAAAGATTGTCCGGCCCGGGAGATAGCGCGAGCAGCACGGCGATGCCGAAGAACGATAAGGCGATGTCGAGGGTGAGCATATGTCGGCCTAGTCTAATCCTATTTTGACGCGCGGTGTCATGCACCCCAAGGTGCGATAATGTAGCGGTTCCGATTTTCTTACCGATTCCTTGAACCGCCATGGCCGATACCACCAAGCACCAGCTACAGACGCGTCTGCAACACATGGGCACCGCCCGTTTCGATCCGGAGACCGGGGCGGCGCCCGTGGCCTTGCCGTCGATGCGTACCAGCACGGTTCGTTTCAAGAATCTCGACGCGTTGGACAAGGCCCAGGCCGCCAAGGCGCGAGGCGAAAGAGCGGTGACCTACGGGCGGGTCGGCCTGGATACCCATGCGGCGCTGGAACAGGTCTTCTGCGATCTGGAAGGCGGCGACCGCGCATTTCTGGCGTCGTCCGGCCTGGCGGCTATTACGCTGACCTTGCTGGCCTTGCTCGACAGCAAGGATCACGTGCTCGTCACCGACTCGGCATATGGCCCCGTGCGCTACCTGGACCGCACGGTCCTGCGTCGCATGGGCATCCAAACCAGCTATTGCAGGGGTGCCGTCGACGAGCTGGAAAAACAGGTTCGACCGAACACCAAGGTCTTGTACATCGAATCGCCGGGATCCTTGCTGTTCGAAATGTTGGATGTGCCGGCGCTGGCCGAGTTCTCGCGCAAGCATGGCCTGATCCTGGTCGTGGACAACACGTGGGGCGCGGGCTATATCTATCAGCCCATGGCGTTGGGCGCCGACGTGTCCGTCGTGGCGGGCACCAAATACGTCGGCGGCCATTCCGATGTGATGCTGGGCGCGGTCGTCGCCAAGGATGCCGGGCTGACCAAGCGCATCAGCGATACGAGCTATGCCATGGGCTATACCGTCAGCGCCGACGATGCGTGGCTGGCGTTGCGCGGCGTGCGCACTTTGCCGGTCAGGATGGAGCGCAGCGCTCGGAATGCGTTGGCGGTCTGCGAATTCCTCGCGTCGCGGCCCGAGACTGAGCGCATTTACCATCCCGCTTTCCCGGCCGATCCCGGCCATGCCTTGTGGCAACGCGACTGCACCGGATCGAATGGGATGCTGTCGGTCGCGCTGAAGCTGGACGATGCGGCCGCGCGTCGCTTCGTCGACAGCCTGGCCTTGTTCGGCATCGGTTTTTCCTGGGGCGGATTCGAGAGCCTGGTGCAGCTGGTCGATCACGACGCCTTGGCCTCCCATGGGTACTGGGATCGGCAGGGGCATGCCGTCGTGCGCCTGCACGTCGGCCTGGAGTCGGTCGACGACCTGATCGCCGATATCGGGCAAGCCCTGGACAAGGCGAACATCTAGGCGCCGTCGCGCATGGCGGCGGGACGCGGGGAAGGTTCCAGGTTTTCCCGGCTTGCCGGTCATTGCTTGAGGTATTCGGTGCCGCCGATGTTCAGGACTCGTCCGTTGAATGAGCAGGCCGAGCTGCCGCCGGGCATGGACTGGCGCCGGATGACCTGGCCTCCCGCATCTTTGTATACGGCTTGATCATACGTGAACTGCACGCTGTCGCGAGATCCTTGATAGGCGAAGTTCACCTCGAAGAAATAACGGGTCGACCCGCCATAGGTCGCTTGCCAGAAATAGCCGCGCCCATTGCCGTCGAAACGGATTTTGCTCAGGTTGGTCGAGGTGGCGAACTGGCCGTTCAAGGCCGAGCATCCGTCGATCGGCGCAGTCGCGGTCGCCGGCGCCACGGGAGGCGGCACGGGGGCGGCTGGACCGGCTTGCCGAGCCGCTTGCTCGTTCGCCGCTGTGGCGGCCGCGAGCTCTTCGACTTGCTTTACGGCATCGGCCAAGGTGTCGCTGCGCCAGCCGACCATCTTTTTGTACTCGGCCTCGGATTTGACCTGTTTGCCTTCGAAGTAGTGGCAGGATGCTTTTCGCCCTTTCGGCGATACGCAGTCATAGCTGCCGTCGAACACCGATGGGTCCATGCCGGGCACGCCTTCGACAATGGTGCCGTCTTCCATGCCCAAGGCGCCGGCGCCTTGCGGCGCATCGTCGTTGAAGGAACCTGTCCAGCGCCGTCCATCCGGATAGGTCATCACCCCGTCTTTCGGACTTAGGCTTTCATAGGCGCCGCGGAACTCGCGTCCGTCTTTGTATCGCGTGACGGCGTCGGAAGGGACGTCTCCGTCGGCGATGTCGTAATTTTCGATCTGACGTCCATCGTCGAAAGACGGCTTGCCGGTCAGCTTGCCGTCTTCCTGAACGACGGCCTCTTCCACGACCGCGATTCTTTCGTCGTTCTTATGCAGCGTCAGGCGGCCTTTGCCGACGGGAGCATTATTCTCGCGCGGGCCGTCGTACCGCGCGTCGATGCCGGGTATCAGCATGACGGGCAGGGGATCGAAAGTTTGCCGGACATGCAGTTGCCGTGTCGGAGACGACGATTGCGCCGCCTGCTCGGACGCCGCGCCATCCAGAATGTCGACCGAATTGCGGAGCATCGAAATGCGCACTTGCACGACGGTGGGCAGGTCGGCCTTGATTTCCACCAAGCCGTCATAAACGAGATTGTTCTGGACTGTGACCTGTACATGATACTGGTCGGGCCACAGGTCGATCCGCATATGCTCGCCCCCTTGCATCGGCGATGACACCAGCGGCTTGAAGCCTTTGTTGATTTTCGCACTCAGTATCTGGATTCGCCAGCCGTGGTAATCGCCCCAGCCCGTATCCTCGATTATGAAATGCAGGCTGCCCGGAGCATGTCGATTCGCCGTCCGGGTGGCGGCGGGCGGCACAACGGCGGGCGCGGGAGCAGCTTGGGCGGCCGAAGCCTGCGCGGCGGTAGAGGGCGACGCGCGGAAAACGGGATGAACGGCTTCCAGCGTTTTGCAGCCGCCAAGCAGGCCGCAGGCAACGGCTAGCGGCGCGTAGCGGAGGCGGCCGCATGAACGTTTTGTTCTTGTCATCGAGTTCCTTTCAATCCGTACACTGCGGCGTGCCGCAGGCGCTGCTGCACAACCCTGGGATTTTGCTGAAATCGTCCACTAGATTGCAGGCGTAGATGCGGGTCATTTCCTGCTTGGCCGCCAGGCACGAGGCGGACCTATAGCTGATCGACACGGTCGACGACTGGCCGCTCGGGCAGGTAAAGCTGTATGAGGTGGTCTTGCCCGGATTGGCTGCCGGTCCGGAGCGATGGGCGGCGGGTCGGCCGTGGGCGCCGGCGGCGACACTGGTTGCATAGCTGCCGGACTTTTCGCGCGCCAGGTCGGCCAGGGCGTTGGTTTGTCCCTGGCTCATGACGTCTTTGAAGAGGGCCGTGCCGATGTCCATGCGATCCGCTCCGGGTATATCGGCGGACGCCAGCATGAGGCCGCCCAGCCCCAATGCAAGAAGTTGTCCGAAATTGAACATCGATTCTTCGGATTCCCGCGCTTCCCGGGCCAGCCGTAGTTGCTCTTCGCGATAATTCGCCACTTGTCGCTGGTAGCGCTTTTCGATGCGTTCCAGGTAGGCCGGGGTCGCCTTGGTGAAAGCCAACGGTGTTGCTGGGTAGCTTTTTTCCGCCACGTAGATGCCCGTGTCCTGGACGCCGTCGTGACGTGTGAAGGAACCGATCATGACAAAGGTGCCCGTGGATATCCCGCCCTGAACCGGCGGATCCTGAAAATACAGGAAATCTCCACGATACAGACCATTATGCGCCAATGCCAGGCCGAAGTGGGCGTTGGATTGATAGTGGCCTTTATCGTAGGTATAGCGCTTGGCGCGCGTGTAGGGATCGTCGTGGATCTTCCAGCGGCCCTCGAATACATCCTCGCCTCTGCTCATGATGCCTTCGACCGGCGTCGTATCCCCGTTTCGTATGCGATAGGCGACCGTTTCAGAGGTCAGGGTGTCGCCTTGTCGAAGCTGCTCGCGGTTCTGGGCCTGTCGTTGGCTGCGCGCCTCCAGATCCGCCATCAGTTTGGCGCGTTCGTCAGGCGTGTAATGGGCGTAGGGATCATAGGTGGCGCATGCGCCAAGGCTGGAGGTGATCAGGAGCAGGGCGGCGAGTTTGGGCTTGCGCATCGGTGATATCCCAGTCGGGCGTAATGGCAACGTGTGTGACGATCACGTGTCGGGGCAGTCGACGGCTTTGATCTCTTGCCCGTTCTGGTAGCACTGCTTGCCCATGCCCAATTTGACGAGCTCGGGCAGGAAGTTTTCATTCCAGCCATGCAGTTGATGGTTCTTGAATCGCGTACGGCTGGCGAGTTTGTCGTCCTGGTACATGTCGCTGACGGTACGGTCGCCGTCGAGCGTCCGGGCGATGATCGTCATGGTGCGCATGGTCGGTCCGTCTATCCAGGAGAACGTGACGGTCGGGCGGGTAGGCCTGGAATCGCTATCCCGAGACTCATAGGCGACGGAATGGACCGGGCGGTTGGGGTGCCCGGTTTTTACTTCGATGAGCTCGCCGGAACCTAGGCGATTGAACGTGGTGCTCAAAAGCCGGCGATGTGTGACGTGGTCGCCGATGGGGTTGCCGTTGACGAACACTCCTGCGACGCGCTGTTTCGTTTCCGTGGTGATGACCAGGGAGTCCGTTGCAAAGCGCGTGCCTGTTTCCGTTATGTATTCCACCGGACCGTTGAAGATTGCGTTCAGGGGGCATGTTCCGGACAGCACGGTCAGCCGGGAGATTTCGGGAGGCGGCTCGGCTTTCAGCTGTTGCGCCATTCTGGCGTAAGCCAGGGGGCCCAGGGTTGCGCGAACGATGTCTTCATGCCCGAGCGGGCAAGACGTTCCGAGGCCCGAGTCGAACAGGGCGGAGTCCGCTTCGATGGCATGGGCCAAGTCTTTTTCGGCGCGATCGGTAAGCGCGGCGGCATCGGGGTCGGCAATGGAAGGAAGGCGTTTGGCTTGTCCGTAAGCGCCATTCATGGATATCGCCATGCCTATGGCGAGTCCGGCGGCGCCGAGGCGGCGATGCAGTCGGGTCAGGCTTGGGAAGTGGAATACCGGCATGTTTTTCCTTGGTGGCATGAGCGTGGCGAACGGAACGCCATCCGGTCGATGACATGCCGAATGGTGGAAATGGGGTGGCGAAAAACGCCGCCCGGGCTATCGTAATGACAAAGTGTTCGTTATGCAATCATTTAGACGCAATTTGTTTTTGTTGGAAGCAAGTAGCTTGGATCTGAGGGCGCAACATAGTCTTGTGCCATCTCCATTATCATTGCGATAACGGCGGCTGTGGATTGTCCTGGCCCGGCCGCAGCGCGGCATGCCGCCCGAGCGCGTGGGTGCGCGGCGACGGGCTGATTATCGGAGGTCTGATCTGGCCAAGGCAATATTTTTTCTCGTCGCAGGCGCGCTGGCCTTGGGCCTGCTCGTCATGGCCATGCGGCCCGCCTTGCCCAGCTTGGCCGGACGCACCGACACGGTGGCCCTGGCCGAGTCCGAGGGGCGCGCCACGCAGCTGGGGCGCTCCCTCGCCCCCTTGGAATACGCGCATCCGGAACTGTCGGGCATTCACGCCCTGGCCGATCCGCATGACGCCTTTGCCGCCCGCATACTGTTGGCGGCGGCGGCCGAGCGCACGCTGGACGTGCAGTACTACATCTGGCGCAATGACATAACCGGCACGCTGATGTTCGAGGCCTTGCACAAGGCGGCGGACCGCGGCGTGCGCGTTCGGCTGTTGCTGGACGATAACAATACTTCGGGACTGGATCCCGTCCTGGCCGCGCTGGACTCGCACCCCAACATCGAGGTGCGGCTTTTCAACCCCTTCGTTCTACGCTGGCCTCGCTGGGCCGGCTTCGCGACCGATTTTTCCCGTCTCAACCGTCGCATGCACAACAAGTCGTTCATCGCCGACAATCAAGCGACCATCATAGGAGGCCGCAATGTTGGCGATGAATATTTCGGCGCTACGCAAGACGTGCTGTTTACGGATCTGGACGTGCTGGCCGTGGGACCCGTCGTGCGCGATGCGTCGGCGGACTTCGATGCCTATTGGCGCAGCGATTCGTCCTATCCGGTCGAGCGCGTTCTGAAGCTTGGCCATCCGGAAGGCCTGTCCGACGTCTCCATGCTTGCGTTGGCATCCGAGGCGCAGCCCGCCGCGGCCAAGTATTTGCGCGCTCTGCGGGAATCGCGACTGGTCCAGAACATGTTCGAAGGCGATTTGCCGATGCAGTGGGCCCGCGCGAAAATGGTCAGCGATGATCCGGCGAAGGGGTTGGGCGATTTGCCCCGCGAGAGCCTGTTGACCTATGGCTTGCAATCGATATTGGGCGAGCCCGAGCGCCAGGTCGATTTGATATCCCCGTATTTCGTGCCCGGAGAGGCGGGCGTCGAACTCTTGTCCGCGTGGGCGCGGGCCGGCATCCAAATCAAGGTCCTGACCAATTCCCTGGAGGCCACGGACGTTTCGGCGGTCCACGCCGGCTATGCCAAGCGCCGCGAAGATCTGCTGAAAGCGGGCATCAAACTGTATGAAATGCGGCGCGCATCATCCGATGCCGACAGGAATCGGACCGGAGCCGGTCCGTTCGGCAGTTCGGGGTCCAGCCTGCATGCCAAGACGTTCTCCGTCGACCTTGAGCGGATCTTCGTGGGCTCCTTCAATTTCGATCCGCGGTCGGCGCATTTGAATACCGAGTTGGGCTTCGTCATCGACAGCCCCGTGCTTGCCG
The DNA here is from genome assembly GCA_964551305.1 of uncultured Burkholderiaceae bacterium. GTDB lineage: Bacteria > Pseudomonadota > Gammaproteobacteria > Burkholderiales > Burkholderiaceae_B > JBAZDC01. Next base: position 66,824 of record CAZKBT010000004.1, read on the forward strand.
CGCAGATGGACGAGGCATTCTTCACTGAAATCCCCGCCAGTTCTTACGAGGTCCGCCTGGACGAGGACGGCTCGTTGTATTGGCTGGAAACGCGGGGCGGCAGCCTTATCCGGCATGCGGCGGAGCCGGGCACGCGGTGGTACAAACGGGCCTGGGTCGTCTTCCTGTCATGGCTGCCCATCGAGTGGCTGCTCTGAGCGGCGCTTGCGCCAGAACGCCAGGAAGATGAGCGACAAGCTGGCGGCGACGTACGGGGCGCTGGGCGACAGGGCGTAGATGGCTGTGGCGGCGAGCGGTCCTACCACGATGCCAAATCCTTGCGCGGCGCCGATCGTGCCCGCCGCCGCGCCTTGCTCGTGCGGCTCGACCGAGTTGGCCGCCAGTGCCGGAAAGGCTGGGAATACGAATCCCATGCCTGCGGCGATAACGAAGTAGCCGGCCCACAGCACGGGCGCGGCCCAAGCCGCGGCCGCAAGGGCGAAGCCGAACGCGGCGACAACGGCGCCGACGCGGATCAGCTTGGCGGGCGGCCAGCTCAATTTGCGGACCACGGCCTGGGACAGCGCCAGGGCGATGCCCACCACCGTCAGCGCCATGCCCGCGATATGGGCGGCCTGAGCGGGTTCCGTGCCGAATCGATCCAGCGCGAAAAAGCCGACCGTGATCTGGGCGGCGTTGACGCCGCACATGGCCGTGAATGCGACGGCGGCGGCGCGGCGCAGCCGCGGATCAGTGGCCTTCATCGGCTGTTTCTTGCCGGTGGCCTTAGGGGCTTGATGCGGCAGCCCGATCCAAAGCGCCAAGAGGGCGATCAGCGGCAGGACGGCCGTGGCATACAAAGGCAGGCTCAGGCTGCTTTGGGCCAGCAGCGACGCGGCCGCCGGCCCGACCACCAGCCCTATGGCGTTGGCGGCGCCGAGCGCCGCCATGGCCTTCGTGCGGTTTTGGGGGGCGATGTTGTCGGCGATCAAGGCTTGCGCCGTGGTCGGAATCGCGCCGAAGAATGCGCCGACCGCGGTTCTCGTGACGATAAGACCCGCGAAGACCAGCATGGTCGACGGCAGCGCCTTCATCGACCAATCGATGAAGGCGCACATGGCCCAGTACGAAACGGTGAAACCCGCGATACCCGACAGCATGACGGCGCGGCGCCCGTGCCTGTCGCTGGCCAGTCCCCAAAAGCGCGACAGTATTATCCACAGCACGCCGCCGATAGTGATGGATGCGCCGGCCTGCCAGGGCAACAGCCCGACGACGCGGGAAATCGGGCCGATCAAGGACACGAAAGCCATCATCGCCATGGTGCAGGCGATATTGACGATCAGCAAAGGCGTCAGGCTGAATGCGGTCTGGGCGGGCGGTGTGGCGGGGGGACTGTCTGGCATACTCATTGCAGCTCCAGTAAATGCAAATGCTTCTCTATTGTAATAATGAACGGGCTGCGTTCAAGGTCTTGGAGCGACCGGCCGCGCATTAGGGGGTTGTGCGAAACAGGAGCCAAGCCTTGTATTTGTGCCGGTAGTTCTAGATTTGCACTTGCTGTGCGGCCAGCCCCGCGGCGAATTCCCGCAAAAAGCTGAAAAATGTATGCGTGTTATTTTCCGCCGCCACGTGGTCGGCGCTGATGAGCGCCTCGATGATGCGCAAATGAAAGCCGGTGACCTCATCCATCGCATAGGCGCGCTTTTCATACGACGTGTGCGCGTTCCAGAAGCGCCTGGCCAATGCCTGCAGGGAACGCAACTGGTTTTGCATGAACGGATTGGCCGCCGCATCCAAGCATACCAGCTTGTACTCATAGTCGGCTCTTAGCACGAGAGTACGATTGCGATCCCGGCGCGCAATGAGGAACATGCCCGCGCACTCGTGCAAGCGCTCTCGGTGATGGTCCGCCGCCCGTACGGCCGCCGCCCGGAATAACGCCGTTTCGACCGGTTCTCTTACTTCCAGAAGATACATGTATTCCCGGATGCTGATTTCGCGAACGACGAAACCCTTGCGGTGTATGGGAATCAGCAAGCCGTCGATTTCCATGCGTTTGATGGCTTCCCTGACGGGTGTCCGCCCTAGCGCAATGAGCTTGGCCAGTTCCGATTCCGATACCAGCGATCCTCCCGCCAGGCTGCCGCTTGCGTAGAGCGCTTCCAGTGCCTGGTAGGCGCGGTCAGCCTGCGTGGGCGGACGCGCGTCTTTGGACGCCAGCATCAGCAGGGGGTCGTCTTTTCCTTCATACGCATATGCCACAGGATCGATGCGGGGCGAATCATCAACGGACATGTATTACTCACCTGAAGCAAATGTGCCGCCTCCAGAACGGCGGATATACGGGTAAACACGTAAAGAATCTTTACGACAGTCGGCATATCATACCGTTACTTTACTAAGATACTAGTAATATACTAATAAATGAATAAGGATGCATGGACCGCATCCGGCCTATTTACCAACTTGCGCCATTTTCGAAGGAAAACCAACATGAATTCCAATCGCCGCGCCTTCATCAGTGGGTTGGCTGCCTTATCGTTAGCGGGCTTCGCGCATGGGGTTCATGCCCAAAGCTGGCCCGCCAAGCCCATCACCTTGGTAGTGGCGTTTCCCGCGGGCGGGGATACCGACGTGGTGGCTCGCATTTATGCCGAGAAGCTTTCCACTCTCCTTGGCCAGCCCGTGGTCGTGCAGAACAAGCCGGGAGCGGCGGGCGTATTGGGTCATTCCTACGTGGCGCGGGCCAAGCCCGATGGCTACACGCTGGCCTTTGCGCCCAATCCGCTGGTCATCACGCAGCACGTCTATCAGGTAAGCCCCAATCAGTCGTTCGATCCGGTAACGGATTTCAGTCCCGTCATTCAGGACGACGTGATTCCGCTGGTCATGATCGCCAATCCGGAAAGCGGCATAAAAACGGTGGCGCAATTGGTCGAAGCGGCCAAAAAGGATCCCAGTCTGACTTTTGCGACGCCTGGCGCGGGCACCACGATGCAAGTGGTCGGCGAAATGCTGAATCGTGCGGCTGGCATGGCGCTGACGCACATACCCTATCGCGGCACGGCGCCGGTCATCAACGATGCGCTCGGGAACCAATTCACCGTGGGCTGGGTGACGTCAGGGGCCGCGATGCAGCATATCCAGTCCGGCCGGCTGATCGCGCTTGCAACGTCGTCGCCCGAACGCATAAAAGCCATGCCTTCGGTGCCGACATTGCGGGAAGAGGGGTATGACATCACCTTGGATGCATGGCAGGGCTTGCTAGGGCCGGCCGGCTTGCCCGAGCATATCGTATCGACGCTGAATAGGCACCTGAACGACATCATCAAGCTTCCCGATGTCAGCGCGCGATTGTTGAACATGGGGATAGAGCCTTTGGGCGGCACGCCCGAAGATTTCCGGCGCCGCATCACCGAAGACAACGCGCTGTATGAGCGCCTGACGAAAGAGTACTCCATTCGGGTGCACTAGCCGCGCCCTTCAATCATGCCGGAGCATGTACGTGACTGAACCCCGAAAACCCTATACCCGCATTCTGGCTCGCTACCTGGAACAGCTTCGCTACGAAGACATTCCCGACCCCGTGGTAAGCCGCGCCAAGCAAGTCATCCTGCATACGATAGGCGCTTCCCTGGCCTGCTTCCATTCGAAAATGGCGCAGGACTCCATCGCCTTGGCCAAGGACATGGGGACGGGCGGGATCAATGCCTCCATTCTGGGCGACGGTTCCCTGGTTTCCTTGCAGAACGCCGCGTTTGCGAACGGCGTGCTGGCGGATTTGCTGGATTGGGAAGACTGCTCTTGGACCGGGCATCCTTCCGCCGGCCTGGTGCCGACCGGCATCGCCGTTTCTCAGGCTTATCGCAAGAGCGGCAAAGAGCTGTTGACTGCGATCGTCGGCGGCTTCGAGGTCTATCAACGTATCGCCATGGCCATCAACCCATCTTTGGAGCGATTTTTATCCGGATGGGGACTGCATTGTTGGCAAATTTTTGCCTCGGCGACCGTAGCCGGCAAGCTGATGGGATTCAAAGGCGAAAAAATGCAGCAATTATTCGGCGCCGCCGCCGTCATGACGCCCAACGCCTTGGATTATCTGCATGCTTCATTTAGTGATTTCTACCATTACACATGGGGATTGACGGCCAAGAACGCCATCGAATGCGCCTGGATCACCGAGCGGGGCATCACCACGCTGACCGAAGCGCTGGAAGGAAGCAGCGGCTACTACGTGGGTACGTCCGACCAGTGTGATTGGAGCTGGTTCGACAAGGAACTGGGGCAACGGTATCTGATCATGGAGCTCATGATCAAGAACTGGCCCGTGAACATGTGGATCCAATCCCCCATGGACTTATTGGACGGGTTATACAAAAAACATCGATTCGACCCGGACGACATCGAAAGGATCGAAGTTTCCCCCTACATTCCGCGCCGCAGCGAGCCTACTCCGAAAGAAGGCTACGCATCGCTGGTCAAGGCCCAATTCAGCATTCCTTTTTGCCTGGCGATGTACCTCAAGGGGCCTGCCATGGGGGTGGCCTGGCTGGATGAAAAGTACCTTACCGACCCGGAGATCCTTCAGCTGGCATCGCGTGTCGTGGGCATAGGCGAGACGGACGTCAGCCACTATCACCATTTCGTCTCGTTCCAGAACGGCGGATACCTGACCTATCAGATGAAGATAATCATGAAAGACGGCTCGCACTACCAGGAAAGCCTGGATTATCCCAAAGGACACCCCTCGAATCCTTTCACGGACCAGGAATGTATCGACAACTTTCATTTGCAAACCCGTGACGTGCTGGCCGAGGATCGCCGCGATGCGCTGGTCGATTTTGTTTTTAACCGGTTGGAATCGGTGCAGGACATGACGGAAATGATTCCCTATACCACCATCGGGGCCGGTCGCGGATGAAAAACCTGACATTCATAGGAGCGGGCAGCACGGGAATCGCCGCCGCGGGATACTTCGGTATGAAGGGATTTCGCGCCACGCTTTACGATGGCGGACGGAGCGCGTCGAATTTGCGGGAGATCGAAAGCCGCGGCGGCGTACAGCTTGCCGGCTGTGTCGAGGGTTTCGGCCCGGTGCGCGTTGCCCGAGGACCCGGCGAGGCTTTGGCGGACGCCGACGTCGTGCTCGTGCACGTCGTGGCGCATCGCCACGAAGAGGTCGCCATGGAGATCGTGCCCTACGTCAAAAGCGGGCAACATATCGTGATATGCCCCGGTAATCTGGGCTGCTTCGTCTTTCGCCGTGTTTTTGACGAATTCGGTGTGGGCGAGGGGGTGACGATCTCGGTCATGCAGGGAAATCTGTTCCCGTGCCGTATCGTGGGGAATGCAACGGCGGTGATTGCGTTCCCGCTTGCCACGAAGACGATCGCCTCCTATCCCGGCAAGGAGACCGGCAATGCGGTTGCGGCCCTGGCAGGCATCGTGGATTGCATCGGTGGCAAGGATGCTTTCGACTGTGCGTTGAATTCGACCAATTTTGTCGTGCATTTGCCTGCGGCGGTGCTTTCCGCCAGCGCGGTGGAGAAGCAAGGCCCTGGTTTCAGGATCTATGAGGCGGGTATCGGAGAAGCCGTCCTGAGATGCGCGGAAAAGCTGGAACGGGAAAGGAGCGCCATCGTGACGTCGTTGGGCTATCAGGCCGCGCCCAGCCCCGTCGGCTTGATGGAGGATGTGATGAACTACGAACGGCATCCTTATTTGCAGCATTTTCATGCGCTGGAGGGTCCCGATCGGACCTCGCATCGATATTACACGGAAGATTCGCTATGTAATGGGGCGTTCATGAGCTCGGTTGGCCGCCGCTTGGGCGTACCCACCCCGATGCTGGACGCGTTGCTTGCGATCACTGGCGCCATCAACGAAACGGATTATGTCCAGCATGGCCGCACTCTTGAGAACCTGGGTTTCGACCGCACTCTTTCCATTCAGGACGTCATGGCCACGCTTTAATGCGGCGACACCCCGATGCTGGACGGAAATCCGGTCTTCGGGGTGTCGTTGGGGGGCGCCGGGCGCCAGTACGGCTGTGGTCGGGTGCGGCCAGGGCCTCAGTTCTTCCTGACCATCTCGATCAGTTTCGACGCTTGCGCGGCGGTCTGCTGGTAGCCGCCGGCCAGGCTGGGCGAGGTCAGGTATCGTCCGCCGACGGCAACGGACGGCGTGCCGTCGATGTCATAGACTTTTGCCAGCTCGTTGGCGCGGTTGATTTTCGATTGCGTGCCGAACGAGTTGAAGACGTCCTCAAAAGCCTTGCGGTCGACCCCTTGTTCCACGACCCAGTCCGTGATCGCCTTGGCGGTGAAGATGCGCTTGCGTTCTTCGTGGATGGCCTTGAACGCCGCCTCGTGCAGATCCAGGCGGTTCAGGGCTTCGAGGGAATAATACAGTTTTTGCAAGTCGGCCATGCTGGCATTGAACGCAACGGGCACGGCGCGCACGACGACGTCAGGCGGCAAGGTCTTTTTCCATTCCTGCATGATCGGCTCGAGGGTTTTGCAGTGGATGCACGAATATGCGAAGAATTCGAGGACTTCGATCTTGCCGGTGGTGTCCGATGGCTGAGCGGGGGTCACGGCGACATAGCCGTTTTGCGCATGCGCAACCGGCATCAGCATGATGCCCGCGCCCAGGGTGAAGGCGGCCGCGGCGCGCGATAAGATTTTCTTCAGCAGCATGAATGATTTCCCATATTAAAAAAACAGCAAGCGTTTATTAGACTCTATTATGCGCAAGAAGGTTCCGCGCTATTGACGCACCACTGAGGACTCGATCTTTTCTTCCCCCAGCTTGGCGCGCGATCGATTCATCTCGTCTATGCCGTTGAAGGGGCCCACGCGCACGCGATGTATCGTCGAGCCGTTGATCTGCGCTTTCTGGACCTGCGCGGGAAGCCCCAGCAGCAATATCCGCGCCTTGACACTGTCGGCGTCTTTTTCGGACCGGAACGCCCCGGCTTGCAGGAAGTAGACGGTATCGGCGTTGGCGGTCGGCTTGGGGGCCGGGGCGGGAGCAGGCTTGGCCGCTGCGGACGGCGGCTGTTCCGCGGCGGGCGCGCTCGGCTCCTTGTCCAGGCTGGCAATGAGATTGCCGAGATCATCGGGCGTATTGGGCGCCGGCGTAGGCGGCTTGGGGGCGCCGGGCACGGACTCCAGCCCCGGAATGGGGGTGAACGCGCCGTCCACGGGCCCCAATGGCGTGTCGCCCGTGCCGGGCTTGCCCGACAAGCCGAAATTCGGATCCGGCGCATCGCGCAGGTCCGGCAACAGCGTAGTGGGCTGCTCGCGGCTTGCCTTGTCCACGAACGGCATGGGTACTTGCGTGACGAACAGCGCAACGACCACGGCCGCGCCCAAACCCAGGATAAGGCCGGCAAGCACGCCGAACCAGGTGTTGCCTCCGGAAGAAGTTTTGCGACGAGTACGGGCCATAGTGAGCGTTACATCCTTTCAGGGGCGGATACCCCGAGCAGGGCCAGGCCGTTGGCGATGACGTTGGCCGTCGCCTGGGCCAGCCGTAAACGGGCGAGCTTGAGCTCGGTATCGTCGATCAACACGCGTTCGGCGTTGTACCAGGCATGGAAGTCGGCGGCGCAATCGCGTAGCCAGAAGGCCAGGTGATGGGGGGCGAGTTCTTGCGCGGCCAGCTCCAGGGTGCCGGGAAATTCCGACAAGCGTTGCATGAGCGCGAATTCGGTGGGGGCGACGAGCCGGGTGATGTCGGCCTGCGGGATCTGCGCCGCCAGCTCGGACGATTGCGCCAGCATCGAATGGATGCGCGCATGGGCGTATTGAATGTAATAGACGGGGTTCTCTTCGCTTTTGGACAAGGCCAGGTCGATGTCAAACACGAATTCGGAATCCGCCCGGCGCTGGATCAGGAAGTAGCGCACCGCGTCGCGGCCCACCCAGTCGATCAGGTCTCGCAGGGTGACGTAGCTACCGGCGCGCTTGGATATCTTGACCTCGACACCGTTGCGCACGACCTTGACCATGTTGTGCAGGATATAGCTGGGGAAGGTCTTGGGTATGCCGACGTTCAGTCCTTGCAGGCCGGCCCTGACCCGGGCGACCGTGCCGTGGTGGTCCGTGCCCTGGATATTGATGGCGTGGTGAAAGCCCCGTTCCCACTTGGCCAGATGGTAGGCGACGTCGGGAACGAAATACGTATAGCCGCCTTCGGACTTGCGCATGACGCGGTCTTTGTCGTCGCCGGTGCCGAGCTCGGTCGTGCGCAGCCACAAGGCGCCGTCGCGCTCGTAGGTATGACCCGCGTCGATCAGCGCCTGCACGGTCTTCTCGACGCGTCCGCTGGTGTAGAGCGAGCTTTCCAGATAGAAATTATCGAATTTCAGGTCGAAGGCCTGCAGGTCCAGATCCTGTTCGCGACGCAAGTAAGCGACGGCGAACGCGCGGATGGCGTCCAGATCGCCGGCGTCGCCGCTGGCGGCGACGCTATCGCCGTCGGCGGGCTGGACGACGGCGAGCGCCAGATAATCCCGCGCGATGTCGGCGATGTAGTCGCCTTTGTAGCCATCGGCCGGAAAATCCGGATGGTCGGGGGCCAGGCCGCGCGCCCTGGCTTGTACGCTGATGGCTAGGTTGTTGATCTGGTTGCCCGCATCGTTGTAATAGAACTCGCGGGTAACGTCATAGCCCTGGGCGCTGTACAGCCGGCAGATGGCGTCGCCCAGGGCGGCCTGGCGCGCATGGCCCACGTGCAAGGGGCCTGTGGGATTGGCGGATACGAACTCGACCAGGATTTTTTCCCGCGTCGGCGTTTTGTGGCCGAAACGGCCGCTTTGTCGGGCGATGGCGCTCAGCACCGCTTGGCGGGCGGACGTCGCCAGGCGGAAATTGATGAATCCGGGGCCGGCGACTTCCGCCGTCGAAATCAAGGCGTCGACGGCGGGTTGCGCCAGGAGCCGGTCTATGATTTGTTGCGCCAGTTCGCGCGGATTGCGCCTGGCGGGCTTGGCCAATTGCATGGCGATATTACTGGCAATGTCGCCATGCGCCGCGACCTTGGGCCGTTCGAGCAGAATGGTGGGCGCGGCATCCGGAACGATTTCCGTCACCGCTTTTTGCAAAAGCGAAATGAGCTGTTGTTGTTGCTCGATAAGCATAGGAAGCTACGTTATGGGTGGAAATGAGCGTGTGAGCGCGCGATGTTGGCCCGATGGCGGCGCAAAGCTGCGGCGCGACCGCTTTGCATAGCCCTAAATCATATCAGACGGGGGCATTTTCCCATCCCAGTTCGTCTTCCAGCCACTTTCTGTAACCTTCCATATCCACGGTGCCGATCGCCTGCTCGTCGGTGGTTCGCCAATCTCGTTTGAGCTCGATGAGCGCTTCCACGCTTGCGCGGCGTTCGCCGCCCAGCGTCGGATGGTCGTTCTGATAGGCGTGGCGGGCGGCCCCGGTGGCATCCTGGACCGCCCGGTCGCCGTTCATGATCTGGCGCATCAGCGTCGTACGGGCATCGTTGATGAAGGGCGCGGCGACCGTTTGCCGCGCCTGGTCCGGATCGTCGAAGGCGACGGTGGCCATCCGCGCCTGCCAGAGCATCCAGTTCAGGCTGACGTCGGCCAGGTCGCCCATCCGTTCGCGCTCGTCTTCCAACGCGCCGCCCCCGATATCCGAATGCGCGCCGATGAAGGGCGCTTCGACGACATTGGGGTTGTCCTGGCTGGCGGCGCTGGCCAGGGGAAACGTCCAGCGGTGTTCGTTCAGCGCCACCGCGTGAGCGACCCACTGCCAGGCCGAGGCGATGCTCAGGTCGTAGTTGCCGTTGCTGACGCCGCCCAGGCCGAACTGCGCGACGCTGTCGAACAGCCCCATGAACCGGAGATCGACGCAGATATTCAGCGTGCCGCGCAATGCGTCCGAATAGGTGAAGCGTCCTCCTTGCACGTGTTGCCCGATCACATTGCCAAAATGCCGGGCCAGCGCCGCGCCGCGGGAGAATCCGATAATGTCGATCGGTACGCTGCGGGCCGGCGGCGCTTCCTGCGCCTGGTACAGGGCATTGAGCAGCCATTGCCATTGCGTGTCCAGGATCCGCGATGCCCGCCAGGCGGTGATGGCGTCCCAATTCATGTACAGGGGCGTGCCGGGGCCGGAGTGATAGTAGACCGGGCCGTCGCGATAGAGTTGGCCGAGCATCCAGACATTGCTTTCGGTATCGGTATTGAGGCGCGTGCCGTCGAATGCGAAGAGCAGTAGTCCGTAAGGGTCGATGTAGCGCCTGGGCTGCTGGCGCGCGTAGCCCAGCGCCTGGTTGCCCGGGACCGGACCCAGCGGATCGGGCTCCAGGTATTGTCCCGATGCGGGAAGGTAGTGGCGCAGGATGTTGTCGTGCCAGCCCGTTTCGGCATCGGCGACCTGGCCGGGCAGGCGCATGTCCAACGTCAGGTCGCCGGTGACCGCGTGGGCGTGGCCGCCGGGAGTGTAATCGGCCGCCCAGCGGATGCGCTGGTCCGTAGCGGTGACCAGGCGCGGCGCGCCGACGGCGTCGGCGTGCACGTAATGCAGGACGCTCGCCGCGTCGGGCGCGGGATCGCCGCTGTCGCCTTGGGCTGCGCTCCGATAGTCGATCAGGCCGACCAGGACGTGGCCGGCGTGAATGTAGCGCCGTGAAACCAAAGGGCGTCCCCGGGCCTGCGAAAGGCCGGGCTCGCGTTGCGCCACGAGCTGGTTGTCCAGATAGAAGTAGTGGGTTTCCTGTCCGTCATGGCGCTTGACGATGCGCTGGCCGAACGCGTTGTGGTAATAGCGCGCCAGCGGCCGGCCGTTGCGGTGCAGGCTGTGCAGGCGACGGGACGGGCTGTATTGCAGATGGAGGTCGCCCAGCCTGTGCGGCAGTCCCGACGCGTCCCGCGCGATATCGGAACGGACGTCGCCGTCACGCCGGCTGCGTCCCGCCGCCAGCGAACCGTCGGCATGCCAGGCGTACCAAAGGGTGTCGTCGGCGCCAAGACCGGGTTGCGTGTCGCCCTCTGCGTGTCTGTCCGCCCCGATCAGGCGATGGTTTGCATCGTAGGCGTAACGCCAGCGATGGATCCAGGCTAGTTCGGGCATGCGATGCGTTTCCTGGATCAGCCGGTTCCAGGCGTCGTACCGGAGCGCTGAGGTCCACAAGACGCCGGCGTTGCCCGACAGGACGAGTTGCCGCAGGTTGCCATGCCGGTCTTGTCGTGTGCGCAGGCGTGCGCCGTTTCCGTATTCGTAGCCGTCCCGCCCAGGCCTGCTCAGGATGACGGGGTGCCGTCGTCCTGACGCATCGTGCCAGGCGATGCCCAGCAATCGGGTTTGTGGTCCCCATTGATAGTGCAGCGATCCGCCTTCGGGCAGATGATGGACGATCAGGCGATGCCGGGCGTCATATTCGAAGCGTTCGGTGTAGATCATGCCCGCGGCGGCCCGCTCGGCCATGCGGTGCACGGTGCGTTGAACCAGCCTGCCGTGTTCGTCATAGCGGCGGGCTTCGGTTTCATGGGGATGCGCGATGCGGGTCAGCTGCGAGCCGTGCCATGTTAGCCTGGTGGCCTGTCGCACTCCGGCCCGTTGCTCGAGCTGCAGGATGGGGCGTCCCGCTCGGTCGTAGCGATAACGAACTTCATCGCCGTTGGCGAGCCGTCGCCGCTCGGGCTGGCCGTGCTTGGTGTACGCGACCTGCTCCAAGCCCGTCAGGGAGGCTTGCCAGTTGCTGCGCAGGCCTTGGCTCGAATAACGCATGATCAGGCCCGGCCAGCCGGAAGCCGGGGCGCGCAATTCGCGCAGCGCCCCCGCATCGTCACGCTCCAGTTGGAGAAGATTGACGGCAAGCAAGCGGCCGCGCTCGTCGTATGCGACGTGATTGCCGGGGCTTGCGCATCCGGGGCAGGAGGCGCCGCTGACGGCGGCCAGCCTGTGCCGTCCGTTCACGCTCAGCGTGTCGAAGCGCGAAGCGAGCCCGTCGCTGACGATCGTGGTCAGCCCCGGCCGGGTCGCGCCGGGGACGCGGTCGTAATGCAGGTCCAGGCGCTGTCGCCGGCTGTCCGGGTCTCCCGCTATCGAAAGAATGGCGCGGCCCTGGAGGTCGTAGGCCCAGGTATTGATGCGCTGGGAACGCCGCATGCCGTGCTCGTGGAGCACGATGCCCGTCAGCGCATAGGCGTTTCCCGATTGCCGCTCGGTTTCGTACAGATAGTGGCGCTGCATGCCGTCGGGCCGGATCACTTGCCGCAGGCGCGCTACCGGCACGGCGGGCGAGACGTGAGCGTCGTGTTGATACGAGAAAACCCCGCGCGGGGTGCTGATCCGGTCCAGATACGCGCGGCCGTGCTCGACCCGATAGTGCATGGAAAGCGATTGGCCGCGTTGATTGGCGACGGCCTTGACGGCATGGGCCGGCACGTGGTCGGCGGAATGGCGATAGATGTCGACTTGATTCGTCTCGTCCAGGCGAATTTGCGCCAAGCGGCCGTCGGCGTCAAAGCGCAACTGCCTGCCGTCGGGCCATGTCCATGTCCAGAAGCCGTTTTCTTTGCGCAGGCTGCCATGGCGGTGGCGAGGCGGTTCGGCGGGTTGGCCGGATGCGTACGGCTCATCGGATTGCGGCGCCGGGAACAGGATGCGGCTGCCGTCCGCCTGCACGATCTGCCAGTGGCCCGCTCGGAAAAACAATTGGGTGTCGTATGACAGGCGCCAACCGGGTCCTGTGGGGGAGACCTGTGGATCGGACGAGTTGTAGTGCCGCACGATTTCCAGGCCGGGAGCGTGCGGGTTGGCGGGGAGGTCGGTTTCCCGTTGATATTTGTTGCCGGTGACGATGTGAATGGGGTTGCCTGCCCCGAGATTCAATTCAGGCTCGGCGGGCGCCAGCGTGGCGATCCCGCCCTGCGGGCAAGGCTCGCCCGTCATGGATGCCGCGCACATCCCTTGGGCAAACGCCTTCGGCGTCATGAACGGGGCGTGAAGCGCGATCAAGAGCGCCGCGGCGGCGAAGAAAAAGGTGGAACCGCCCATGCATGACTCCGTGCAGATGCAAAAGCATCATCTTGCCGCTTGGCATCGGCGATGGCTTGGAGTAGTGTAGAACTGTGTCCATCTCGGAAATCACCCTATGCTTATCGTTTTTCAATCCAAAGCGGCATCGGACGTTCTGATGTTCGTTGAACATGCGCAGCCCATACTGAAAGCCGCCGGCAAGGACGTCGTCAACGGCGTGCCCGAACGCGGGGTATTTACGCCGGAGCAGCTAAGCGTGGCCATCAGGGGTATCGAGGCGGCGGTGGGTGAGCATGCGAAGCATGAGCCGCAAAGCGACGAACACGACGATGAAGAAAAGCAGCATCCGATCAGCCAGCTGGTCGGCTTTCGCCAACGCGCCTACCCGTTGCTGGCGATGCTGCGCGAGGCGCAGAAGCAGGGCGTGTCGGTCACTTGGGAGCCCTCGTCGCCGGGCTTTTAATTGAAGGGAGGATAAGCCGCCGCCTCGTGGGCGGCGGCAAAAAGAAACGTCTTCTGAACGATTCTTCCATTTACGATGCGCAGGCGCTTTACGCTGTTTCAGCCAGCGCGGGCTGCGTGACGGCGTGTCGATTGAGGGCGCTCAGGATGGCCAGGAAAGAGGCTGTCACGATGTCGCGGTGTATGCCGACGCCGAAGCCGCTGCTCGAATCGCCCACGCGCAGTTCCACGTAGCAGGCTGCGCGCGTGTCGGTGCCCGAGCCGATGGCGTGTTCGTGGTAATCCATGATGCGCACCGGCGCTTTCAGGGCGTCGACGAAGGCGGCGATGGCGCCGTCGCCTTGACCCGACAACTGTCGTACGGCACCGTTTTCCTCGACTTCGACCTCGATGGCGAATTGACGTCCGGCGCCGGCTTTCGGATCGCCCGTAATCCGGTGCCGTATGAGCTTCCATGGTTGTTCCAGCTCCAGATATTCCTCGGAAAAAATCCGGTACACGTCGTCGGCCGTGACTTCCGCGCTCGTTTCGTCGCTGACGCGCTGGATGGCGCGGCTGAATTCGATCTGCAAGCGGCGGGGCAGGACCAGGCCGTGCTCTTGCTCCAGCAGGTAGGAAACGCCGCCTTTGCCGGATTGACTGTTGACGCGAATGACGGCGTCGTAGCTGCGTCCCAGGTCGGCCGGGTCGATGGGGAGGTAAGGCACTTCCCACAGTGTGTCGGGCTTTTGTTGCGCAAAGCCTTTCTTGATGGCGTCTTGGTGAGAGCCTGAAAAGGCGGTGAACACCAGGTCTCCGGCATAGGGGTGGCGGGGATGGACGGGCAGCTGGTTGCAATATTCGGCGCAACGGCGCACTTCGTCGATATCGGAAAAGTCGAGGCCGGGATGAATGCCTTGGGTGTAAAGATTCAGGGCCAAGGTCACCAGGTCGACGTTGCCTGTGCGCTCCCCGCTGCCGAACAGGCACCCCTCGATGCGGTCCGCCCCCGCCATGACGGCGAATTCCGCCGCCGCCACCGCCGTGCCTCGGTCGTTATGAGGGTGGACGCTGAGCACGATGCAGTCGCGCTGGTCCAGGTTCTTGTGCATCCACTCGATCTGGTCGGCGTAGACGTTGGGCGTGGTGGCCTCGATGGTGGCCGGCAGGTTGAAGATGATCTTGGAGTCGAGGGTGGGCTGCCAGACCTTGGTGACGGCGTTGCAGACTTCCAGCGCGAATTCCGGCTCGGTGGTGCTGAACACTTCGGGCGAATATTCATAGCGCCATTGGGTTTGCGGATAACGCTCGATCGACTGCTGGACGATGCGCGTTCCGTTGACGGCGATGTCCTTGATTTCCTCGCGTTCCATGTTGAACACGATCTTGCGGAATGCGGGAGCACACGCGTTGTACAGGTGGATGATCGCTCGCTTGGCGCCGGCGGCGGCATCCACGGTGCGGTGGATCAGGTCTTCGCGGGCCTGGGTAAGGACGATGATCGTCACATCGTCCGGAATGCGGTTCTCGGTGACCAGTTTGCGCACGAAGTCGAAATCCGTTTGCGACGCGGAAGGAAAGCCCACTTC
>CAZKBT010000005.1:0-61241 GCA_964551305.1 uncultured Burkholderiaceae bacterium
CAAGAAATCGATTTCACAGTTTTATGAAATCGCGTTGTCGGCGGCGTGATCGCTTGACGCCAAGTCCTGCCGGGGAGGCACCGTGTTCCATCCTTGCTTCGTCCATCAAGCCGATTCATTGCCGGGCTCCGTATGAAGACGGTGTCCGACGTCGCGCGGCATGCCGGCGTATCTCCGGCCACCGTATCTCGCGTGTTGAACGGCAATACCAAGGTATCCGTCGATATCCGCAACAAGGTGCTGGAAAGCGCGCGGCAGCTGGGTTACCGGCCGAACTCGATGGCGCAAGGCCTGCGCAAAGGGCGCAGCAACACCGTCGCGTTGCTGGTCGGCGATATCGCGCAGCGGCACTTTGCCGAGCTGACCTTGCATATCCAGTCCGAACTGGAGGCCGCCGGCATGGATCTGCTTTTGTACAACCTCGGACACAGCCCCGGCCGGCTCAAGGATTTTCTTGGCAGGGCGCCGAGCATGAAACTGCGCGGCTTGATGCTGGCGCTATCGGACAAGCTGCCCAAAGACATCGTGTCCATGCTGGCGTCCATGCCCGATGCGGGGGTTCCGATCGTTTCCATCGGCCAGGACATGACACGCCAGCGCATACCCTCCATCGTGCATGAAGAGAAGGCGGCCGCGCATCGTGCCGTCACGTACTTGCTGCAGCGCGGCCATCGTCGCATCGCCTACATCGGAAAGATCAAGGGATCGGCCATCGGCACCGAGCGTTTCAAGGGCTATCAGGCGGCGCTGCGCGCGGCCGACGCGTATGACCAGACCTTGGTCTGGGATCTGACCTACCGGTATTCCGCGGGACGCGACGCCGTTCTGCGCGCTTTGGACCGGGGCCTGGCGTTCACCGGCATACAGGCGGGCAGCGACGAAATCGCCATGGGGGCGATGGCCGCCTTGCATGACCGGGGCCTGGCCGTGCCCCGGGACGTGGCGGTCGTCGGCTTTGGCGACATTGAAATGGGCGCCTATCTGCGTCCTGCCCTGACAACGCTCAGTTCCCACCCCGACGTGGCCGCGCGTCATGTTTGCGATTTTTTCGTGGGCGACGAGCCGGCCGTGGAGCTGACGCTCATGAGACGCGCCTTGATCGAGCGTGATTCCGTATGAGGCGCTGTGACCGCGAAAGCGGCGCGGCCGCGAATCATATTGCGCTTCGGCCCGCGCAGCGCGTCATGAGCCCGGAGCATGCCGCGGTCAGCGTGGCCAACGCCTTGAGCTTTCCGCGCGCGACGATGCGCGAGATGCTGCGAGACCGCTACCGGATCGAAAAGCTTCGCTTCGAGCTGGATGCCCAGGGGCGCGGCGAAGTTCTCTATCGCATCGTTGCCGGAGACTGGACTTTTCATTTTTTCCTCGTCGCGGACCTGCTGCCGGAAGAGGCGAAAACCGATAGAAACTTCGCCCAGGGCTGGGACGCCATGGGCGTGCTGTGCCAGGGCGACTGGACGCCGGAGCGGGAAGCATTGCTGCGCCGCGAAGTTCCCAGGCAGCGCGCGGGCTATGCCGACTACGACACTTTAATGTATGCGCGGGGCAATCGCAGCGCCCGCGTATTCGATCATGTGGTGGAAAGCCTTGCCGCCGGCGGGCAGCCCGACCCCAAGATCCTGGCGCCGGTGGGCTACATCCTGCGCACCACGGCATTCATCGGCAACGGACAGCTCGGAACCAGGCCTTTGGCTGGGTTCGAGCCGGGGCATCCGTTGCGCAGGCCGTATCACGCGCAGTTCTGTTCCGCCTTCGCGCTGCGTGAATACGTCTTCGATCTGGCCGACCATCTGGCGCGGGTCCGCAACCCCGGCGCCGCCCGCCTGTCGCCCGCCATGCGGCGTTACATCGGCTTGGGCAATTCCGCGGCGACGGGCCTGACGGCCTTCGCTTTCAATCATCCGCACTTCATGCACAGCTGGACTCTGGCGGTGGAGCAGGCGCATGCGAAGGTGGGGGCCAAGCCGGTCGGAAGGCGGGACCCCGTTCTGGATCGTTGCCTGGAGCTCCTGGACAAGGCGGTGCGCTACTACCGGGAAGGCGCCAAAGAGGGCGACGGTGTGTTCCTGACGCCTCAGTCGATAGCGGGCGAGCTGCATCAAGTCCGCGACAGGCTGGAGAGCTACCGGTCGGGCCCCGGCCCGGACATCGGAGCCACCTGGCAAGCATTAAGCGATGAATTGCTCGAAGATACAGGCGCCGAGACCCGGGAGGTGCTGTCGTCCATATTGCTGGAGCTGTATCCCGACGTAGCCGACGCCCAGATGGATGCTTTCCAGGCGGACGAGCGTTGCGAGGTACAAGCGAGCATGACGGCGGGCGAATTGCTGGCGCTGCTCGAGCGCGACTACGGATGGGCGATCGAGTTATCGCGCGACGCCTCCGCGACGCGCTGTTTCTGGTATCGCTGCAGCTCCGCGCCGCGCGATATCCGGCGCGCCATGCGGGGGCGCGTGCCGGGGTACGAAACGGAAACCAACATGGATACCGTGTTGCAGGCCGGACGCTTGCACGACTGTCTGCGGCGGGTTCCCGCCGGCATGTCCGTGGCGCGCGTTCTATGCGAGCGGCCGGACTTGCGGCACATTGCGGCGCGTGCGCAGTCGCTGGCCGGCATGGCGTATGCCGAGATGCGCCATCGCTGCCTGGCGGCGGATTTCTCGCCGTTCGAGTCCATCCGTTACGTCTTGACGTTCTACGGCATGGAGAAGTTCGATGCCGCCAAGCCCAAGTCGGTGCGGGGCACATTCATGCAGGGCGCCCCGATAGCCGAGGACGTTGCGCGCGGCCGCGACGCCGATTGGCCGTTTCCCTTGATGCCGAATCCGTCGCGGGATGCGGGCGACCCTGTGCGCTACCTTGAACCGTTGCCGATCAGCGCCGAGCCCGTTCCAGGGCGGCGGCGGGCTCCGCCCGCGCAGGCGACGGACGTGCTGCGTATTGCGCCGGGCGAGCTGGCCCGTATGGCGCAGATCGCGTTGCAGGGGCATGGCTTGGCGCTCGGCGTTGCGGAGGACGCCGGCCGGCTCGTGGCATTCGAGCAGGCTTGCGGCGAGGATGCCGTCCAGGCGTTGCTGGATGCCTGCTCGCGGTCGCTGATCTCGTCGCGGACGGCTGCGCGCATACGGCTGGCGCGCGACGCCACGGCGCAGCAGCCCTGGTTTTTGATCGACGCGGGCGGCGCGGCGGGTATCGCATGCGCCGCGCAGGCCCATGACCTTGCGGTGGCGCAGGCCTCGACCTCGCAGGCGCGCGTCGGCCTGGTGGCGGTGCGATCGGCGCTGCAGTCGGGCATGGTGAAAGAACTGGTTTTGCGCGCCGCTTCAAAAGGTCTGATGGGCATGTTGGCGTGGCAAGACCACGACGACCCGGAAAGACCCGCGGGGTATGCCGCCGCGGGTCCGGATGGCGCGGCGGCGTGGTTCGCTTGTGGACGGCTCGATTCCGCCTCGGTGGACTATGCGCGTTTGATGCAAGACGGCATGCCCGGTGTCACGGGTGACGCCGTTTTCCAGGCGGCGTGGGATTTGGCCGACGCGTTCGCCGAAGCGCCGGCCTGTATGCCGGAGCCGTGGGAAAACGAATACGGACGAGAGTCGGGTTATGTCCTGATGTACTTGAAGCACGGCGAAGAATGCGCGTCGCAGGCCATGGCGCAGGCCGCCGAGGCACGCGGACCCGACACGTTCTGGCGCGGCGAGGACATGGTCGAACGCCGGCAAGGCTGGTTGCGTCATGGGCTCACGCTGACTCGGGCGCAGTTCGACGCCTTGAGCAGGGCGGGCAACAGCCTGCTCGTTCCGCAAGCTGATGAGCACCGGCTATTGCCGGAGGGCGTAGACCCGTTGAAGACGTTTTAAAAGGAGCAACCATGGATAGTTACATCGTGCGGCCCGAGGGCGCGGAGTTTCAAGGGCGCCTATATCCCATCATCGATGGCTTGTCGATGCCCGCGCCCGAACGCAAATGGTTCGAGGAGTGGCGCGAAGGCGGCATCGGATGCGTCAATACGACGATATCCGTGTGGGAAAACTCCGCCGCCACGCTGAGCTTTCTCGGCAGATGGCGGCAGGTCATTGCGCAGAACAGCGATATCGTCGCGCAGGCGAGCAGCGTCGAGGAGATCGAGGCCGTGCGCAAATCGGGACGGACCGCCATCGTCTTCGGCTTCCAGAATACGGCCGCCATCGAGCATGATCTGGATCTCTTCGGCGCTTTCCGCAATCTGGGCGTGTGCATCATGCAGCTGACCTATAACCTGCAAAACTACATAGGTTGCGGTTACTGGGAAGAAAACGATACGGGAGTATCGTCGCGGTTCGGCCGCCTGGCCATCGAGGAAATGAACAAGGTCGGAATCTTGATCGATCTGTCGCATTGCGGCGAACGCACCACGCTGGATGCGATCGAGCTTTCCGCCGTGCCGGTGGCCATCACCCATGCCAATCCTCGCGAATACGTGCGCAAGGCCGTGTATGCCAGCGGACGTTTGAAGCAGACCGAGGCGATACGCAAGCTTGCGCAGCGCGGAGGCGTCATCGGCCTGACGCCCAATCGCAATATGACCAAGTTCGGCGCGGCCACCACGCTGGAGCAGTTCGTGGATATGGTGGCATGGACGGTGGACCTGGTGGGGGTCGATGCGATCGCCATCGGCACCGATTATTGTCCGGGCCATCCCCGTTCGGTACGCACGTGGTGGCGTTTCGCCAAATGGTCGCGCCAGAGCGCTCCCGCCGAAGAAATGCGGATCGCGCCGCACGAAGGTTGGTCGGAATGGGTGAAGACGCCCGCGGGCCTGCCCAATCTCATCCCTGAATTGCTACGCCGCGGGTTCTCGAGCGACGAAGTGGCGAAGATGATGGGCGGAAACTGGTTGCGTCTATTCGGCCAGGCATTTGTTGCACGATCCTAGTCTTCCAAGTAGTGCGCTGGCTTTGGCACGAGGAAGCGTTATCCTCATCAAAGGAGTTGTCATGAAAAGATTCAAGAAAATCCTGTCCCGCCTGGTGGCGGCAAGCTTCATGCTGTTGGCTCCGCATGCGCACGCCGCTGATTATCCCGACAAGCCCATCACGCTGGTCGTGCCTTTTGCATCGGGGGGATTCGTCCATATGGTGGCGCTCATGCTCAGTGAAAGCATGGGGCCGTTGCTGGGCCAGACGGTCGTCGTGCTGAACCAGCCGGGCGCCAACGGCATGCTGGCCGCCGGTTCCGTCGCGCGGGCGACGCCGGACGGCTACACCATTTTCCTGCCGACGGCCAGCATACTGACCATCAACCCGCATTTGTACAAGAACGTCACGCTGGATCCCATCGCCGACTTCACGCCGATCGGGCTGGTGGTGAATACGTCCAATATGTATGTGGTGCATCCCGATAGCGGCATCGACACCTTCTCGGACCTCATCGAAAAGGCGAAATCCGCGCCCCAGGCCGTTTCGTACGGCTCGTCCGGCACAGGCAGCATCCAGCACATCGCCGGCGAGGCGCTCCAGCGCCAGGCCAAGCTCGATTTGCTCCACGTCCCGTACAAGGGGATAGGGCCGGCGATCAATGACGTGGTCGGCAAGAATTTGACGACGGTGCTGGCCGATGCATCGGCCATTCCGTTCATCCAATCGGGACGTTTGCGCGCGATAGCCGTTTCACCGAGCGCGGTGGACGAATTGCCGGGCGTGCCCACGCTTGCCGAAGCCGCCGAGAAGGCCGGCATACCGGGCTATGCCGCGCCGCAGCTTTGGTACGGCCTGGTGGCGCCCAAGGGCACCCCGGAACCCGTCATCGACAAACTGAGCGCGGCGCTGGCAAAGGCATTGGAGCGCCCCGACATACGCGAGAAACTGCTGGCGGCCGGCGCGATCCCCGCGACCGACACCAGCAGCGCGTTCCTGTCCGGCGTCATACGCAAAGACTATGAACGCTACGGCGAACAGATCAAATCCTTGAACATTACTATCGACTGACACTCATGCACACACATTTATTGGAGTTCTATATAGACGGGCGCTGGCAGGCGCCGGCCGGAAACGAAACGATACCCGTCGTCAACCCCGCCACGGAAGAGGTCGCCGCCACGATTGCCGCAGGCGGCGCGATCGATGTGGACAAGGCGGTGCGGGCCGCGCGCAATGCGTTCGACGATTGGTCGGCGACCAGCGTGCCGGATCGCATCGCTTTCCTGAAGCGTATCCTGGCGGGCTTCGAGCGCAGGAAAGAAGAGCTGTGCCGCGCCATGTCCGTGGAAATGGGAGTGCCCGTCACGGCCGCGCGCAATGTGCATTATCCCAGCGGGCCGGCGCATTTGAACGAGACCATCAGGGTATTGGAGCATTTCGACTTCGACCAGTCGAGGGGCACCACGCTGGTGGCGCGCGAGCCCATAGGCGTCTGCGGCTTGATCACGCCCTGGAATTTTCCCATCAACCAGGTCGTGTGCAAGGTTGCTCCGGCTTTGGCCGCCGGATGTACGATGGTGCTCAAGCCCAGCGAGATATCGCCCATCAGCGCGCTGATCATTGCCGAGATCATCCATGACGCGGGCGTGCCGGCCGGCGTGTTCAATCTGGTCAACGGCGACGGCCTGGGCGTGGGCCACGCGATTTCCGTGCATCCGGACATCGACATGGTGTCCTTTACCGGGTCCACCCGGGCCGGAATAGCCGTGGCGCGGGATGCGGCCGGCACGGTCAAGCGCGTCGGCCAGGAGTTGGGCGGCAAATCGCCGAACGTGCTCTTGCCCGATGCCGACTTTGAACGCGCGGTCGCGCTGGGCGCGCAACGATGCTTCAACAACAGCGGGCAATCATGCGTGGCGCCCACCAGGATGCTGGTGCCGCGCGACCGGCTCGACGAGGCGGCCGCCATTGCCGCGCGCGTGGCCGATGCGACGCGGGTCGGCGACCCGGCCGACGAGTCGATGGAGCTGGGACCCGTAGCCAATCGCAAGCAGTTCGAGACGGTTCAGGCATATATAGAACGGGGCGTGCGCGACGGCGCGCGCCTGGCTGCCGGCGGTCCCGGCCGGCCCGGCGGGTTGGCGCGTGGCTACTATGTGCGTCCCACCGTCTTCACCGACGTGACGCCGGACATGGCGATTGCGCGCGAAGAGATATTCGGGCCGGTTCTTTGCGTGATGGGCTACGACGACGTCAACGATGCGATACGGATCGCCAACGACACGCCGTACGGCTTGGCGGCGTATGTGCAGTCCGCGAGCCTGGAGCAGGCGAGACGGGTCGCCCGCAAGCTGCGGGCGGGCAATATCCAGATCAATTACCCTCGCGTGGATCGCGGCGCGCCGTTCGGGGGCTACAAGCAGTCGGGCAACGGACGTGAATGGGGAGAGTTCGGTCTGCAGGAATACCTGGAAATCAAGGGCATCCAGGGGTACGAAAGCTAGCCGGGCCGCGCTTCTTCAGGCCCGTCGACGCCGGCGGGCCCGGCTGCGCCTTTGTCGGAGGTCCGGCCGCAGGACATGGATTCCGTTCGTACTTTGACATAAATCAACTACGTTTCCCGCCGCGCTGCCGACAATGGACAAGTAATAACCCTTGTCTCATTGTGGAAGGCGCATATGCACGATACGTCGATACCCGTGGATTGGTTGCATTGGTCGTTGGCGGCCGCGCCGATACTCATTCTGGCATTCCTCCTGGTGAAACTGCGGTGGACGGCTCAACAAGCGGGTACGACGGGCATGTTCGTGGCGACGGCCGTGGCGCTGTTCGCCTTTCGCACCCCGATCGACACCCTGGCGGTGGCCGGAGCGAAAGGCGTTTGGGATTCCGCGTCCATCCTGCTCGTCATCTGGACGGCGCTGCTGCTGTACCACATCATGAACAAGGCGGGAGGATACGAAGCCTTGCGCCAGGGCATCGTCAGTTTCAGCCGCAACGAGCTGTTCGTGGTGGTGGCCCTGGGCTGGGTGTTCACGTCCTTCCTGCAGGGCATAGATGGTTTCGGAACGCCCATCGTGGTCGTCGCTCCGCTGTTGGTCGCCATCGGCATGAAACCTATCTATGCGGTCGCGATTCCCATCATCGCCCATATCTGGGCCAAGTTCTTCGGCACTTTGGGCGTCGGCTGGCTTGCCACCTTGCAGGTCGTCGATCTGGACCCCTCCACGATGACCGCCACGGCGTACCAATCGGCGCTGCTGATCGTCATCCAGGTGGTGCTGGGCGGCTTCACGGTGGTATGGATGTATGGGCGCGGTCCGGCCGTGCGTCATGCCTGGCCGCTGGTGCTCATCATTTCCGTCATCCATGGCGCGGGTCAGGTTTTCGTCGCCTTGTTCGAGCCGGTTCTTGCCGCGTTCATCCCGGCGGCCGTCGCGATGCTGGCGCTGTATCCGTTGTCGCGCTGGCGGCGTTATGCCGAGCCGCTGACCGGCGTGCCCGAGCGCCCGGCGATGCGCGACGAGCGGATGGACGAAACTGCCGGGAAGGCCGCGCCGATGGGGTTGGCCATGTCGTTCATGCCTTACGCCATCTTGACCGTGACGGCGCTGGGCTCGTCGTTGATCGAGCCGATACGGGATGCCTTGCGTGTTTTTTCCGTCGGCTTGCCTTTTCCGGAGGTGTCGACCGGATACCAGATCACCAACGATGCCGTCGCGCGCTATTCGGCCATGGCGCCGTTGACGAACCCGGGCGCCAGCCTGCTCCTGACCGCCATTGTGACGTGGCTGGTGTTCGGGGCGCGTGGCTATTACAAGACCTGGCAATCCAACGGCCACGCCGAGCAGTCCGGCATCCTGGCCAGTCTTTTCGCCAGCGCCGTGCCGGCGTCGGTCCCCATCATCGCCTTCCTGGTGATGGCCAGGATCATGGACCATTCGGGGCAGAACCAGGCTTTGGCCTACGGCCTGGCGGCCGTGGCTCCGGCCTACGTCTTCGCCTTTCTTTCCAACGGGATCGGCATCATAGGCGCATTCACGACATCCAGCAGTACGTCGTCGAACACCTTGTTCTCCGATCTGCAATTCACGCTGGCCAAGCTCAAGGGCTTGCCGGTCGAGACCATACTTGCCGCGCAGAGCGCGGGAGGCGCCATCGGCAATGCGATCGGCCCCGCCAATATCGTGCTGGGCGCGAGCACCGCTGGAATCAGCGGGCAGGAGGGCGCCATTCTGCGTAAGACTTTGCCCTGGACCTTGGTCGCCTTCGTCTTGACGGGCGCGGCGACCGTGTTGATGATTATGCTGGCTGCTTGAGGAAGGGATGACGATGATTGCTTTATTCAAGAATCGGCTCGCGTACTTGAGCCTTTCGCTTATTTTGCTGGTTGCCGCGTTTCCGCTGGTCAGCATCGGCATGAGCAGGGGGCCTGCCGCGCTATGGTGGCTGGGCTTGCTCGCCCTGGGCTGCGGCGGGTTGATACCGCCGCTGCAAAGAATACTGCTGGGGCCGCCGGCTTCGGAGCCGCAATCCGACGACGGCCAACCCGCATCACGTAAAGGAGAAAGCAAATCATGAGTCACGCCAACGGACCGCGTACCGGTCGTCCCCCCGTCGTCGCCTCCCGGGGCATGGTGTCCTCGCCGCATTACCTTGCCTCCGCGTCTGGCCTGAATGCATTGCGCGGCGGAGGCAGCGCCGTCGACGCCGCCATTGCCGTGAATGCGACGCTTTGCGTGGTATACCCGCATATGGCCGGCGTGGGCGGCGATGGTTTCTGGTTGATCTCGGGGCCTGGCACGGACGGCGTCCAGGCATTGCATGCCGCGGGTCCGGCCGCCCAGGCCGCCACTCGGGAATACTACAAGGAGCGCGGCTGCGCCGATCAGATTCCGGCGCGCGGCCCGTTGGCGGCGCTGACGACGCCGGGCGCCGTCGACGGCTGGCGCGTTGCGCATGAGCGTCACGGCCGATTGGCCTGGGCCGACTTGTTTGCCGACGCGATTGCCTACGCCCGTGACGGCGTGCCTGTCAGCCGATCCCTGGCCGACTGGCTGGCCGCCGATGAAGAAATACTCAGGCAGTTTCCGGAAATCGCCCGCATCTATCTGCCCGATGGCAAGGTATTGCGCGAAGGACAGAGGCTGGCTCAGCCCGACCTCGCGCGCACGCTGGAACAGATCGCGACGCTCGGCGCCAGGGCGGGATTCTATGAGGGCGCCGTCGCCAAGCGCGCATGCGCGGCGCTGAGCGCGGCGGGCTCGCCGTTGCGCGAAGAGGACTTCGTCCGCTATCGAGCGAAATGGGTCGAGCCGATTTCCACCACCTATCGCGGTCATGACGTCGTTCAGATGCCGCCGAGCACGCAAGGTTTCGCCGCGCTGCAGATTATGAACCTGCTCGAAGGCTTCGACGTTGCGTCATGGGGCGAAGGTACAGCCGATTATTACCACCACATCGTGGAGGCGGTGAAAGTGGCGTTCGCCGATCGCGACGAGTGGCTGACCGATCCCGACTTCGTGAAGATTCCCTTGCGGCAGCTGCTTTCGAAAGAATACGCCGACCAGCGGCGAAGCCTGATCCGGTCCGAATGCGCGTTGGCCGGCGAGCGGGTCCAGCCGGGAATCGCCTACGGCACGGATTTCGATCACCGCATTCCCGACGGCGATACGGTCTATTTTTGCGCGGCCGATGCGGACGGCCTGGTGGTCTCGATCATCCAGTCCATTTATCACGACTTCGGGTCGGCGGTGGTGGCTGGCGATACCGGAATGATCATGCAGAATCGGGGCAGCTTCTTTTCGCTCGACGATGCCCATCCCAATCGCCTGGAGCCCGGAAAGCATACGTTCCACACCATCATTCCCGCCATGCTTCTCAAAGACGGCAGGCCGGTGCTGGCGTACGGCACCATGGGCGGTGAAGGCCAGCCGCAGACCCAGGCGGCGTTGCTTACGCGCCTGATCGATTTCGGCTTCGATGTCCAGCAAGCCATCGAAGCGCCGCGCTGGCTCATGGGCCGCACATGGGGCACGGCGTCGCGCAACCTATGGCTCGAGTCGCGTATTTCCGACGAAGTCGCGCGCGAGCTGCGCCTGCGCGGGCAGCCGGTCGGCATGACCTCCCGATGGGATGGTACATTGGGGCATGCCCAGGCTATCCGCATCGATCGCGTCAACGGTTTTTTCGAAGGAGGGGCCGATCCGCGCGGCGACGGCGCAGCCATGGGTTTCTAGACGCTTCAGGTAATTGCATCGAATGTTCCTCTCAACCGCGTTTCAAGCCATGGAGAGATGTCATGCTCAGACTGACCGCCAACGATTTTTCCCCCGAGTTGCTGGAGCTGTACGATTTTTATGCGCACGGGAAGATAAGCAAGCGAGAATTCCTGCAACGTTCCGCCGGTTTTGCCGTGGCCGGATTGACCGGCCTGGCCTTGATCGACGCCATGTTGCCGAACTACGCCTTGGCCCAGCAGGTTGCGTTCACCGATCCGGACATCGTCGCGCAATATATTACCTATCCTTCGCCGCAAGGCCATGGGCAGGTGCGAGGCTATCTGGTCCGGCCCGCCAAGGGCGATGGAAAGTATCCCGCCGTCGTCGTGGTGCACGAGAACCGCGGGCTCAATCCCTACATCGAAGACGTGGCGCGGCGGCTTGCCAAGGCGGGTTTCGTCGCGTTGGCGCCGGACGGCCTGAGCTCCAAGGGCGGGTATCCCGGCAATGACGACATGGGGCGCGAGATGCAGCAGCAAGTCGATCCCAAGAAGCTGATGAATGATTTCTTCGCCGCCGTCGAGTACATGGGCGGCCACGAGTACGCCACGGGAAAAGTGGGCATAACGGGCTTCTGTTACGGCGGGGGAGTGGCCAACGCGGCCGCGGTGGCGTATCCCGAGCTTGCGGCGGCGGTGCCGTTCTACGGACGACAGGCCGGTCCGGAGGACGTGCCCAGGATCCGGGCGCCGTTGCTGCTGCACTATGCCGAGAACGATCCCGGCATCGCGCAAGGTTGGCCCGCCTATGAAGCGGCGTTGAAAGAACACGGCAATACGTACGAGGCCTATGTCTATCCCGGCACGAATCATGGTTTTCACAACGATTCGACGCCGCGCTACGACGAGCGCGCGGCCAAGCTCGCCTGGGATCGGACGCTGGATTGGTTCAAGCGATATCTGGCGTAATATGCGGCGCATAAGATGAATGGACGCGCCTTCGTTCGCATGAACCGGCTCGCGCCCACGTCTTGCGCTTTCAATCGGAGGAGAATCTTGCATGAGCGAGCTGAAGCTTGGCCCAATACTCTCGTTTCGAGGCCTCGACGCCAACGGCACATGGAAAGTGTCGGCCTTGGTCGGCATAGCCGACACCTCGGACATTCCCCGGCTTACGCTGGATAAGCGCAAGGTCGCCCATCCCGTCATCCTGTTGCAGCATCATGGTTGCCTATATCTACGCTACGATTTGTCCTGCAAGCTGCGCAAGGATGAAAGGCGCGTGCCCTACAGCATCCACGGAATCGACGAGACGTGGCATTTCACCGTGCCGGGCAAGGGCGAGGCGCCGCGCATGGCGTACGTATCCTGCAACGGTTTTTCCGACCCGAGCGGCATGCGCAAGCTCATCAAGGCGGAGAACGCCGTATGGGCCGACCTGCTATGCAATCATGACAAGGAACTTCGGCCCGCCGGCTACGTCCTGGACAAGGAACAGCTTTGGCACGAAGCCCGCACGCACGACAAGAACCTGCAACGGTTTCATGTGATGTTGATGGGCGGCGACCAGATCTATTTCGATTCGATCTGGGAAGACATCAAGCTGTTGAAGCGATGGATAGGATTGCCGCGCCGCGAACAGCTGGCATACCAGGTGGAGCCCGAGCTCGATAAAGAGATCCAGGAATACTATTTCAAGCTTTACAGCCAGCGCTGGCTGCCGCGGGACGGGGCGGCTCGGGGCGGCTCGGAAAAAGGTTTGGATGCCAGCCAGGCCATGGCGCGCATTCCGACGGTGATGATGTGGGATGACCACGATATCTTCGACGGTTGGGGTTCCTACAGCGCCGAGATGCAGCGCAGCCCTTTGTTCCAGAGACTGTTCCACCATGCGCGCCGGGCCTTCTGGGTGTTCCAGATGCAGCATGCGATCGAGCATCTTCCCGAGCTTTCGCCGCGCACGGACGTCAATGTGCGATCCGATGATCCTTTGTTCGAGCCCATTGCCTGGTCTCGTGTCCTGTCGGACGACAAGCTTGCGCTTCCGTTGCTGGACGACCAGCCCGGCTTTACGTCGGTGCATGCGCTGGGTCCGGTGGGTTTGATCGTGGCGGATTTGCGTACGGAGCGCTCCAAAGAGCAGGTGCTGGGGCCCGCCACGTGGAACGCGTTGCAGCGTTGGCTGGCGGGCATCGATGCGAGCGGAAAACCGGCAGGAAAATGCCGGCATCTGCTATTCATGTCGTCCGTGCCGGTGGTGCATCCCAAGCTGTCGCTGGCTGAAGCGTTCATGGATGGCTTGGGCCAGGATCACGTGCTCGACAGCAGCGCGGATGATCTGAAGGATCATTGGACCAATGACGATCATGAGGGCGAGCGCAAGCGTCTGGTCGAAACCTTGTTGAAGACGGCCAAGCAAAAGCAGTTGCGGGTGACGATCGTGTCCGGCGACGTGCATGTCGCCGCCTGGGGGGTGGTGTACCGCAAGGATGTGGGTCCGCAGGACAACTGGGCGCAGATCCAGCAGCTGACCAGTACCGCCGTCGTCCATCCTTCCCTGGTCAGCGTCATGGAGCGGTTGTTCCTGCACGTGCTGAATCAGACCGCCAAGTCGACCCAGGCGCTGGACGTCAACCTGAGCGCGGAAATGATGCTGTTTCCCGGATCCAACCGCTATGTGATGGCGGCCAGGAACTGGCTGGCGTTGGAGCTGGACGAGGGCGCGACGGACGCGAGCAAGCTGTGGGCGGCCTGGCGCTGCGAAACGGAAACCTCCTTCACCAATCATCTTCTGGCGACGGAACCGGTCAATACCTGACGCCGGTAGAGCGCGAGCGTAAAGCCGAAAACGCCTCTTCTAATAATTGACCGTCTGGAAGGAATATTATAATATCTATAAAAAATTGGAGACAAAGGCATGAATTTTCTCAGCCGGTATTTCGACACGATGGACGTCGGCGAAAGCTTCGCTTCACGTGGCCGCACCATCACCGAAGCCGACATCGTCCAGTGGTGTTCCCTGACGGGCGACTGGTACGTATTGCACAGCAATGCCCATTACGCCGCCGGCACTCGCTTCGGACAGCGCATCGCGCCTGGAATACTGGTGCAGGCTTATGCCGCGGGCCTGGGCGTCCCGCCCGATGCGCCGGCGATCATCGCGAACTATGGAACGGACGGATTGCGGTTCGTGGCTCCGGTGTTTATCGGCGACACCATACATCTGAGATCCAAAGTGCTGGAAAAGACGGTCAAGCGTCCTGGCCGGGACGGCGTGATCAAGCTCGAATGGAATGTGCACAACCAGGACGGAACCCTGGTGATGACGAGCGATCTGCAAATCCTGATGGCGTATTCGCAGGAGGGTCGCTGATGTCGTCACCCATAAGCTGGCGTTGTGAAAAAGGGCTGGGCGTCGTCGTCATCGATCGGCCGGAGCGAAAAAACAGCTTGACCTTGCAGCACATGCATGAGGTCGGCGCCGCGTTCGGCGAGTGCGTCGATGACGGCGCGCGCTGCATTCTGATCCGCGGCGCGGGGGACATGTTCTGCGCCGGCCGCGACCTGCTCGACATGGACGCGGCCACGGAGGATACCGAGGCGGTGCTACGGGACCGGATAAATCCCGCCCTGGCGGCGGTGCGTGGCTGCGGCGTGCCCACCATCGCATCGGTAAAGGGTCCCGCGCTTGGTTTCGGCTTCGGACTGGCACTGGCCTGCGACATCACCGTCGTCGCCGACAATGCGCTCATGGGCAGCCCTTTTCGCAACATAGGCTGCACGCTGGACTCGGGCGGACACTATTACATGCGCGAGCGCATCGGCGTGCATCGCGCGGCCGAGCTGATTTTCACGGGCCGATTGATTTCGGGGCGCGAGGCCGCGGCGATGGGGCTCGTGAATCGCAGCATGGGCGCACTGGATCTGGACGGGTACGTCGATGCGCTGGCGCGATCCATCGCGCAGGGGCCGACGGCCGCATTCGCGGCGACCAAGCGCATTCTTGCGTCGCAGGGCGGCTACGACGACATGGCGGAGCTGGAAGCGCATTACCAAGCGCGGTTGCTGCGCACGAGTGACGGCATCGAAGGGCTCACGGCGTTCAAAGAAAAGCGCAAGCCGCGGTTCTCGGGTTCGTGACGGAACGGGGGTCGCATGTATCAGGCTCCTGCCGTGTCGGCGCGGCGCTATTTCCTGGATGGGCTGGCGCAGGGCGAGCTGAGATATCAGTTCGACCCAGTGAGCGGGAAGGCCGTCTTCTTTCCCCGCGAAGTCGCGCCGTCCGGCCGGCTGGGCGGACTCGAATGGCGGGTCAGCAAAGGCAGGGGCGTCATCTATTCCTTTACCGAGGTTTTTCGGCGGGATGAAATGTACAACGTGGTTCTGGTCGATCTCGATGAAGGATTCAGGGTGATGTCGACCATACCGGGCGCGCAGCCGAGATCGCTTCGCATCGGACAGGCCGTGCAAGCAGGCTTCGATGTTTGCGCAGGTGAACAGAGGCTGGTATTCGAGGTGCTTTCATGATGCGCGGAACGACGGCAATCATAGGAGTGGGCATGTCGGGTCTTCCGGCTCTGGCGCCGGACTCGTCGCCGCTGGACGCCATGGCCATGGCGTGTGCCGAGGCGCTCGCCGACTGCCACCTCGGCAAGGACGATATCGATGGCGTCTTCGCCGCCGGGCTGCAGTTGTTCATGCCGACGCTGAGCTTGTGCGAATACCTCGATCTGCATCCCCGCTATACGGACTCGACGCAGATCGGCGGGGGCGCGTTCCTGGCCCAGCTCAATCACGCCCAGGCGGCCATCGCCGCGGGGCTGTGCGAGGTCGCGCTGGTCGCATACGGCAGCACGCAGCGCTCCGCCGCGAAACAGTTCAGCTCGCATTCCGAGACCAATCCCTACGAGGATCCCTATCGCTTCCCCGGCCCGGCGGGAGGCTACGCATTGATGGCCCACAGGCATATGCACGAGTTCGGGACGACGCGCGTGCAAATGGCGGAAGTGGCGGTGAGCGCAAGGAAATGGGCTCAGCTCAACCCCCTGGCGCCGGACCGAAGCGCGTTGACGATAGACGACGTGCTCGACGCTCGGCCGGTATGTTCGCCCTTTACAGTGCGCGACTGCTGTCTGGTCACCGACGGGGGCGGAGCGGTGATCGTGGCGTCCGCAAAGCGGGCCCGGCAGTACAAAGACCGGGCCGTCTACATTCTTGGCGCGGGCGAAGCGGTCAGCCATCGCAGCGTATCGCAGATGCCCGACCTGGCGACCACGGTCGCGCGGGAGTCCGCCATGCGGGCGTTCAGCCAGTCCGGTCTGCGTCCCGGCGATGTCGACGTGGCGCAGTTGTACGATGCGTTCACCATCATGCCCATCATGTTCGCCGAAGATCTGGGTTTTTGCGGCAAAGGAGAGGGTGGCGCGTTCCTGGCCGGCGGCCGCAGCGCGCCCGGCGGCGACTTCCCCATGAATACCAGCGGCGGGGGATTGTCGTTCGGCCACCCCGGCATGTTCGGCATCTATACCATTATCGAAAGCGTGCAGCAGCTGCGGGGCGAGTGCGGAGCCAGGCAAGTGGAGAATGCGCACGTCGGCCTGGCGCATGCGCCGGGCGGCTACATGTCCAGCCAGTCGACCGTTATATTCGGAACGGCTTCGGCGTTGTAAAGACGGCAGCGACCAAGAATAATATGCTGCACGGCCAGTTTTACTACATCAGGAGACAAACGAAATGAACGTGATGAATAAGGAATGCGCTCACGAAGCGCTGGATTTCGCGGACCGGGAAACGGTCACCGCCGTCCAGGAAGCCAAGCTGGCGAAACTCGGCGAACGGCTCGATCGCAGCGAGCCCTGGAAAGAGCATTTCGCGGCGGCGGGAGCCAGCCCGCTGGACATGAGGGACAGAAAATCGCTCGCGGCCATGCCGACTTTGAGCAAGGCGAGGCTCAGGGAACTGTATCCCTATCCATTCCTTACGGCCGATATGAAAGACGTCACCCGCTTCTGTGCCACGTCGGGCACGACCGGGCTGCCGGTGCTGTTCGGCTTTACCAGGCACGATTGGGACGTGACCATGGTTCGGCAGCTGACGAGGATATTCCGGACGGTGGGCCTGACCCCCGAAGACCGGGTGTACCAGGGATACGGCTACGGGCTCTGGATAGGAGGCCCCTCGATGGACGAGGCGCTCAAGAACTACGGCGCGACCAATTTTCCCGTGGGGCCGGGAAGGGGCGAGCTGATGGCCTCCTGGATGAAAGACCATCGCTATACGGCCACCACGATGTCGCCGCTCTGGCTGGCGACGCTGATAGGCTATGCGCGAAAAGCGGGCATCGATCCCAAGAAGGACTGGAGCCTGCGCATCGGCATGTTCGGCGGCCAGTCGGTGTCCTCCACGTTTCGGGAGGAGCTCGAGGCTCAGATGCCGGAAGGTTTTCTGGCGCACAATATCTATGGCACCACCGAGGCCGGCGGGCCGATTCTGGCGATCTCGTGCCCGCATTCCCACAAGGCGGACGAAATGCATCTCATCAACGACGATACGGTGCTGACGGAGATCCTGAATCCCGATACGCTGGAGCCGGTGCAGCCGGGCGAGATCGGCGAGATCGTCGTGACGACGCTGGACAAGCAGGCTTCGCCGGTCGTGCGCTGGCGTACGCATGACCTCGTGCGCTTGTCGACGAAGCCTTATGATTGTCCTTGCGGGCGCCATGGCTACCCCTTGATCGGCCGCATCGTGGGCAGGTCCGACGACATGCTCAAGGTACGGGGCGTGATCGTGTATCCGTCTCAGGTCGAGGATGTGGTCGCCGGGATAGATGGAACGATGAAGGAAGCCTGGCAGATCTATGTCGACAGCCAGGAAAAGGAATTGGGTGGGCTGGAAGTGGCCATCGAGCGGCGGGCCGACAGCCCCGCTACGACGGCGGACCTGGCCCGTCGGGTGCGCGAGCAGCTGCGCGCGAGGCTCGGCTTGACGTGCGTGGTCGTCTGCCACGAAGAAGGCACGCTGCCGCGCTATGAAGCCAAGGCCACTCGCGTATTGATTCGCAAGCCGTCGGCTTAAGGATGGAAAGTATGGGAGCACTTGAAGGCATCCGGGTGATCGACTTGTCGCGCGTGCTGGGCGGTCCGTTCAGCACCCAGGTTCTGGCGGATCACGGCGCGTCCGTGATCAAGATCGAGCCGCCGGCCGGCGATGAAACCCGGGGCTGGGGGCCGCCGTTTCTCGGGGACACGGCTTCGTATTTTTTGGGCTTGAACAGAAACAAGCGAGGCATGGCCCTGGACTTGTCCAAGCCGCGCGGCCGCGAGGTTCTGCTGCGCCTGCTGGAAGACGCCGACGTTCTGGTGGAAAACTTTAAAAGCG
The DNA here is from genome assembly GCA_964551305.1 of uncultured Burkholderiaceae bacterium. Classification (GTDB taxonomy): domain Bacteria; phylum Pseudomonadota; class Gammaproteobacteria; order Burkholderiales; family Burkholderiaceae_B; genus JBAZDC01. Next base: position 18,499 of record CAZKBT010000005.1, read on the forward strand.
GCACCATGGAAAAATGGGGCCTGGGATATGAGAGCATCTTGCAGGCGCGTTTTCCGAGACTGATCTATTGCAGGGTCTCCGGGTTCGGCGAAACGGGTCCGTTTGGAGGGCTGCCCGGCTATGACGCCGTCGCCCAGGCCATGTCGGGGCTGATGTCGGTCAACGGCGAAAAAGGGGGAGGGCCGTTGCGCATGGGCGCTCCCGTGATCGATATGGTAACGGGCCTGAATGCCGCGCTGGGGGTATTGTTGGCTCTGCAAGAGCGCAACGTGTCGGGGAAAGGGCAGCTAGTCGAGTCCGCGCTGTACGATTCGGGCGTATCCCTCATGCATCCGCATCTGCCCAACTACTTCCTGTCGGGCCGCAGCTCCGCGCCCAGCGGCAATGCGCACCCCAACATTTGCCCGTACGATGCATATGCCACAGCCACGACGCCGATATTCCTGGCCGTCGGCAACGACACCCAGTTCGCAAAGCTGGCGGCGGTGCTGGGCAAGCCGGAATTGGCGTCGCGGCGCGAGTTCAAGACCAATCGCGACCGCCTCGGGCACGCGGCGCTGTTGCGCCAAGAGATAGAGGCCCGCACGAAAACGCTGGACGCAGCGCAGCTTGCTCAACGGCTGATGGGCAGCGGCGTGCCTTGCGGATCGGTCGTGGATACGGCCGCCGTGGCCGAGCATGAGCATACGCGGCATCGCGAAATGGTCGTGGAGATCGGCGAGTACAAAGGCGTTGGTTCGCCCATCAAGCTGTCGCGCACCAAGGCCGGCTATCGGACGGCGCCTCCCGATTTCGGCGAAGACACCGTCGACATCCTTCGAGAGGCGGGCTTCGATGCTCAGGCCATCGACGAACTGATCGCCGAGGGCGTCGCCTACAATTCGCGAGCGCCCAAATGAACGGATTGGCCGGGGCGCTGGAGGGATGCCGCATCGTCGAGTTCGGACTCAATCTGCCGGGCCCAATGCTGACGCAAAGACTGGCGCGCTACGGCGCCGCGACGCGAAAGATAGAGCCGCCGGCGGGCGATCCGACGGCTCGCATGTTCAAGGACGACAAGGGCATCCCTGTGTTGTACCGCATGCTCAACGGGGAAAAGGACGTGGAGCGCCTGGACTTGAAAAGCGCCGCCGGCAAGGAGCGGGCGTTGCGCTACATCGCCGAGGCGGACGTGCTCGTCGAATCGTCGACGCCGGGCGTCATGGATGCGCTGGGCGTCGGATATGAAGCGTGCCGGCGCGTCAATCCGTCGTTGATCTATTGCTCCATAACAGGACACGGGGACGCGGCACTGCCGGGCCACGACATCAATTTCCTGGCGGCGGCGGGCTATGGTCCGGCCATGGGATATGGCGAACGCGGCAGCCTGGTCGCCTTTCCGGTGGGCGATATTGCAGGCGGCGTCCTTGCCGCGGAAAGCGCGATTCTGGCGGCGCTGCTGAAACGGCATGCCGTGGGAGCGGGCCAACGAATCCGGATCGATATCGTGGCGCAGCTGCGCCGGCTGGACGTGATGGGCGCTGCGTCGCGAGCGGCGCCCGCAAGGCGCGGGGACGATTTTTTGAAGGGCATTTATCCCTGCTACAGAGTGTACCGCTGCAAGGATCGGTCGCTGCTGGCGGTCGGTGCATTGGAGCGGAAGTTCTGGGGGCGGTTTTGCGAGCTCATTCAATGCGAAGCGCTGCGGGATCGTCAATTCGAGGGCAGTGATGAAGGCGATGCGCATTCGTTGGTGGAGCAAGCGTTGCTGGCTCGCCGCGCCGCCGAATGGGAGGAGGCCTCGTTGTCGGCGCCGTGTTGCTTGACGGCGGTGGGTTGAGGCCGATTTCAATGTTTATTAATTAACCGTCTGGACGGTTAATAGTGTATTATCGGAATAACGATCACTTTTGAGGACGAGACAAATGAGTACTCATAGCGAAAACATGGACAGGCTAGCCTCGGCGATCAAAGAGCCGCCGCAGCGGATGACGGAGATGGTGGATCTGGAAGCGCTGCTGTTCGACACGGAAGGGGCGCCGACGATCGAGTCCAAGAACATCTTTCCCTTGGAATGGAAAGTCGAAACGCCCAAGCTTTACGATATCTACGATAGCGCCAGGGATCCGGGCTGGGCGCCCAACAGGCTTCCCTGGAACACCTTGGATCCCGATCGGTTCTCGTTGGACGAACGCTATGCGATGGCCTATTGGTTTACGTTGTTGTCGGTGTTCGATGGCTCGGGGCCGACGGTCTTCGCCCGGGCGATGATACACACGTACGAGGCAAAGGAAGAAGACCCCGTTCGCAAGTGTTTCTTCTCCGTGGTCCGAGACGAAATGAACCATGAGGAAGTGTGCGGCCGCGCCATCACGCTGCTGACGCCCGGCGGCCCCTTGGGATACGAGCCCCGGACTCCCCTGGGCAGGCTGGCCCGAAACAATGTGGAATGGCTGTACTTCAACGGCTCGAGGTACTGGAAGGGCTTCAATAATGCCGTGGACAAGTACTCATTGCCGATTTTGTTCACGTCCTTCCTGTTCGGCGAGGTCGCGTCCAGCACGCTCTTTCACGGCATGTACGACAGGACCAGCATCCCCGTTTTCAAGGAAGCGTTCAAGCGCATCGGACAGGACGAGGGCCGCCACCTCGGCATCTGTCTGGCCGTGTTGGAAAAACTGCTGCCGGTGTTGACGGAGGAAGATAAGGAAATGATCACGCTGCAGCTGCGCGCCGGGTTCGTGTTCTTGTCCGGCATCCTGTTCGAGCCGCCCGAAAGCTTCTGGCAACTGCCCGGCACGTTCTTGCCGGCGCAGCGCGCGATCGAGGACGTGGCTCGAGGCGCCGGGCTGGGCATCCTGACGTTGGACGAGCGGCGTGAAAACTGGAAGACCGCCGTCCTGCGCATGAAGGCGAATCTGGATCCCTACGGCATCGAGTTTCCGGCGCTGCCCGAGGTCGGGATAAGCGGCAAGGAGGTTGTTTTCGATCCCGAGAAAATCATTCCGATTTTTTAACGCCATGACGACATCCACCGTGACGGTGCTGAACAATGGTGCGACCTTCGACGCCGATGCCGGCCTCTGCATACTCGACTCGGGGCTTGCCCAGGGAATAGCGCTGCCTCATCAATGCAGAGGGGCTTCGTGCGGCCAGTGCAAGGCGCACATCGAACGGGGCACGGTCAATCATGGCTGGTCGTTCGGCCTGGCGATCACCGACGAGGAAAAAGAGCAAGGCTACTGCTTGATGTGCCAAGCCAAGCCGACCAGCGAGCACATCGTGCTGAGAACGGTGCAGCCGATGGGCGACGAAGCCAGGCCGGTGACCGAGCTGGAAGGAACCATCATCGCGTTGGAGCAGTTGACTGCTCGCGTGCGCAGGGTGGTCCTGCGCGTGCCCGGGGCCGGCGCGCTGTTTCGCGCGGGATCGTACGCCGAGCTCAAACTGCCCGGCATCCATCCCGATCGCGTGTACAGTTTTTCCAACTCCGCGTGCCGCGCCGACCAGCTGGAGTTCCTGGTGGCCTTGCATCCCGAAGGCCGGGCCAGCGGCTATTTGCACGGTCCGGCCAAGGTGGGAGATGCCGTCGACGTGAAAGGCCCGTTCGGCGCCTGCCGGATACCGGACGGCTGGGGAGGCGTGTTGGGGTTGGCGGGCGGAACGGGGCTTGCGCCCGTCTTGTCCCTGTTTCACGCGGCGCTCGACGCCGGGGCCGCGGATCGCTTCCGCCTGTTGTTCGCCGTGCGGGAAGACGGCGATGCGTTCTTGCTGGACCGGCTGATGACCCTTGCGGATGCGTATCCCAACTTCAGCTATGAGCTCGTGGTGGCGCAAGGCCCGAGCCGCTTGTGCGGGAAAACGGGCTTGATCGACGAATACCTTTACGCGAATGTCGACACCTTGCAAGGCTGGCGCGTCGTGGCGGGCGGGTCCCCCGGCTTCGTCACGGCGTGCGCGACGGCTTGCGCGAAGCTGGGCGTGTCGGCCGACGATATTTCGGTGGACAGCTTTACTGATGTATCATCTGCGGCGGCACTTGAAGTCAATCCCTAGGGCGCGCTTCGACTTGCCGGTGATGACCTGTGGGCTTGCTAAGAGATAGAATGAATACGGCCCCCCTTTTTCCAGGTGTATATGGCACGTACCAAGTCTGAAGAGTTCGATCACATCAAAGAGCACATTCTGCAATGTGCGACGACGCTTTTTGCCTCCAAGGGCTTTGCCAATTCCAACATCATCGAAATCGGCAAGGCCTGCAACGCGTCCAAGTCCAGGATGTATCACTATTTTCCGTCCAAGGAATCCATCCTCGAAACCATGTTGCGCGCGCACGTCGAAGACCTGCTGGCCGTGGTATCGGACATTGCCGAGCAGGACGACGATCCGGCGCTGGTATTCGAACGCTACATCAGGGCTCATTTGGAGTACTACTACCAGAACAGCGAACGGCATTCCGTGTTGATTCAGGACGCCGATCATCTTTCTCCAAAGGCGCGCAAGGACTTGAAGGCGGCGGAGACGCGGCTGGTGACGTTCCTGATCGCGATACTCCAGCGTCTCAACAAAGAACGCTATCGCGAGCGCAATATCGCGGTCGCGCATGCGATGCTGATCTACGGCATGTTGAACTGGACCTATACGTGGTACAAACCGTCAGGCCATCTTTCCTTTGAAACCCTGGCGCGTGAAGCCACCGATCTCTGCCTCAACGGTATTTCGTAGGAACGCCGAAAAAAAGCGCTCGAGGATTGGGGAAAACCCCTTTGTTAAAAATTGACCGTCCAGATGGATTATCTTAAAATTGACGCGGCAGCAGCCAAGATCAGCGAAGCGCATCATGTTCGTGTCATCCAAATCCGCAGTCACCATCCAGTGTTCGAAGGTAGATAAATAATGGACGGATCAATTTCCGCTTGCCCGGATCCAGGGGCCTTGGCTCGTGCCGTCGGCGCGTCGATGTTCGAACGGGACCGGGCCTCCCGGTCGCTCGGAATGAGGCTGATCGATATCGATCCGGGCGGCGCGACCATGGAAATGGCGGTGCGCGAAGATATGCTCAACGGGCATGGCACCTGTCAAGGCGGTTTCATTTTCGCGCTGGCCGACAGCGCCTTCGCCTTTGCGTGCAATAGCTACAACCGCAATACCGTTGCCTCGGGATGCGCGATCGATTATCTGGCGCCGGCGTTCGTCGGCGAACGGCTGACGGCCCATGCGCGGGAGGTATCCCGCGCGGGGCGCACAGGCGTCTACGACATTACCGTTTCAAACCAGAAGGGCGCGAAGATAGCCGTATTTCGCGGAAGATCGTATGAAATCAAAGGAGCGGTGACCGACACATCTGACCAAGCATAACGGCAGCACGCATCTACGACGTAAAAACTTTTCAAACAGCCAAAGGCGGGAGACAAGACATGATTCATAGAAACATAGGCAAGGCGTTGGTGGCAGGAGTTCTATTCGTGGCCGGCGCATCGGCGGCCCAGGCCGAGGACCCGATCAAGATCGGAGCCGTGCTCTCGGTCACGGGACCTGCGTCTTACTTGGGCGATCCCGAGTTGAAGACACTGGAAACCTATGTAAAGAAGATCAACGACGAGGGCGGCGTGCTTGGCCGCAAACTGCAGCTGGTCCATTATGACGACGGCACGCAAGCCGCGAAAGCGAACAGCTTCGCCAAGCGCCTGATCGAATCCGATCGGGTCGATGCCCTTATAGGCGGCACCACGACGGGCGCGACCATGGCGATGGTTCCCTTGGCGGAAAAAGCCGAAGTGCCGTTCGTTTCGCTGGCCGGCGCCATCGTCGTGATCGATCCTGTCAAGAAATGGGTGTTCAAGACGCCTCATACCGATCGGATGGCCGCCGAGAAGGTATTCGAAGACATGAAAAAGCGCGGCATCACGAAGGTCGGGCTTTTATCCGACACCGGCGGCTTCGGGCAGTCCGGATACAAGGAAGCCAAGCAGGTGGTCGGCAACTACGGCATTACGCTGGTCGCGGAAGAAACCTATAACCCCAGCGATACCGACATGACGGCGCAACTGACCAAGATCAACGGCGCGCCGGGTGTGGAGGCGGTATTCGTCTTTGGCTTCGGGCAGGGCGCGGCGATCGTGACGCGCAATTACGGCCAGCTGAACATGCGGATTCCGCTGTATCAGTCTCATGGTGTCGCCTCCAATGAGTTCGTGACCTTGTCCGGCAAATCGGCCGAGGGCGTGCGCATGCCCACGCCGGCGCTGCTGGTCGCCGACGCGCTGCCCGCCGACGATCCGCAGAAATCGACCGTCGTTTCCTACAACGAGACCTATCGCAATATCTATAAAAGCGATCCTTCGACGTTCGGCGGCTATGCGTATGACGCGCTCGCTCTCATCGTCGACGCCATCAAGCGGGCCGGCTCGACCGATAAAGCCAAAGTGCGCGACGCGCTCGAGCAGACCGGGGGTTTCGTCGGCACGACCGGCGTATTCAACATGAGCCCCACCGACCACATGGGCCTGGATCTGACGGCGTTCCGCATGGCCGAGGTAAGGAACGGAACCTGGAAGCTGCTGGATTGAGCTTTCGGCCGGGCAGCGATGTCGCGCCGGCCCTCGATCCGTGCGGGGGCCGGCACTTTTCGAACTGAACATTCTTCGGGGACGGGCCATGCTAGCCGACTTCCTGCAGTTTCTTTTTTCCGGAATCACGGTCGGCGCCGCCTATGCCTTGGCGGCGCTGGGGTTCACGATCATCTACAACACCAGCGGCGTGATCAACTTCGCCCAGGGCGAGTTCATTATGCTGGGAGGCATGCTGTCCGCGGCGCTGATCGCAACTGGAGTGCCGATGTACCTGGCCATCGCGCTGGCCATCGTCGCGACGGGGGCCGTCGGCCTGATCATCGAGAAGTTCGCGATAGAGCCCGCCAAGAACGCGGACGTCATCACGCTGATCATCATCACGATAGGCGCGGCGCTGATCATTCGCGGGCTGGTCCAGGTCTTTCTTGGAAAAGGAACGCATTCGCTTCCACCGTTCTCGGGCGATCAGCCCGTCGCTTTCCTGGGCGCCACGCTGTTGCCGCAAAGCTTCTGGGTGCTGGGCGTATCGTTCGTCATCGTCGTGCTGCTGGGATGGTTCTTCGGCGCGACGACGTTTGGCAAGGCGATGCTGGCGACGTCGTACAACAAGATGGCTTCGAGACTCGTCGGGATCAATACCAAGGTCATCCTGCTGCTGTCGTTCGGCCTGTCGGCCATCCTGGGCGCGGCCGGCGGGGCCATCCTGGCTCCCATCACCCTGACTTCCTACGACATCGGCATCATGCTGGGCTTGAAAGGCTTCGTGGCCGCCGTGCTGGGCGGCATGGGCAGCGGCGTGGGGGTCGTGGCGGGAGGCCTGATACTGGGGGTCGCCGAGGCGATGACGGCGGGCTACCTGTCTTCCTCCTACAAGGACGCCGTTCCTTTCGTTCTCATATTGTTGATTCTCTTCGTGCGGCCCAATGGTCTATTCGGCCCACCATCCTCGGAGCGGGTATGAAGGCAGTATCGACCATCCATGCAGGCAAGGCAGGCGCAGCCGCAACCGCGGGTGTCGCGCACGGCCACCGCGGCAACGTCAAGGCGGTTCTAGCGCTGGCGGTCGTGCTGGCGGCGCTGCCGTTTTGCTTTACCAACAGCTTTTACTTCGACGTCGCGATCCGCATGGGCATCAATGCGATCCTGGTCATCGGGCTCAATCTGCTGATCGGCTACGCGGGACAGCTCAGCCTGGGACATGCGGGGCTGTTCGGCATAGGCGCCTATGCGTCGGGCGTGCTGTGCGGCAGGCTGGACTGGCCGCCCTTGCTGTCGCTGGCGGTCGGCGCGGCCGTTACCGGCGTCCTGGCATACGTGGTGGCCAAGCCCATTCTCAGGTTGCGCGGCTACATGCTGGCAATGGCGACGCTGGGCTTGGGCATCATCATCTATATCGTGATAACGAACGAGGCGCAGTGGACCGGCGGCCCCGATGGAATGGCCGTGCCATCCCTGGGGGCGCTGGGGTGGGAGGTGTCGGGCGATCTTTCGTGGTATGTCCTCGTCAGTGTATTGCTGATGGCCACGACGTGGGGCGCGTTGAACTTGATCAATTCGCCCGCGGGGCGCGCCTTGCAAAGCCTGCATGGATCGGAGATCGCCGCGAGCGTGGTCGGCGTCGATACCAGCCGTTTCAAGGTGAGGGTTTTCGTGTTGTCCGCGGTGATAGCCAGCATCGCCGGCAGTTTGAGCGCGCACTACGTCGGATTCATCACACCGGGCATCGCCGGTTTTTCGCATTCGATCGAGCTGGTCACCATGGCGGTGGTGGGCGGCATGGCCTCGGTATTCGGCTCCATCGTGGGCGCCGCTTTGCTCACGGTCCTGCCGCAGCTCCTGGTCCAGTTCGACGGCTGGGAAACGCTGGTGTATGGCCTGATCCTGGTGCTGACCATGATCTTCATGCCCCAAGGGCTGGTGCCGACACTGCGCAAGCGCTTTGAGAAAAGGGGGGCGTGACATGCTCGCCATACGTCGGTTAAGCAAGAATTTCGGCGGGGTGCAGGCTGTCTGTGACGTCGACATCGAGATCGAGCAAGGGACCATCCACTCGGTCATCGGCCCCAACGGCGCGGGGAAAACGACGCTCTTGAACCTGGTTACGGGGATCTATACGCCGAGCGGAGGCGACATTCTGCTCCAGGGAAACAGCATCACGGCGCTCAGCCCGAACCAGCGCGCGCAGCGCGGAATGAGCAGGACGTTTCAGAACCTGCAGGTTTGCATGAATATGAGCGCCTTGGAAAACGTCATGGTCGGCGCCCATTTGCGGCTGAATCATGGACTGCTCTCCGGATTACTCCGGTCCCGCGCGTTGAAAGCCGCGGACGCGGCCTGTCGGGACGAAGCGGTCGAGCTGATGCGCTTCGCGGGCATAGGCGAGCACGTGGGCAGGGCGGCCAATGAAATGTCGTATGGCGCGCTCAAGCGCCTGGAGATAGCGCGCGCGCTGGCCGCGCATCCGGCGGTGCTGCTGCTGGACGAGCCTGCCGCGGGCTTGAACAATACCGAGACGCGGGACCTGGAATTGCTGATCCAGAAGATCGCCGCGCAAGGCGTCACGGTCGTGCTGGTCGAGCACGACATGAAGCTGGTAATGGGCGTTTCCAGCCGTATTTCGGTGCTCGACTACGGTAAGAAGCTCGCCGAAGGCACGCCCGAGCAGGTGCGCGCCAACAGCGACGTCATTGCCGCGTACTTGGGACCGTCTATTTAAAGGGGTGGGGCAACTATGCAGAATGTCGTTATCGATAGCGGGCCGGCATCCTCGGATATAGGGCGGCCGGGCCGGGAGGCGGTGCTCGAAGTGCGGGAACTGGCCAGTCACTACGGTCGCATACAAGCTTTGCATGGCATCGACATGGATGTTGCCGAAGGACAACTGGTGGCATTGGTGGGCGCCAACGGCGCGGGCAAGTCCACGCTGCTGCGCTGTATTTCGGGCATCCAGCCCACGACGTCGGGCGCGATACGCTACCGCTCGCGTGACATCACGTCGGCGCAGTCGGAAAGCCGGGTGCGGGCGGGCATATGCCATGTGCCAGAGGGGCGCCAGGTGTTCGGGCCGATGTCCATCGAAGACAACCTCCGTCTTGGCGCGTATACGCGCCCGCGCGGCGACATCGCATCCGACATGGAGCGCATGTACGAACTCTTTCCCGTCCTGAAAGAAAAACGGCGCTTGCCGGCGGGCACCTTGTCGGGCGGACAGCAGCAAATGCTGGCCATCGCGCGGGCCTTGATGGGCAGGCCCGAGCTATTGCTGCTCGATGAGCCCGGCATGGGCTTGGCTCCTTTGTTGGTCCAGGAGATTTTCCGGGTTATCGTGGAGCTGAAGGAACGAGGCATTACGATACTCCTGGTCGAGCAGAACGCGCAGGCGGCGCTCTCGATCGCCGATGTCGGCTATGTCATCGAAACCGGCCGCATCACGCTCACCGGCAGCGGCCGGGAGCTGCTGCGGGACGAAAAAGTACAGCGCGCCTATCTGGGCATGTAAGGAGCTCGTGCAGTCATGGAAGCAAATGCGGATTCCTGCGCCGCGGTCGAAGGCTTGCTGAAAAGCCGTCATAGCTGTCGCGCATTCTTGCCCGACGCGGTTCCCAGGCGGGTGATCGAGCGCATCGCGGCCATCGCCCAGCTCACGCCGTCCTGGTGCAATACGCAGCCGTGGCAACTGGCCATTACGGTGGGAGACGAGACGCAGCGATTCCGTCAGGCGCTGCTGGAGCAGGCCGCCAGGGAGGAAGGGCGGCCGGATTTCGATTTTCCCGCCGAATACACGGGTATCTATCGCGAGCGCCGGCGCCGCTGCGGCTGGCAGCTGTATGACAGCGTCGGCATCGAGCGCGGCGACCGCGAGGCGTCATCCGCCCAGGCCGCGCGGAATTTCAGGTTTTTCGGCGCGCCGCACGTGGCCATCATTTCCACGCCCGGCGAGCTGGGCGTATACGGAGCCGTGGATTGCGGCGCGTATGTGAACAATTTCATGCTCGCGGCGCAAAGCATGGGCGTGGCCACTATCGCGATGGCATCCTCGGCGCTGCATGCGCGGTTCGTCCGTTCCTACCTGGACATCGAAGAGGGACGCCTGCTGGTTTGCGGCATCGCTTTCGGCTATGAAGATGTCGGGCATCCTGCCAACGGCTTCAGGACCGAGAGGGCAGACCCCGGCCAGGTGATCCGCTGGTTCGGAGAGTGAGCCGGGGGCTTGCGGGCCGCCGCCTCATGCGCCGGATGGGCGATATCCCAGGTTGGCCGAAATTCGTTCGCCCGCGCGCTTCAAGGCAAGCAAATGCCGGGCGGGCGGTTCCTTGCCGATGAACTGCGCGAAGCCCACCAGTCCCAATGTGCCGACGCAATCGCCCGTTTCATCGAAGATCGGCACGGCGATGGCGTTCAGGCCCAATATCATTTCCTGCGGCGCTGTGGCCCAGCCCTGCTTCTTGACCTGCTCCACTTCTTTTTCCAGCGCATCGATGTCGCGCACGGTGAATTCGGTGAAGCGCTCCAGCTCTTTGCCGCGCACGAGATCCATCAGGGGCTGCCGGCTGAAAGCCAGGGCTATCTTGCCTTGCGCCGAGGAGTGGAATTGCATTTCGGTGCCTGGGCGCACGCCGATTTCGAACATCGAGGTCCCGTAGACGGTGTCGAGCACGATGACGCCGCGCATCCCCACCGCCGAGATGGTGACGGATTCGCCCGTTTCTTCGCGGAGTTCGGCGACGGCTTGCTGGGATTGGGTCAGCAGGTCGACGCGCTGGGCCGCCGCGCGCCCGAGAAGATGCGTGCGCACGCCCAGCCTGTAGCGCGAACTGGCGGCGTCCTGTGATAGGTAGCCTCGCTCGAACAAGGTGCGCAGGTGCCTGAAGATAGTGGCTTTGGTCGACGACAGCCGGGTGGCCAGCTCGGATACACCCATTCCGTCCTTGGCCTGCGCGATGGCTTCGAGGATATCGAGGGTGACGTGGACCGATTTAATGGCCGAGCCTGGCTTGTCGTTCATGGAAAGTCCTGCGGTGGTGATCAAAGTTCGCCTGGTACGAAGCTGACTATAGCGCGTTGCTCCACGATCGGCCTGAAGCGCTGGACGACGTGCTCTTCGTGCTCGTTGCTGCGCAAATAGCGATCCAGGTCGGCCCGGCTGTCGAATTCGATCGAGAAGGCGTAGTCGAACGTATCGTCGCGTTCGCTGATGTTCCGGCCTATCGAAAAATTCTTCATCCAGGGAAATTGCTTGGGGAAGTCCACATATTCCGCCAGCAGCGCGTCGCGCTGCGCTTGTGTCGCTTCCGGCTTGAAGCGAAAGAAAAGCGTATGTTTGATCATTTCATATCCAGTATAGGGTGCCGTATTACGGTACAGATGGTACCAAAAATAATTGACTGTTGGGCATCATGGTTAGTTAAATTAGGTAGTAACCCTAGCTGATGTCCGCCTTTTCTTAGATGTTATGATGTACCTTAATACGGTATGATGTTCCGTAATAAGGAATGAAAAACATGACAGCTCCAACAGTTCTATATAACTGGAACGATCTTCCGCGCGAAAAAGTTCGCGCCGGCGTCGAGCGTTGCGCGTTTCGCGGCGATAACGCCATTACGGTCTTCAACTGGATCGAGCCCGGCAATGAAGTGCGTCCTCATACCCATGAGTTCGAGCAATTGGTATACATCCTGCAAGGCGCGGCGAATTATCACGTCGGCGGCAAGGTGTTCGAATGCCGGCCGGGCAGCATGCTGCGCGTGCCGGCGGGGCGGGAGCATTACATCGAGGTGGTCGGCGATCAGACCGTCGTCAATATGGACGTTTTTTCTCCCGTTCGGGATGACTACGCGCATCTGGTCGAGTACCAGCATGCCGACCAGGAGGATCGTTGAGCCATGGCTGCACCGTCCACGTCGACCGCTTCCCTGCGCGAACGCATGCGCGCGCGCGAGGCGCTGCTTGGCACGTTCCAGAAGATCGCCCACTATCACGCTACCGAGTTGCTGGCCGCCGGCCGTCTCGATTACATCGTCATCGATGCCGAGCATGCCGTGTTCACGCGGCGTGAGCTCGACGCCTGCCTGTTGGCGGCGCGGGCCGCGGGCATCGCCGCCCTGGTGCGCTTGCCCGACAGTTCGCCGTCCGGCATTCTGGCCGCCCTGGACATGGGGGCGGCGGGTGTCGTCGTGCCTCGCGTGTCCAGCGCCGCCGCGGCCCGAAAGATAGTCGCCGCCGCTCATTACGCGGCTCACGACGGACTCCGGGGGTTTTCCAATTCGCCTCGGGCCGGCGGCTACGGCCGGTCTTCCATGCGCGATCACGTAATGCAATCCGATCAGTCCGTCGTGGTCATATGCCAGATAGAGGACGTCGACGCGGTGGAGGCGATCGACGACATCGCGGCCGTGGAAGGCGTCCATGGACTGCTGGTCGGCCCTGCGGACCTGTCTTTGTCCTATCAATGCGAGTCGCCGGCGGATCCCGTGGTTGCGGCGGCGATTCAACGCGTCGCCCGGGCTGCGCGCGACCATGGCGTCGCCGCGGGCATCGCCCTGGCCGGACTGGACCAGGCGGCTCCGCTTGCGCGGGACGGCTTCAGCTTTTTCATCGCGGGCACGGACCAGTCGCTGCTGGCCCGAGGCGCATTGGCGCTGGCCGCGCATTTCCAGGAAAGCGTGGTGTCCGTCGGCAAGGAGGAATCTTGAAGGCTTACAACAACGAAGACCTGCGCATGGCGGCCAAGCGCGCCTTGCCCCGCGGTCTTTACGAGTACATTGCCCGCGGCAGCGAAGACGAAACCGCCTTGAGCCGGAATCGTTCGGCGCTCGATGCCGTCAAGTTCCGTCCGCGCGTGTTCGTGAGCGTGGAAGGGCGCAGCCAGAAGACCACCGTGCTTGGCAAGGAGCAGGCGTTGCCGTTGGTGATCGCGCCCACCGGCGCGGCGGGGTTGATGTGGTATCAGGGTGAAATCGCCCTCGCCCGCGCGGCCGCGCAGGCGGGCGTGCCGTTCACGGTATCGACGTCATCGATCACGTCCATGGAGAAGATCGCGGCCGCCGCCCGGGCGCGCTTGTGGTTCCAGCTCTACATATGGCCCGACTTCTCGATGGCGGAACAATTGATCGATCGTGCCGAGGCGGCGGGATACGACACGCTGATGGTGACCGTGGACACCATCGTCAACCCCAATCGCGAATACAACTCGCGCAACGGCTTCAATGTGCCCATCAAATTCAACACTCGCAATATCGTCGACGTGTGTCGCCATCCCCGGTGGCTGGTCAACGTCTTTTTGCGGTATCTCCTGGATAGCGGCATGCCGCAGTTCGAGAATTATCCCGATGAAATGCGCATGTCCATGAGCGGAAACAAGTCGGGCAAGTGGCAGGTGACCAAGAAATCGGAACGGCTGGGCTGGGATGACCTGAGCCGCTTGCGGGATCGCTGGAAAGGCTCCCTGGTCGTGAAAGGCATACTGGATGCCGATGATGCCGAGATGGCGGCCGCTCGCGGCGTGGACGGTATCGTGGTTTCCAATCACGGCGGCCGGAATCTGGATTGCGTGCGCGCGCCGATCGAAGTCCTGGGCGATATCGTAAAGCGCGTGGGGGACAAGGTGGACGTATTGACCGACAGCGGCTTCACTCGCGGCAGCGACGTGGTCAAGGCGCTGGCGCTGGGCGCGAAAGCGGTCATGGTCGGACGCTCGCCCCTGTATGGACTGGCATCGGGCGGAGAGTCGGGCGCGCTTGAAAGCATAGGTTTTTATCGGGACGAGATCGACCGGATACTGGCTTTCATCGGGGTCAAGGACGTGCGCGACCTGGCGCCGCGGCACGTGCACCTCGATATTTTTCCATTTGGACGGGAAGCGCGGTTATGAAGCTCGAGACGTGGATATATCCCTGGGACCTGGCGTCGGCGGGCGTCGACGCCATGCTGGCGGAAATGCGCGACCTCGGCTTGAGCGGTGTGCGCATCGCCAGCAACTATCATCCGATCGGCACGCTGTCGGCCCGATCGCGGAATCGCCGCGTGCTTTATACGGAGCTGGGCGGCGTGTTCTTCCCGGCGCGGCCGGAGCGCTACGGGCGCATACGCCCCGAGGTCTGGCCGGAGGCGGAAGTCATCCGCGCCTGGCCGCAAACCGCGGAACGCGTCGACCGCTACGGCATGACGCTGAGCGCCTGGACGATAGGCATGTTCCAGCCTTGGATCACGCATCAACTGCCCGGCAGCGCGCGCGTCACGCCCATGGGCGATGCCATTCCGTCCATGACGTGCCCCGCCAACGAGGACGTCAGGGAATTCTTTGCGTCGATGTGCTCGGACCTTGCGCAACAGTACCCGATCACGGGAATCCACCTGGAAGGAATCGCGTTCCACTACTACAACTATGGTTGGGTGCGCCCGAGGATACTGATCGACGTATCGCCCTGGAGCAATTTCCTGATGAGCTTGTGCTTTTGCGGCAGCTGCCGCGCGCGGGGCCGGGCAAAAGGCGTGGACGTCGAGGGGCTGCGCAAGCGTGTCGTCGGCGAGCTGGATAGGTGCTTCGAGGCCCCCGGCGATAAAGACGGCGCGGGCGAGCTGGACGAACGTCGCGCGCATTGGCTGGCGACCGATCAGGACTTTGCCGCGTTTCTGGCGCTGCGCGAGGATGCGGTCGTGGGGTTCATACGGACGCTCGCGGATGCGGTGCGCGCCGTGAATCCGGCCTGCCGCTTGGGCGTATGGAGTCCCATCGAGGTGGACGGTTCATCCGGCGTGGCGTTGGAGCGGGTCATGGACGTGATCGGCTCCGTGCTGGTGTGGAAACCCGTCGAGCGCCTCGCCGATGCGCGGCGGATACGCGCCTTGGTCGATCGTTCGGACAACGCGGTTGAATTCACGCATTTCCAAGCCTGCGGGTGGCCGCACGGCGCGGAGTCGGCCGAGGTTCGCCAAGAACTGGAGACAGCGTTTTCGCTGCCCGCCGACGTCGTCGCCTTCTACAACTACGGCCTGCTGCGGGCGGGCCAGATGCGCCGCATGGTGGATATTGCCCGCACCCTCGAAAGCGGTTGAAGCGGCATGCATCGACTGCTCTAACTGCACAGACCCCGTTTTACCATCGTTTCATTGATTTCCAGGAGACACGTTCATGAACAGAAGAATGACCCTCAAGACTCTAGGACGCCTATGCCTGGCGGGCGCAAGCGCCGCCGCCATCTCATTGTGCGGCACGACCGCCGCGGCGCAGGACAAGCCGATCAAGTGGGAGCTGGCCGGCTACTACGGCATGGGCACGCCGCCCACCAAGCTGCTCAATGACTTCGCGGCGGACGTGAAAGAGGCGACCGACGGCAAGTTGCTCATCTCCGTGCGTCCCGTCGGCGAACTGCCCTATGCGCCTCCCGAGTACCACCGCGTGGTCGGCAACGGCTCCATCGACATGGCCGACACGGCGTGGATAGCCAGCGACATTCCTTCCGCCGGCGCGCTGACCTTGCCCATGCTCGTGCGCAGCTTCGCGGAGCTGCGCACCGCGATGGACGCCGCCAAGCCGAACATCGAAAAAGAGCTGGAGCGTTTCGGCGCGAAACCCTTGTTCTGGTACAGCTTTCCGGTCGCCAATTTCTGGGGAACCGGGAAGGCTCCCCAAACCTTGAAGGATTTCGCGGGCCTGAAGATACGGGGATTGACGCCCGAGCACTCCGCGCTGATCGCCATGCTGGACGCGGCGCCCGCAACCATCGCCACCCCCGAGGTCATGACCGGCCTGCAGTACGGCACCGTCAATACCGCCATCACCTCGGCCTTCGGCTTGACCTCGGCCAAATGGGACAGCCTGATCAAGTGGGGCTATATCCTGAATCTTGCTCCATCGCCCAGCTTCATTCTGGTGAACAACAAGCAATATGGCGAATTGCCGGCGCCGCTCAGGCAGAAGCTGGATGAGGTCGCCGCCAAGCACCAGGAGAGAATGCTGGACTTCATCGAGGAAGAAGAGGCGCGATTGCAGAAAGAGCTGGCAAGCAAGGGCCTGGAGCTGGTTCAAGCGCAGGACAGCGATGTCGAAGCCTTGAGCAAGCAGGTCGAGCCTTTGTGGCAGCAGTGGCAATCGGGCCGTCCCGATACGGCCAAAGCGACGCTGGAAGGCGTGCGCGCCAGCCTGAAACGCTAGGACGGGAGACATCATGGCCCACCGAACCGTTCACGGCGTGATGGAGAAAATAGCCAACGGCGGCGCGGTGCTGGCCGCCGCCGGCGTCGTGCTGAGCACGTTTCTGGTGCTGGCCGAAGTCGTCGCCCGTAGCGCTTTTCACACGTCGACGCTCATAAGCGTGGAATTCTCCAGCTATTTGCTGATCGTCGTCACCTTCCTCGGCTTGGCGTACACGCAGAAGTCCGGGCAAATGATACACGTCGACGTGCTCTTCGGCGCATTGTCTCCGCGCAAGCGGGCCTGGGCCGATGCGCTCAGGCATACCGTGATGCTGGTGTATGCCGGCATCGCCCTGCGCTACGTGGGCGAGTTCACATGGCGCTCGTATTCGCTGGATCAAGTGTCGTCGACGCTGTTGCGCACGCCACAGTACATCCCGCAGCTATTCATGGTGATTGGATTGGCTCTGCTGACCGCGGAGCTCGTGCGCGGCACGCTCGCCGCATGGCGACGGGCTTTCCGTCCTGAAGAACAAAAAGGACAGTAGACATCATGGACCTGTTTACCACGCTGGGCGTGTTCGTCGGAACACTTACCGTACTGCTATTGCTGGGCACGTGGATGCCCGCCGCTCTGGGAATGAGCGGCATCACTTTGCTGCTCGTCAACGGCGACGCGCGCATGCTCGAATCCATAGGCTCGGTGTTCTGGAACCAGGGCAGCAGCTTCGTGCTGCTGGCCATTCCCTTGTTCATCTTCATGGGAGAGATCGTCCTTGCCAGCGGCGTCAGCAGCCGGTTCTATCGATCGATCACACCGTGGGCGCGCTTCCTGCCCGGGCAGCTTTACAACAGCAACATCATAGCCAGTGCCCTGTTTTCGTCCGTATGCGGCTCCAGCGTCGCCACGGCGGCCGCGGTGGGCACGGTCGCGATACCCGAGCTGCGCAAGGCGGGCTACGCCGATCGGCTGACTTTCGGAACGCTGGCCGTGGGCGGGACGCTGGGCATATTGATACCGCCGAGTTCCGCCATGATCATCTACGGCAGCATGGTCAATGAAAACATCGCGAAGCTGTTCATCGCAGGCATACTTCCGGGGCTGGTGATCGTTGGCCTGTGCATCGCCTATATCATCATCATTACCTCTTTTAACCGTCGCATGGCGCCCGCGGATACCAGGTTTCCGACCTTGGGCGAACTGGCTCGCTCGGTTCCCGGCGCATTGCCGCTGGTGTTCCTGATGCTGGCGGTTATCGGCAGCCTTTACACAGGCTTCGTGACTCCGACGGAGGCGGCGGCGGTGGGCGTTCTGGGCGCGCTGGCCGTGGCGGGCGTCTTCAGGTCATTGAACTGGAGCATGTTGAAGAATGCGTTGGAAGCCACGGTGGCGTCGACCTGCATGCTCATGTTCATTATCTTGAGCGCGCAGATCATCGCCTTTGCTTTCGCTCGGCTCGGCGTCACCCGGGAATTGACGGATTTCATCGTGCATCAAAGCGTATCGCCTTGGACGATGCTCCTGATCGTCGTGGTCCTGTACCTGGTGCTGGGTTGCTTTCTCGACGCCATTTCGATGATGGTCATGACCCTGCCCTTGATCTATCCAGTCATGATGGAGCTGGGCTTCGATTCGGTGTGGCTGGGCGTGGTGCTGGTCTTGCTGATGGAGATTGGCCTGATCACGCCGCCCGTGGGGTTGAATTTGTTCGTATTGCAGCGGGTGGGCGGCAAGCCGCTGAGGGAAGTCGCGCTTGGCTCGCTGCCATTTGTCGGCGTACTGCTGCTGGGAGTCTTGCTGCTGGCGATCTGGCCCGAGATCGCCTTGTGGCTGCCGAATAAATTGTAGAAGGATCGGTTTCGCGGCGCGGGCGGCGCGATCGCTCGCCGCCCGCGGGAGACCGGGCGATACGGGGCTCAGCGCTTCAGGACGGCATCCCGTATCGTCATTACATTGTGCCTCATCATGTCGATGTACGTCGCCGCCGGTCCGTCCTTTGCCGACAGCGCATCGGAATAAAGCTTGCCGCCGATTCTCATGCCGGTTTCGTTGGCGATCTGCTGGATCAGGCGGGAGTTGCTGATGTTCTCCAGGAAGAGGGCGGAGGCTTTTTGTTCCTTGACTTGCCGCACCAGGGCGGCGATCCCCGCCGCGGACGTTTCAGAGTCGGTGCTCAAGCCCTGCGGCGCCAGAAAGCGCAAGCCGTACTCACTTCCCAAATAGCCGAACGCGTCATGCGAGGTGATGACGGTGCGCTGCTGCTGCGGTATCTGCGCCACGGCTTTTTTCATTTCCTCATCCAGCGCGTCGAGTTTTTCCACGTACGATTCGGCATTGGCGCGGTAGCTGGGGCAGGAAGCCGCGTCGGCGGCGCAGAAAGCTTGCGCGATGTTGTTCACGTAGATCTTGGCATTTTGCACCGATTGCCAGGCATGTGGATCGTATTCGCCGTGATGATGGTGGTGCCCGCCGGCATGCGACGATTCCGGGCTTTGGCCATGGACGTGCTCTTGGCCGTGTTCGTGGTCGTGGTCGTGGCTATGTTCGTGGTCATGATCCTGGCCGTGGTCGTGGCCGTGGTCGTGGCCGTGGTCGTGGCCGTGGTCGTGGCCGTGGCTATGTTCGTGGTCGCGATCCTGGCCGCGGTTCCGTCCCGAGTCATGATCATTCTCTTGGCTATGCGCATGATTGTGGCCGGCGTCCTGATCGTGTCCATGGTCATGCCCGTGGTCATGAGCGTGATCGTCTCCGTGCCCGTGACTTGCTTCGCCGCCTTGGTCTTCTTCGGCATTGCGTAGCAGCCGAGAGCCTTTGGCGGCTTCCACGACTGTGGCCGTCGTGCCGCTCGCCTGAACCAGACGCTGGAGAAAGCCCTCGAGCTGCAAACCGTTGGACAATATCAGATCCGCCTCCTTGATCGCTATGGCGTCGGCGGGGCGGGGTTCGTAGGCATGAGTGTCGCCGTCGGGGCCGACCAGCGTGGTCAAGGCGATGTGGTCGCCTCCGACGATACGGGCGAAGTCGCCGATGATGGAAAACGTCGATACCACTTTCAGGTCCCCGGCACTTGCCTGTGTCGATGCCAGGCAAGCCAGCGCGGCCGCGCCGGCGGCAAAAACTTTCTTCACTTCATGCATAAAAACTCCTTCCTTCGGATGGTGTGGCGACATTTTCCACTCTTTCGTTCACGTTCATAAGTCGATATGTTATAACATATCATTAAGTTTAAAAAACATGGCTTCATGTTTCGTCCCCGAGCGTCTCTCCACGTTCTTCACTTTTTGTCCTTACCTTTGCAGGAGTCTCCATGCGTTCCACCCCTTGCCCATTGCCATTGGCCTTGATGATGGCGTTCGCCCCGGTTGTGCAGGCCCAGAGCGCGGCGGCCCCGCCGGTGGAAAGCCTGTCGCCCGTCATCGTGACCGCCAACCCGCTTGCGCTGGATAGCGACAGCCTGGCGACGCCGGCCAGCGTATTGCAGGGAGAGCGCCTGACGCTATCGCGGCGCGGCACGCTGGGGGAACTGTTGGAAGGCGAGCGCGGCGTGCAAGCCGACACTTTCGGCGGGGGCGCCAGCCGTCCCGTCATCCGCGGGCAGACGGCGCCCCGTGTCAAAGTGCTGAGCGACGGATCGGAAGTCGTGGACGCGTCCGGCGTTTCGCCCGACCATGTGGTGACAGTAGATACATTGTTAGCGCGTCGCGTCGAAGTCCTGCGCGGGCCTTCCGCGTTGTTGTACGGCGGCGGCGCCATAGGCGGCGTGGTGAACGTGCTGGACGACAAGATTCCCACCGAAGTGCCGGAGAACGGAATGAGCGGCTCGGTCGAATTATTCGGTTCGACGGCGGCCAAGGAACGCGCGGGCGCCGTGGGCTTGACCGTGGGCGAAGGCAATATCGCTCTGCGTGTGGAAGGCGCTCGGCGCCGCGCCGATGACTATCGCGTGGCGGACTGGACCGAGAGCAGGGTACCCAATTCCAATGCCGAAAGCACCACGGGCAGCGTCGGCTTGTCTTTCGTGGGCAGCCGCGGCTATATCGGCGCGGCCTACTCGTACCGGGAGGACGATTACGGCCTGCCTGGTCACAGCCATGAATACGAGGACTGCCACCCCCATGGCTCGTCGCTGCATTGCGGAGGCCACGATCACGGCCACGATCATGATCACGGCCATGACCATGATCATGAGCATGGCGAGCATGCGGCCACCGCGCATCTGCGCAGCAGCAGGCTGGACGTCCGCGGCGAATTGCGCGATCCTTTCGCGGGCTTCGCCAATCTCCGGTTTCGCGGCGGCTATACCGACTATCGGCACGACGAACGGGACGACGGCGAACTGGGCACGACATTCACCAATCGTGGCTACGACGGCCGGCTGGAGCTGCGCCATCGGCCGCTGGGCGGATGGGACGGCGTGATAGGCTTGCAGGCATCGCGCTACGATTTCGCTTCGTTCGGCGGCAGCGAAAGCTTTATTCCCAAGACGCGGACGAATTCGACGGGTTTGTTCGTATTGGAAAACTACCAGTGGAACGATTGGCGCTTCGAGCTCGGTGCGCGCCACGAATGGCAATCCGTTACGCCGCAGGAAGGCGGGCAGCCCGATTATGACGGCAGCGCGACGTCGCTATCGGCGGGAACGACCTGGAACTTCGTACCGGGCTATGCGGCCACGCTTTCCATATCTCGCTCGCAACGCATGCCCAACGCGCAGGAGCTTTACGCCAAAGGCGTGCACTTCGCCACGTTGACGTATGAGAAGGGAAATCCCGACCTGGGCAAGGAAACGGCGCGCACCGTGGACCTGGGCTTGCGCAAGACGGACGGCGATTTCCGTTTCGGCGTGAACCTTTTCCTCAGCCGCATCGACGGCTACATCTACGGCAACACATTGGACCGGCATGAGGACATCCGGCTGATCGAATACACGCAAGGCGATGCTTCTTTCGCCGGCCTGGAAGCCGAAGCCTCGTACCGCTTTTCGCCCCATGTTTCTGTGGCCGTCTTCGGAGACTACGTTCGCGGCAAGCTGCGCGACGGAGGCGGAAACCTTCCCCGCATACCATCGGCGCGGGTCGGAGCGCGGGCCAACCTGACCTGGGATCGCTGGGGCGGCTTCCTGGAATACACGCAAGTCCTGCGCCAGAATCGCATCGCCGATTACGAGGAGTCCACGTCCGGCTATGGACTGTTGGGCGCCGGGGTGTCGTACAAAGGCACGATGGCCGGCACCGATTACCTCCTCTATCTGAAGGGCAGCAACTTGCTTAACAAGCTTGGCTACAATCATGCTTCATTCATTTCCCGGGCCGCGCCCATCCAGGGACGCAGCATCATGGCCGGAGTAAGGGTCGAGTTCTAGCATGAGCAATAGCGCAGTCGATTCCATGTATGGCGTGGTCCAGCGTATGCATGGACCGTTGCCTTGGGGCGGCGTGCTGGATGCGGGCACGGGCCGCGGCTCCATGTCATGGCTGTTGAGCCTGGATACCGCGCGCTGGACCGCCGTCACCGGCGCGCAGAGCATGGCGGACCAGGTCCGGCGCCAGATCGACGGACGCATGCGCGCGCAGGATCGCCTGGTGGTGGGCAACTGGATGGATCCCGACCTGCTGGCGGACGAGACGTACGACACGGTGCTGGCCGATTATCTGGTCGGCGCCATAGAAGGGTTTGCGCCGTATTGGCAGGATCGCATCTTTGCTCGCTTGCGTCCCCTTGGTCGCGCGCAGGCTCTATGTGATCGGCCTGGAGCCGTACGTGCCCTATCTGCCGGCGGATGCGGCCGGACGCATCGTGTCCGAAATAGGGCGGCTGCGCGACGCCTGCCTGTTGCTCGCGGGCGAGCGGCCCTATCGCGAATATCCCATGGACTGGGTCTTGAGGCAGCTGCGAGCGGCGGGGTTCCGGCCGCTGGATACGCAGCGCTTCGCCATCCGCTATGGGGAACGCTTCGTCAACGGCCAGCTGGATATGTGCGCCCAGCGCTTGTTACGCTTGAAAGACCGTGCGTTGGCGCTCGCCATGACGGAGCACGTGGCGCAACTCAGGGAACGCGCGCTGGCCATGGTGGCGGCGGAGGGCGGGCTGCGTCACGGACATGACTACGTCATTGCGGCGGAGCCTGTGTAAGCGCCTGTCATGTCGCCGTGTTGATCGCTCGCGACAATCATGCCGTTGCTGAAAGTTGGTTTGCCGGTCCAAGGAACGCGGTATTATCCCCAAGGCAGCCGGATACGGCTTGCAGAGCAGCCGCTTCGCGCCGGCCATCGCGGCCAGGATGAAGCATGGCCCGATCCGCCCCTTGGCAAGGGCATAATCAACCGGCACGATTTGCATGACAGACGACAATTCCGCAGCGAGCTCTTCCTTCATACTCCCTGAAAGGGTACAGCGCGGGAATATTTGGCGGCTCTCCATCGCCCAGGCGTTGGCGGGCGCGAACTCGGTGGTGGTATACGCCACGGCGTCCATCGTCGGTGACAAGCTGGCGCCGTCGCCCATGTTGGCGACGCTGCCCATTTCCATCTTCGTGGTGGGGATGGCCGCCTGCATCCTGCCCGTGGGCGCCATCACCCGCCGCCATGGCCGGCGCGCCGCCTTTCTGGCGGGCACCGGCGCGGGCGTGCTTGCCGGTTTATTGGCCATGCTCGCGGTCATCGCGGGCTCGTTCTGGCTGCTCTGCCTGGCGACGTTCTTTGGCGGAAGCTATGCCGCCGTGGTGCTGTCCTTCCGTTTCGCCGCCGCCGACGGCGTGGAACCGAAACGGCGCGCTCGCGCGCTGTCGCTCGTCATGGCGGGGGGCGTCGCCGCGGGTGTCGTGGGACCGCAGCTGGTAACGTTGACGATGCATCTGTGGCCTCCGCATATGTTTACCGCCACCTTCCTGATGCAAGCGGCCGTCGCGGCCGTGTCGGCGTTCGTTTTGCTGGGGGTGCGCCTGCCCATGCCCACCGCGGAGGAAGTCGCGGGCGGGCGGCCGTTGGCCGAGATCGTGCGCCAGCCGCGCTTCGTCGCCGCCGCCATCGCCGGCGCTGTATCTTATACGCTGATGAATTTCCTGATGACGGCCGCGCCGTTGGCCATGCACATGCACGGCCATGCGCAGGAAGCGGCCAATCTGGGCCTGCAATGGCACGTCATCGCCATGTTCGGGCCGAGCTTCTTTACCGGCAACCTGATTACCCGCTACGGCGCGGGACGCATCGCGGCTCTGGGATTGGTGTTGATCGGCCTGTCCGCGGTCGTCGGCCTGGGCGGCCCGGACATCGCCCATTTCTGGGGCACCCTGATCCTGCTCGGCGTGGGTTGGAACTTCGGCTTTTTGGGCGCATCCGCCCTGGTCCTGGAATGCCATAGGCCCGAAGAGAAAGCGCGCGTGCAGTCGTTCAACGATTTCATCGTGTTCGGATTGATGGCGATCGGGTCGTTTTCTTCCGGCGGCCTGTTGTCGGCTTATGGATGGAACGTGGTGCTGTGGGGATCCTTCCTGCCGTTGGCCTTGGCGGTGGCGGCCTTGTTCGCGGCGATGCAAAGAGGCCGTGCGCCTTAACGCCCCGTGAATTTCGGCGTCCGTTTTTCCTTGACGGCGCGCACGCCTTCTTCGGCGTCCTGGCTCTTCGCAATGGCCTCCAGCATCCGTTTTTGAGGATAGAACTCGTCCATCGGGCTGGTGGGCAGCGTCTTGAGCGCAAGATGCTTCATGGTGCGCACGACCAGCGGCGCGCTGGTGGCGATCTTGCGGGCCATGACCAATGCCGCGTCCACTTGTTCTCCGACCTTGCATACTTTATTGACGAAGCCCAGCTCATAAGCGCGTCGCGCCGACATGGGCTCGCCCGTCATGATCCATTCCAGGCCTATCGCATACGGCAGCTTCTTCGGAAATCCGCCCATGATGCCTTGGAACATGCCAATCTTGGCCTCCGGGTATATGAACTGCGTGGACTCGCTGGCGACCAGCATGTCGGCGTAGAACGCCAAGGTGCATCCGCCGCCGATCGCGTAGCCGCTCAATGCCGCAATGATGGGCTTGTCCGTCGGCACGGCGAAGTTCGGCAGCGCGCGCCATACTTCGCCAGGCAGCTCCTTGAGGTCGGCGCCGGCGCAGAAGGCGTCGTTGCCGGCGCCGGTGAGCACGGCCACCAGATCATCCTCCGCATCGAAGCGCTCCCACGCCTGGGACAGCTCTTGCACGACCGCGGGGTTGATGGCGTTGCGCTTTTGCGGCCTGTTGATGGTGATGAGCGCTATTCCGTCCTGGGACTCGTACGTGACTTCCATATTCTTACTCCTGTGCACTGGGGCGATGATCGAATTCGTGGAGCCGTCCCCCTCGGGGGACGAGGCAGTATCAGGACCCGGCCGGCAGCGCGCGCCCGTCCACCGCGCAGCATCCCTGGCCGTCGGGCAGCACCAGCAAGGGATTGACGTCCAGTTCCCGCAAGGCGTCGCGCAGATCGTCTCCCAGCCAGCTCAGGCGGACCATGGCCTGCGCGACGGCGTCGACGTCCAAAGCGGGGCCGCCGCGAACGCCGTTGAACATGGGGGCGATCTTCAGCCGCATCAGCAGGCTTCTTGCGGTCTGCATGGACATCGGGCAAGGCGCGAACAGCACGTCGCGCAGCATTTCCGCAAGTACGCCCCCGGCGCCCACGGCCAGGTTCATCCCGAATTGCGCGTCCTTTTGCAGGCCGAGCAACAGCTCGAGCTCGCCGGATACGAATTCTTGAACCAGAAAACCCTCTATCCTGGCGTCGGGCATTTTTTCGCGGATCCGCGCCGACATGGCCAGGGCCGCCTGCCGAACGGCGTCGGCGTCCTCCAGGCGCAAGGCGACGCCGCCGACCTCGGTTTTATGGCTGATGTCGCGGCTGATCACTTTGACGACATAAGGCGCGCGAAGCGTATTCGCGACGGCCGCGGCGTCGTCGGACGTGGCTGCCGCACGTCCTTCGTTGACGCGAATGCCGTAATGGCGCAGCAGGCTTTTGACCTCGTCTTCATTCAGATGACCGGCGTCGGGCAGAGCGGGCGCGGTCAGGCCTTCGGGCCGAACGGGCGCGCTTTCACGAACGCGGTGCGTCCATGCGTGCCAGGCTTGGATGGCGCGCATCGCCACGTCGAGCGAATTCGTATAAGGAATGCCGGCATCGCGGATATGCTCGCGCGCGCCGTCGGCGTAAGCGCCCGGCAGGACGACGGTCAGGATGGGCTTGGCCGTCGTCCGCGCGGCGTTTCCGATCATCTTTCCGACCTCGGTCAGAACGGGCGCATTGGTGAGCACGGAGAACACCAGGTCGACCTGGGTGTCGTCGAGCGCGGCCCGGTGCATCTTTTCGACGTAGCTCATCGCCGCGCCGTCGTTCGCCGCGCCGATGTCGACGGGGTTGCGCACCGGCCCGTCGAAGAACTCGGAGAGCGTCGACACCGTTTGCGCGGAGAACGTGGCGAGCGGCACGTCTATGTCCGTGAGCCGGTCGGCCGCGATCGTGCAGCCTCCGCCCGAAGGAGACAGGACGGCCGCCGAGCCGACCCGCAGATCGGGCCAATTGGCCCAGCCGCAGGCGGCCACTAGCATCGCCTCGAAATCGTCGATCTGGATGATGCCGTATCTTCTGCATATCCCGTCCAGGATGGCCTGGTTCGACGCCAGGCTGGCGGTATGGGAATAGGCCGTGGCGGCCCCGGCGTCCGTTCGCCCGGACTTGAGCAGCAGCCAGGGCTTGCCGGCCTGGCACGCGCGCGCGGCGGTACGCAGAAAAAGATCGGGGCGCTTGATGCCTTCGACGTACGTGCAGATCACGCGAGTGGCCGGGTCGTCGATCATGAAATCGACGAAATCGCAGAGATCCAGGTCCGCTTGGTTGCCCACGGAAATGCAGTGCGAGAAGCCGATGTTCTGGCTGCTGCCGCGATCGATCATCGTGCCCATCACGGCTCCGCTTTGGCTGGCCAGGCCGATGCTCCCGCTCAAGGCGGGGCGGTCGACCAGCGAAACCGTGGTTGCCAAGGAAAAGCGGTTTGCCGGGCTGACGATCCCGATGCAGTTCGGACCTATGATCCGGACATTTTTCTTGCGGGCCGCTTCGAGCATCTGCTGCTCGAAGCGGGCGCCGTCCTCGCCCGCTTCGGAGAAGCCGGACGTGACGACAATGACTCCTTTCACGCCGATGTTGCCGCAATGGGAAATCGCCTGGACGATGTGGTCGCGGGGAATGGCGAGTATCACCAGGTCCGGTGGGTGGGGCAGATCGGGAATGGAAGGATATGCCTTGTATCCCAGAACGGTTTCGCGCGCGGGATTGATCGGAAGGATCCCGCCCTGATATCCCTGGTTCTTCAGCACGTGGAGAATGCGGCCGCCGAACTTGCGGCTGTCTTCCGAGGCGCCGACGATCGCCACCGACGCGGGATTCATGAGTTCGGCGACGCTTGCCGGTCCGCCGCGTATTATTTTGGTCATTCGCATGCGCCTCGTTCAGTCGAATTCACCGTCACTCTCCCGACAGGTTCACTTCTTTGGCCAGCGCTTGCCACCGCTGGACTTCCGCCAACGTTTCCTTATCGACGTCCCGCGCAGACGTGGGCGGGGCCACCGTTCCCCCCACGCTCTCGAGCTTGCCGCGAACCTCGGGAGAGGCGAGCGCCTTGATGGCGGCCTGGTTGATTCGGTCAACGATCTCGTCCGGCGTGCCCGCCGGGACGTGGATGCCGTACCATGGCTCGACGATGGCGTCGCGATATTTGGAGTCCTTCATCGTCGGCACGTCGGGCAACAGCGACGACGGTTCCAGCGACATGACCGCCAGGGCCTTGAGCTTGCCGGCCTGGATCTGCGGCGCGGCGAGAGGGATCGCAGCCTGGGTGAATTGAATCTGTCCGCTGATCAGATCCGTGATGGCGGGAGCCGCGCCTTTATAGATGACTTGGCTGGCATCGAAGCCGGCGGCGCGCTTGAGCTCTTCGGTGGCGATATTGGCCGAGCTTCCTCTTGCCGGGCTGCCGTAGAACAGGGCTTTCGGATTCTTCTTGCCGTACTCGACGAGTTCGTCGACGCTGTTTATTCCCAGGCCGGGATAGGCCACCAGAACATTGGGCACCGCCGCTATTTTCGCCGCGCCGCGGAAGTCTTTTACGGGGTCGAAAGGCGGATCTTTGTAGAGCACCGGCGCCACGCTCAGGACCGGAAACGACGAGGCGAGCCAGGTGTAGCCGTCCGGCTTGCTGGCGGCGACGAAGCTGGTGCCGATATTGCCGCCGGCGCCCGTCTTCTGTTCGATGACGATGGGTTGCCCCAGATAGTCGGCCATCTTTTCGGAAACGGCGCGAATGACGATGTCGTTGATGCCGCCGGTCGGAAAGGGCGTGATGACGTGGATCGGCTTGCTGGGCCATGATTGCGCCGACTGAGCGCCCGCCGCCATGGGAATAGAGGCGAAACACAACATGATCAGGCCGATTAGGCCGTGCTTGGCTGGGTGGCGTGCTTTCATTTCATCTTCTCCGTTTGGTGCAGGTCATATGCTGTCGATGGGGTCGCCCGCGAGGCGATCGTTCTTGTCGCTCGGTCGGGGTCAGTCCGTTTCGCGCTGCGTCCATAATCGATAGAGTCCGCTGGAAACGGTTCCGCCGCGGCAATAGGCAAGCACGCGGCCGTGATCGACGTCGATCAGCTCGCCGAACTTGGCGACCTGGTCCGGCGTTACCCGGCCTTTCTCGACGGGGAAATAGACGAACTGCATTCCCATAAGCTCGGCTTGGGCTTTCAACCGATGATGCCGAGCCGATTCCTCCCTGGAATCGGGACGCAGGCAGATAATGGTGCGAAATCCCGCTTTCGCCAGGTGCCCCAGGTCTTGATCCGCGATCTGGGACGCCGTGGCGAACGTCGCCGTATGCATGACCAGTTGCACCGTGGGCTTGTCCCGGCAATAGAGCACCGAAAGCGTGCTCATGATCGTGGCCACTTCATGGCTGGCGAATTTGTAATAAACGTACTTGCCTTCTTTGCGCGTTTCCA
This sequence comes from uncultured Burkholderiaceae bacterium, assembly GCA_964551305.1. GTDB lineage: Bacteria > Pseudomonadota > Gammaproteobacteria > Burkholderiales > Burkholderiaceae_B > JBAZDC01. The sequence goes on from CAZKBT010000005.1 coordinate 47,207, forward strand.
CGAGCTTTTCTTCGCGCAACACGCCCAGCTGCTGCGACAGCGTCGGCTGCGAAATGCCCAATGCGGCCTCGAGCTGTCCGACGTTGCGTTCGCCCTGGGTCAACTGGCAAAGGATGAGGAAGCGGTCCTCGTTGGCCAGCACCTTGAGCAGCCCGCACGCTTGCGCCGCCGAGTCGCGCAATTGCTCGAAAACGTCGCGGGTCAGCGTAGTGGTGGTCGATGGCATGGCGTGGGCGGCGGGTTCAGGGGCAAGCGTTGGCGTAAGAGAGCGATCAGCCATGCTATCAGCTTCTTGCTCATCAATCTATGTATTTATATATTGTTTATTTATAAAGTTATATCCGGACTTCTACGCATTCTTGCCGTATCGGTGCCAGGAGATCGTCGGGCTCCGGAATGCGCGCATCCCGGAGCCGACTATTGCCGGGCTATTGGGCTTTCGCGCCTGAAACCTTGACGGCAAGAGCCCAGGTTTTTATCTCACGCTCCAGCTTGGCCTGGGCTTTCTCGACGGAGCCGCCGGTGATGGCCATTCCTTGGGCCGCATAGACCTCGATGATGGCGGGATCGGCCAATGCGTCATTGATTGCCTTGTTCAGTTTCTCGAGAACGTCCTTCGGCGTGCCGGACGGCGCCGCAATGACGAACCAGGAGGTGGCATTCAGCCCTGGATGGCCGCTTTCCGTCATGGTGGGCACATCCGGCAAAAGCGCGGACCGCTCGGCCGACGTTTGCGCCAATGGCCGCAGCTTTCCGTCCTTGATCAACGGCGTCATCAACAGCGGCGTATCGAACATGAACGTCGTGCGGTTGGCCACGAGATCGGTGACTGCCGCGGCGCTGCCTCGATAGGGGACATGGACCGCCTTGCCTCCCGTTTCATGCAGCAGCAGTTCGCTGACCAAGTGCGGCGAGCTGCCCGCGCCCGCCGAGGCATACGTGCTTTCCTCACTGGTTTTCAGCTCATTGACCAGGCCGTCCAGGGTCTTGATGGGGCTCGATGCGTTGACGACCACGACCAATCCGGTTTCCGCGATGTCGGACACCACGGTGAAGTCGCGCAAGGTGTCGTAGGGCAGATCTTCGACCAGCGTCGGATTGATGGCGAGAGGCGTCGCCGTCCACAACAGCGTATAGCCGTCGGGATCGCTTCTGGCAACAGACTGCGTGCCGATCACGGTGCCCGCTCCCCCCTTGTTGCTGATGACAATGCCGGCGCCCAGCCTGTCGGACATGCCTTTTGCCAGCACCCTGGCCAGGTTGTCCGCCGTTCCCCCGGGAGGATACGGAACCACGATGGTAACGGGCCGCGACGGGTAGGCGTCCGTCGCCAATGCGGAGCCGGCCGTCACAAGGCAGGAAAGCGTCGCCAGAGACGCGATGGTATTCCGAAAGTTCAAGCGAATCATGCAGGTCTCCTCAACGAGTTTTGTTGCTGCGTTGGAGTCTCGGGATTTTCCCGATGGTCAATCCACCGTGGCTGCGGCCTCCTTCACGAGCACGCCCCAAGTACCAAAATCACGGGCCACCAAGGCTTCGGCTTCTTGCGGCGTCATGATCAAAGGCGTAGCCCCCGTTTTCTTGACGGCCTCCAGTGTCTTGTCCTGCTGCATCAGGTTTTTTATCGCGCGGCCCAGCGTATTGACGACATCGTCGGGCGCGCCCTTGGGCAGCGCCAAAGTGAACCACGCCGTCAGGGTGAAGTCAACCGCGCCGGATTCCATCATGGTCGGGATTCCGGGCAGGGATTCCAGCCGTTCAGCTCCGGTCACCGCCAGCATGCGGAGCTTGCCCGCTTCGGCCAGAGGCTGCGTCAGAGCCTGGGTGTCGAAGGCAATGTCGATCCGGCCCGCCGCCAGGTCCTGAACGGCTTGGGGGCTGCCCTTGTAAGGCACGTGCAGCAAGTCGATACCGAGCTTTTTTTGAAGCCGAAGCATGCCCAGGTGCGGCAAGGTTCCATTGCCCGGCGAGGAGTAGCTCAGCTTGCCGGGATTTTCCCGCGCATACTTCACCACGTCCTGCAAAGAGTGGAACGGCGAGCCGGCGTGCGTCACCAGCACGAAGGGGATTTGTCCCAGCATGGCCGCGTATCGGAAATCCGTCGAGGGGTCGTACTTCAGGGTCTCGCCATAGAGGTGGGGGTTGACCGCGAGCGCCGCGGTTGCCGCGACAGCCATCGCGTAGCCGTCTGGCTTTTCGTTCTTGAGCTGTCCGAGCGCGATGCTGCCGCCCTGGCCCGGCCGATTCTCGACGATAAAGTTCGACCCGGTTTCTTCCGAAAGTCCCTGTGCCACGACCCGGGACAGCAAGTCGATCATTTGCCCGGCTGGAAAGCCGACTATGATGCTCACCGGCTTCGAAGGATAGTCGGCGGCGGCCGCCGCGTGAGTGATTGAAAACAGGCCGGCTGCCACGGCAAAGCATGCGCTCAGAAAATTTTTCATCGATCTTCCTCTATTTCCCTTGTTTGATTATGTTTGTTTTTTGCTGCCGCTGTCGCCGCTGTTGCGGTGGGCCGGCATCGCGTCCTTCTATGAAACTGCCGTTGCAAGGCCCACCACGCCTCGCTCCTCGAGTTCCGAAATGCTGTCATCGCTCAGGCCGAGTTCGCGTAGAATCGCGCGAGTATCGTCGCCCAGCTCGGCGCACCGCAAAGGCTCGACGGGTTCGGCGCTGTCGAAGCTGAAGCCCAGGCCGGCCGTGGTCACCGTGTGCTCGTTCGATTGATACCGTGTCAGGGGCAATGCCACTTCTTCATTGTTTTTCGCCAGGTCGATGAATTCACCGGCCGATCTGCATCGCGCCGCCGGCACGCTCAACTCGTTGAGCTTGCGTTCCGCCTCGAAACTCGACATGGACAATAATGCGGCGGCAAGCGCATTCTGGACGGCGTCGTAGTCGCGGGCCACGACAAAGCTGGCCTGCGGGGAATTGAACAGTTCGAGATCGAGCAGCGCAGGGTCTTGATAGAGTCTCGACAGGCCGAGAAAATCCGCCATCTTCTTGAATTGGCCGGGCGTGTTGGCCGAGACCGCGAGCCAGCCGTCATGGCATCGGAACGTCGTCGACGCCGGACTGCCGCTATAGCCGCGGTTGCCCGTGCGTCGCGCTTGCTTGCCGCTGGTCAGGTAGTTGGTGACGAGGGGATACATCAACAGCAGCGACGAATGCACCATCGAGACGTCTATCCGTTCGCCCTTGCCTAGACGATCGCGCTGCAGCACCGCGGCGAGGATGGACAGTGCGCCGAGCACGCCGGTCGCGATGTCCACTACGGGAAAACCGACTTTGGCCGGCGGCGCGTCCGGGCCTTCTCCTCCCGCCAGCGCAATGCCGGTCAATGCCTGAATCATGGCGTCGTAGCCGCCTTGCCCGGCCCACGCGCCTTTCTGTCCATAACCGGAGATCGAGCAGTAAATGAGATCCGGTTTGACGGCTTTCAAAGTATCGTAGTCCAGCCCGAACTTCGCGACGACGCCCGGCTTGAAGTTTTCAATGAATACGTCGGCTGTGCGGACGAGGTCATGCACGATCTTTTGCGCTTGGGGATCACGCAGGTCGATGGCCAGCGAACGCTTGCCGGCGTTCAATGAAATGTAGTCCGTGGGCGGTTCCGCCGGTTTCATGTTGCGCAGGACGTCGCCGCCCTGGACGCGTTCGATCTTGATGACGTCGGCCCCCATGTTGGCCAGGTAGAGCGATGCCATGGGGCCGGCGATGACGTGAGACATATCGACGACGCGCAGGCCCGAAAGCAATTGCATGGCTGGATCTCCATTGACTCTACCGATTGGACGAGCATCTATGCTATACGAGACGAGTGATATTGCTTTATCATATTTTTTCATAGGGTGATAAGCAGGAGTAATAGAGTGAACGGCATATCGCTTGACACGAGCCGAGTGGCGGCCAGGCTCCGATTAAGGGATTTGCAGCTGCTTCTTGCCTTGGAACAGGCGGGCAGCCTCAGAGCCGCGGCGGAAATATTGAATGTGACGCAGCCCGCGCTCACCAAGGCCCTGCGTGAAATCGAAAGCGTGTTCGACACCACGTTTTTCATCCGCAGCCAGCGCGGCGTGGCGCAGACGCCGCAGGGACGGGTGATGACTCGGGCCGCGCGCGTCATACTGCAAACATTGGAATCGACTCACGGGGAGCTCGAGGACGTGCGCAAGCGCTTCGCCCGCGTGCGGGTCGGCATGCCGCCCTTCGTGGCGCATGGCTATTTCCCGGGCCTGATGAGCGCGTTTCTGCGGAACGACCCTCCGATCAGCGCTCGGGTCGTTACGGGTGCGGTCCGCGACTTGCTCGAGAGATTGGCGTCAGGCGATCTCGATGCGTTGATCACGCCGTACGCCGGCGCTCAGTTGCCCGAATCGGCCTGCCGGCTGGTCTACGAACCACAATTCGAATGCCGCTATGCCGTCATTGGGCCCGAGCGGCACAGGCTGGCCCGCGCATCGGCGGCGAGTTTGGGTGAATTGGCGTCTGACCGCTGGATCATGCCTTCCGATCATTCCTTGCTGCGCAGATCGCTGCATACCGCGTTCCACTTGGCCGGAGCGACGCCACCGACGCCTGTCGTGGAGGTGGACGACCCCATCAGCCATATTCATCTTGTCGCCGCGGGCGTCGGAATAGGCTGCGTTCCCGTGTCGTCGATCGGCAATGCGGGCGCGCCCGCCGTGGCTATCTTACGGGTCAAGCCCGCGATTCCCGATACGCCCGTCGCGTTCATTTATCGCCATTCCGACCATAGCGATAAGCTCGAAGTGATCAAGAATATCGTGTCGATTCATTTTGGCAAGATAGGCGTTCGCAATACCGCTGCCGGCGAATGAACGAGGCGGCAAGCGCAATGGGGCGGTCTCATAGCCCCATTTCAACCATGCGCAGCAGGCGCAGGCCCAGCGACCGGCGCGTCTCGGGCGGCGCGTTGCGCAGCGGCCCGTCTATGATGAGCAGCGCCATGCCGTGCACGGCGGACCAAGCCAGATATTCGGCGCCGGGGCGGCGATCGGCGGGCAGCACGCCGGCCTGAGCCATGGCGTCGAGCGCGTAGCTCAGCAGCTCGAAAGGATTGAGGCCCTTGGCCGCGGTTCGCGCCGGATCGGTGGGCACCTGCACATCATGCGGACCGAAGGCGAAGGCCGTTCGAAACCAGCCCGTTTCGGCTTGCGCGAAACCCACGTAGCCGCGTCCCACGGCGGCCAGCATGCCGCGCGCGCGCGCGACCGGATCGCGCAGGGCTTCGGCATGTTCCAATTCGGCTTCGATGGCGCGGGCCAATGCGCCCAGGGCCGCGGCGCGCACCGCTTCGAACAGCGCTTGATGATTGGCGAAGTGCCGGTAGGCCGCATTGGGCGCCACGCCTGCGCGTCGGGTTGCTTCGCGCAGCACTAGCGCCTGGGGGCCGCCTTCGCGTACCAGCGCCAGGCCCGCTTCGACCAGGGCGGCGCGAAGGTCGCCGTGATGATAAGTGCTGCGGGAGGTGGAGGGTCGGGCTGCGGTCACGAGAGCGTATCTTTACAACTTCATGCATTTTTCAAGTGGACATTATTCATTTTAGCTTATAGCATCAATGTGAACAATGTTCACACTGATGAGCCGATGGGCCGAAAGCGCATGGCAATGCTGCGGCGAGCGGCTCGACCCGCGATGGACGCCTGTTCATATCTGGACAAAGGAGACATGTATGTCATTCACGCCATATCTCAATTTCGACGGCCAATGCGCGCAAGCGTTTGCGTTTTATGCCGAGACGTTCGGCGGTGCCATCGTTTACCAAGGCACGTTCGGCGAAATGCCGCCCATGCCGGACATGCCGCCGTTATCGGAGGAAGCCAAGCAGCGCATCATGCACGCGCAGCTGAAAGTCAAAGGTGGATTATTGATGGGGTCCGACGCCCTGCCCGGCAACGACGAAGCCTGCGGGGGCGGCTACCGGCCGCCGCAGGGCATGTGGGTATCCGTCCAGGCTGACGACGCGGACCAGGGAAAGCGGTATTTCGATGCGCTGGCGCAGGGCGGGGAGGTCTTCGCGCCCTACGGTGAAACCTTCTGGTCCAAGGGTTTCGCCATGGTGAAGGACCGTTACGGGATTCCCTGGATGGTCAATGTTCCCGGACAAGAAGGCTGATGACGCGCCGCTGATTCTTCGCCACGCCCGATGACGGGCGCGTGGCGTTTTCCGCTGAAAAAGGAGAGCTATCATGCATTACGTCGATGGATTCGTAGTCCCCGTGCCTCGCGCAAGCCTGGAAGCCTATCGCGAGATCGCTCAGCGTGCCGGCGAAATATGGATGGAGTACGGCGCCCTGCAATATTGGGAATGCGTGGGCGACGACGTGCAGCCCGGCAAACTGACGTCGTTCCCGCAATCCGTGCTGCTCGAGGACGACGAGGTCGTCGTGTTTGCATGGATCGCCTATCCTTCCCGCGCCGAGCGCGACCGCATCAACGAGCTGGTGATGAAGGATCCGCGCCTGGCGGACATGAAGCCCGAGGACATGCCTTTCGATGGGAAACGCATGTTCTGGGGAGGGTTCGCCGGCTTGGTGGAAATGGGGGGAAGCGGCGTGAGGTAGCTCTTGGCGGTTCCCCTGTTTCCGTTTATTGCGAGTCTTCCGGCGAAGAAAGCACGTCCAGGCCGATGGTCAGGTCCAGCAGAACGATCGCCACCGCGGCCACGATGATGGTCAGGGCCGCTACCGCCGCAATGGTGGGATCGATGGTGTATTGGATGTAGTTGAACAGCTTGACGGGTATCGTGTCCAGCTGCGCGGTCGTGTGGAAGATCGACAGCTCGACGTTGATCCAGGACGAGATGAAGGCAAAGATGGCGCCCGTGACCAGCCCTGGCCGGATCAGTGGCAGTATCACCAGCCTGAAGGTCGTGAACGCGTTGGCGCCCAAGTCCATCGATGCTTCTTCCAGCGCGCGCTGGCCGGGGGTCATCATCGCCAGCACCGAACGCAGGATGAAAGGCATGATGATGATGGTGTGGCCGACCAGCAGGGCCGCGAAATTGCGCGTCAGGCCGAAGGCCGAGCCATACTGCAGCAGCGCCGCGCCGATCACGATATTGGGCAGCACCAGGGGTGACATCAATGTGGCGGTGATGGTGGCCTTGCCCGGGAAGTCGTAGCGCGCTATGGCCAGCGTGGCGGGGACGGCGAGGATGACCGCGACCACGGTGGCCGCCAGGGCCAGCACGGTGCTGGTCGCGTAGGCGGACAAATAACTGCGGTCGTCCAGCATGATGCCGTACCACCGCCAGGACAGGCCCTCCGGCGGAAAGGTGAGCACGCTGCCCGCCGTCAGGGACGTGCCCACGATGACCACCAGGGGCAGGACCATGTACAGCAGGCCCGCCCAGGCGATCAGGCGAATGATCAGTCGTGCCATCACGCGACTCCGTCGAGATGTTTGCCCCGGATGCGGCCGGCCATCGCCACCAGGATCAAGGTCAGTATCAGGAGCACCATGCTCAGCGCGCCGCCATAGTGGAAGTCGAATACGGAACTGTATTGCTGGAAAATGAGAATCGACAGCACGGTGACCTTTCCGCCCGAGAGCAGCGCGGGCGTGACGTAGGCGCTGACGGCCAGCGCGAACACCATGATGGCGCCGGCGATCAGGCCCGGCAGCGACAGGGGCAGCGTAATGTGCCAGAAGGTCGAAGGCGCGCTGGCCCCCAGGTCGCAGGATGCGTGTTCCAGAGAGGTGTCCAGCTGCGCCAGCACGTTGCCCACCGCCAGCACGATGAAAGGCAGCAGGATGTACGTCAGGCCGATGATGATGCCGGTTTCGGTGCCCAGAAAACGCATGGGCCGCTCGACTATGCCGGTGCTGACTAGCATGTCGTTGACCAGGCCGTTGCGGCCGAGCAGCACCATCCAGCCGAAGGAGCGGACGATGTTGCTCGTGAAAAGCGGCACGATGAGCAGTATCACGCAGATCCGCCGCCACGTCTTCAGCCGGATGATGCGCACCATGTACCAGGCCAGCGGATAGCCGATGACGATACATGCCAGGGTGGTGACGATGCCGATCCGGAAGGTCGCCAGTATGACCTCCCAGTGATATTGGTCCGCCAGGATCCTCAGGTAATGGGACCAGGTGAACTGCCCGGCATCCGTGGCGAAGCTGGCCAGGGCGACGACGGCGATCGGCGCGACGAAGAAGGTCGCGAAGAAAGCGATCGGCGCCGCCAGCAGCAGCAAAAGAGGACGCAGGTTCCGGGAGATCATGGCAGGCCCCTGACCAGATGCAGGTCATCGGTCGCGAGCGTGGCGACGGCGGGCAGGCCGGGCGACAGCCAATCCTGCTGGGGTCCCATGCGCCGGATGGCCAGGGCCTGGCCGCCGGCCTTGACGTAGAGCATCTGGTGGCTGCCCATGTTCACCACGTCCAGGATCGTGACGTCAAGCCGCAGCCCGGGGGCGTCGCGTCCCGTGGAGGCGGGTTCCAGGCGAAGATGTTCGGGGCGGATGATGGCCGTGTAGTCGCCCTGGACCGTCGCCTGGTCTTTCAGGGGGTGGCGGCCGCCTATCGCGAAATGCAATTGGCCCGACTCGTCCACGTGGCAGCCCAACAGGTTGGCTTCCCCGATGAAGTCCGCCACGAAGTGCGTGGCGGGGCGGTCGTAGATGTGGTCTCCGGGTCCGACTTGCTCGATGCGGCCGGCATTCATCACGACGATCCGGTCCGCCATGGTCAAGGCTTCTTCCTGGTCGTGGGTCACGAAGACGAAGGCGATGCCCAATTGGTTTTGCAACTGCTTGAGCTCCAGTTGCATGCGTTTGCGCAGCTTCAGATCGAGCGCCGACAACGGTTCGTCCAACAGCAGCAGCTTGGGCCGGTTCACGACCGCCCGCGCAAGCGCGACCCGCTGCTGCTGTCCGCCGGAAAGCTGCCGGGGCAGCCGATCGGCGAAGCCTTCCAGGCCCATCATGGCCAGCGCCGCCTGCGCCTGCTTCAGGGCCTCGGACTTGCTCATGCCTTGGCGCCGAGGCCCGTAGCACACGTTTTCCATGACGGTCATGTGCGGAAAAAGCGCATAGTTCTGGAACACCGTGTTCAACGGGCGCTGATGGGGGGGCAGCTTTCCTATGTCCCGACCTTCGATCAGGATGCGGCCGGCGTCGGGGTGCAGGAACCCTGCGAGCGTGCGCAGAAGCGTCGTTTTGCCGCAGCCGCTCGGCCCCAGCAGGGCGATGAATTCGCCTTGCTGGACTTCGAGGTCGATCTGGTGCAGCGCCTGGAAGGCGCCGAACTTCTTGCTGACGGCTTCGATGGAAAGTAGGGACGATGGCATGACTGGATTCGTTCCTTTATCAGCGCTTTCTTGCGATATTGCGATTCCAGGTGTCGGTAAGTTCTGCCCGCTGCGCGTTCATCGTGTCGATGTCGAACAGCACCAGAGCATCGGAGCCGTCCTTGAGCCGAGGCATGCGGCTCGCCGCCTTTTCGGACAATTCCACGTTCTTCATCGACGGGACCAGGTAGATCTTTTCGGCCAGGCAGCTCGAGACCTCCGGCGTCAACGCCATGTTGATGAATTTTTCGGCGAGTTCTTTCTTGGGCGTTCCCTTGACCAGGTGGACCCTGCCGCCGTCTCCCCAGACGCCTTCTTCGGGAACGACGATGCCGATGGGCAGGCCTTTGTCCATCATGTCCATGGCCGCGGCGTTGTAGTGCGCGCCGATGATCGCCTCGCCGTTCTGGAAGGCGTTGGTCGCGGCGCCCGAACTGTCATAGTAGGCAGCGGCTTCCAGGGTCTTGAGCTTGTCGATGACCGGCTGCATGTTGGAAGGATCCCCGCCCCAGACCTTGGTCAGGAAGAAGATGAAAGGAATGCCCGCGGCGTTGGCGGGAGTCGGAATGACGACCGCGCCCTCGTATTCCGGTTTCCATAAGTCTTTCCAGGTGGCCGGCGGGGACGATATTTCTTTTGTGTTGTAGGTCAATCCGATCCAATAGAAGCCCGTGTTGACGGCGTAGGCGGCGCCGTCGCGCTTGAATACTGCCCGATCCTGGGCATTGCCCATGTTGGGTATGCGGCTGGGATCGAGAATGTCGACGACGCCGGCGGCCTGCGCAAGCTCGCTGATGCCGCCGTCTATCCACGCCACGTCGATGCTGGGCGCATCCTTCTGTTGCTGCAGTTTCGCCAGGGTGACCGAGGACGTGCCGATCTCGGGAACGATCGTCACGCCGGTCTCCTTCGTGAACTTGTCGCCCAGGCAGGGTTGCAGCCCAAGCGTGCCGACGCCGCCGGACCAGGCTACGGTCAGGCGATCCGATTGCGCCTGGGCGGCGGGATGCAGGCTCAGGCATGAGGCGAGCAATGCGGCTGTCAATGATGGGCGAAGAACGCGAGCTTTCATGGGTATCCTCCTGGGACGTTGTTGTCTCGTGGAGCCGTCACTTGTTCCGTGCCGGCTTGTCGTTGTGATAATGAAAGGATGACTCCGGTCTGCGAGTCAGTACCGCGATAAGCTGTAAGGCCGCATATCGATGGACGGCGTTTCGCCGCATACGAGCTGGGCGATCAGCTTGCCGGAAACGGCGCCTGTCGTGAGGCCCAGGTGGCCGTGTCCGAAAGCCAGAAACAGATTCGGATGCATGCTGCTTTGATCAAGAATGGGGACGCTGTCGGGAACGGACGGACGAAACCCCATCCACATCTTGCTGTCTTCCCAGACAAGAGACGGGAACAGCGTCTTGCCTTGCTTGAGCAGGGCTTCTCCCCGCTGGTCGCTGGGCGGGCTTTCCAGCCCGGCGAACTCCACCGTTCCCGATAGGCGCAGCCCCATTTCCATGGGAGCGGCGCTGAAACCTCGGCTGCGAAAGAGCAGCGGTATGCGCAGGCCGGCGGTATCGCCGCTCAGCTGCATGTGGTAGCCGCGCTCGGTTTCCAGCGGTATCCGGTAGCCCAGAGGCGCAAGCAGGCGCTGCGACCATGCGCCCGCGGCGACGACGACCTTGTCGAACCGCAGGTCCAGGCAATTGGTCAGGACCCGCATGCCGCCTTCATGAGGATTCACGCGCAGGACGCGGTGGTTCAGGAAGGCGCCGCCCGCTTCGGTGAAAAGCTGCGCGATGGTTTGAGAAAGGCGCAGCGGATTGACGACGTTGCCGTTGTTGGGAAAGAGCAGCGCGCGCTTGATGGTCGGCGTGATGCCCGGCACCAGGTCTTGCAGCTCTTGAAGCGAAAGCGGCTGGGTGACGATGCCTTGCTCATGGCGCAGTTCGGCCCCGATGCGCTCGGACAGCGACATGCTGGGCGTATCCCAGAGATGGATCTGGCCGGTGAGCTTGACCAGGCTGTCGAAATGCCGAGGGCCCAGCAGTTCGCGATAAGGTTCGACGGAGTTCTTGTGCAGGCTGCGCAGCGCGGCGGACGCCGTCCGGACGTTCTTCATCTGCCCGGCGATTATCCAACGTATCAACCAGGGCAGCGCTTTCGGGAAATAGGATGGCCGCACGTAGAGCGGACCGTTGGGATCCCGCAGCCATTTGGGGACGTTGCGCAGCATCCCGGGCATGGCCATGGGAATGGACCCGTCCACACTGAGCATGCCGGAGTTGCCGTAGGAGGTGCTGGTGCCGGGAGGCAGCGGATCGATGATGGTAACGTCATGTCCGCGGCGTTGAAGGAACGACGCGGAGGACAAGCCGATGAATCCTGCTCCGATGACGGCGATTGAGGCCATGTCTAGACTCCTGGATGCGTGGGTTCAAGCCTCGGTCGAGATGCCTGGGTACGCGTTGACGACGATTTCGATCAGGCGGTTCTTGCCCATCAGCTCTTTCACGACGACGGTGGCCCGGTTCGGATAGGGTTCCGAGAAATATTCCCGATACACCGCGTTCATTCCGGGCGCGTCGTCGGCATTCACCAGATAGATGACGACCTGCGCGACGTCGCGCAGGGACCCGCCCGCGATTTCCATGGTTTCCCGCAGTTGGGAAAGAACACGATGGGTTTGCAGGGTGATGTCGCCCTGGTTGTCGGGTTCGCCGGTTTCGGGGTTGCGAGGGATCTGAACGGTATAGAGGTGGCCGTTGACCAGGACGGCGCCGCTGGATGGCGAGCCGCTAGCGGACCGTCGCGTTTCAAGAACTTTGTACATGGGCGTCTCCTTGGCGTCGGGGGCTGGACCGGCGCGGTTAGGGAAAATCCGGGGCCGGCGATCGGAAGGACGGTACGCGGGCGGTTTCCCGAAGCACGGCCATCGCCGCCTCGACGCCGCTGGACTGTACGGACAAGCCCACCATCTCGAGCCCCATTTCGCACCCCGCGAGCGTAGCTAGCAGGGTAAGGTCGTTGCAATCGCCCAAATGGCCGATGCGGAAAATGCGGCCCTTCAGTTTGCCCAGCCCCTGTCCGAGAGACAGGTTGAAGTGCTCGTAGATGAGCTTGCGCACCTGGTCTGCGTCCACGCCTTCGGGCAGCAACACGCTGGTCAGCACCGGAGAGTGCGCGCGCGCGTCCTGGCACAGTATGTCGACGCAGCCCCAGGCCTGAACCGCGCTGCGGCACGCGAGGGCCAGTCTTTGGTGTCGCTGGAACACGTTGGACAACCCCTCGGTCAGCAGCAGGTCGAGCGCTTCGTCCAATCCATACAGCAGATTGGTGCTGGGCGTGCTTGGCCAATAGCCCGTGGCATTGGTGGCCAGGATCTCGTCCCACCGCCAAAAGCCGCGGGGCATGGCCGATTGTTTCGACGCCTGGCGCGCGCGCTCGGACAGTGCGTTGAAACCCAGGCCGGGAGGAAGCATGAAGCCTTTCTGGGACCCGGAAATCGAAACGTCCACCCCCCATTCGTCGTGGCGATAGTCCGCCGCCGCCAGGCCGGAAATCGTATCCACCAGCAGCAGGGCGGGATGTCCCGCCGCGTCGATGGCGTCGCGCACCGCCCGGATGTCGGAGGTTGCGCCGGTCGAAGTTTCATTGTGGACGACGCAGACGGCCTTGATGGAGCGGGCGGTATCCGCGCGCAGGCGGTCTTCGATCAGTTGAGCCTGTATTCCGCCGCGCCATCCCTGGAGGTCCGGAAGCGCGATGACCTCGGGCCGCAGCTGCAGCGCCTTGGCCAGATGGGTCCAGAGCGAGGCGAAATGGCCGGTTTCGTACATGAGCACGTGATCGCCCGGGCTGAGCAGGTTCACCAGAGCGGCTTCCCATGCGCCCGTGCCGCTGGAAGGATAGATGATGACGGGCTGCTCGGTCTGAAAGACTTTCTTGACGCCCTTGAGCAGGCGGCGTCCCAGCGCGCCGAATTCCGGCCCCCGATGGTCGATGGTCGGGTAGCTGATCGCCCGCAGCACCCGGTCGGGTACCGGACTGGGCCCCGGGATCTGCAGAAAATGGCGCCCTGATGGATGAAAGTCCAGGATTGGCACGATCCGTCTCCTCGCGTATTTTGTATTTGGTATCTGGAATATTGTATATAATAATCAAACCAAATTGATCAGGTCAATCACAAATTTGCGTAAGCTGGATCAAGAATGGCCTCTAGTACAATCCCTCTGTAACGGGAAGCTGGCGGCCCGCCTCGATTCCAGCCGGGCTGGCCAAGGAACAACTATCGACATGACTCAACTATCTTCGAGCAATGCCGGGGTCGACGAACTCTGGGGCTCACGGATGCGGGTAGCGCGGGCGACTCTGCACGAAGCCGTGGCGGACAAGTTGCGGCACATGATCGTGGAAGGCGTGCTGACCCCGGGAACGAGGCTCAACGAGCGCACGCTTTGCGACGCGCTGGGCACGTCCCGCACGCCGTTGCGCGAAGCGATGCGCGTGCTGGCGACCGAAGGCTTGGTCGAGATCGAACCGAACCGGGGGGCGAGCGTGGCCGTCATGTCGGAGGCCGAAATCGACGAAGCCTTTGAGCTGCTCGGGGGGCTCGAAGCGTTGAGCGGCGAGCTGGCCTGTATGCGCATTACCGAAGAAGAGCTGGCCGAATTGAAGCGTGAACACGATGAAATGCTGGCTTGCCATCGCAACGAGGATCTGCCGGCC
>CAZKBT010000005.1:61251-74434 GCA_964551305.1 uncultured Burkholderiaceae bacterium
GCCTACTACGAGCACAATCATCGCATCCACGAAATCATCAACGGCGCTGCCCGCAACAACCTGCTGACGCAGGTCTATCTCACCGTCAACCGGCGGCTCCAGGCCTTGCGCTTCCGGTCCAATCTGGACAAGTCCAAATGGGACAGAGCCGTGCAGGACCATGAAGACATGGTGCAGGCGCTGGCGGCCCGTGACGGCGCCCGCCTCGCGGCCATCCTGCGGCGCCATATCCGCGACAAGCGCGATTCGGTAAAGGCGGCGACGGCGTCGCGCGCCTGATTCCCTTGCATCGAGATTCGGCATGCGCCGTTCGGGCCTTCCCCGGGCGGCGACTCGTCGCGCGCCCCTTATTTCGTGCTTGACAGCATTTCGGTATTGCTCGATACTGGAACTGAGTTCACAAATAATTAAACAGCATTTTGTGAACGGCAGCCTGACCGGAATGCGCCTGTCATGGGCCCGATGCACGTCTTCCTCGCTATTCCGGCCGTGAAAAACTGAAGTCAGACTTTACGGATGGAAAGTATGAGATCAGATGGCACGCGCTTGGCCGGCAAGGTTGCCCTCATCACGGGGGCCGGCGGCGGGCAGGGTCTTGCCGAAGGCCGGCTCTTCGCGCAGGAAGGAGCGACGGTCGTCCTGACCGACGTCCAGGAGGCGGCGGCTGAAAAGCTTGCCTCCGAGATTACCGCCGCAGGGGGCCGCGCGGCCTTCATGCCTCTGGATGTCAGCAACGAAGGCGCCTGGAGGCGCGTGGTCGACACGGTCATGGGCAAATACGGCGGCCTGCATTGCCTTGTGAACAATGCGGGAATCGTGAGCCGCTCGGGAATCATGCAGGTTCCGATCGATGAATGGAAACGTGTCCATGCCGTCAACCTAGACGGTCCTCTGTACGGCATGCGGGCGGCTGCGCCGGCCATTCGCGCTTCGGGCGGCGGGGCGATCGTCAATATTTCTTCGACCGCCGGCCTCATCGCCCATGCGGGCGCGGCCTATTGCTCCAGCAAATGGGCATTGCGGGGACTGACCAAGACGGCCGCCTTGGAGTTCGCGGACTGGGGCGTTCGCGTGAACTCCGTTCATCCCGGCCAAGTCATCGATACCTTGATCGCCGATAACGCCTCGGCGGTGTATCGGGGCGTCACGACGCTGATGATGCCCACGGGCCGGGGCGCGCAGTCCGAGGAAATCGCGCAGGTCGTGCTGTTTTTGTGTAGTGACGAGGCAAGCTACGTCAACGGGACGGAGATCCCGGTGGACGCGGGCTATTGCTCGATCGGCTTGCCGCGTTTACGTCAGAAGTTGATTCATGACGAAGAGAAGCGGGCGGCCTCCAACCCTGGCTAGATGGTTTGATGATGCACCGATGCAAGGGCTGCGGCTGGCTGCTGGATAACAATCATCAAAGGAAGAGACAATGAAAAATCTATATCGAGGGTGCGTGATCGCGATGTGCATGATCGCCGGCATGGCGGCAGGGCCGGCGGCGTGGTCGCAAGACTGGCCTGGCCGTTCCATTTCGCTCATGGTGGGTTTTGCTCCCGGGGGCGGCACCGACGTGACGGCGCGGCTGTTCGCGCAGAAGCTGACCGGCGTGCTGGGGCAGTCGGTCGTCGTGGAAAACAGGCCGGGCGCCGCCGGCAACATCGCCGCGGAGAACGTCGTCAAGGCGCAGCCGGACGGCTATCACATCCTGATGATCGCAAGCGGCACGTTCATCAACAACGTGCTGACGAGCCGGCCCCGGTACGACATCATCAAGGACCTGGAACCGATTTCCTTCGTCACGATATCGCCGCTCGTGCTGGTGGTGGGGCCGACCATCAAGGCCCGCACCGTGCCCGAGTTCATCGAGGAATTGCGGGCCAGGCCCAACCCGGCAACCTATTCCGGGGACGGCGTGGGCGGCACGCAGCAATTGGCGGGGGAAATATTCAGCTCGATGACCGGCGTGAAGATTCTTCACGTGCCGTTCAAGGGATCGGCCGATGCGACGACGGCGGTCGCGGCTGGGCAGGTCGACTTCAGCTTTCCGAGCGCGACGGCGTCCGCTCCGCTGCTTCAAAGCGGCAAGGTCCGGGCGTTGGCGATCACGAGCGCCGAGAGGTCGTCGGTCGTCCCCGGCATGCCCACCTTGAACGAGCTCGGACTGACCGGATTCGACGTCATCGGATGGTTCGCCTTGATGGGACCCGCCGGGCTTCCCAGGCCCATCATCGACAAGATCAACGGCGCGCTGGCCGAAGTCGCGCATCAGCCCGACGTCAAGGAGGCGCTCAGCAAACAAGGTCTTGAGGCGCGGATCAACTCTCCCGAAGAATTCGCCGCGTATCTTCGCGACCAGCACGCGATCATTTCCAAGGTGGCGAAGGACGCGAACATCAAGATCGATTGATGCGCGTCCGAGGCTGGTCGACACCAAACTTTGAAGGAAAACCTTGCCATGGCGGCACGCGAAGCAGATGTCATTGTCGTGGGCGGCGGCGGGTCCGGCCTCTCCGCGGCGATCGAGGCCGCGACCCTGGGTTGCTCCGTCGCGGTCTTGGAGAAAAATCCGGCGACGGGCGGATCGACGATCATGTCCGTCGGATCGTTCGCGGCGACGGGCACGGCGCACCAGCGCCGCAAGGGCATCGAGGACAGCGCGCAGGATCACTTCGAGGATCTCGGCCTGCTCAACGAGAGCGAGATGCAATCGCGCTGGAAAGGCTATCCGAACGTGGACAATCTCGATCTGCGGCGCATTCTGGTCGAGAACGCGGGGGAGACGCTGGCCTGGCTCGAGTCGATGGGTGTCCGGTTCTTCGGTCCGGTGCTCGAGCCGCCGCATCGCCGGCCCCGCATGCATAACGTCCTTCCCAACTCGCGCGCCTATGGATATTGGCTGTTGCGTCGCGCGCGCCGCCTCGGAGTGGCCATCCATGCCGGGCATCGCGTCCGAGCGCTGCTTCGCGAGGGCGAACGGGTCGTCGGCGTCGAAGCGCAGGCCCCCGACGGGAGCCGCCGGCGCTTCATTGCGCGCGCCGGCGTCGTTCTCGCGTGCGGAGACTGGAGTTCGGGGCGGAAAATGAAGCGTCGCTACGTCAGGCCGGAGCTCGCGGACATGAGCGCATCGTGCAATCCCGCCAACACGGGGGACCTTCACGAGCCGGTCATGGCGCTCGGCGGCACGATCCTGAACCCGCACATGGCGGTCGCCCGGGTGCGGTTCGTTCCGCCGCCGCTCGACGGCTTCGTGCACAAGCTGCCGCCGTGGCGGCCTTTGACCTGGTTCATGCAGTGGGCCATGGACCATCTCCCCGCCAGGATACTGAGGCCGTTCATCATGAGCTTTCTGACCACGGTGCTGGAGGCGCAACCGAGCTTGTACGAAGACGGCGCGATACTGGTCAACGCGCTGGGAGAGCGGTTCTGCGACGAACTCGACGAGCCGGAATTCGCCATTGCCAGGCAGCCCGACCAGCGCGCGTACATCGTCTTCGACGATCGCGTGGCGCGAATGTATTCGGCGTTTCCGCACTTCATCTCGACCGCGCCGGGCATTGCCTATGCTTATGTTCCCGATTACCGGCGAAGCCGGCCCGATCTGTTTCATAGCGCCGAGACCATCGAAGGTCTTGCGCGCAGCTTGGGGGCGGATCCGGAAAAACTGCGGGCGGCCATTTTGAAGGCCCGCCCGACGGCCGCGCCGCCCATAAAGAGCGCGCCGTTCTATGCGCTCGGGCCGGTAAGCTGCTTCGTGCGGGGCGTGGAGGGCGGCCTTGCCATCGATACGGACTTCCGGATTGTCGACGTCGGCGGCGCTCCCATCGAAGGCTTGTTCGGCGCGGGCCTGTTTGGACAGGGCGGGCTCATGCTGGAAGGCCATGGCCAGCATTTGAGCTGGGCGTTTACCTCGGGGCGATTGGCCGGCCGAAGCGCGGCTCGGCGAGCCCGATCCTGATGGCGATCGACAACTATCCGGGCTCACATATACTCTAGCTATCGGAATGCGGGTCCTTCGCGCCGCCGTCGGCGCGCAGGGCGGCGCGGCAAGCCCTCCGCGGAGTCGGCGGCGCCCATACGGATAGGAACGGAAAAATGCCCGGAACGGCTATTGGAAAAGGATTGCATACGCTCGACCTGCTGGCGGGCGAGGTCAATGGCGTGACAGTCAACGACGTGGCGGCGCACTTGAAGATTCCCAAAGCGGGGGCGCATAAAGTGCTGAATGCGTTGGTCGCGTGCAATGTCGTGCGCGAAGACGCGGCCGCCGGCCGCTATTTCCTGACGCTGCAGCTGACGCGGCTCGGGTTCCTTTATTTGTCGCGCAGCGGAATTTCCGCGGTCTACCAGCCCATCCTGGATCGGTTGGCGGAACATACCGGCGAGCTCGTGCGCCTGGCTTTGGCCGAGGGCGAACGCATCACCTGGGTGGGTATGGCTCAAGGCGCGAAGTCGGGTCTGCGCATTGCGCCCGATACCGGACGCGACGTCAATTTGCACGTCACGGCCACGGGCAAAGCCTGGCTTGCCGCTTTTGCCCTGGAGCATGCCGTCAAGCTGGTCCTGGACCACGGGTTCGGCGAGGACGGCGAATTCGGGCCCAACGCCATCCACGACGTCGAAAGGCTGATCGAGGAAGTCAAGATCGCCAACAAAAACGGCTACGCGATCAGTGTCGATGAATACATCGCAGGCATGTCGGCGGTGGCCATGGTCATTCCGGGCTACGACGGGACCCCGTTGGGGACGTTGAGCATCGCAGGCCCGACGGCGCGAATGACGCGGCAGCAGATGCGCAAACTGTGTCCGTTGCTGAAAGCCGCCGCCGACGAGCTGTCCGCGCTTTCCCCTATCCTCGCCGGACGTTCCGCGGGCTGACGGACAAAAAAAAACGGCGACCGCAGGCCTTTTTTCATAAAGCCCTTGACACGGCGCGGTCATTGATTAAAAATGGAACTGAGTTCACAAATATAGATTCTGAGATGCGAAACGTGCTATCTCAAGAACGCTATAGCGAGTCCCTTATCCCGATTCAAGGAACGACATGGCTGCCGAAGAGATGATAGGCCGGTGTCTCGACACATTGGAAATGCTGGCGATGGAGCCGAAGGGCCTGCCCCTGACGACGGTCTCGCAGCGTCTCGGACTGGTCAAGAGCGCGACGCATCGCCTGCTGACCGAGCTGCAGGCGGAAGGCTACGTTGCGCAAGAGCCCGAATCGCAGCAATACCACCTGACGATGCGGCTGCCCACCCTGGGTTTTCGTTTGTTGTCGGCCAGCGGCATCGTGGAAGCCTCCAAGCGCCCGCTGGACGCGCTGGCGCAGAAGACCGGCGAACTCGTGCGCATGACCGTCGCCGAAAGCAATCAGTTGACCTGGGTCGCTCGCGCTCAGGGCGCGCGCACGCGTCTGCGCTTCGATCCCGAGACAGGCAGAGAGGTCGAGCTTCACACGACGGCGTCCGCGCGCGCATGGCTGGCATCGCTTGCCGAGGACCAGGCGCTTGCGCTGGTGGAGCAGGCGGGATTCGGATTGCCGGGCGAGCACGGCCCCAACGCCATCCGATCGTCCGCCGAGATGCGGAAGCGGTTGAGGGCCGCGCGGCGCGACGGCTTTGCCGTCGCCATCGACGAGGGCGAGCACGGCATGTCCGCGGTGGCCGTCATCATTCCCCATCCCAAGGCGCCGGAGGCCGCCTTGGGCACGGTCAGCGTCGCCGGCCCGACCTTGAGGATGGACCGGGAGCGGCTGGAAGCATTCGTGCCGGATCTGCATGCCGCGGCGGAGCAGCTATCGGCATTGTGGCCCGAACCGGCATTGGCGCTTTTCGGAAAGCGCCTGGAAGAGGAAGCCGTCGCCACGCATTGACACCGTCCTCACGTGACCCGCTGCATTCGCAGGTTAATCAGCGTCGCCATCGTGAAATTTTTTGAGTCGCAATCAAATCGGAGCATGGACAAATGGGAATAAGCGATCCTTTTCGCGGCACGCCGATGGCGAACAAGGGCGTGCGGATGCGCGGCGCCAGAGCAATCGTGGAAACGCTGAAAGCGCACGGAACCGAATATCTGTTCGGCGTGCCGGGAAGCACGATTCCACTTTTCGCGGAGTTCGCCGGCCGCGACGACGTCAAGGTCATACTGACCCGGGACGAGCGCGGCGCGGCCTGCATGGCCGACGGTTACGCGCGGATTTCGCACAAGCCGGCGGTGTGCACGGCAATCGAAGGTCCGGGCACGACGAATCTATTGACGGGGATAGGCGAAGCGTGGATGAGCTCCATCCCCGTGATTGCGATCACCGCGGCGCGAACGCCCACCGAGTCGGCGAAGAATCCGATCATGTTTTGCCGGGGGCGCGTGTACGACACCTACGAAGTATTGCGTCCTTATACGAAATGGGGCATACAGGTGCATCATCCCGCCAGGGTCTCGGAGCTCATTACGCGCGCCTACGCCATCGCCACGACAGGCCGGCCCGGCCCGGTTCAGGTCGAGCTGTATCCCGACGCCATGTATCAGGAGTGGGATATCGACGTCCAGGCCGAAGAGCAGTACAAGACCTGGCCCGCGCAGCGCGTATGGCCCAACCCGGATCGCTTGAAAGAGGCCGCCGAGCTGCTGGTCAAGGCAAAGAAGCCGGTCATCATCTCGGGCGGCGGTGTGGTGCATTCCGGCGCGTGGCCCGAGCTCATCGCGCTTGCGGAATACCTGTCCATACCCGTGGCCACGTCCTTGTTCGGCAAGGGCTCGATCCCGGAAAAGCATCCGTTGGCCGTGGGCGTATGCGGTATACACTCCCGGCTTTCGGCCAACCAGACGGTCGAGGATGCCGACCTGGCGCTGTTCGTGGGCAGCAATACCGATATGCATACGACGAACAAATGGACCAGCCCCGAGCCCGGTGAAGTGACCGTAATCCATATCGACCTGGACCCCGAGGAAATCGGCCGCAACTATCCCACAGCCGTGGGCATCGTGTCCGACGCCAAGCCTGCATTGGCGGGCCTGCTGGACGAAGTGCGCAAGCTGGTGCCCGAACGCCGGTACCTGAAAGAGGTCTTCGAGAAGGTCGAGCAGCGGGTGTCCGCGTGGCGCGAGAAGATCCGTCCGGATCAGCTTTCGGACGAGGCGCCCATCAAGCCGCAGCGGCTGATCTACGAGATCGCGCAGTTCCTCGACGAGGATGCGATCGTACTGGGCGACCTGAGTTTCTCATCCATATGGGTCGACGTTCATTACGACGCTCCGATTTCCGGACCGAACATCACGTACGCGCGGGGATTCGACCTGTTGGGTTGGGGATTGCCCGCCTCGCTCGGCGCGCAGCTGGCCGCGCCGGGCCGGCAGGTGTTGAGCCTGATCGGCGACGGCAGCCTGGGGTATTGCGTCGGAGAGCTGGAAACCGCGGCGCGGTACAACATTCCCGCGGTCCAGGTGGTCTTGAACAATAGCACTCTGGGGTATGAAAAATTCCTCATCAAGTACTACAACGAGCCGGGAAAGATCACGCCGGAACAGCCGGGATGCGACTACGGCCACGTCGACTGGGCGGCCGTGGCGCGCGGCTTCGGTTGCGTGGGGATCCGCGTGGAGCACCCGTCCGAGATCCGTCCGGCGCTCGAAGAGGCGTTCGCGTCGGGCAAGCCCGCACTCATCGACGTCGTCATCGACCCCAACGTCATTCCGCCGAGCACGTTCTTTCCGGAAGACGTCAGGAGCGCATGACCATGCACGCCGACCGCTCGCCAAAAGCCGGCGATCCGCCGGGGCCGGATGGTCCCGCGCGGATCGAGGTGGGAGAAGACTATGCCGATGTTCGAGAGTCGGTTCGGCGCCTTTGCGCGCGGTTTCCGGGAGAGTATTGGCGCAAGCTCGAAGAGTCAGAAAGCTATCCCGTCGAGTTCGTCCAGGCGTTGACGGAGTCGGGCTTTCTCGGCGTGCTCATACCCGAAGAATACGGCGGCATCGGGCTTCCATTGCGCGCCGCGTCGGTCATCCTGAGCGAAATCCACGCGGCGGGCTGCAGCGCGGGAGCTTGCCACGCCCAGATGTACATCATGGGCACGATACTGCGCCATGGCAGCGCCGAGCAGAAAGCCAGGTACCTTCCCGCCATCGCGCAGGGCAAGCTGCGCCTGCAGGCTTTCGGCATCACGGAGCCGACCACCGGCTCGGACACCACGAATGTGAAGACGCGCGCCGTCCGGGACGGCGACGCATACCGCATCACGGGCCAGAAAGTCTGGACCTCGCGCGCGCTGCATTCCGATCTCATGCTGCTTTTGGCGCGCACGACGCCGGCGTCGGACGTCAAGCGCAAGACCGAGGGCATGTCGGTCTTCATCGTCGACTTGCGAGAGGCGCTGGGTAAAGGGCTGTCGATCAGGCCGCTTCCGGCCATGATCAATCACAACACCACCGAAGTGTTCCTGGACGACGTCGTGGTGCCGGCCGAGAACCTGATCGGAGAGGAAGGCCAGGGTTTCCGGTATCTGCTGGACGGCTTGAACGCGGAGCGGATACTGGTGGCGTCGGAAGCCTTGGGCGACGCCCGCTGGTTCTGCGCCAAGGCCGCCGAATACGGCTCGGAACGGATCGTGTTCGGGCGGCCCATTGGCCAGAACCAGGGCATACAGTTTCCCATCGCCCGGGCGCACTGCGAAGCGGAAGCGGCGGACATGATGATACGCAAGGCAACGGCGTTGTTCGACGCCGGGATGGAGTGCGGTCCGGATGCGAACATCGCCAAGTTGTTGGCGTCGGAGGCGGCCTGGCATGCGGGCGAAGCCGCTTTGCAAACTTTCGGGGGTTTCGGCTATGCGCGTGAATACGACATCGAGCGTAAGTGGCGGGAAACCCGGCTGTTTCAGATCGCCCCGATTTCCACGAACCTCATACTCGCCTACGTCGCGCAGCACGTCCTGCGCATGCCGCGCTCGTATTGAGCGCTGTGGCGAGGCGGGACGGTCCCTCGCTTGAAGTACCGGCGAGCGGGCATATCGGCCGCTTTTACAGCCTGCGTGGACGGGCGTCGATTACAGGATAGGATGGAGCAAGCATGGATGGTTGGAAACCGCTTTCAGGCGCGCGAGTTCTCGATCTGACTCGCAACGTCGCCGGCCCTTTCGCCACCGCGATCCTGGCGGACCTGGGCGCGGCCGTAACCAAAGTGGAGCAACCCGGCTGCGGCGACGATACGCGCCAGTGGGGGCCTCCGTTTGTGCGGGACGACGGCGCGATGTTCCTTCAGCTCAATCGGAACAAGGAAAGCCTGGCGCTGGACCTGGCCCATCCCGCGGCGCGCGAAGTCATGACCCGCCTGGTCCGGGAGGCCGACGTCGTCGTCGACAGCTTCCGTCCGGGCAGCCTGGACAAGCTGGGATTCGGTCCGGATTGGGCGCAGCGCGTCAATCCGAAGCTCATCTACGCCAGCATCACGGCATACGGCGATACGGGCCCTCGCAAGGACATGCCGGGCTACGATCCGCTCATGCAGGCATACACGGGTTTGATGAGCGTCACCGGGGAAGAGGGCGCGCCGCCCGTTCGGGTCGGCTTCTCCGTGGTCGACATGGGTACGGGGATGTGGTGCGCCATAGGCATACTCGCCGCGCTGTTGCGTGCCCGCGAGACCGGCAAGGGCGAGCGCATCGTCACCGCGCTGTACGAGACGTCGATCGCGTGGTCGATGATGATCCTGGGTACGCTATGGGCCGGCGGCGGATTGCCCAAGGCGCACGGCAGCGGCATCAGCACGATCGTGCCTTACCGCGCCTATCGCGCCCGCGACGCCTACGTCCTGATCGCCGCGGGCAATGACAGATTGTTCAAGCGCCTGGCCGGTGTGCTCGGGCAGGAACAGTGGGCGGACATGGAAGGGTTTCGCACCAATGCGCAGCGGGTGGCGAACCGGGAGGC
This sequence comes from uncultured Burkholderiaceae bacterium, assembly GCA_964551305.1. Taxonomy (GTDB): domain Bacteria; phylum Pseudomonadota; class Gammaproteobacteria; order Burkholderiales; family Burkholderiaceae_B; genus JBAZDC01. Next base: position 71,161 of record CAZKBT010000005.1, read on the forward strand.
CGTCGATGCCGCGGTGGCCGCCGAGGTCGGGAAGCGCGATGCCGAAGCGCTGCTCGCCGCCCTGGAGAAGGCGGGCATACCCTGCTCGCCGATTCGCGACTATGGCGCCCTGATCAACGACCCCCAGGCCGAAGCGTTGAAGATATTCGCCAAGGCGGCAGCCGGCGCCTATACGGACCATCCCATTGTCAGCATTCCGGTCAAGGGAGGGGGCGAGCGTTGTCCGATTGCCGCATCCGCCCCCACGCTGGGGCAGCACAATGAAGAGGTCCTGGGTCGATTGGGATTCGACGGCGCCGACATTTCAGCCATCGCCTCCGCCATGCGCGCGCATTGAAAGGACGAACGAGATCATGAACGCCGATCAAAGACAGGCGCAGTCCACGCAAGGTCCGACGGGCAGGGATGACACGAAGCGGGTCGCCGTGCTCATTCCGTCTTCCAACACCAGCGTCGAGATGGAACTGAGCCGGGCCTTGCCCCCTTCCGTATCGCTGCATAGTTCCCGCTTGACGCATTTCGCCGGCGTGGATCCCGCCGCGGTCGAGATCATGGTGCAGGATATCGAACGGGCAAGCCGCCTGGTGGCCACCGCCGGCGTGGATCTCATCGTCGTCTGCGCGACGGTGCCCAGCCTCTATCACGGGGAGGGCTTCGATCGCCGGATCGCGCAACGGATCGAGTCGATTACCGGCATTTCCGCGACCACCACGTCGTCGGCCATGCTGGATGCCTTGCGCGAGCTAGGGGTGAAGCGTCTGGTGCTCGGCACGCCCTTCATCCCCGCCATGAATGAAAAAATCGTGGCCTTCTTGCGCGCCGGCGGCTTCGACGTCCTGGCGCAACGAGGCCTCGGCATCGAGCAGAACATCCGGATCGGCCGCCTGCCGCCGGAAGCGGCCGGGAAGATGATCGAGGAAATCGATCTTGCGCAAGCCGACGCCGTCTTGCTGGCGTGCACGAACTGGCAAACCTTGCAGGCGATCGACGCGGCAGAGCGCAAGATCGGCAAGCCCGTCGTCACCACGACGCAGGCCAGCTTGTGGGGCATATTGCGCGCCCTGGGCTTGCCGGCCGCCGTGCCGGGCATGGGCGCTTTGCTGGCGGGTCCGGCATCGCCTTGAATCGCGCCCCTCATCGCGTTCGCGATGCGGGCCATGAATGATGAATCACTAGGAGACAATATTGGATATCTTGCGTTCATTGATGTTTACGCCTGGCCAGAGGCGGAACATGATCGACAAGGCGCTCGCGTTGGGCGAGGCCAGCCCGGATGCCATCATGTTCGATTTCGAGGATTCGGTCCCCCCGGACCAGAAAGACCTTGCGCGGGAGCTGGTGGGGGCGGCGCTTCGGCGCAGCTTTTCCGCCAATGCGCCGACGTTCATCGTGCGCGTGAACTCCGTGGCGACAGGCAGGCAAAGCGCCGACATGCGCGCCGTGGTTTGCTCCAATCTGTTCGCGATCCTTTTGCCCAAGGTCGAGCGGCCCGAGGACGTGGTCGCCGCCGATGCGGTGTTGTCGCTGCTGGAGCAGGAAGCGGGCCTGCCGGAGGGCCGCATCGGACTGATCGCCGCGATCGAGAGCGCGGGCGCCATACACAGGGTCGTCGATATCGCGCTGTCGACGCCTCGCCTCAAGGGGCTGATGTTCGGCGCGGAGGACTACGCGCGGGATCTTGGCTTGCCCGTGGCGCGTACCGGTCCGGGCTGGGACCTGCTGTTCGCCCGATCCGCCATCATCAACGCGGCCGCGATGGCGTCGCTGTTCACGATGGATCAGGTGCACATGAACTTCAAGGACCAGGAGGCCGAGCGCCGCGACGCCGTGGCGAGCCGACAGCTGGGCTTCAGCGGCAAATGCGCCATCCATCCCAGCCAGATTCCCATCATCAACGCCGTGTTCAGCCCGACGGCCGACGAAGTGGAGCAGGCGCGCAAGGTCGTGGATGCGTTCCGCGAGGCCGCGGCGGCCGGGGTCGGCTGCGTCATGCTGGGCGGGCAAGTGGTCGAGCAGCCCATACTCGAGCGCGCGCAGCGGGTCATCCAGACGCAGGACGCCATAGAGCGGCGCATGAGGGCCGGTTGAACGCCGGCCGGCGCGCTTCAGATCCGAAGGAGGAAAGTCATCATGGCAGAGAAGACAGGTTGGGAAGGACGGTTTTTCGAGGACTTCGAGGTGGGCGACGTCTATAAAAGCCGCATAGGGCGAACGATCACGCAGGCCGACAATATCTGGTTCACGCTCCTGACCAACAATACCAACCAGATCCACTTCAACCAGCATTACGCCAAGTACTCGGACTTCGAGCGCCCCCTGGTCAACAGCGCCATCACCATTGCCGTCGTGGCCGGCCTTGGCGTGTCGGACACGAGCGAGAACGGCTTTGCGCTCGGATGGGATCAGATACGTCTGCCCAATCCGCTGTTCGAAGGCGACACCGTGTATTCGGTCAGCGAGGTGGTCGACAAGCGCGAGTCCGCGTCGCGGCCCACTCAGGGCATCGTCAAGTTCCGAACGCGGGGCGTCAAGGAGGACGGCACCGTCGTAATCGACTACACGCGCAGCGTGATGGTCTGGAAGCGCGCGCATGCTCCCGCGCAGCGCCACATCCCCACGATCAAGGAGTAGCAGGCGGCAAGCGGTAGCCGGTGTCAGAAGGTGCATGTTTCCAAATAAGGACGGAGATACGGGGACCGTATCTCCAACTACTAGACAAGGAGGCAAAATGAAAACGCATACCCGTATCCCAGCCGCCCGGCGGCTGGGCGAAACACGAAGCAATTCATCGGTTGTATCTACATTGTGGTTGTTTTTGATGGCATTGGCCGTGGCGACGGCGATGATCGCGAGCCCGGTTCGGGCGGCCACGTTTCCGAGCAAGCCCATCCATCTGATCGTTCCTTACGCCCCAGGCGGCACGGTCGATATCCTCGCCCGCGTGCTTGCCGACGCGTCGACGCCCATCCTCGGGCAGTCCGTCATCGTTGAAAACCGGCCCGGCGCGGGCGGCACCGTCGCGGGCTCCTACGTGTCCCGTTCCGAACCCGACGGCCATGTGCTGTTCGTAACGGATCTGTCGCCCTTGGTGATCTCGCGGGTTCTGTACAAAAACCTGGCCTATGACCCGGTTCGCGATTTCGAGCCTGTCACCATGGGCACGGTCAGCACGTTGGCCGTGGCCGTCAATCCGGCGGTTCCCGTCAAAAGCATGCAGGAACTGATCGCCATGGCGAGTCCATGCAGGACGTCATTTTCAATGGATCGGGCAACC
>CAZKBT010000006.1:0-71863 GCA_964551305.1 uncultured Burkholderiaceae bacterium
CGATGACGGAACTGGGCAGGCTGAAAAGTTTTTGTAAGCTGAGAACGCTGGCCGGCGAGAACTATAAGAACCAATTTTCCCATCGCCCATGTTTCAGCGGAATTCGCGTCGATGGACATTGTGCCGCCTATGAGGGGCAAACAGAAAAGAAAACCCGCCGAAGCGGGTGGAGGATAGAGGGTGAGTGGTTATCGCCTATAGGCTTGGCGCATGTAGTCCTCAAGCTCTTGGGCTGTGCTGAGGCTAGGCCTTCGATAGCCTACCGTGCTGAAAAAGTTGGGGTGTGAATTCTTTTCCTGGCTGCGCTGTTTAGCGTCTTCTTCGAAGTTTTTGAGTTGTTGGGCGCGCCATTGCTCGGGGGGTACATTGTCGAGCAAGTTATACCTTGTGGCGGGCACGTCCTTCATTAGCTTTCCCATTATCTCTCCTTGTGGGTTTTGATTTAGAGGGGCTTAGCAATTACCGGCGTTCGTGGTGCCGGTGGGTGCATTCTGCCTCAGGCGTTTTCTTGCTGCTGAGCATGTTGTTACTAAAAGTGTTACTTAATCGGCCCTCCTCAAGGGAAACTGTGTATTCAATTGCGTATTCGTTTCATTTCTCTTTGCTTCACCTACCTGTCCGCAATGCGGCCCTCACAGCGTAACGGGCAAGGTCGTCGCGAGTTGGAGGTTGGGGTGGCGTGCGAGGAATTTTTCTGTGCAAAAGCACACAGCATATTCAGGGTTGGATTTGTAAGTTGCTACGGATGGCAGAGCGCACAAAAGCCCGCTCGGTGGCGGGCCTTATGTCATATTATCCCCATACAGGGAATAAGAAAATCTCTGCAAACACTGGAGGCGCAACTCGGAATCGAACCGGGGTACACGGATTTGCAATCCGCTGCATAACCACTCTGCCATTGCGCCAGTCACCAAGCAAATTCCGCTTGCTGCCAAGCCGGTCATTCTATATCATTTTCTCAGCCTTTGCTTAATACGCCGGTGGCGCGGCCGGCGCCTCGCGCCATTCGCCAGGCCGCAGGCCGTCCAGCGTCCAGGGTCCCACGCGCACGCGCACCAGCCTCAAGGTCGGCAGTCCGACCGCCGCCGTCATCCGGCGTACTTGCCGGTTCCTGCCTTCCTGGATGGTCAATTCTATCCACGACGTCGGGACGTGCTTGCGAAAGCGCACCGGCGGTTCCCGCTCCCATAGGGTCGGCTCCGTCATGGCCTCGGCTTGCGCGGGCAAGGTCGGGCCGTCGTTCAATGGCACGCCTTCCCGCAACGCTTGCAGCTGTTCAGGCGACGGCACGCCTTCCACCTGCGCCCAATAGGTCTTGCTCATTCGATGCTTCGGATGCGCAATCCGGGCTTGCAAGCGGCCATCGTTCGTCAGCAACAGCAAGCCTTCGCTGTCACGGTCCAGCCTGCCCGCGGGGTAGACGTCGGGGACGTCCACGTAGTCCTTGAGGGTCGGCCGGCCTTGATCGTCGCTGAACTGGGTCAGGACGTCGTACGGCTTGTTCAGGATGAGCAGGCGCGGCGGTTGCGCGGGTGTCTTGGCGACGCGGCGCATTGCCGGAAGACGATGGCTGGGGCTGTGAGGTCGAAAAGCGGAAGGCATCCGATGGATCTCGCTGAGGGGATGCGTGCAGTGTAACGCCGGCGGGACGAGGCCGTTCAATTCCGATGCTCCGACGGACTATTCCATTATAGAAGCCGGTTATGCCAGGCCGGAGGCGGTGGCTAGGGAAAGCAGACTATTCTGTTCTACACTCGATACAGAGAGCTCGGCTCGGTCGCGGTCGCAGTGTCATGTCGAAGTGGATCGTCCGTGGAACCGGCCAAGGGCAAGAACGAAAGGAGACTGACGTGTCTATACATGATGGCAATGAAAGCGAAGCCGCCGCGCGTGTCGCATTCTTCGGCTTGGGCAACATGGGCGGGCCGATGGCAGCCAACCTCGCCAAGGCGGGCTATGCGGTGCAGGCTTTCGACCTGTCGGGCCCGGCCTGCGATCGCGCGGCGGCGCAAGGCGTGGCGATTGCGCTTTCGGCCGGCAAGGCCGTCGAGGGCGCCGACGTGGTGATCAGTATGCTGCCCGCCGGCTGCCACGTGGAATCGCTCTACCTGGGCGACGAGGGGCGGGACGGCTTGCTGGGCATGGTGTCGTCCACGACGCTGATCGTCGATTCGAGCACCATTTCGACGGCAAGCGCCCTGCGGGTCGCCGATGCGGCGCGCAAGGCCGGGCTGTCCATGATCGACGCGCCGGTTTCGGGCGGGACGGGCGGAGCTGTCGCCGGCACGTTGACGTTCATGGTCGGCGGCGCCAAGGCGGACGTCGAGCGAGCGCGTCCGATTCTGGAGTGCATGGGGAAAAATGTCTTTCACGCTGGCGAGGCGGGCGCGGGCCAGGCGGCGAAGATATGCAACAACATGCTGTTGGGCATCTTGATGATCGGGACCAGCGAAGCGCTGGCTCTGGGCAAGGCGTGCGGCCTGGACCAGGGCGTGTTGTCCGAAATCATGCGTTTGAGCTCGGGAGGCAACTGGGCGCTGGAAAAGTACAATCCCGTGCCCGGCGTGATGGCGCACGCGCCCGCGTCCAAAGAGTACACGGGCGGATTCGGCACGGATCTGATGCTCAAGGACCTGGGGCTGGCTGTCGAGGCCGCGCAAGGCGCAGGAGCCATTACGCCGCTTGGCGGGCTGGCGCGCCAGATCTACGCCATGCACAGCAAGTCCGGTAGCGGCGGGCTGGATTTCTCCAGCGTGATACGGCAGTTCGAATGATCAGGCCGCTTGGCCCTTGGCGGCGAGCTTGCGCTTGGCCAGCCAACGTCCCACGACGACGATGAACACGGCGCCGATGACTTCGGCTGCGATCTTGACCATGGCCGACGGCTCGCCGTAGCGTTCGACGAGGAAGAAGTCAGTGACCAGCATGCCGCCGGCGATCCATCCCAGCAGGGCCGCGCCGAAGGTGACGACCAGGGGAAAGCGGTCGATGAGCTTGAGTACCAGCGTGCTGCCCCAGATGATGATGGGCACGCTGACGACCAAGCCGAAAACGACCAGTCCGATCTGATGATCGGGGTGGGCGCCTTGCGCCGCGCCGGCGATGGCGATCACATTGTCCAGGCTCATGACGAAGTCGGCGATGATGATCGTCTTGATGGCCGACATGATGGACGAGCCGCCTTCGATGTTGCCGTGCGCGTCGTCTTCCGGTAGCAGCAGCTTGACGCCGATCCATATCAGCAGCAATGCGCCCACGATTTTCAGGAAAGGAATGCTCAGCAGGGTGAGGGCGAATGCAATGAGGATCACGCGCAGGATGATGGCGCCTGCGGTGCCCCACATAATCCCTTGCATGCGCTGTTTTTTGGGAAGGTTGCGGCATGCCAGGGCGATGACGACGGCGTTGTCGCCGCCCAGCAGGATGTCGATGAGGATGATCTGGAATACGGCTGTCCAGCTCAAGGTTTGCAAAAACTCTAGCATACAATTTCCTGACAAAAGTAAGACTTATTGGTATCAGGCAACGGCCTATGCATTTATGAGGATAGACCTTGCCCGTTGAACGGCAAGGTCTTGCTTGCAACCGTGGCTGCCCGGGCACCGGGTGCGTGGCGTTGCGCCACCACCGTAATGACGATGCGTCGGAGGTAAGCTACTCCCCTTGGTCACGGAAAGTTAATTCGGCTGATGATAAATGTCAATCGGAAATTTCCTGATTGACTTTGTTGCCGGGCCTAGCGCATGAGCAGGCCGCCGTCGACGTACAGCACCTGGCCGGTCATGAACCGGCTCCAATCGGAAGCCAGGAACAGAACGGGTCCGGCAACGTCGTCGGGCGAGGCGATGCGGCGCAACGGCGTTTGCTCGGCAAGCTGTTCGCGTATGGTTTCCCGGGTGCCGCAGCTGGCCTGCGTGGGCCACACCAAGCCGGGTGCGACGCAGTTGACGCGTATGCCCGATGGGCCCAATTCGGCCGCCAGATTACGGCTGAAGCCGACCAGGGCGGATTTTGCGGTGGCGTAATCGTGATATGGCACGACGGGATGTTCGGCCAGATCGCTGGCCATATTGATGACGCTGCCGCGGGCGCGCAGACGCATGGAAGGCACGACCGCCTGGCAGACGTTGTAGGCGCCTTGCACGGCGCCTTCGAACTGCTGTTGATAGCTTGCCCAATCGATCGCGTCGAACCGGCAACGCTGGTCGGGATCGAAATGATACGGGCGAAACGCGTTGTTGACCACTACGTCGATATGGCCGGTTTCCGCGAGCGCTTGCGCGATCAGCGCATCGACTTCGCCGCGTTGCGTGACGTCGGCGCGCAGCGCCCATGCATCGCCGCCGGCGTCCAGGCAGTCTTGCACGACGCTGTGAGCGGCTTGCTCGTCGCGCAGATAGTTGACGATGACCAGCGCGCCTTCACGCGCGAAGGCGCGCGCAAGGGCGGCGCCTATCCCTTTGCTCGAGCCGGTCACGAGTACGACTTTGTTCTTGAAATCCATGGCGGGTGCTCCTTTGGCGGGATGGCCGTTCAAGGCGCAAGCAGATCCTGGGCGATTACGTCCTGGATGACGATGTCGCGGCTGACCAGTCCCAGCTTGCGATAGGCATCGGCAGCAGCCTGCAACGATGCCGGATCCAGGGTTCCCAATCCTTGGCGTCGCGTCAGGTCGGACATCGAGGCGCGATTGCGCAAGGCGATGATGTCCAGATTCAATTCCGGATCCTGACCGTCGATGGCATGTCGCACGGCCAGCTGCGCCGCTTTCTCCGGCTCGTCGATCATCCACTGGGCACTGCGACGGTACGCGGCGAGAAAGCGTCGCAGCATCGCTTTTTCCTGCTGGTAGGTCGTTTCCCGGGTGACCAGCAGGTCGCTGGAGTAGTTCAGGTAGTCGGCCACGTTGATGACCGTGACGTCCTTTAGTCCGCGCCGGCGAGCCAGCGCAAGGCCGGTATCGGTGGCGGCGGTCGCATCGACCTGGCCAAGCATGAGCGGCGCGAAGTTGAGCAGCCCCGTCACGATGATCGTGACGTCGTCTTCACTCAGGCCGGCTTGCTGCAGCAGGATCTGCAGATTCTGCCGTGTGCCGCTGGACAGGCTGTAGACCCCGATCCGCTTGCCTTTCAGATCGGACGGCGTCGTGATGCCGCTGGAGGCCGGCGCCACGACATTGAATACGTTCTGCGGATAGATGTCGTAGATCGCGCGCAGCTTTGCGCCTTTGTCCAAAGCCGCAAAGAACGATCCGGGGTCGGTGAATGCGATTTTCGCCTGGCCGCTCAACAGGTTGCGCACGGCGTCGCCTCCGCCCGCGCCGGGCAGGTAGTCCAGGGCCAGGCCTTGCTCCCGGAAAAAGCCGTTCTCGGGCTCGGCCAGCAGATTGGTGATCTCGCTGATGGGCTTGCTCCACCCGGCCAGGCCGACCTTCTCCAATGGGGCCGGCTGCGCATGCGAGGCGGACGCGCGCAGCGTCAGAAACGTGGTGGAAGCAAGTCCGAGCAGTGCGCCGATAGCGTCGCGTCGTGTCGTTGTCATGATGATGACCTGGAGGTGGGAGTGGAGCAATAGGGGCGCAGCAATAACGCTTGCAGCAAGAGCGAAGCCTGATAGAGCAGCCAGCCCATCAGGGTGATCAAGATCAACACGGCGAACATCAGCGGCGTGTCCATGGAGCCTTGCGCGGCGATGATCAGCGCGCCCAGCCCATGGCTGGCGCCGATGAACTCGCCCACGACGGCTCCGACGAGAGCGAGCACGACCGCGACGCGCACGCCGGCCAGAATCGCCGGAAGGCCGTGAGGCACCTTCAGGCGCCACAAGGTCTGCCAGCGCGACGCGCCCAGCATTCGGAATAGCTCCAGGCGGGCGGCGTCTACTTGGCCGATGGCGGTAAGCGTGTTTTCGAGCAACGGAAAGAAGCACACCAGGGCGGTGATGACGACCATCGGCAGCGTGCCGAAGCCCAGCCATACGGTCAGCAACGGCGCGAGCGCCAGCTTGGGCACGACTTGGCTGGCGATGATGTACGGCATCGCCACGCGCTGGATGAAGGCCGATTCGCCCAGCGCCAGTCCGCATGCGAATCCGATGATGCCGCCCAATCCGAGGCCGACGACGACCTCCAGTCCGGTTTGCGCGATATGGGGCCAGAAATACCCCGAGGCCAGGCCGCGCCACAACGCGCCGGCGATGACGCTGGGCGCGGGCAGGACCAGCGAGGACCAATCGAGCGACGCCACGGCCCATTCCCATGCCAGCAAAAGGACGAGTGCCAGCAGCGCGGACCAGGCGCGGGGCGATTGCGGCAGCTTGCCGATCATGACGGCTGCTCCATGCCGCGGCGCAAGTGCGCGCAGACTTCGGTGAACGCCATGCCATGGCGAAGCGCCGGGCGGCGAGGCCGCTCGAGCTCGATGGGTATGTCGGCGACGATTCGCCCGCGATCCATGACCGCGACGCGATCCGCCAGGTAGGCCGCCTCCGCGATGTCGTGCGTGACGAACAGGACGGCGCTGTCGTATTGGCTGCACAGCGCCAGCAGGCTATCCTGGAGCTCTTCCCGGGTGAGGGCGTCCAGCGCGGCAAAGGGCTCGTCCATCAGCAGCAGCCTGGGCCGCGCCAGCAGGGCTCGCGCGATGGCCACGCGGCTTTGCTGACCGCCCGACAATTGGTTCGGGTGGCGGTGCCGCAGCGGCAGCAGGCCCACGTGATCGAGCACCTCTTCGGCATGGGCGACGTCGTCGGCGCCGGGCCGTCGCCGCAGCGAAACGGGCAACAAGACGTTGTCGATAACGCTTGCCCATTCGAGCAGGGTCGGCGTTTGAAAAACGAAGCCGGTGCGCGTATCCGGTTCCGATACCGGTTCGCCATCCAGGGTGATGGCGCCGCTTTGCGGCAGCAGCAAGCCGGCCGCCAGCTTGAGCAGCGTTGATTTGCCGCAGCCGCTGCGCCCAAGCAGGCAATGAAACGCGCCTTGCGGCAAGGACCAGTCGACGTCGGCGACCGCCGCGCGCGAACCTGGGTAGCGGTAGCTCACCTGGCGCATGCGCAGCAGGAGGCGATCCATCGATGGCGTGGCGATCGTCGTATCAGTCACGGTAGTCAGCCAGCCCTTGCGCCGCTTGCTCAGCGGACATGTCGATGTCGACCATGCGCACCAGATCCAGCAGACTGAAGCGTCCGTCATGGTGCCAGCCCGATTCGGGCATCGTCATGCTTCCCAGGGCGCACAGCCGCGTCGCGCCCGCTTGCCCCAGCAGGGGAGCAAGGCGGAACAGTTCTTCGGGGCTGGCCATCAAGCCCACGGTTTGCAAATACGCGGCTTGGGCGCTCAAGCTCGCGGCGGCGTCGTCCAGACTGTCCACGGCCAGCACGCACGCCGTGCGGTTCAGGGCGCTGGGCGGCAAGGGCAGCGCCGATTCCAGATAGGCGAGCGCCCAGGGGTCGGCGCTGGATCCGAGCAGCTCGACGTCCGCGCCGCGGGCGGCCTGCATCGCCACCGCTTGCCGCCATGCGGCGATGCTCTGAGCTTCTTCCAGCGATAGGTCCCGGCGCGTGAACTGATATTGCCGCGCCGACAGCTCGCCGGCCAGTTGCCGCGCGAATTCCCTGGGTGACACGCGCGCGCCGCGCTCGACGTAGAAGATCTGGGCGCTGTAGCAGCCTTGTTGATCCCAGCGCAGCATGTCCGTTGCCGCCAGCCGCGCCGCGATCAGGGATTGCCGCGCGTCCAGGGCGGCTGCCGAAACCAATCCCGCGCTCAGTTTGTGGCCGTGTTCCAGCAGGCGCGTGCCGACGGGCGCATGCGCGCGCCAGGCTGCGAGCGTGGCGTCGCCGCCATAGACCGTCAGCACCTCGCTTTGCTGCGCCAGGGTTCTCTCCCGTTGCGCATCGCCGCCCGGCCACCATGCGATGGCAAGCGTATCCGCCAGGCGCGGCTCGACCTCGGCTAACACACGGGCGAACCAGCCCGCGAAGAGCGGTTCGTCGCTGGCGAGCTTGCCGAGGCTGCCCGCCTTGACCAGCAGGCCCGACACCAGGCTCCATAGCGGCAATCCCGGCACGTTCCCGGCCCAGACGTGGCCCAGCAGCTTGGGCCCGTAGGCGCGGGTCCAACCTCCTTTGGGACGCGGTCGAAAATCGTCGAGCAGGCCGGGGTCGCCGAAGTCTTCGGCCAGAAAGCGCAGCAATTGCGGGCGGCGAAACGTTTTCAGGATGGCGTTGATGCCGAGCCGAGTCATCTCGGCGTCGAAGCCGGTCACGATGCTCAGTAGGCGGTCCATCTCTTGGCGCGCCGGATCCGCGGCATCCAGCATCCTGGCGATGCAGCGGTCGATCGCATCGACGACGTCCATCACCGGCATCACGGCCAGATTTTCCTGAGCGGCCTTTCGAACCTTGGCGGCCAACAAGATCAGTTGTTCAGGAGTCGGACGAGGCAGCGCGACCTCTATGGCTTGTCCGCGCGCGCGGAATGTCCGCGATTCCCAGGCCAGGGACTCGGCGGGCAGGCCAGGCAGATAGCCCGCGGCGATGCGGGTTGTCATGCCTGCGCCGCTTTCAGGAAGGCGTCCATGGCCATCGAGCATCCTTTTGCTTGCGCGCCCTGGGCGCGCCCGAGCAGCAGGAAGCCGCCGTCGGCGGCGATGCCGGCATCTTCGGTCAATATGGTCGTGACCGAATTGAAGTTCGCCAGATCGCAATGGGCCAGGATGCCGCGTTCGCCGGCAGGCATGTCGGATCCCGTCACCGGGTCCACCAGCCGTGTCCTGATCCAGTGCGGACCCGACTTCACGGGTGGATGAACGGCATTGCCGTTGTCGTAGAACTGCGTGCTCAACTCCGTCATGCCGTACATGTTGATGCAGTCGTCGGCCCTCACGCCGAAGGCTGCGTGCAATTGCCGGTAGAACGCCTGCATCGGTATTTCGCGCGACTGGCCTTTGAAGCCGCCTGTGTCGAGAAGGCGGCTGCCCGGCGGCAGGCGGAACGTCAGATTGCGCGCGCTCAAGGCATCCATGAGGTGAACGAAGCTGTAGCTTGCGCCGAGCAAGGCATAAGGCTCGCCGTCGCGTTCGGCCTGGGACAGGGTGGCAATCAACGCATCGACGTCCATGCCGTTCTCGTCGATGAAATAGCCGCTGCCCGGCGCGCCGAAGCCGTGCAACGCAAGCGCGAGATAATGGGCCAGGGATGAATTGGGCATCATGTCCTCGGACGGAAACAGGATGCCCATGCGCATGCGGGCCTCTCCGCGCATGAAGCGTTGGGCAAAATGCATCGCCATCGAACGGTCGTAGACCTGAAGGTGCGGATGGTAATGGCGGCCCTTGATGTCCGAGCGCGTGGTGCCGCTGGTCATGAACACGCGTTCGCAGCGTTCGGGCGGGACGCAACTGAGCGTCAAGTCCTTGAAGCCGTCGATCGGCACGGCGGGTATGTCGCGCCAGTGTCTGGCCGTGCGCGGGGTCTTGCCCAGTTGCCGGCAATAGCGCTGAAATGCGTGGTTATGCTGGAACTGGTGGAAGAACAGGCGCAGGGCCAGCTCGTTGAATGCGTCCTCGCCGCCGCCGGGACGGTCCATGAAGTCCAGGAGGTCACGGAGGATGTCCGGCGCCAGACCCGGCGCGGCAATATCGGGCTTGTTCACAACTCTCCTTACGTCGGTATGAACCGAATCAAGTTCACGGGTTCGGTGCGGCCATCTCAGTGCCAGCCCATGCGAAAGGCGGCACACCCCGGAGCATTCTGGATTATAGCGCCCGGGGGCGGGCGCAGGCGGAGCGCGCCGGGCAAGAAGAGCGAAGACGAAGCAAGGCCGGCTTGCGTGCGAGCATGCAAGCCGGCCGGAGATGGAGGCGGATAGAGTCCTGGAGCGGTAGTGCGCTTATTGCAGAGGCAGGTTGGCCTTCTGCACCAGCTCTCCCCAATGCTTGTAGTCGTCCTGGACGAATGCCGTCGTTTCCTCGGGCGTCATGGTCTTGGAGACTGAGCCGGACGCCTCCAGGGCGGGCTTGAGTTCATCCGATTTCATGATCTTGTTGAGGGCCGCATTCAGCCGTTGGACACGATCGGCGGGCAAGCCGCTGGGCGCGGCCATGATGTACCACTGCGTGGCGTCGTAGTCGGGGATGCCGGCTTCCTGCATGGTCGGTACGTCGGGCAGACTGTCGATCCGGAAGGTGGACGTGACGGCATAGGCTTTCAGCCGTCCTTCCTTGATGTGCGCCAAGACGGGCGAAACGCCGAGCAGGCCCAGCGGTATCTGATTGCCGACCACATCCGAGACGGCTTGGCCGCCGCCTTTATAAGGAACATGGACGATGTCGGTACCGGCGAGCTGGTTGAGCAGTTCGCCGCCCAGGTGCTGGGACGTGCCCAGGCCGGAGCTGGCGTAGCTCCAGTGCTCGGGCTGCGCCTTGGCGGCTTTCAGCGGCGCCTTCAGGGCCTTTTCTGCGGTGGCGGCGGGGCCGGGCAGGAGCATGGGGCCGTGGGCGGGCATGCCGATCGCCATGAGTTCTTTACCGATTTCGGGCTGAGGCTGCGCGGACAGGATCGGGCCGGGCACGCTGATCAGCGTGTAGCCGTCCGCGGACGCCCTGCTGGCTTGCTGCAGGGCGATCAGGCCGGATGCGCCGGGCCGATTCTCCACGACGATAGTCTGTTGCAGTTCATCTTCCAACTGGCGCGCGACCTGGCGCGTCAACACGTCCAGGCTGCCGCCGGGCGCGAATCCGACGATCCAGGTAATGGGTTTTTCATTGGGCCAGGACGAGGTATCGGCAAGCGCCTGCCCAAAGGGGACGATGGAGGCAAGCAGCGCCATGACGGCGATTCGGCGAGAGAGTTTCTTCATGAATGGTCCTTGTGTGGTTTCGGGTGCCAAGGTGCGGCGATGCGTGTTCGGGCGTTGTCCCGTCAATCGGGCGCGCCCGGCCGGATGTTGGGGTGCGCCGTGCAGCTATCGTTGAATTCTTTGACCATCTTCAATATGGGGTTGAGCACCCACGTATTGAAGATCAGCACGTCGTGCTCTTCTTTGGGATCCTGCACGATATTGAACAGATAGGGCGATTCCAGCTTGCCTTTGCTCTCGTTCACTTCAGGCTCCCAGTAGAAATGCAGCTTCCAATCACGCCATTTGACGGCGCGCATGGCGTCTTTGATGTAGAAGGGGAAGCCCTCCCGAGCCGATTTTTCCTGTTTGCCGAAGAAGAAATCGCTCTGGTCGATGCCGTCGACGGGGCGATCCGCCGGCACCTGCGCGCCGGCGATGCGGGCCAGCGTGGTGTAGATGTCGGTGACGTGGACGATTTCGTTGCTGACCTTTCCGGATGCGATCTTGCGCGGCCAGCGCGCGATGAAGGGCACGCGCAGGCTGCCTTCCATCGCGGTATGGTAGGTGCCGCGCCATGGGCCGGCGGTGCCTCGATACGGTTGGCGAAACTCAGGGCCGTTGTCGCTGCAGAAAATGAACAGGGTGTTGTCGGCGATGCCGAGACGATCCACTTCGTCGATGACCTGGCCGACGCGAAAATCCATCTCGGCCATCGAGTCCGCGAATTCGCCGTGGCCCGTTCTGCTGGCGAAATCCGGGTGGGCCAGGGTGGGGAAGTGCAGGTGCACCATCGGCAGGTACAAGAAGAAAGGCTTGTTCTGCTCGTGATGACGGCTCATGAAGTCCAGCGAGCGCGCGACCAGTTCGGCGTCGATCAGCCGGCGCGCCTTCAGATCGTATTCCTTCACATTGCGTGACGGTTGGCCGGCCTTGCCTTCCATGATGTGCGGCAGCGGCGCCACCTCGGGATCGTAACCGTTGGTGGAGGTGAACATGCTTTCGTCCGTGGTTCTCGGTATGCCGTACCATTCGTCGAAGCCGCGGTCCGAGGGATAGCGGCCGGGAATGTCGCCCAGATGCCATTTGCCGAAATGCGCGGTGGCATAGCCTTGGCCGGAGAGCAGTTGCGCCAGCGTGATTTCCCAGCGGCTGATGCCTTGCGGCAGGCCGGCGGGAACGGATTGCAGGGCGCCGGTGCGTATGGGATGGCGTCCGGTCATCAATGCCGAGCGTGTCGGCACGCAATCGCTTTCCACGTTGTAGTTCTGAAGTAGAAGGCCTTGTTTCGCCAAGGCGTCGATGCGCGGAGTCGGCGCGCCGCGCAGGGCGCCGCCGCCATAGCAGCCGAGTTCGCCCCAGCCCAGGTTATCCGCCATGATCAATACTATATTAGGTGCAGTCATCGTTGTCGCCCGTATCAGACTGAAGAAAACTATAGTCAGTTTGCGGGTCCGCTTCTATTACGGTATGTATACGAATACATTCCAAATTGGAATATCATGTGGATTCTTTGGATAGCCGGGAAAAAAACGGCGGCGCGCGCGGTTCCCGCGTCACGCCGCGGCCGGCTCTTGCTTTGGAATGGGCGTGGCCTACGCGTACAACGATCTCATCTGTTTTTTGGCGGTAGTGGAGCATGGCCAGCTAAGCCGCGCCGCCGGCGCATTGCAGCTTAGTCAGCCGGCCGTGACCAAGATCATTCGGCGGCTGGAAGATGCGCTAGGGGTGCCGCTGTTCCAGCGCGGCGCCCATGGCGTGACGTTGACGGCGGACGGACAGCTTTTCCTCAATCCCGCGCGCAAGCTGGTCAGGCAGCACGAGGATACGCTGCGCGTCGCCGCGGACATTCAGGCGAAAAGAATAGGATTGCTGCGGGTGGGCTTGACGCTGGCCACGTCGACGAGCTCGGTGCCGCAAGCGATCGCCACCCTGATACGCATGCGGCCGGGCCTGCGCGTCAAGCTCGAGGTGGACAAGTCCGATCGCTTGCTGGAGGCGCTGGAGGACGGTTCGCTGGATTTGATCGTCGTGCCGACGTACATGGACCAGGACGTGTCGAGCGCCTATATGGTCATCGGCAGCGACGAGCTGAGTGTCGCGGCGCGGCTGAGCCACCCCTTGTCGGCGGCCGTCCAGCAGCGCAAAGGCGGCTTGAGGCTGGCTCAAACTCGGGAATATGGCTGGGCATTGCCCAGCCGGGACACCAAGGCGCGCCGCCACATTGAACAGCAGTACCAGTTGCAGGGTTTGGCTCCGCCTACGGCCGTCATGGAAATTCAGCAAAACATGGATGCCGTGGTGGACATCGTCAGTCGCACCGATCTGCTGTGCTTTGTGCCTGCGTACGTGCTGCGCCAAGCGTCCGGCCGATTGCAAAGGCTGCGGGTCGAGCATCTGGCGCTGCAGCGAAATTGGCTGCTGATGCATCGCCCTCATTCTCCCTGGACCTCCTTGATGAAGGATTTACGCGATTTGTTGGTGCGCTAGCGTCACGGCTTGGCGCCGCCGTGCCCATCGGCATGCCTCTGGCCCTATTAAAATTATGCTATAGGTGAAAACGTTAAGTGAAAATCCCCTAATTTTTCACTTAAAATAAATCAATAGCATAATTTATGTGGTCGATACGGCATCATGAGTGCACAAACAGAGCATCTACGCACGTTGGGGCAACGCATACGCGCGCAACGCAAAAAAGTCGGAAAATCGTTGAAAGTCGTGGCCGATGAAACGGGATTGTCCATCGCTTTCCTGTCACAGCTCGAGCGCGACATTTCCTCGCCTTCGCTTGCCTCGTTGCGTTTGATAGCCAACTCGCTGGGTACCGCCGCCCACTATTTCATGGGCTCGGCCGGCGAGCCGTCGCCGGTCAGCAAGAGCGGTCGGCGCAAACCATATTGCCCCAGCGACAAGGGACCCCGATACGAACGTCTCAGCGACGAGTTTCTGGGCAGCAAGCTCAGTTCGGTCATTATCAATCTGCCCGCTGGCTACGAAGGCCAGTTGATGACGCATGAGGGCGAAGAAATCATGTATGTGCTGGAAGGCTCCATACAGTGCGACGTCAACGGCGAGACCCGTTTTCTCGAAAAAGGCGACTCCATACATTATTCGTCACACTTGCCGCATCGCACCCGCAACCCGTCCGTCCAGCCGGCAAAAGTAATGTGGGTGGGCACGCTGCGGATTTTCAGCAAAGAAGAGTCGGCGTGGCGCCTGGACGGGGAAACCGTGCTGAGCGCGTCGGACCCGCTGCATTTCGATCTGTCCGATGCCGAGGACGAGCGGCCTGCCGCGCCCGCCTCATGCTAGGGAGGGCGGGATGATCTTGCTTAAAGCCATTGGCCGTCTGACGCTGCTCCTCCCGGCCAAGCTGAGCGGTTTGGCCATGCCGTTGTGGATATCCGTTGTTTATACCTTGATGCTGGCGCCCGTCGTCATTCTGGCCGTCATCAGCGTTTTCGATCAGCAGATAGTGAGCTTCCCGCCGGAAGGGTGGACGTGGCGATGGTATCTCAACGCCTGGGACCATCCTGAATTTGCCACCGGTTTGCTCATCAGCCTTCAGGTGGCGGTGCTGTCCACGTTGATCGGCGTGCCGCTGGGTACGGCGGCCGCGCTTGCCCTGGTGCGCAGCAAGCTGCTTGGGAAAAGTTTTTTCAACTATTTGTTGCTCGGTCCCTTGGTCGTGCCGGGCGTCGTGGCGGGCGCCGCTTTGTATCTTGCCTACGTGCGGTGGGAAAATCTGCTCGACATGGATATCACCGCGACGCTGGGCGGCTTGGTAGCCGGACATACCCTCCTGGCCATGCCGTGGACGGTACGCCTGGTCGTCGCCAGTTTGGAAGGAATGGATAGGTCCGCCGAAGAGGCCGCCGTCAACCTCGGCGCGCGGCCATGGACGGTGTTCAGGCGCGTCACGTTGCCTATGATGCGCTCGGGCGTGATTGCCGCCATGCTGTTCGCATTTATCCAGAGCTTCGAGAACCTGGATCTTTCTTTGTTGCTGGTGGGGCCCGGAAGCAGCACCTTGCCCGTTGCCATGCTCAGCTATCTGGAATTCCGCATCGATCCTACCTTGGCAGCCGTGGCGACCGTGCAGGTCGTCGTAATCGGCGTCCTCATGGTGGTGACCGATAGGTTCGTGAAATTGTCGAGGATAGTTTGATGGCTCGTTTGCAACTTCAAGGCGTCGTCAAGCGCTATGGCGGCAATGCCGTCGTCCAAGGCGTCGACCTGACTGTCGAAGACGGCGAGCTGGTGGCGTTGCTCGGACCCTCGGGATGCGGCAAAACGACGACCTTGCGGATCGTGGCGGGCTTTACCGAACCGTCGGCCGGCACGGTACGGCTGGGCGATCGCGATATCACGCATATCCCGCCCTACGCGCGTGATACAGGGATGGTCTTTCAGTCCTATGCCTTGTTTCCGCATTTGAATGTCGCTCAGAACGTCGGATTCGGCTTGGAAATGCGTGGCGTCAATCGCGCCGAGCGTGATCAACGCGTCAAGCAAGCCTTGAGCCTGGTACAGCTCGGGCATTTGGCGCAGCGTCTGCCTCGTGAGCTGTCCGGCGGGCAACAGCAGCGCGTGGCGCTGGCGCGCGCCCTGGTGATCAAGCCCTTGGCCTTTTTACTGGATGAGCCGCTTTCCAATCTCGATGCCAAACTGCGCATCGAGGTGCGGCTGCAGATGCGCGCCCTGCAACAGCGATTGGGATTGACGACGTTGATGGTTACGCACGATCAAGAAGAGGCGTTGACCATGGCGGATCGCTTGGTCGTCATGGACCAAGGGCGTGTTCGTCAGATCGGCACGCCGCAAGAGCTTTATGAGCACCCCGTCGATGCGTTCGTGGCGGGCTTCATCGGGCGCTGCAATCTGCTGGCCGGGAAGATGGAGGGAACGGGGCAATTCCGGAGCCGTTCGGGAGCATTGCTGCCGGTGGGCGGCACCCGTTTCGTCGCGCCTGGACCGTTGACGTTCGCTTTGCGCCCGGAGCGCGTGCGTGTCGCGCCCGCGTCCGGCACGTATCCCGGATCTTCGGAGCGTCATGTGTCGGCGCGGCTGACAGCGATCACCTATCTGGGGTCGCTGACCGAGTATCACGCTGATCTGGATGGAGCCTCATTGCTGGCCATAGGCCCGACGCCTGGTACTCAAGACATCCTGCGCCGCTTGTCGCCGGGCGATGAGGTATTCCTTTGTTGGGACGATGATGCCATACGCCTGCTTCCAGGCGAGTGAGATTGATAACATTCAAGGAGAACCAGCATGAAAATCACCAGACGCAACGTATTGCTGGCCGGAGCGGCGGGTGCAGCCTGCGCCGGCATGGGTCGGCTTGCCTGGGCGCAACAGGGGGGGCGAGTCGTCGTTGGAACGTGGGGCGGGGATTACGGCAGCCTGCTGCGCGAGAATGTCGACACGGCATTCAGCCAAGCCAGCGGCATCGACGTCGTTCAGGACATCGGCACTCCCGATCCGCGCAAAACAAAGATTCTGGCTGAACGGCAAGGGCGCCGCGCATCGATGGACGTGGCGTTCTTCAATGACACCGATGCCTTCCTTCTGGGCCAGCAGGATCTGTTGACGCCGATCGACGCCAATAACGTTCCTCGCATGGCCGAGGTGGTTCCGCAATTGCGCAAGGCCTATTCGATACCCCATATTTATTCGTTTCAGGTCATTCTGTACAACCCGGCCAAGATCGACCCCGCGCCCACTTCTTTCGCGGATTTTTGGAATCCGAAGTGGCGCGGCCATATCGGTTTCGTCGACGATATGTACCGTCAGGTCACCATCGCCGCGGCATTGGCCGGCGGCGGCAGCATCACCCGGTTCGACCCGGCCTGGGACAAGCTGCTTGAGCTGCGCGAACTCGGCGCGAAGGTTTATTCGTCCAACGAAGCGCTGGCGTCGGCGATCAAATCCGAGGAAATATGGATGACCACGCTTTATCTTTCGCGCGGCTACATGTGGAAGCAGGGCGGTTTGCCGCTGGAACATGTCGTTGCCAGCGAAGGCGCACCGATCGTGGCATTCGAGGCGGTGGTCCCCAAGAACTCCCGCAACCAGGAAGGGGCGCTGGGCTATTTGAACGCCGTCCTGGGCGCGCAAGCGCAAGCGGCCTTTGCTAAAAAAATGGGTTATCTGCCCACTGTGCAGGACGCGGTGCTGCCGCCGGAGATTGCCAAAAGCATCAGCTTGAGCGCGGAGCAGCAACAACGCCTGCTCGTGCCCGACTACGATTATTCCGCGCGGATGAATCCGCAAGTCCTGGATTTCTGGACCAAGCAATTCAAAGGCTGAATCGTGGCATTGCTGATCGTTCCGGCGGGTTTGCTGACGTTCATGCTGCTCGTGGGGCCCATGCTCTGGATGGGTCGTATTTCGCTCAATGAATATAGCGTCGAGCAGTTCATGATCGAGGCCTTGACGTTGCAGAACTACGTCAAGGCCATCGTCGATCCTTATTACCTGAATGTGCTGGCCGTTACTTTTGGGGTGGCCTTGCTGTGCACCGCGTTGACCCTGCTGCTTGCCCTGCCGGTCGCTTATGCTCTTGCACGCACCGAACGTTCGTGGAAAAGCCTGATGGTGATCGTGACGCTTTTTCCCCTGCTGGTAGGCAACGTCGTGCGTTCGGCGGGATGGATGGCGATACTGGGCAAGGGGGGATTGATCAATTACACGCTGCGGCTGTTGGACTTGCCCGAGGTGAAGATGATGTACACCACATCGGCTGTGGTGATCGGCATCGTTGCGGTCGTATTGCCTTATATGATTCTGACCTTGTGCTCGGTGATAGAAAGCGTACCGCGCAACTTGGAAGAAGCGGCCGAAAATCTCGGCGCGCGCCGGCTGCGCACCTTTGTGTCGGTCCTTTGGCCCTTGATGCGGCCCGGGGTGGCGGCGGGATCGGTGTTGGTCTTCGTCCTTTGCATGAACACATATGCGACTGCCGTACTGCTGGGCGGGCCGCAGTTCAAAATGATGGCGCCGGCCGTCTATGATCAATTCGTCATCGCCAACAATTGGCCTTTCGGGGCGGCGTTGGCCTTCATTCTGCTGGCCATGACATTACTGTTCACCGTCGCGGGCAGTATGCTGCTTGCGCGCCGCTATCACAGGAAGTAATACACCATGGAAAACTCCGCTACCGGCGGCACCATCGTGCTGGATAATTGCACGCTCATCGACGCGCAGCATCCGGAACCGCGTCCTGGCATGCAGATCGTCATCGAGTCCGGGCTGATCAAGGAGGTGACGTCCGAGCCGGTCAAATCGGCGGGTGCGCGCCGGATCGACGTGGGTGGACGCAGCGTGTTGCCCGGCCTCATCGATTGCCATAATCACATCTGTTTGTCGGAGGTATCGACGCGGCGGCTCGATGCCGTTCCGCTGACCCTCATGACGGCGCGCGCGGTTCCAGTGCTGAAAGCGACGCTGGATCGTGGCTTCACCACTTTGCGCGATGCGGGAGGAGCGGACTGGGGCATACGCACGGCCATCGAAGACGGCTTGATTCCTGGGCCTCGGCTTTTCATCGCCGGTCAAGCCTTGAGCCAGACCGGCGGCCATGGCGATTTTCGTCATCGCACCGAGAAGGCGCTGACCTGCCCGTGTGAAAGCGCCATGCGGTTTACGAAGTACATTGCCGATGGCGTGCCCGAAGTGCAGCGCGCGACGCGCGAACTGCTGCGTCAAGGCGCCGATCAGATCAAAGTCATGGTCTCGGGCGGCGTGGCGTCGTTGAATGATCCGATCGACGCGACGCAATACTCGGCCGACGAGCTGCGGGCCATCGTGGCCGAAGCCGGGGCATGGAAAACATACGTGATGGCGCATGCCTATACACCCGAGGCCATTACGCATGCGATCAGAAGCGGGGTGCGTACCATCGAGCATGCCAATCTGGTCGATGCGGCCGCCGCGCGCCTGATTCACGATAACGATGCCTTTGCCGTCCCTACTTTGGTTACATACGATAGGCTGGCCGCCCATGGCAAAGACTACGGCTTTCCCGAAGTCAGCATGAGAAAATTGGCGCGGGTGCTCGAAGCCGGCCTGCAAGCCATGGACATACTCAAGCAGGCCGGCGTCAAGATCGGCTTCGGCACCGACTTGCTGGGTGATCTGCGCCGCTATCAATCCCGTGAATTCGTCATTCGCGCCGAGGTGTTGACACCGTACGAGATCATTTGCCAGGCCACCCGCGTCAATGCCGAGATTCTGAACCGAACGAACCAGCTGGGCGTCATCGCGGCCGGCGCCACGGCCGACCTGATCGTGGTCGATGGCGATCCATTGCGCGATATCAGCCTGCTGGACGGCCAGGGAGAGCATATTCCCTTGGTCATGAAAGACGGCGTCGTGCATAAGCAATGGTTGCAATGAAACGCCCAGGCGCGTTGTTCCCGCTCCATTCCAAATAGGGTACAGTAGGCTCGAGCCGGGCTGGGCGATCATGCATGCGCCGGCCCGACGTCTTTCCACTTGAATGGGAGCCTTATGGATGCCAAGCGCGTTTTCCTGATCCAGCCCGGCATGGCGGTGCAAGAGCTCGAGCAGGCGCCCGATGCGCCGCCCGAGCATGGATTCGTGTGGCTGGCCTTCGAGCGCGAGCCGTTCGTGGAACACATGGGTGCGGTGCAGGAACAGGTGCGGAAGCTGACGGGGTTCAGGCTCCTGGACCTGCACATGTCGGACCTGCGCAATGCGCAACTGCCTTCCCATTTCGACTATACGTCCAACTACGACGTGCTGGTGTTCCGGCGCTTGACCGAAGGCGGGCCGAAATCGGGTTCGCCGTCGGCCGCAGCCTCGACTGACGCGGGCGCGGAACCGGCGAGGCAAAAGAATGCGATTTTCACGGCGCGCAAGCTGCAGACGGCGCCGGTCGGTTTTGCTGTGTTCGACCAGGTATTGATCAGCGTTCACCCGGCGCAATGCGGCGCGCTGCGGGCCTACGCGGCCAAGCTGAAGATGCTGGCGGCGTCATCCGGCCAGACCCGGCCCGCGGCCGAGGCCGGCGCGGTTTCCGGGCCCGCCCGCCTTCCCGATTCGCCGGCCGAGCTGATGCTGCGCATCGTGGGCGCGATGGTCGACGATTACCTGGACCTGCGCAAGATCATGTCCCGCCAGCTCGAACGCTGGCAACAGCGGCTCATGCGGCCCAACTCGCGCTTCGACGACTGGGAGGATTTGCTTCTATCGCGCCAGGCCTTGCACCATGTATACGATATTTGCGACGATCAGCGCAGCGCCATAAGCCGGTGGATCGATATCCTGGAAGACTGGCCCAAGCCCGAGGACCGCGAAGCCCAGCATCGGCACGATCAATTGCTGGTTCGCAGCCGTGATGTAATGGAGCACATCGAGCGGGTCCTGCATCATGTCCGCATGCTCGAGCAAAGCGCCGAGACCGCGGTGCAGATCCATTTCAATATTCAGAGCAATCGCACCAACGACGTCATGCGCGTGCTGACGGCGGTGACCGCCGTCTTCCTGCCGCTGAATCTGATTGCCGGCATTTTCGGGATGAACTTCGAATATATTCCGTGGCTGCATTCGGCCGGCGGCTTTTGGTGGTCGTTGGGGGCCATGGCCTTGATCGCGATAGTCCTGTTGGGCTACTTCGCGCGCAAGCGCTACCTGTCGTCCAACGATGTGTGAAACGAAGAACCGGAGAAACGACATGGATGAGTTCATGCGCGAGGCAATCGAAGAGGCGCGCCTGGGATTGGAAGAGGGGGGCATACCCATCGGGTCCGTGCTGGTGCGCCAAGGGCGCATCCTGGGCCGTGGGCACAACCGGCGCGTGCAGCGCGGCAGCGCCATACTGCATGGCGAAATGGACGCGCTCGAGAACGCGGGGCGGCAACCGGCAAGCGTGTACCGGGAATCGGTGCTTTATACGACGCTGTCGCCTTGTCCCATGTGCACGGGGGCCATATTGCTCTACGGCATTCCCAAGGTCGTCATCGGCGAGAACCAGACTTTCATGGGCGGCGAGGCGCTGCTACGCGCACAGGGCGTCGAGCTGGACGTCTTGCAAGACGAAACCTGCATCGGACTGATGCGCCGCTTCATCGAGGCCAGGCCCGAACTCTGGAACGAGGATATCGGGGAGTGACGGGTAGGCGCGTTCGCCCGGCGGTCGTGGCGGGTGCTTTCCGCCGGCGAGCCGGTCTTGGAGCGGTGAATACTTTGTTACTATGTATCGTGGATGTATAAGCAGTGCTTGGGCAAAGGATGGCATGGCCTGCCGCCCAAATTGATGGGTTGCCCGTTGATCCCCTGCTATGATCGCCTGCCATGATCGACCTACGCAATCTCGAAACCTTCGTCTGGATAGCACAGCTCGGCAGCTTCCGCGCCGCCGCCGAGCAGTTGCACACGACTCAGCCCGGCGTCTCCCGGCGCATAGCCCTGCTCGAGCGCGAGCTGGGCGTGCGTCTGTTTGAACGCGAGCCCTCGGGCGTGGTATTGACGCGCAAGGGACGCGAGTTGATGCAGTATGCCGAACGAATGCTGCGCCTGCGCGTCGAGCTGATCGAAGTCGCGCGGGACAAGAGCGCGATGCGCGGCTTGGTGCGCCTGGGCGTGGCCGAAACGCTGGTTCATACCTGGCTTTCCGCGCTGATCAAGCGCGTCAACCTGGCTTATCCGGCGGTGACGCTGGAAATCGAAGTGGATACCTCGCCCGTCATGCTCCAGCGGCTGGAATCCAATGAGCTGGACGCCGCGTTCGTCAACGGTCCGACCAACAGGCCCAACTTGTCCAATGTGGCGCTTTCCAGTTATCCGATGGCGTGGGTCGCCGGCCCGACGATCGAGTTCGATACGAACCCCATTTCTCTGGGAGAGCTGAGCCGTTGGCCGATATTGACCTATCTGCGCGATACGGGTCCGCACGTGGCCGTGCGCGAGCTTTTCATGCGTGCCGATCTGCCGAATGCCCGCATCTATGGCAATGCCTCCCTGAGCACGATCGTGCGTCTGACGCTGGACGGCATCGGCGTCAGCGCGATTCCGCCGGTCATCGTCCAGCGCGAACTCAAGGAGGAGCGCCTGCGCATCATCGACGTCCAGGCCGAGCTGCCCGCCTTGAACTTTACCGCCGTTTACCCGGCGCGTCCTGACAGCTATGTCGTCGAGCGCGTGATCGAGCTTGCCAGGGAGCTGGGCGCGGCGGAAAGCCACAGGTCCGCCGATAGGAAGCCGCGCCTCCAAAAGCGGCCGGCCAGGCCGGCCGCCATCAGGCGAAGATAGCGCTCTGCTTATTCTTCGAAGCTGAAGCCGCTCACCCTCGAGTGAGTGAAGATGCCGCCGTCTTGCACGATCAGCAGCTCGGCGCGCACATCGCCGTTGTTGTGATGCGTGTGCCAGGCGAACGGCGGCGTGATCGTCGTGGAAAAAGGCGTCCATTCCTTGACGACGTCGCCGGCGGCGCTATGGCAGTTTTCACCGGCCAGCACCAGCATGACCGCCACCGAGTTGTGCCTGTGCGGCCGGGTTTCCGTACCGGGATCCAGGGTGTTCAAGGCCAGCGTGAGCACAGGAGCGATGTTCCGGTTCGCATCGTAGTTCTCGTTCGAGAAAATGAGCGCGCGTCCCGCCGTGTCGGCTTCCTGTTCCGCCGTGTAGATCAGGTCGAGCTGGCGCTTGATGTCGTCGGCGGGATAGTGGACGGGGACGATCGACGATAGGCCCGACGGCTTGGCGGTGACGTCCATGACGTGGATCAAGGGGTCGTCGCCGACCGCCCAAAGCACCGTGTTGCCGTCGCCGCTCGAACGCAGACGCATGGTCTCGCCTCCGGGCATCAGAAAAACGTCGCCCTTGCTCCATTCGATGACGGTGCCGTCTTTTCCGACATGGCCCGCGCCCGTCAGGCAGTAGAAGATCAGCGTCGAGGCCTGAGCCTGGAAATCCAGGTGCTCGCCGGGCCGTATCACGATGTAGCGCGCCAGAATATTGGGCGTCGTGGCCGGCGTGGTCAGCTCCAGGATCCCGGCGTTGTCGCAGCAGATGATCCCGGTGGGCGCTTCGGGGTCAAGGGCCTGTTCCGCTTCGGTGACGAAAGTGCTGGGCGGCACTTGGCTGAGCTGCTTCATGAATGCCGTACCGGAGTTGTAGTAGCGAGCCGATTTTTGGGCATCCGTCGTGCAGTTCGCGTTGCACTGCACAGGAATATCGCGCATTTTGAGCGTAGACATGACTAACCTCTGGCAAAAATGAATGGACGGCGCGCCGGCATGGACCTGTCGTCGCGCCCGGCCTGGCTAGATTCCCAGATAGGCATTGCGGACCCGGGGATCTTTCTGTAACTGTTCCGCGTCTCCCGACATCGTGATCTTTCCGCTTTCGATCACGTAGGCCCTGGACGCGACTTCGAGCGCAAGGACCGTATTCTGCTCCACGACCAATATGGTCAGGCCGGTGCCGCGGATTTCCGAAATGCGCCGGTAAACTTCTTCGGCCAGCCGTGGCGCCAGTCCCAGGGAGGGCTCATCCAGCAGCAGCAGTTTTGGCTGGGACATGAGAGCCCGGCCTATCGCCAGCATCTGCTGTTCTCCGCCGGAGAGCGACCAGCCCAGCTGCTTGCGCCGTTCGTGCAGGCGCGGAAAGAGCTGGTAGATGAAATCCAGCGTTTCTTTGACGTCGCGGCTGAGCTGGCCCACGTAGGAGCCGACCATGAGGTTTTCAAACACGGTCAGGCCGGGAAATATCCTGCGTCCTTCGGGAACGTGGGCCACGCCCAGCTTCACCCGTTTCTGCGGCGTGCCGCGCTCGACGTTCACGCCGTCGAGGACGATTTCGCCTCGTGTGGCCACGACGCCCGAAATGGCTTTGAGCAGGGTCGTTTTACCCGCTCCGTTGACGCCGATCAGCGCCACCACCTCGTTGTGATCGACGTGCAGGCTGACATCGTGAAGCGCCCGGATGTCGCCATAGGATGCGGACAGGTTTTCACAGCGTAGCATGTTGATATCCTTCGCCCAGGTATGCTTTGAGCACAGCGTCATCGCTTTGTATTTCGAGAGGGGTGCCCTCGGCGATCTTCTTGCCGAAGTTCAGAACGGTGATCCGTTCCGCCAGGCGCATGACCATCGACATGTTGTGCTCGATGAGCACGATCGACATCTTGTGCTGGTTTCGCAATGCATTGAGGATTTCGCTCAGTTGCTGGACTTCGCCCAGATTCAATCCCGCGGCGGGCTCGTCGAGCAGCAGCAGCTTGGGTTGCGCCGCGATGACGCGGACGATCTCGACCAGCCGGCGGTTTCCGTACGACAAGGAGCCGATCTCGTGATTCGCATAGGACACGAGGCCGAAACTGTCCAGAAGCTCGAGACTGCGTTGTTGCAGTTTCTTTTCCTGGCTTGCCACCGAGAACGGCGCGCACATCAGCTTGACGATGGACGGCGAGTAGGTGGGCGTAAAGCCCATCATGACGTTCTCCTGGACCGTCAGCCGCTGGAACATGCGTCCGCTCTGGAAGGTCCGTCCCACGCCCGCGGCGATGATCTGGTGCGTCTTCAGGCCGCGCATGTCCTTGCCGTCGATGTGGATGCCGCCCGAGGTGGGCGGCGTCAGCGCCGTCAGGACGTTCAGGAGCGTGCTCTTGCCCGCGCCGTTGGGGCCGATCACCGCGTAGAACTGGTCGTAATCGACCGAGAAACTCACGTCGGAAAGGGCATGGACGCCGCCGTAGCTCTTGGAGACTGAATCAACTTTCAGAATTGGCATTGCCCGCCCTCCCTGCTTTTGCCGAACGTTTCAGCACGCTGTTCTTGATAATCGACGGTATGTCGATGATGCCCTTCGGTAGAACGATCATGACCGCGAGCACCAGCAAGCCGAAGATCAACAGGTAATATTCTCCTACGTCGCGAAGCAGTTCCGGCAGCATCGAGACCGCGAAGCTGCCCAGAAGCACGCCCGCTATCCTTGCCTCGCCGCCCACGATCAGCATGGCGAGATAGGTGATCGACACGGGGAACCCGAAATCTTCCGGTGAGATGAAATGGATGTGCGTGGCCAGCAGGCCTCCGGCCAAGCCGGCATAGCAGCCGCCTATGGTCAGTGCGGTGACCTTGATCCTGGAAACGGAAATGCCCGACATCGAGGCGGCCAGCTCGTCGTCGCGAACCGAAATCATCGCGCGTCCCAGATGGGAGATGCGGATGTAATAGGCCAGGAGGCTGAGCAGCGCCACGACGGCCAGCGTGAAGTAGTAAAAGCGCATTTCGCCGTCGAGCGAGTACCCGAATAGGGTGATGCCCGGAATCGACGATATGCCGTTGGTGCCCCCCGTCACGTCCACCCAGTTGGATGCGACGACGATCAGGCTGACGTTCACGCCCAAGGTGGCCAACGCGAAGTAGTGGCCTTTCAGGCGCAGGAGCAACAGCCCGATGACGTAGGAAAATGCGCCCGCCGCGATCACGCCGGCGACGATGGCCGGCCAGACGCCGAAGCCGGCGGTCGTGGTCAGCATGGCCACGACGTACGCGCCGATGCCGGTGATGGACGCATGCGCCAGCGAAATCAGGCCCGTATAGCCCAGGACGTAATTCAGGCCGAGAACGGACACGGAGGCGATCAGCGCCATGTTCATGATGCGCACGCCGTACTCGCCCATGGCCAAGGGCGCGATCAGCAGCGCCGCGATGGCGATGAGACTGGCGGCCAGGCCCGTTCGGGAATAGCGATTGGTGAGATTCGTCATGCTTCTATCCCCGATCCGAAATAGGTTCGCCGAAAATGCCTTGCGGCCTTACGATGAGGAAAATGATCATGACGACGAAAGCAAACAGGTCCTTGAACGACGTCGAGATATAGGCGGCGCCCATAACCTCGATCAAGCCGACCAGCACGCCGCCCAGTATGGCGCCGGGAAGGCTGCCGAACCCGCCGATGATGGTGGCGGCGAATGCTTTCAGGCCTATCGACTCGGCCATGCTTGCATCGGCGAACCACATCGGCGCGACGAGCAGGCCGGCGAAGCCGGCAAGTATCGCGGCCATGATCCACGAGAACGCCAGCAGCTTCGCCACAGGCAGCCCGATGAGCCTCGCGGTTTGCGGATCCTGGGCCACGGCGCGCATCGATCGTCCGACCGGAAGCAGCTGCAGCACGGCATAGAGCACGACGATCAGGGCGACGGTGATGAAGATCGTCGCCATGGCATGCACGGAAACCGTCGCGCCGTACAGATTGAACACGCCGTCGCCGAACAGCGAAGGCAATTGATAGGGCCAGGGTCCCCAGAACAGCAGGGCCGCGTTCTGGATCGCGATGCCCATCATGACCGTTCCGATGATGATGCTCAGCGCGGATCGATGCCGCAGCGGGAAGTGGACCAGAAGAAAGAAGAGGCCGCCGAATCCCGCGCTCAACGCGATGGCCAGGGGATAGCTCAACCAGCTGTTCAAATCCAGTTGAAGAATGGTCAGGATGCCGAAGAACGCGCCTATCATCACGAAGTGCCCGGCGGCGAAGTTGACGACGCCCGTCGCGTTGTACACCAGGATGAACCCCAGTGCGGCGAGAGCATATATCGAGCCGACGGCCACGCCATTGATGGCGAGTTGGATAATGTCGATCATGAGCTGCTTTTCCAGTTTGGTGTGAAACGACCGCGACAAGACGGCGCCTAGCCGGTCTGGCGCACATCCTGCCGCGCAGGGTTGCGGCGATCAGTCGCCGGCTTTCACCGTCGCTACAAACTGCATGTCCTTCGTTCCTTCCTTGAAGTTGATGACGGCAACCTCATGGACGCCATTGCCTTTCTCGTCGAAGCGATAGGCCGATCCCACACCTTGGTAGGTGTCCATTTTCGACAGATAATCGATGACTTTTTCCGGGTCCGTGCCCGCTTCGTTCATCGCCTTGGCCATGATCATCGCGCCGTCGTAGTACAGCGCCGAGAAGGCATCGGCCTCCGTGCGGAACTCTTTTTTGTACTCTTCGGCGAAGGTCCGGCCTTGCTCGGTCGCGGGCAGGTAGTTGTCCACGACTCCCCACACGTTCTTCAGATCCGCGGGGTTGAGCAGTTGCAGCGCGGCGGGAACGAATGCGGCGGTCGATGCCACGACGGGCTTGTCATACCCCAGGGACTTGATCTGCTTCAGGAGCAGGGCGCCGTCCTGAGGGAATACGAAAGCCAGGATGGCGTCCGCGCCCTTGTTGCGCAGCCGGATGATCTGGGCCGACATGTCCTTGTCGGTCTGGGCGTAGGATTCGACGCCCGCCACTTCGATGCCGGCCTCTTCGAATCGCTTGGAAACCGCCGTTGCCGCGCCTTGGCCGAAATCGTTATGGATGTAGATGATGCCCGGCTTCTTGATGTTCAGGTGCTCGCGCGCGAAATTGGACATGGCGGCCGCGGCGATGGAGTCCTTCGCCCTGATGCGCAGCATGTAGGGGTTGGCCAGGTTTTCCAGCGCGTCCGCGCTGCCGGCGTACATGACGGGGACCTTGGCCTTGAGCACTTCCGGGACTATGGCCGCGTTCTGCGTGCTGTAGCTGGTAGCGAACACGAACGACGGTTTGACTTCCTGGATGGTCTTGATGAAGGCGTTCAGCGCGGGCGCGTTGTTGGATTGCGCATCCTGGAACACGAACTTCACCTTCTGGCCTTGGATGCCGCCCGCTTCGTTGATTTTCTTCTCGGCAAGCTGCAGGCCGTTGTAGTACTGTCTGCCGGTCAACGATGCCGGCCCGGTCAAGGGTACGGTTGCGCCCACCTGGATGACGGACTAGGCGGCCGACGGGACGGCCGCGATGGAGCCCAGACCGATCGCGATGAGCAGCTTCGCCGTCAGAGATATTGTCTCGCTTCTGAATAATTGTCGTTTCATTTTTGGATCCCTTTTTGATTTCACCGTTTACTGCAACCATGCGGCCAGTCCTTCTTCCCAAACGGATGGCGCATCACCTCTTCTATGTGTCCTACAACACCGCTAGATTGTGATTCTTCAAATCCGTCACCAGCATGCAGCCCGGCGCATGGGTGATGCTGAACTCGGGCTTCACGGCGGCGACGACGGACTGGGGCGTCACGCCGCACGCCCAGAATACCGGCACCTCTGCGTCCCTGATCTGCACCGCGTCGCCGTAGTCGGGGCGATGAATGTCGGCGATGCCGATGGCGGCGGGATCGCCGAAATGGACGGGCGCGCCATGCACCGCCGGAAAGCGCGAGGTGATCTGGATGGCGCGAATGGCGTCGGCGGGCAGCATGGGCCGCATGGACACCACCAGCGGACCTTGGAAGACGCCTGCGGAATGAGTGGGAATGCTCGTGCGGTACATGGGTACGTTGACCCCCATTTCGATGTGCCGCAGCCCTATGCCCGATTCGAGCAGGGCTTCTTCGAACGAAAAGGAACAGCCGATGGCGAACGTTACGAGATCGTCGCGCCAGACGGCATGCAGGTCCCTGACTTCGTCGACCAGCTCGCCGTGGCGCCAGACGCGGTACAGGGGCACGTCGGTCCGGATGTCGATGTCGCCCAGCGCGGGCAGTTCGGCGCTGCCGGCTTCCGATACGGCCAGCACGGGACAAGGCTTGGGGTTGGCCGCGCAGAAGCGCAGGAAATCGCTGGCCAGCGCTTTCGGCAATATCGCGAGATTCGCTTGCACATAGCCTGGAGCCATGCCGGCTGTCGGTCCAAGATGCCGGCCTTGACGAATGTCGAGCCGAGCTTGCATCCCCGTTTGATTCATTATTCTGGACATCTACTCACACCTTGTGGACACGTTTGCTTCTCGCGCCGGGAAGCCATGTAGTTCTCGCATCCTACAGTGCTTCAAATTTTTGTGTCCAATGATAATTTCATATGTCCCCCCATCACTGAAACGCATAGAGCCGCGCGCGCGAAACGGACGTATTCAGCAGGCCGAAACCGGTGTCGGAAAATGATGGAGGGAGATCGAAAGCGGATCCGTGCGCGAGCGGCGCGGAGAACGAACAGCGGACGTTTTTTTCCCGGCAAGCGGCGTTCAGCGGGAATCCATGTATTGAAGACCTTGACTTCCGTGCCGAAGTCGCTGGTCGAGCCTATCAATTGCCATTGGCCGGCATCTACTTCATTTGACTCATTAACGCTCATTTCAAATTGCCTCCGAAGCATGGTCGTGATGATTGGCCGGGAGGCATACCCCTGTCCGTTAAGTGGTTAACGATTGCGGGCAAACCCTGATGTCGCGGGTGTGTCTTGGCGGTGTTTCAGTGACGGATCGCGGATGCGTTCGGTGAATGTTGATCGACGAAATAGGTTATTTCATCGAAAAAATCATGCAAACCGGTACATCGCGTGATAAATATCGGGGCATGTCGATATCGAGATTTTTGCGTTCAGGCGGGATAATGTCGGCCGGATGATTATTTGTGCCGCAAGTTGCACGGTTCAGGAAGGATAAGAAATGAGGATAAAGGGTTCATTTTTCGCCATGCCGATGACAGCCATCGGTTTGCTCACCACCCAGACCGCCATTGCGCAGATTTCATGTCCCGCGCCGAACTCGTCCAAATCGTCCACGGTCACATGCACCATCGCACAGAACCAGGGCGGGGACGGCAGGCAAGTCGTCATCGACTTCACGGGGAGCTCGAGCCATGACGATGGCTACGGCGGCAACTATACGGTGATCAACAATGGCGCCCAGCTTCATCCGACATCGCCGAGTCTGGCGGTCAAGCTGAAAGGGTTCTACGGCTATTCCAGTCTGGGCGACACGATGGACGGCGGCCAAGGCGGCAAAGTCATCATCAGGAACAGCGGTGAGCTTTCAGTGTCGTCTTCCTCGTCTTCCTCGTCTTATTCCGAAGGCGGCAAGGGCGCATGGGACGATGGAGGCGTGTATTTTTCCATCCTCGGCGCCTCGGTGGGCGGCAACGGAGGCAGTGCGACCAGCAGCGGCGACGGAGGGCCCGGTGGAAACGGATCGGAAGTGGTTATCGACAACACCGGCAAAGCGAGCATGCAGAACGTGGCCGGAGGCGCGGTCATCTACGGGGGAACCATCGGCGGGAATGGGGGCAACCAGAACGATGGACCGTTCGGCAACCAGAAGGGCGGCGACGGCGGAGACAGCAATACGGTCGAGATCACCAACAGCGGCCAGGTTTCGTTCTCGTCCTCCGTGACGCAACACTATGCGTGGGGCATCGCCGCGGAATCCTTAGGGGGCGACGGCGGAACGGACAACGGCGAGGGTGGCGGCGGCGGCGAGGCCAACTCGCTGAATGCCACGATGATCACGAACAGGGGAAGCGTGAGTGTCGTGGCGGAAGGCGGCGCGCCGGACCGAGGCGTCCGGGGCCTTTACGCGACCAGCCAGGGCGGCAACGGAAAGTTCTCCAATGACGGTGACGATAATGGCGGCGCCGGCGGCACTTTCGATGCGGCGCGTGTCGTAAATAGCGGCTCGGTCTTTGTGCAAAGCGCCAACTTGCCGGCCCCGAGCACGTTGGAAGCGTTGTCCGGCGGGATCGTGGCGCTGGGGCAGGGGGGCGACGGCGGCAAGGGACCGAGTATTTTTTCGAATTTTACGGACGTGCGGGGCGGGCATGGCGGCACGGCGCGGGATTCGGTGACCGTCGCGTTGGAAGACGGTGCGTCGGTGTCGACTCGCGGCGACTATCTGCCGGGGGTCAGCGTGCTGAGCAGAGGCGGACAGGGGGGGCCAGGTGTTGGGGACAGTCACGGCGGAGACGGCGGCGCGGGCGGCTCCGTCGAGGTCACGCTGCTGGGCGATGCCGATATCGACACGGAGGGATCGGAGTCTCACGGCATCATAGCGCGCAGCTACGGCGGCGCGGGCGGCGGCGTTTCGGTCGCCAGCGGCTTCGTCGACTTTACGACGGTGGAGGCCGGCAACGGCGGTTCGGGCGGCACGGTTCACGTCAAAACCGGCGATGCCGCGCAGGGCTTGCCGGGAGGGAGTATCCGGACCTCGGGAACGTATGCCATCGGGATCGTCGGCCAATCCATGGGCGGCATCGGCGGGTCGACCACGGATAGTTTTCATCTGATCGGCAATGCGGGCAGCGATGCGGGCAAAGGCGGGGCGAGCGGCAAGGTGACGATCGACAACGGATCCGACATCACAACGCACGGATCTTTCTCGCACGGGATCGTGGCGCAGACCGTGGGCGGAGGCGGGGGCATTGCCGGCGAAAGCAGCGGCATCATCGCGTTGGGCGGAGAAGGCGGCACCGGGATAAACGGCGGCACGACGGTCATTTCCAATGCCGGCGACGTGACCACGCTCGGTACATCGTCGATGGGCATTCTGGCGCAATCCATAGGGGGCGGTGGCGGCGACGGCGGCTACAGCAACGGCGTCATACTGATCGGCGGATCCGGCGGAGGCGGCGGAGACGGCGGTTCTTCCACGATCAACGCGAACGGGCGCGCGATCCAGACCGCCGGGGATCATGGCTACGGCCTGGTATCGCAGTCCATAGGCGGGGGCGGCGGCACGGGCGGGGCGTCCTACGGCTACGGCGGGTCACCGGGTTTTTCCATGGCGCTGGCGGTCGGCGGCGCGGGCGGCGACGGCGGCAAGGGCGGCGAGGCGACCGTCAATATGAGCAATGCCAGCATCCAGACGGGCATGGGAGAAACGACCGAGGGAGATGCGCATGGCGTAGTGGTGCAGTCCATAGGCGGTGGGGGCGGTGCCGGCGGGAGCTCGGCGGCGACGGCGGTTTCGGCGACGGTTCCCGTTATCGATGCCGCGAGTTTCGGCGTGACGATCGGCTTCAGCATGGGCGGCACCGGCGGAGACGGAGGATCGGGCTCCACGGCAAGGGCGAATGTGAGCAACTCCGCGGTGACGACGAATGCGGAGAACTCGCACGGTGTATTGGTGCAGTCGATCGGCGGTGGAGGCGGCATCGGGGGCAGCGCGTCCGCCAACGCCGTGGCGGTCGGCATAAAAGGGGGGGTGGGCGGAACCGTTTCGGTGTCCCTGGGCGGAAGCGGTGGCGGCGGCAACCATGGCGGCGAGGCGTCGCTGGCCCTGGACGACGGCAGCATCCTCACCCGGGGCGACTCGAGCAATGCCGTCATGCTGCAAAGCATAGGCGGCGGCGGAGGCGCGGGTGGCGCGGGTTCGGCCAAGGGCAGCGCGATGAACATGATCGGCGCCTCCCTTTCGATCGGCCTGGGCG
The DNA here is from genome assembly GCA_964551305.1 of uncultured Burkholderiaceae bacterium. Lineage (GTDB taxonomy): Bacteria > Pseudomonadota > Gammaproteobacteria > Burkholderiales > Burkholderiaceae_B > JBAZDC01. The sequence goes on from CAZKBT010000006.1 coordinate 32,037, forward strand.
GGTCGGGCGATTCCGGAGGGAATGGCGGAACGGTAAATTTCAGCATGAGCAAGGGCAGTGCGGTGACAACGGAAGGCGACGGCGCGCGCGCCGTGCTGCTGCAGTCGATCGGCGGTGGCGGCGGCGCTTCGCAGGGCGGCCAGGTGGGACTGACGTTGAGCGGCTCTTCCGGACCTTATAGTGCGAAACTCGACAGCCAGGTGGGCGTCGGTCGTGGCGGCGCGGCGGGGGGCCATGGAGGATTGGTCAATATCAATAGCGACGGGACCATCATTACTTACGGGTCCGACGCGGATGGCCTGCTGGTGCAGAGCATCGGCGGTTCGGGCGGCTTGGGCGGTTCCGTGGGAGGCAAAGACGGCCGGTCCATTCCGCGCCAGCTATGGAGCAACAGAGGCTTGAGCGCGTTGTTTGACGTCTACATAGGGGGACAGGGCGGGGCCGGCGGATACGGAGGCGACATCGGAAGCGGCAGCGCTCCCGCTAGTCTCGGAGCGTCCATCCAGACCTTCGGCGACTATGCGGACGCGGCCGTGCTGCAGTCGATCGGCGGCGGCGGCGGCGCGGGAGGCTCGTCGACAGTGCCGGGCAGCGTGGCCAAGGTTTACGCGGGCATGTCGGTGGGCGGGCGCGGCGGCTCGGGGGGCCGGGGAGGTATGATCACGGTGTTTCTGAACGGCAACGACGAAGGCAACAGCTTCACTACCGAGGGTTATGGCGCCATGGGTATCGCGATGCAGTCGATCGGTGGAGGCGGAGGCATGGCGGGATCGGGTTCCCCGCAGGCGCGCGGCCACCAGACGCTGGGCGGCACGGGCGGAGCATGGCAGGATGGCGGCAGCGTGACCGTCGCGGACAGGAGTTGGGCCGACATCCTGACCAAAGGCGATAGCGCTTATGGGATGGTCTTGCAATCGATCGGCGGAGGCGGAGGGGTTGCCATGGCCGGCAGCACGGAAACGGCGACAACCGCCGACAGCCAGGAATTCGATATGGCTGCGGGAAACGTCAATGGGGGCGGGAGCGGCGGGAGCATCAAAGTATCTACGGGGTTGAGGTTGAACACCCATGGCGACAGAGCGGCGGGCGTCATCGCCCAGTCCATAGCTGACGGCGGCGGTATCGCGACTTCGGGCGCGGCGAGCGACCTCGATACGATTGCCTTGGGGAGCCAGAGAGCTGCCGGCAATTATTCCCTGGGCGGCGACGTCTCGCTGAAGCTGACGGGCAGCCTCACGACGCGCGGCGCCGGCGCGCACGGTATCATCGCCCAGTCCATCGGCGGCGGGGGTGGAATCGTAGGCGACATGGCCCAACCCGTCCAGTTCGATCCCGAGGGATTCGCCGTCCCATCGCCAAGAAGCTTCGCCGGCTCCTCCGGCGGCACGGGCGGTCACATCAGCGTTGCTTTCGATGGAAATGTGGCGACGAGCGGCGCCAACGCGCACGGCATCGTGGCACAGTCGATCGGCGGCGGCGGCGGGCTGGCGGGCGGTCCGCAGGGAGGGTTCGCGGGATCGGTCGGTCCCGGGGGCCTCGGCAGAACGGTGACGGTGGTGCAGTCCGGCTCGTTGCAGGCCACGGGAGAGGGATCGGCCGGCATATTCGCGCAAAGCGATGCCGGCAACGGCACCGCCTATACCGATTCGGCAACCGTTACCATCGATGGATCGGTGCAGGGCGGCTCGGGATCGGGCAGCGGCGTCTGGATCGCATCGGGCAGGAATAACCAATTGACGGTGAACGCCGGCGGGTCGTTGAGCGCGCTGTCCGGGGTGGCGGTGCGGTATGACGGAAAGGATGCGGCCTCGGGCGCGATGCTCAGGGTCGATAACTATGGCCGCTTTCAAGGCAGCGCCGTTTGCGGCAATTCGGATGGCTCGCAGGCATGCGACGTCCAGAACCACAAAGGCGGCGTGCTCAGCGGCGCGCTCGTCTATAACGCGAAAATCGACAACGACGGCTTGATCGTGATCGGTAATACCGGCGGTTTCGAACCCCTGGTCGTCAGCGGCGATCTGAGGCAGTCCGAGTCCGGCACGTTGCGCTCCGATGTGGATTTCCGCAATATGGTGTCGTCGCAGATGATCGTGCAAGGCGATGCCGATTTGGCTGGCCGGCTGGACGTGATGCCCCATGCTCTGTTGCCGAATCGCGAACTGGCGGTCCTGACGGTGCAAGGCGAGCGGCGAGGAGCGCTGGAGGCCGTCGATAGTCCCGTTTTCGATTATGAAGTGCGGCAAGAGGGGCGGCAGGCCCTGGTCCGCGTCGCATCGGTCGATTTCGATGCGGCGTCCATGGAGCTGGATGAGCATCAGAAGCGCATTGCAAGCCATCTGCAAAGCGCGTGGGATAAAGAAGGCGCCGCTCTCGCGCCTTTGTTCGGACAGCTCGATCAGGCATCGCGTCAAGGCGCCGACGCTTATCGCGAGAGAGTGACGGACCTGTCGCCAGGCGTCGCCGCCGCACCCGCGGTGCAGTCGGCGGCGAATCTGGCGCAGTTTACTCATGCCATGATGTCCTGCCCCGGCTTTACCGGCGTGGATGCGATGACGGGCGAGCGCAATTGCTTCTGGGGACAGGTCAGCAGCCGTTGGACGAGCCAGGACGGCCATCGCGGCGCTGCGGCTTTCGACTACGATACCGTTACCTATCAGTTCGGCGGGCAGCATGAAATTCGTCCCGGCTGGTTCCTGGGCGGTTCGGCCGCCTATGAAAGCAGCCGCCTGAACAGCTCGGACAGCCGGAATCGGGGCGATGGAGACAGCGGCTATGTCGGTGTGGTGCTGAAACGCCAGGAAGGGCCTTGGGTATTTTCGGCGGCGGTGGGCGGCGGATACGGGTCGTACGACATGAAGCGCCGTATGGGCATCGCGGGCCATCAGAGCGTATTCGACAGCTCGCCGGACGTCTATGGCTTCAATGCGCGCTTGCGTGCCGCGCGGACTTTCGTGTACGACAATTTCTATGTCAAACCCTATGTGGACCTGGATGCCGGCTACACGAGGATGCCGGGGTACGAGGAGTCGGGCTCCAATCCGCTGGCGCTTTCAGTCGAGGGCGGCGACCAGTTCATCGTGGGCCTGTCGCCCATGATCGAAGTGGGCGGGCGCGCGCAGCTGGAAAACGGCATGGTGCTGCGGCCTTATATGTATGCGGGCGTATCGCTGTCGTCCCGCGATGAATGGAGCTCACGCGCCCGCCTGCGCGGCGCGCCGGCCGATGTGGCGGCGTTCAATACCGTCCTGCCTTTCGACGACGTGGTCGGCAAGGTGGGGGTGGGCCTGGATGTGATGCGTCACTCGGGCATGGATTTGCGCCTGCAATACGACGGCCGGTTTTCCAGCCGCATGCGCAGCCACAGCGCTACGCTGAAATTGGTGGTTCCATTTTGAGCGAGACCGGGCTTGCCGCCATGGCTCGCCGCAGGCGCTGCGTGGCGGCGCGGCCCAGCGCCAGCGGCTCGACTCCGTTGGCGAATACCACTTGCGTCTGGTGGCTGGACGTGTCGGTTACATGGGATACGTGATCGAGATTGATGATGAAAGACCGGGATAGAAAGCAGAAAGGCGGCGAGGGCAGTTGCGCCGCGAGACGTTTGAGCGTGGTATGCATCAGCTCGTTTGCATGATGGGTGCTGCACAGGCGCACGTAGTCCCCCTGCGCTTGCACGAATGTCAGATCCCGGATCTTGATGAATCGCTTGCCCGTTTTGGTGCGCATGTTCAGGCCGGTGGCGTAGGGTTGCAATCGGAGCAGGGTTTGGGCGAGCCGGTCGGGATCGACCGGCTTGAGCAGATAATCGATCGCCTGGACATCGAACGCCCGGGCAGCGTAGTCATTGTGCGCCGTGACAAAAATCACGGCGGGCTTTGCGTCCAGGTCTTCCAGCAGGTCGAAACCCGTGTGGTTCGTCAGTTCGATGTCCAGGAACAGGGCATCGGGCCCGTGTTCCCGGATGAGCCTGCGGGCGTGCTCGAGGGAGTCGGCTTCGCCGACGACGTGCACGCCCGATGCCGCTTCCAGCAGCCGCTTCAGATAGCGTCGGGCCGGCGCCTCATCGTCGATAATCAGTGCGCGTAACAATTTACTCTCCCTGGAGCGACCGCGTGAAATAACGTCTGTTTTGTCGGTATCTTTCTGTAAGTAATTGATATCTTTCTGTTGGAATATATAGCATATCCATTTTTTGGTACACCTTCCGCCCTGCGCGGGCATGAATTTATAGGCGGCACATCATGATTTCGACCACGTTCAGCCGGGAGCTGCTCCAAGGGGAATCCGCGCGGGGTTTTTGGCGAGCCCACATCGCGGGTTGGTTTTTCCTTGCCGTTATCGGATTCAGCAGCCGGGCGGCGGTATTCGGCAGCACCGAGGCCGCATTCTGGCTGACGCTGGTCCTGGATCCGCTGGCTTTTGCCCTGACCAGCATCGCGGCGGTGATGCTCGCGCGCCATCCGCCCACGCTGCGGGCGCCTTTTCTGGCGCTGTTTTGCGTGATCCCGCTGTGCGCGGTTTCCGCCTTGCTGGCCGGCATCGGCTATGGTGTTCATCTTCTCTTGGTACCAGGAATACTGTCCGAGGTTCCACAGCATCAGTTCAGGATGGCATTTATGTATTACATGGGCATGCTGTCCATCTGGTCGCTGATCTACTTCGGCATGGCGGCCGAGCTCTCGGCCCGCACCGAGCGTTTCCTCAAGATCGGCGCCGAGACCCGGGCGCTGCGCCTGGAGCTCGAGCATCTGCAGCTGCAGATAGAACCTCATTTCCTGTTCAATTCCCTCAATACCATCGTGGCTGAAATCGCGGAACGGCCGGCCATCGCCGAAGAGATGACGCGGCGCCTGGCCGACTACCTGCGGTACTCCCTCGACAGGCGTGGCCGGGGTCTATGCCGCGTGGAAGAGGAGATCGACGCGGCCCAGGCTTATGTGCGGATAGTGGCCTTGCGTTTCGACAAGCGGCTCGAATGCCATTGCCGGATCGATCCCGCCACGCTCGATGTCGAGATTCCCCACATGACGCTGCAGGGCTTGGTGGAGAATGCGATCAAGCATGGCATGCGCGCCGACTACGAGAATTTTCCGGTCACGATCCATACGCGGCGGCATGAAGATCAAACGATCATCGAAGTGATCAATCCGGGAAATCTGCGGGCGCCTTTCGGCTTGTCCCAGGGAGGCGCGGGGCTGAACAATCTTTGCCGCCGACTGGAATTGAGATATGACGGCCGGTACGAGTTCTTGCTGGAGCAGCGCGGCGAGAACATCGTGGCCACGGTAAAGCTGCAGGGTGTCCCCGCACCGCTCTAGCGCGGCCGGATCCGCGTCGCGCGCCGGCGGGATGCGTTCGAAGAGGTACATGCTCCGGTTGTCATGATAGGATTGGGCAGGGCGGCCGTCGTTGCGAAGCCGCGCTTGGCGAGTACCTTTCTTTCGTTGATAAGGACACTTATGACACCATCGAATCGACGCATTCTTTTTCACCGATTGGCGGCCGCGTCCGCTTTTGTATTGGCGCTGGGCGCCGCTCACGCGCAAAACAGCCGGGATGCGGCCGGCGACGCGCGGTCCGAGGCCGCGGCGTACGAGCCCCAAGTAGGCCAGGCGGGCAAAGATGTGATCTGGGTGCCGACCTCCGAGGCGCTGGTGGATCATATGCTGCGCATGGCGAAGATCACCCCCGAAGATTATCTGGTCGATCTCGGTTCGGGCGACGGCCGCACGGTGATCACCGCCGCGCAGCGCGGCACCCGCGCGCACGGTATCGAATTCAATCCGGACATGGTCGAGCTTTCACGCGAGGCGGCGCGCAAAGCCGGCGTCGCCGACAAAGCGACGTTCGCCGAAGGCGATATTTTCGAGTCTGACTTCTCCGACGCCACCGTCGTGACGATGTTCCTGCTGCCGGAACTGAACTTGCGCCTGCGTCCCATATTGCTGGACATGAAGCCGGGCACGCGCTTGGTCTCGAACTCTTTCGACATGGGAGACTGGGAGGCGGACGAGTCCACGGACGGCGGCCCCGAGTGCAAGTCCTATTGCCTGGCCTATAAATGGATCGTCCCCGCCAAGGTCGCAGGCACCTGGACGCTGGACGACGGTTCGACGCTAACCTTGGACCAGACCTTCCAGAAGCTGGCGGGACATCTTGCGGCAAACGGCGAGCGGCACGCCCTCAGCGAGGCCGTCATGCAAGGCAAGCGCATCGTCTTCACCGCCAATGGCCGCCAGTACATGGGGCAAGTCGAAGCCGACAGGATGGTCGGCGAGGGCGCCGACGGCAAAGCCTGGGGCGCCAAGCGCGGCTGACAAGAAAAAAGTTCCTGGCTTAGTGGAAACCACTATTTCAATTTTTCCCGGAGCTTTTACACTCCCCACGTGAAGTTGTTGTGAAATTTCACGAGCATGCCAGCTAGATGGCAGGCTTTCGCGTCGAACGAATCGTGGGGAGGCGGCCAGCGCCGCGTGACAATGAAAACCATCACACTGAGACCTCAGCCGCTTGCCAGCGCGCGTTTTGCGCCGTATGGAAAAGTCATCGGCGAACCCGGCCACGGCGAACCCGACTTCGTCGGCTCCTCGGGCACCCAGGGGTGGAAGGTGGAGATGGATATCGCCAAGCCGCTCTACATGGCGCTCAGCACGCCGCCTGTCGGCCATCTCGTCACGCAACTGGAACGCCATTTGAATGTGACCCAGGCGTTTTTCCCCCTGGGAGGCGGAATGGCCGCGCTGGCCGTCGCCAAACCGACCGAAGGCGACGCCTTGCCGGGTCCGGCGGACGTCGAGGTTTTCCTGTTGGACGGCAGCGTGGGCTACGTGCTGCACAAGGGCACCTGGCATGGCCTGGACCGCGTGCCCGTGACCGAGGCAAGCACCATGTGGCTGATGATCACCGACTCGGACACGCAAGCCGATCTGGCTAACGTGCCTTCAGGCGGCGCCCGGCACACTCATCTTCTGGAATTGCGGCAGGCTTGGAACGCGGTGATCGAGATCGACGTGCGGGGTCTGGCAAAATGAGGCCCGCCACCGACCGGCGAGCCGCTATGTCGTGGGAGCGGTCACGCTGTTTGTCGTGGCCTTGGGGATCACGTCGATCGTGAACAATCCCAACATGCAGTGGGGCGTGGCGTCGGCGGGCATAGAGCGATCGGAAATCAACCCCGAGCCTCGCCGCTAGGCTTGTTGGCGTTTTCTTGCAGGCTGGTAAAGTACCGCATATCGAATGTCTAGCGAGCTTCCGTTGAGAACATCACAGAACCCGGTCCGAAGGGCGCTGCCTCAAGGCGAGCAAGCGTATTCCCTGCTGCGCGACCGGATCATTTCGTTGGAGCACAAGCCTGGGGAATATCTCAATATTGCGTCGCTCGTCGATGAAACAGGGTTTGGCCGCACGCCGATCAACCAGGCGCTGCAGCGCCTGGCGTCCGAAGGGCTGGTCAGCATACTTCCAAGAAAAGGCATATTGATCGCGCCCTTGTCCATCGATTCGGCGCTGGATCTCATCGAAGTGCGCATCGTCAACGAGCGGCTGAGCGCCAGATTGGCGGCCCAGCATATCGATAAAGAAAGCATCGAACGCTTGCGCGCCGCCGCCGCCGGCTTCGAAAGCGCGGTCGAGTCGAACACCATAAGCCAGATCATGAACTCGGACCGCATGTTTCATGAAACGATGGTCTCCATCGCCGCCAACCAGCACTTGGCCGACATATTGAATGTGCTGCATGCGCAATCCCAGCGCTTCTGGGCCGTCTCGCTCAGCGCGCCCCAGCATGTCGGCGAAGTCATCGTCGAGCATCGCCACATCGTCGATGCGATCGCCAAGGGCGATGCGGATCTGGCCGCCGACTGCGTCGAAACACACATACGTTCGTTTCGGCTGGCGTTGACGGGAAGGTAGGCGTTCGCCAAGGATCGAAGGCGAGCTTGAACGCGTTTTGCGGGACGTGTCGCTACCTTATGGTAAGGTGTCCGGGGTATTGACATGCGGTTGGCTTTCATGCGCTCGGATTCTTTCATCAATGCCGCGGGAAAACCCAGGCCCATCGTCGGCATTGCCTGGATGGCGGGCTGCCTGGCGTCGTTTTCCAGCATGGCGATCGCGTCGCGTGAACTGTCCGATACGATGTCCATCTTCCAGATTCTGCTACTGCGTTCGGTGGTGGGCCTGGCCGTCATGCTGATCGTGGCCCGCCGTTTGCTTCCGAAGCTGCTCCAGCTCGCGAATCTTCGGTTGCATGCCGTTCGCAACCTCATTCATTTCAGCGCCCAGTACTGCTGGACCGTGGGCATCGTGATGCTGCCGCTGGCCGATGTCTTCGCCTTGGAATTCACCATGCCGATCTGGGCTGCGTTCTTTGCCTGGCTCGCGCTCGGCGAGCGGATTACCCGCGCCCGCGCCCTGGCGACCGCGGCCAGTTTCATCGGCGTGCTCATCGTACTGCAGCCGGGCTTCAAGGCGATCGATCCGGCGGCGCTGATCGTGCTGATGGCGGCCGCAGGCTACGGGGCCTCGGCCGTAATCGTCAAGCGGCTGACCGCTGACTCGTCCCCTGGATTGATCGTCTTGTGGATGATGATCATGCAGTTTCCCATGGCGTTGGCGGCGCTGCTGATAAGCGGCGGCTGGGTGATGCCGGGATGGGACGACGTCCCCTGGATTCTGCTTGTGGGACTGTCCATGCTGACCGCGCATTATTCGATGGCGCGGGCGCTCACGGTCATGGATGCGTCACTGGCCATTCCCATCGATTTTCTGCGCGTGCCGCTTATCGCCATCCTGGGCTGGCTGTTGTATGGGGAAGGGCTTAGCACGGCGGTTTTCGCGGGTGCCGCGCTGATCGCCGGCTCCAACTATTTGGCCATGCGCGCGGAATTGCGCGCTCCTAAAGCCAAATGAGCGCGGCGGCCGCGCTCATTTGAGGTACGTGCGCAAAAGCTTCATGAGGGCGTCGATTTCCGCATCGGGATCGGTGGCGGCTCGCTTGAGATCGTGCGTCTTGGCCGACCCGAAAAGCTCGCGCAGATGACTGTCCAGCACTTCGCTCATCAAGCCGTTGGCCGCTCCCCGCAACGCGGCGATCTGCTGCAGCAGCGAGCGGCAATCGGTGCCTTCCTCGACAGCCCGCTCGAGGGCTTCGGCCTGGCCCTTGATACGGCGCAAGCGCATGACGGCGCGTTTCTTGTCTTCTGGCGAGTATGGCATGACGTGCCGCTCCTCAGGGGAGAAAAAAGATCGATAAAAAGCGGCTGAGGGATCGGAGCCTAATCCTTCAAGGCTGCCGCGTGGTGCGCGACGTGCTCGCCGATGAAGCTGGCGATGAAGTAATAGCTGTGATCGTAGCCGGGCCTCAGGTTCAGGGTCAGGGGGTGGCCGGCTTCTTCGCAGGCGGCGCGCAGCAGCTCGGGACGCAGCTGGTTTTCCAGGAATTCATCCGCCAGCCCCTGGTCCACCAGGATAGGCAGCCGTTCGGCGGCAGACTTCAGCAATTCGACCGTGTCGTGAGCTTTCCATGCGTCGCGGTCGTCGCCCAGATAGGCTGCGAACGCTTTTTGTCCCCATGGCGCCTGGGTCGGCGCGACGATGGGGGAGAACGCGGATACGCTGCGATAGCGGCCGGGCTGGCTGAGCGCGATGCTCAAGGCGCCGTGCCCCCCCATGGAGTGGCCGCTGATGGCGCGCTTCCGGGTGGCGGGAAGCGATGCTTCGATCAAGTCGGGCAGTTCGTGCACGATGTAGTCGTACATGCGGTAGTGCGCAGCCCAGGGTTGCCGCGTCGCATTGACGTAGAACCCGGCTCCCTTGCCCAGGTCATAGGCGTCGTCGTCGGCGACGTCGTCGCCGCGCGGACTGGTGTCCGGCGCGACGAGTATGACGCCGTGTTCCGCCGCGTAGCGCTGTGCGCCGGCCTTGGTGATGAAGTTCTGCTCGGTGCAGGTCAGCCCCGACAGCCAGTACAGCACAGGCAGCTTTCGGGTTTCGGCTTGCGGCGGCAGATACACGGCGACGTTCATCGCGCAGCCCAGCGTGACCGATGAATGTTGGTAGATGTCCTGCCAGCCCTGGAAGCAGGCATGGCGTGCTATTCGGTTCATGGCGTTTCCTTGCCCGTAGCGGGCTCAATAGTTGATTACGGTGCGTATGGACTTGCCTTCGTGCATCAGGTCGAAGGCGTCGTTGATGCCATTCAAGTCCCGCGTGTGCGTGACGAAGGGGGCCAGGTCGATATCGCCCTTCATCGCGTCTTCCACCATGCCGGGCAACTGCGAGCGGCCCTTGACGCCGCCGAACGCGGAACCCATCCAGCGCCGGCCGGTGACCAGCTGGAAAGGCCGCGTGGAGATTTCCTGGCCCGCGCCGGCCACGCCGATGATGATGGACTGGCCCCAGCCGCGATGCGCGCATTCCAGCGCGGCGCGCATGACGTTGACGTTGCCGATGCATTCGAAGGAGTGATCTACGCCCCAGCCCGTCATGTCGACGATCACTTCCTGGATGGGCTTGTCATGGTCCTTGGGATTGATGCAATCGGTCGCGCCGAAGGTGCGGGCAAGCTCGAACTTCGCGGGGTTGGTGTCGATGCCGATGATGCGGCCGGCCTTGGCCTGGCGGGCGCCCTGGATCACGGCCAGGCCTATGCCGCCCAGGCCGAATACGGCCACGGTGTCGCCGGGCTGGACCTTGGCGGTATTGTGCACCGCGCCGATGCCGGTGGTCACGCCGCAGCCCAGCAGGCAGACATGCTCGGGGTTCGCGTCGGGGTTGATCTTGGCCAGCGATACTTCGGCCACGACGGTGTATTCGCTGAACGTGGAGCAGCCCATGTAGTGATAGATGGGTTGCCCCTTGTAGGAGAACCGCGTGGTGCCGTCGGGCATCAGGCCTTTGCCCTGCGTGGCGCGGACGGCCACGCACAGATTGGTTTTGCCCGATTTGCAGAACAGGCATTCCCCGCATTCGGCGGTATAGAGCGGTATGACGTGGTCACCCGGTTTCACGCTGGTCACGCCTTCGCCGACCTCGACCACGATGCCGGCGCCTTCATGCCCGAGAACGGCGGGGAACACGCCTTCGGGGTCGTCGCCCGATAGCGTGAATGCGTCGGTGTGACAGACGCCGGTATGAGTTATCTTGATGAGGACTTCGCCTTTGCGGGGCGGCTCGACGTCGATCTCGACGATTTCCAGCGGCTTTCCCGCCTCGAATGCTACTGCTGCGCGTGATTTCATGGCCAGATCCTTGATTAGAAGAAGTTGTCTTGATTGTCGTCATACTATATGGGAGTATTCTACATCATACTCTGGGTGAGTATGGCAAGGACCAGGCCGGCATGACTCGTCCGGTGCGCGCGGCCGGACATCATGGCCAAGGCGCGGGCCGCCGACGACGCGGGCACGCAAGGCGTGGACATGGTGTGGGCCGGCAGGGTTTGGTATAACTATGGCTATAGCATCTCTTGCAGGGTAAGGAAATGTCCGTACAAACGTTGAGTCGATGCGGTGTCGCGCTATTTCTCGCCGCGTTGATTTCCGGCTGTTCTCTCCTGGGTTTCGGGGACTCGGGCACCGAGTACGCCTCCGCCTCTCCGATTACCGATCAGTGCAGATGGAACCGAAGCAGCTGCATTTATGAGGGCAAGTACGAGCCGAACGAACGGGACTATGCCGAAGAGGAAGCCAAACGCCTGAATCGGATCGCCTCCGAAAGGCTGAGCCGCAACGCCATCAGGTAAAGACGGGCCAATTTCATGAGACCGTCGTTCAAGAATAATCGGGAGGCACGTATTCCGAGCAGGCGGCGAAGCTGCGCGGTAGATCCCTGAACCGTTTTGAACGATAATGAGAATTATTGTTAACATAATGGTTTTGGTTCACCCCGGATCCGGCTCGCCATGTCCCGTCCTTCCAAGTCGGTCAAAAGCTGGCTCGCTCACTACAGCGAGCTGGCGAGCGCTTGGCGGGGCAAGGCGGGCGGGCACGAGGATGCGCAGGATGCGATGCACGACGCGGTCGTGCGCCTGCTGGAAAACGGCGCCGCCGCCGTGGCGGATCCCAAGGCCTATCTGAAACGCAGCATCGCCAACGGCATCATCGATCGGCATCGGCACCGCGCGGTGCTTGCGATGAGTTCGCTGGACGAGCTCGATGAAAGCGAGCACCCTGCCGTGAGCGGCCCCGAGGCCGGTGTTTTTTCGCGGCAACTGATGGATGATTTGGCGATTGCGCTTGACGAGCTGCCTCTGGTTTGCCGGCAGGTGTACGTCGGACATCGCCTGGAAGGGTGGACGCATGCGGAGATATCGGCCGCGTTGGGTATATCGCGCGACATGGTGGAGAAGCGCATGACCCAGGCGTTGCAACATTTGAACAGGCGGTTGCAAAAATATGCGCGGTGACGATCTCGATCCTTGCGACGATCCGCGCGATGACGCGGCGGCCTGGTTCGCCCACCTGCTGTCGGGCAAGCCGACGCCAGAGGATCGCCGCAGATTCGAACGGTGGAAAAACGCCCATCCCGAGCATGAGCTGCAGTTTCGCAATATGCAGCGGATCTGGCAGGCAAGCCGGTATCTGCCCCGGGACGAGTTGCGGGCTGCGTTGAACATGCGCGAACCGGTTGCGCGCAAGGCCGGCATGACGCGTCGGCGATTTGGCATCGCGTTGGCGGGAGCCTGTACGGCATCCTTGGCGGGCGGCATCGCCGTGCATCGACTGTGGCTCGATTCGCCTTTGCAAACCATACCCATCGTCTCGGCAAGAGGAGAGCGCCGCCAAGTGGCGCTGCCTGACGGCAGCATGCTGGACGTCAATACCGATACGCGCGCCATGGCGCGCATGTACGCGGAAAAGCACGTCGTCGAGTTGCTGGAAGGGGAAATCTTCTTTGCCGTCCAGCGCGATCCCGCGCGGAAGTTCATCGTCGAGGCGGGTCATGGCCGGATCGACGTCACGGGTACCCGGTTCAATGTCAGGCGCGACGGCCAACAGGTTCACGTCAGCGTGGAGTCCGGTGCGGTCGACGTTTCCAGCGGCGCCTGGTGGCGCCGGCGTTCGCGCACGGTCGTCCGCGGGCGAGGCGTCATCGCCTCGGCCGGACAGGCGTTGAGCGAGGTGCACAAGGTTGAACTCGGCCGCGTTCTCGCCTGGCAGCGGGGCAAGATCGTCTTCGAGAATACGCCGCTGGAGCAGGCCATCGCCGAAATCAATCGCTACCTGGCACAGCCGGCCCGCCTGGACGCGCCGGCATTGCGCGGGTATCGCATAGCCGGCATCGTCAGTATCGAAGATCCGCAGGCGCTGATCGATACTTTGCCCGAATTCGCGCCGGTCCGGGTCATCCGGCTTCCTGACGGGCGGTCGCGCATCGTGCCGATCTAGGTCTCGTCTTCCGATGATAAATTCATCATAAATTAAAAATTGTTCTCATTATCATTCCGATTCTTTGTCTCTCGCACGTCTATATAAGTAAGAGGGCTTTCTGCGGAGTGCGCAAATGCCTTCGATCGGGCCTTGGACATCAAGGTAGGCGCGCGTCGCGCGCGGAATCATTCATTGGAAGGCGTGGGATCGTGAAAATCAAATTATCGACGGCCGTAAAAAAAAGCCGCAAGCGTGCCGCCCTGGCGAGTATGCCGGCTTTGGCCTTTTGCGTGGCGGCGGCGATGAGCACGCTGGCGCCGCCGGCGCAGGCGCAGCAGGCGCCGGTACGGATCAGCATCCCAGCCCAACCCCTTAGCAAGGCGCTTTTGCAACTGGGCGAACAAGCATCGCTGCAAATCTTCTTTTCCCAGGAAATCGTCGACGGCCACACCGCGCCCGCCGTGTCCGGCAGTTTGCTGCCCGATGACGCGCTGCGGCAATTGCTGGCGGGCACGGGAATCGAATTTCGGCGCACGGGAGCGAACGTGTCGCTGAGCAGGTCGCCCGCCGGCGCCACCGAGCTGTCGGCCATTACCATCGTCGGCGGCGGGCCGCAGGCGTTGCCCGAGCCGTATGCGGGAGGACAGGTGGCGACCGGCGGCCGAGTGGGGCTGTTGGGCAACAAAGACTTCATGGACACGCCGTTCAATACGATCAGCTATACCGACACCTTCGTCGAGAACGTTCAGGCCCAGGATCTGGGGCGGGTCATCGCGCTGACGGATCCGTCCGTATTCCATAACGGCGCCACGGGCATGCTTTCGGACAACTTCAATATACGCGGCTTTGGCGTGGCGGGCGGCGACGTCGCCATAGGCGGGCTTTACGGCGTGGTGCCGTACTATCGCCTGACGCCCGAGCTGGCCGAGCGGATCGAAGTGCTCAAAGGACCTTCGGCCCTGCTCAACGGCATGCCTCCGGGAGGGTCGGTGGGCGGCACCGTCAACCTGGTTCCCAAGCGGGCCGGCGAAAAGCCCTTGGCCAGATTGACCGGTACGTATGCGTCCGACTCCCAGTTCGGCACGCACGTGGACGTCGGGCGCCGGTTCGGCGAAAACAATCAATTCGGCATCCGCTTCAACGGCGTTTACCGGGACGGCGACAGCCCTGTGAAGGACCAAAGCAAGTCCGCCAGGCTTGCCGCGCTGGGGTTGGACTGGCGCTCCGAGCGGGTCCGGCTTTCCGCCGACATGTATATGAGCGAAGACCGGGGAAGAGGACTGAATCGAGGCGTCTCGTTGGCGCCCGGCGTTGCCGTGCCCGCGCCGCCTTCGCCCGATACCTTGCTGGCGCCGGATTGGACGGCGTTTTCGACCAAGGACGAGGCGGTGATCCTGCGCGGCGAAGTCGACATCACGAAGGATGTCATGGCGTATGCGGCTTGGGGGCACAGCAAAACGGATTTCGATGCGTTGGCGAGCAGCACCTATACGGTGTTCAACGACGCCGGCGATTATCGGAACAATTTTGCGCACCAGCGCTCCATATACGACAGGGATTCGGCTGAGTTGGGAGCGCTGGCCCGCTTTCGCACCGGCGGCGTCGGCCATGAGCTGGCCGTTTCCGCGACCTACTACCGGCATGAGAACAAGTTCGGCTTCCTGAGAAACATGATGCCGACGGATTGGGTGACCAATATCTACGACCCGATATGGGGACCGAGCCTGGGTATGGCATACAGCGACGCGGACATCCCCAAAACGGGCGCGATGCGCACCACGAGCTACGGTGTGGCCGATACGCTGTCGTTCGCGGAGGATCGCGTGCAGCTGACGCTGGGCGTGCGCCGCCAGACCGTGGTCAGCGATACGTTCGACGGTGCGACGGGCGAGCGCACGGCGCGTTACGACGCCAGCGCGACGACGCCCGCGGCGGCGCTTTTGATCAAGGCTACGGATACCTTGTCTGTCTACGGCAACTATATCGAAGGCCTGAGCCAAGGCGCCACGGCGCCGGCGACGGCGGAAAACGCCGGTGAAGTGTTTCCGCCATTCAAGTCCAAGCAGCAGGAAATCGGCCTGAAGATGGATTTTGGCAACGTGGCCGGCCTGCTCAGCTTCTACCAGATAAAACGGCCCAATTCGTACACGGATCCGGCCACCAATGTCTTTTCGTTCGGGGGCGAGCAGCGCAATCGAGGCGTGGAGCTGAGTGTCTACGGCGAGGCGATGCCGGGCTTGCGCCTGATCGGCGGTGTCGCCTATACCCAGGCCAAGCTGACCAAGACCGCCGGCGGCGTGAACGAGGGCAAGCTTGCGACGGCCATACCCGAGTGGCAAGCCAAGCTCGGGGTCGAGTGGGACGTGCCCGCACTACCCGGGTTGACGCTGACGGGCAACGCTGTCTCCGTGTCCAAGCAATATATCCAGGCCGACAACTCGCTGTCGGTGCCCGGACGCACGGTATTCGACTTGGGAGCGCGGTATGCCACCTCGATTTCGGGTCATCCGCTCACCTTGCGGGCCGCCGTCCAGAACGTGACCAACAAGGCGTACTGGGCGGGATCACTGGCCAGTGGAACAGGCGCGCCTCGCACCTTCCTGCTGTCCGCGTCCCTGGAGTATTAGGCCCGATATGGTCGCGGGTTTGATCTCTCGTATCGTAGCCGCCGTATTCGGCGGCTACGGCTTGGCCGCGCTGTTCAGTGTGGCGATTCTCGCTGTTCCTTTCAGTAAGCCTGAAGCCGTGCTGGCCGGCATGACGGCGAGTTTCATCGTCTACGTCGCCGCGGTCATCTGGGTGTTTCTTGCTCCCACCGCGAGCCGGGCCTGGATGGGTTTGATTCTGGCGGGCTTGGCGCTGATGCCGTTCGCATGGTACGTGTGGCGCGAAGGAAACGGCGTGCTATGAGCGGCATGGGAGAGGGCCAGCTGAATGCGGCGCGATCGACAGGCAAGGCGCCCGCCAAGCGGCCAGGGGTGCGGCAGGTTATGTCCGACCTGCATATCTGGACCGGATTGCTGCTGGGCTGGATTCTGTACGCGATGTTCCTGACGGGAACGGTATCGTATTTCCGCGAAGAGATATCGCAGTACATGCGGCCCGAACTGCACGCCCCCGCATCGATGCCGCCCGCCGGCGAGATCACGCAGCGGGTTGCCGACGCCATCCTGGAAAGCCATCCGAATGCTCCGCAACTGAGCATAACGCTGCCCACCGAACGAAGGCCCACCGTCTCGGCCTTCTGGCGCAATCCCGGCAATAATAGTTCCGGCCGCAACTTCGGCAACGGCGTGTTCGACGCCCAGACCGGCCAGGCGCTGCAGGCGCGCGATACCCAGGGAGGGGATTTTTTCTACGCCTTCCATTTCAACCTGCACTACATGCCGGCGATTTGGGGGCGGTGGATCGCGGGCCTGTGCGCCATGTTCATGCTGGTGGCGATCGTCAGCGGCGTCATCACGCATAAAAAAATCTT
The DNA here is from genome assembly GCA_964551305.1 of uncultured Burkholderiaceae bacterium. Taxonomy (GTDB): domain Bacteria; phylum Pseudomonadota; class Gammaproteobacteria; order Burkholderiales; family Burkholderiaceae_B; genus JBAZDC01. The sequence continues at coordinate 48,882 of CAZKBT010000006.1, forward strand.
TACGGACTTCTTTACGTTTCGCTGGGGCAAAGGGCAGCGCTCGTGGCTGGATGCCCATGCCGGCCTGTCGGTGCTGGGCCTGCCGTTTCACTTCATGATTACCTGGAGCGGCCTGGTGACCCTGATGGTGTTGTACATGCCATGGGGTTTGCAGGCCCTGCAGGCTCCCGCGCAGCGGCAGGCCGTGACGAGCGAGATGCGCTTTTTCATGCCGGCCGGCAAGCCCGCCAATGTTGCGGCCCCGTTGGCGCCCTTGGACGGTTTGGTGCGACAGGCCGAGCAACGCTGGGGCGCGGGCAGCGTGGGCACGGTGCAGATCAACCAAGCGGGAGATGCCCGGGCGAGGGTGGTGATCGGCCGCCAACAGGCGCAACGCGTGTCGACCACGCCGCATTACCTGCTTTTCGACGGCGTATCCGGCGAACTCTTGCAGTTCAAGGAGTCGTCGGGGCCCGCGGCGGCGACTCAAGGCGTGTTGTATGGATTGCATTTGGGCCGCTTCGCCGACATCGTGACGCGCTGGCTGTACTTCATCGTCAGCCTGGCAGGCACCGCGATGGTGGGCACGGGGCTCGTGCTGTGGACGGTCAAGCGCCGCGCGAAGCTTCCGGATCCTTCGAAGCCTTATCTGGGATTCAGGCTGGTGGAGCGGCTGAACGTTGCCTCGATTGCGGGCTTGTCCGTGGCGATGGCGGCTTTTTTCTGGTTCAACCGGCTTCTGCCCGAAGGCATGGCGGGGCGCGCGAACTGGGAAATCCATGGATTTTTTTTGGCTTGGGGCGCGACGTTGATCCATGCCTGCCTGCGTCCCGCCAAACGCGCCTGGGTCGAATTGCTTATTATGGCGGCCGTACTGCTGGCGCTGTTGCCGGTGCTGAACGCCGTGGCGACGGATCGTCACTTGTGGAACAGCGTGAAATCGGGCGACTGGACGTTCGCCGTTTTCGACCTGAGCTTGCTGGTTTTCGCCTGGCTGCATGCGCATTTCGCTTGGCGAACCTGGCGGCACAAGGCCAGGGCCAAACCCGTGCGCAAAGCCAAAGCCGCTCCGCCGTCGACGGCTTCCAAGGCGCCTGTGGGAGAGAGCGCGTGAGCGGATCGCAAATTTCGTGGCTCGGCCACATTCTGGTGTTCGTGGCGGCGTCGATCGGGTTTGCCTGCCTGGCCCTGTCGATGGACAGGCATCAAGAGGATCTTTTCGGCGATGAGCTGCGGCCGGCGTTGACGCGCGGTCTGCGCACCGGAGGATGGCTGATGCTGAGCGCCGGGCTGGTCGCGGCGGTGCGAAGCCAGGGCTGGAGTTTCGGCCTGGTGGCATACAGCGGCCATACGAGCGTGGCGGCCTGGCTGGTTTTTATGGCGATGGTGATGTTCAACCGTCTGCATGCCAAGGACCGCCGGTGAAGGACGGCGGTGAAGTTGGCGTTTTCGACATTTTTTTTCCTGAGAGGTAGCTATGAAAAAGTATCAATACGGTTCGATCCTGGCGTTGGCTCTGGCGGGCGTCCTGGCGGGCTGCGCGCAGTCTCCGTCGTCGAGCGCGATGCAATCCGCTCGAGCCGGCGCGGGTTCCGTCGCGGCGACGCAGCAAGCCCGGGTGCAGCGCCAGGCGCTGGCCCAGGGCTTGTATGAAGTGGCGTTCTCGGCCCGGCAGAATGCCGTGTTCGTGGCCTCGGCGGGCGGCTTCGGCAAAGAGGCCGCGGCGCCGAAGATCGTTCGCCTCGATCCGGCGACGTTGGCCGTACAGGCTGAGATCGCGTTGGAGCGCAAAGGCTTCGGCCTCGTGCTGGATGACGAGGCCGATCGCCTGTACGTGGGCAATACGTCGGATGCGTCCGTCACGGTCGTGGATACGGCGAGCAATCGGGTGGCCGGCGTGGTGCAATTGGCCGAGAAGGTCAAGGTGAAGAACCCGGAAGGCAAGGAAGAAGCGCGTTATCCGCACAACTTCCGCGAAATGGTCGTGGATAAGAAGCATCATCGTCTTTACGCGCCGGGATTGTGGTTTCGAGACAGCGCGCTGTACGTGGTGGACACACGCAACCTGAAAGTGGAAAGAGTGCTGCAGGGTTTCGGTTTCGTGGCGACCGGCGTCACGCTGGACGAGGCGAACGACAGGCTGTACGTATCCAACCTGCAGGGCCAACTGCGCGCGGTGAATACGCGCACGCTGACCGTCGAGAACGTCATGGAGGTCGATGCCGATCAGCTGCTCAACCTGGTCTATGACCGTGCGCAGAAACGCATATTGGCGACCGACCAAGGCATGGAACGCCTGGACGACATGCGCAAGAAAATGGGCGGCCTGGATTACCGGAACCGTGGAGCGGGCAATCGCGTGGTCGTGCTCGATCCGGTGAACGGCAAAGTCCTGCACAGCATTCCCACGGGTAAAAGCCCCGTGGCATTGACGCTGGACGATGCGCGTCATCGCTTGTACGTGACCAATCGCGACTCCGGCACGGTAACGGCGTACGACAGCACTACGTATGCGCTGCTGCACACGTTCGAGACGCCCACCCACCCCAACAGCCTGGCCGTGGACAAGGAGAACGGCGCGGTGTACGTCACGATCAAGAATGGCAATGACGACCCCAAGGGCGGCGACGAAAGCGTGGCCCGGCTGCAATTCTAGGCACGCGTCCCGGCGGGCATGCGCCATGCCGTCTCGCTTTGTTAGACTGTGGCAAACGAGGCGGCATGACGCATGACATTCGATTTATTTCCTTCCACCGAGTTCGGCGAGCGCGAGACCCTGGGCGCCCAAGCCTGTTTGATGCGGGGGTTCGCCCTTGCGTATTGCGACCGCTTGCTTCCCGCCATCGAGCGGCTGGAACGCGAGTCGCCGTTTCGCCGGATGCAAACGCCGGGAGGCTTCACCATGTCGGTGATGCTGACCAATTGCGGGCGTGTGGGCTGGCATTCGGACCGCCAGGGCTATCGCTATACCCGCATCGATCCCGTGACGGGGCAGGCATGGCCGGCGATGCCGGCCATCATGGACACGCTGGCGGCCGAGGCCGCCGCCGCAGCGGGCTTTCCCGGCTTTCATCCGGATGCCTGCCTGGTCAATCTTTATCAGCCGGGTTCGCGGATGTCGTTGCACCAGGACAAGAACGAGCGGGATTTTTCGCATCCCATCGTGTCCGTTTCGCTGGGCATGACCGCCGTTTTTCAATTCGGCGGCCATGCGCGCGGCGATAAAGCCGTCAAGACGCACTTGTACCATGGCGACGTGGCGGTATGGGGAGGCGAAGATCGCCTGCGCTTTCACGGCATATTGCCGTTGAAGGATCATCCGCATCCGGTATTGGGAAGCCGACGCATCAATATTACGTTTCGCAAGGCCGGTTAACCATTGCGCATGGGTTGGCTAGAATGGTATCAATCAAAGGGCCGCGCCCTCCATCATTACTTCCCGGACAGGAGCCGAGGCATGGCAGGAACGATTCCGTATGTCGTGGTGACAGCGCATCTTGGCCGCGATATCACATTCTTGATTTACCGTCCTGATGACTGGCCGGTGTTCCTGGCGCAACTCGAGAAAACCGCGCCCGTTACCGTCCGGGATGGTTCGATCGACGAGCTCGCCCCCTTGGTGGAAGGGCTCGTATGCTGGCAGGTGCCCGAGGAGCTGCTCGACGGCTTGAGCCATCTTCAATGGATACAAACCACGACCTCCGGCGCGGATCACCTCGATGCGTTTCTGGAAAGGCGCGGCAGGCGGATCATGGTATCGACCGTGAAGGGAATGAACGCGGACGCTGTGGCCGAGTATGCATTACTGGCCATACTGGCGCGAAAGTGGCGCCTGCCGATGCTGCTGGAGCAACAGCGAAAGCGCACATGGAGGGTGCATGCCACCACCCCTTCGGCGCTTTGCACTTGCGCGATAGTGGGGGTGGGCGAGATAGGAGGGCGGCTTGCCCGGCACGTCCATGGGCTCGGCATGCGCGTTCTGGGCGTCCGGCGTTCGCCCGCTGCGCATCCCGCCGTCGACGAAATGTTCACCTTCGCAGAGCTGGAGGCGGTGCTGTCGCGCGCGGATTTCGTCGTGCTGGCCCTCCCGCTCACCAACGACACCACGAAACTCATCGGCGCGCGGGAGCTGTCATGGATGAAGGCTGGATCGTGCTTGATCAACGTATCGCGAGGCGGAGTAGTGGATGAGGCAGCGCTTTTGAGCGCGCTCGAACAGCAAACGATCGCGGGCGCGGTCCTCGACGTGACGCGGATCGAACCTTGTCCGCCGGACAGCCCTTTATGGCATGCGCCGAATCTCGTGCTGACTCCTCATCTGGCGGGGCAGCGTTCGGATTACAGCGAGGCGGCGGCCCGGATCTGGGTCGACAACGTGCATCGTTACGCGGTCGGCGAGCGGCCCCGGCCCGTCTATCGGAACGGTTGAGCAGCCAAGGCGCTCGTTGATCGCTTCCTAGGGTAAGTCCTTATATGCGTGGATTGCTCTCGGCCCGGATCCAATTGTATAGTTGTACAGACAAAGTCTGGTTTCCGGTCCCGATGGCTCTTGAAAGCTCGGCAGGCATCGAAGATCAGGCGTAATTCCATATGGGAGTTTTACTTCTAGTGGCAGACCTTCCATATCATCCGTTCCCGAAGTACTTGCAGATTCGAGCGATTATTTTGAGGTGGTTGAGCACGTTGAAAATCGGTGAAAAGCTTCCTGTTGAGGAAAAGTTGGCGGAACATTTTTCTGTCAGCCGGCTCACTATTCGCCAGTCGCTGGAGCGGTTGGAGGATGAGGGAATCATTTCCAGGCGCGCCGGCGTGGGAACGTGGCTCGCCAAAGAAGTGACGCCGCCGCGAGACGATAGGCTCACCGGACCGATCGAGGCGTTTTCAGCCTTCGGCATCTCGATCGGCGCAAAGACGATACGTTCAGGCTCCGTGCCCGCATCCGAGGAGGTGGCGGAACGGCTCCAAGTGCCTGTCGGGACCACGGTTTTTGAAGTGCACAGGCTGCGCAGCGCCGACGCGGCGCCGTTGTTGTGGCTGGAGACGTACATGCCCATGGATCTTGGAGAGAAGATCTCGAAGGCCGCTGTCGACGGGCTCTTCGTGCCGGTACTGCGCCGCATGCACGATCCGGGAACGTCGGAAGAGTATCAAGTTATCGAAGCGGTATCGGCGACGCAGGAGCAAGCGCAATATCTGGGTGTGAAGGTCAACGATCCGATATTGAGCGTAAATCGGTTGTTTACGGATACGACAGGGCGTCCAGTGGTCTTCTTTAAGACGCGATTTCGCTCCGACCGGTATTTTTACACGGTAAATCTTCCGGCGAAGCGCAGACCCGTCCAGAGTTCGTAGAAACGCGCCGTGTCCTCACGTTGCGCCGCCCGTTTAGCTTGTGCTTGTCAATGTCGACGTAAGTCAGAGCGAGGGGAAGAGAATCATGATCGAGAATCCTGTTAAATGGCCGAATGGAGCGCGCTGCGCTGTGGCGATTACGTTTGATGTGGATTCGGACAGTCTTTTGTACTACGCCTATCCTCATACGGCCGATACCAAGATCGGAACGGCTTCATGGCTGCGCTACGACAGGGTGGCGGTGCCCAGGATACTTAGCTTGTACAAGAAGTACGATATCAAGCAAACGTTTTTCGTGCCGGGATGGACCGCCGAACATTATCCGGACACCATCAATCAGATCCTCGATGGCGGACACGAGATCGGCTTGCATGGCTACCTGCACGAACGCCTGGACAGTTTGTCGGCCGAAATGGAAGACTATTGGTTCATGCGCGGCCTGGACATGCTCACCAAGGTGAACGGCATTCGTCCGCGAGGCTTCCGCGCGCCCAGCTATCGCTTTTCCAAGAACACGCTCAACTATCTTGCCCGCGAGGGTTTCGTCTATGACTCTTCCTTGATGGGTGATGACGTCCCTTACATCATCGAGAGCGACAACGGCAGCGTGATCGAGCTGCCCACGGATTGGGCGATGGACGATTGGCCGCAGTTCACTGTCAATTCGGATCTCGGCTATGCCATGCAAGTCAATTCTCCCGAGCGGGGCATGGACGTGTTCATGGCCGAGTTCGAGGCTGCGTGGCAGTATGGCGGCCTTTGGGTGTCGGTATGGCATCCGTTCGTCATGGGGCGCCTGGCCCGATGCGCGCGCATGGAGAAGATGATCCGGTACATGATCGAAAAGGGTGATGTGTGGTTTGCGACACTGGGAGAAATTGCCGATCACGTCGACAAGGCCATCCAGTCCGGAGAGTACAAGCCGTACAGGGAAAGGATTCCCTTTCACGGCCAGTCAGCGGATCCTCGGAGTCGACTCCCGCGTACTTGATCTTCATGCAATCTTTGTTTCAAAACGAACTGTTCCCCGAAAGGAGGCGTTATGAAGTTGAAAACGAAGGTGGTGGGTTTGGTTTGCTCGGCCCTGTTGGGTTCGGCAGTGTCTTTGGGCGTCGTTGCCGCGGAAGGGAAAAAACACGACAAGACTATCGTCGTGGCCTTGTCGGGTCCTCTCAAGCCATACAATTATCTGGACGAGGCGGGCAAGTGGAAGGGACTGCAGGCGGATTTGCTGTCCTATGCCGCCGACAAGGCCGGCTATGACCTGGAATACCGGGAGATGGCATTCGAGAATGAAATTCCGGCGCTGATCGGGGGACGCGTGGATATCGGTTCCGGTATCTACATCACCAACGAACGCAGCGAGCACCTGGACTTCATTCCCTTGGTCGAGTCCTATTTCGGGATCATTTCCACCAAGGAGTTCGCCCAGAACGTCAAGGATTGGACGGCTTTCTGCGGAAAGAAGATCGGCATGCACTTTTCCGCGCCCACCGAGCGGGCAGTCAAGGAAATGAATCAAAAATACTGCGGCGGCGACAATGGCGCGATTCCCACGCCTAGCAGCGGCGGCATCATGGATCGCTTGAACAGTGTGCAGAACGCCCGGACCGAAGGCGCGATCGACGACGTGAATATGTGGTGGGCTGCGACGGAAAGCATTCCCCATCTGGCGGTCGCGCTGGATCAGGTGGGCGATCCTTTGTTCTGGCCCATCGCATTCAAGAAGGGATCCAAGCTCAGGGAGGAATTGCTGCCGCACGTCAAGGAATTCCTGAATTCTCCGCGTGCCGAGGAAGTGTCCTTGAGGTATGGGATGGAGCGCAACGTTTTCATCAAAGAGGACCCTGATGCGGTAGTCCAGAACGTACTGGAAAGCCGCCGTCGCAATAAATAAGGGTTCGAGGCGCGCGGCGTTCGCCGCGGGCCTGTTTGCGCGGCACCTATTTCGCCGATCATCGAGAGATCATCGCGGCGCGAGCGTTCGTTCGGTAAAGCCGGCCGGGTCTCCCTGATCATATTGCACGATGGTTAGCTCAAGGGTTGAAAAGTGCTATCTCAGATTCTCGATTATCTAACTCTCCCTTATCTGCTGGAAGGCGCGGTCATAGCCATCAAGATGTGGCTTGTCTCGTTCGTGCTTTCTTTTTTCTCCGGGCTCGTTCTTGCGTTGATACGCAACTCCAAAGGCCTGGTGGTTCTGCGCGCCATCGTCAGTTTCTATATCTGGCTATTGCGCGGCACGCCGATTATTTTGCAATTGGTCATCTGGTACAACATATTGCCGGTGCTCGGATACGATATTACCGAGTTCTGGACAGCGGTCATTGCCTTGTCGATCTGCTTTTCAGCGTACTTGTGCGAGGTATTCCGCGGCGGCTTGCTCGCCGTTTCGCAGGGACAAATCGAAGCGGCCCGGGCGCTGGGTTTCGGCCCTGTCGGCGCGACTGTGTTTTTCGTTATTCCCCAGGCCATGCGGGTGGCGTTCCCCGCCTTGATCAACTTTGCGATTCTGCTGATGAAGGATACCTCGATCACGTCGGTCATCGCGGTAAACGAACTGACCTTGCGGGCCAATACGATCGTTGCGCGCAATTTCGAGTACGTGCCTGTATTCGCCGCCGCGCTCATCATCTATCTTACGCTCACGACGTTGTTGTCGCTGTTCCAGAAATATGCGGAAAAGTCACTCGATTATGATGCCACGGAGATTCGGCTCAAGCGCAAGAACGCCGCCGCTCCGGCCAGTGCGGACCAACGGCTGGGGGATTACCTTTCGCCGGCGGACGGCCTGGGCTCCGATGGTAATTCCGTTGTTTTCGACAAGGTCAGCAAGTCGTTCGGCGACAACAAGGTACTGGACAATGTCTCGCTGAGTTTCAAAAACGGCCGCACCACCTGCATCATGGGGCCGAGCGGCGCCGGAAAAAGCACGTTGTTGCGCACCATAAACGGCCTCGAGGAAATAGAGGACGGCACCATCACCGTGAACGGCGTCGTGATGAGCGGGAGGCGCGGCGGCACCCTCTTGCGCAGGAAGCGTTCCGAATTTTTCTTGACCCGGGACCGCAGGCGTTCCGGCACGGCGATGGTATTCCAGCAATTTCACTTGTTCCAGAATTATTCAGTCCTGGATAATATGACGCTCGCGCCCCGAAGAGTAAAGCACGTCAAGGCGTCCGTCGCGGCCTCCGAGGGGCAGAACCTGCTGGAGCTTTTCGGACTGGCGCATCTGCGCAACCGTATGCCGCAACGGCTCTCCGGGGGCGAGCAGCAGCGCATCGGCATTTTGCGCGCCCTTGCCACGAAGCCCAAGACCTTGCTGTTTGACGAGCCGACATCGGCGCTCGATCCCGAGCGCGTCGGCGAGGTGCTGGAAGTCATGGAAGAGCTGTCCGACGCGGGCGGCACCATGATAGTCGTAACGCACGAAGTGGAATTCGCCAAGCGCTGCGCCGATTGGGTGATGTTCATGGAGCACGGGCGTATCGTCGAACAAGGCACTCCCGAGGATATTCTTGAGAACCCCAGCTCCGAAAGGCTGAGGACTTTCCTGGCGGGAATTGGCGGTTCCGCAGCCAAGGCCGATGCCGGAGCCAAGGCTTGAGCGCCTCGTGGCGATGGTTTTGTATATAAGAAAAACTTGCTAGCAGGAGATCCGAGATGAAAGTTCTGATTTGTGGCGCAGGGGTCGGCGGACTTTCCGCCGCCATCGGACTGGTTGGGTTGGGGCATGACGTCGAGGTCTTCGAGCGATCCCCGGAGCTCAGGACGACGGGCGCGGGATTGAACTTGTGGCCCAATGCGGGGCGAGCGATTTATAGTTTGGGTCTTCGTAAACAGTACGACGACATATGCGTCAAGCTTGATCGCTATTTGAATTATGACCACGAGGGTAAGCTGCTTTTCGAAAAGGACACCAGTCGCTGGCCCGAAGAATACGGGGCCGCGTCGGTCGGAGTGTATCGCTGGTCGCTGACCTCCATGCTGGCCGATGCCTATGGCGCCGATCGCATAAAGTTCGATCACGAAGTCGTCTCCGTCGAAGAAGCGGGCGAAAAGGCGATTTGCCATTTCAGCAACGGCGAAAGCCACGAGGGGGACGTGGTCATCGGCGCCGACGGCATATACTCCGCCATACGCGAGCAGCTCATAGGCGGTGTGACGTTTAGACGGAACGAGCATCACGCTTTCCGCTATCGCGCGATTCTGGACCTGGATCAAGTGGATGTGGATCCGGCGGCGCAGACCGGTTTCTATTCCCCCAACGGCTGGCTGTCCGTCATTCCCATCGGGAATGGGAAAGCGTATTGGTTCGGCTCCGCCTCCGGCGCAAATAGCTTTGACGAATTCGTGGAGTTTTTCTCTTCCTGGAAAAAGACCCACATTCCCCGTACCTTGAGCATGACGCCCAGGGAAGCCGTGGTTGAGAGCCCGCTCAACGACGTGGCCGGCATTCTGTATACCTGGACCCACGGACGCATCACCTTGATGGGCGATGCCGCGCATCCCATGATGCCCGATCTTGCGCAGGGGGCAAGCCAGACCTTTATCGACGCCCAGGTCCTGCGTGACGTATTCGCCAAGCATGACAATGTCAAAGAAGCGCTTGCCGCCTACGAGAACCAGCGCCGTCCCGCCGCTACCTATGTCGTCCAGTGCTCGCAAAAGGGGAGCTTTCTCGGGCGAAACCACGTGGATCCCATAGCGGTGCGCTATGAAAAGGAGATCGAGGCCAGCGCCTTGCCCTGCTGAACGGCCCCGTTGCAGACTGTCTAACTAGGAATGGCAATGCTTGATGAAAGTACGATACCCAGCCAAGAGCTTCGGGCGCTGGCGCAGCGCCTGGTCGATGCCGAATCTCCCAACCCTCCCGGCGATGTGAGCCTGCCTTTGGCGGTGGCGGCCGATTATCTGACGGAGAACGGCATCCGATTCGCGCGGGTCTGCGTCGACGCCGAGAACCGCAAGGTCAACCTGGTGGCCCGTGTGTTTGGCGAGCATCCCGGACCGCATCTGGTCATGAACGCGCACCTGGACGTTTTCCCCCTGCCGGAAAGCGCCGCGGATAGCGCGTCGAGGCTGGCCAGGAAGGAGGGTGTCCTTGAAGAGCGCGATGTCGTGCGGGGACGCGGCGCCGTCGATATGAAGAGCGGCGCGGCCGTATTCATGGTGGTCATGAAGCTGCTCAACCAGAGGCGACACGAGATTCACGGCCGAGCCACGCTATGTCTCGTGTGCGATGAGGAGACGTTCGGTCCTTACGGCAGTCGCGCCCTGCTCGATCTCTACCCTGAGCTTGCGGGCGACGCCATGCTTAGCACGGAACCATCCTCGCTTTCCGTGGTCAGGGTCGGGGAAAGAGGCTTCCTGTGGGGGACGGTCGAGTTCCTAGGAAAAGGCGGCCACGGCGCCTATCCCGGCGGCGACCAATCGCCCATTGAAAAAGCGGCGGCATTCATCAAGGATCTGCGTGAAGCCATTCCGGAAGACTGGGGCGACGTGAAGAAAGAGGACGGCGCCGCGGTTTCTCAAAGCCTGCTCGCACCCAGCGGTAAATCCTTTGTCGATTTTCCCTCTCTTAATTACGGAACGATAGGCGGCGGCATCAAGGTGAACATGCAACCGGACCGCTGCTTGATTGAAGTCGACATCAGGGTGCCCGTGGGGCGGCGCACCGAGGAGTTCGCCCGGATCGTGGCGGATGCGGCTGCGCGCCATGGCGGCGCTTACCGCGTTGACAACTCCGGCGAGCCCAACAAGAGCGATGAAAGCGACCGCTTGTTCGGCATCATCAAAAAGGCCGTCGCGGATGTAACGGGAACGGCGCCTTCGTTTGCCGTCGGACTGGGTTGCACGGACGCGCGGCTGTGGCGGTACCGTGGCGTGCCGGCAGCGGTATATGGACCGGATCCGTCCACCATGGCCAGGAATGACGAGGCGATGACCTTGGCCGACCTGGTCAAGATCGCCAGTGTGCATCTTCGCACGGCCCGCGAGTACCTGGGCGGCTAGGCGCGGCCGTCCGCGCCGACACCAAGCGAGGCCATATTCCGGGTAAAGTAGCGGCAATCACCGCAACCGCTGCAGGTTTCCGGGTCGTCCCGAGCGATCCAGGGGCGATTGGCGGGGTCGGGCCGGCGTGTTCGCGCCGGCCTGGCGGCTTACTGTCTTGAAATGAGGTGAACGTGCTCAGAGTTTCTCTTGCTGTTCTTTTAATGTGCGTCGGCGTGGTTGCTCCGTCCATCGCTATGGCGTCCGGCGTACCCGAACGAATTCCACTGGAAGATTTCTTCCGCAATCCCGAACAGGGCTATTTTCGTTTGTCCGACGACGGTTCCCAGCTCGGTTTCATGATGCCCGCGAGTATCGACGGCGCGCCTGCTCGCATGAATATTTTTGTTCAGGCGCTGGTGGACGGCCGGCCGAGCGGCGAGCCTCGGCGTCTCACGTCGGAGACGGCGCGCGACATCAGCGACTTCTTCTGGAAGGGGGCCGATACGTTGCTTTACAAGAAGGACTTCGGCGGAGACGAGAACTTCCACATCCTCGCCGTCCAGGCCGGCAGCGGCGCCATGCTTGATCTCACTCCTTTTCCGGATGTCCGGGCAAGCATCGAAGACCACTTGCCGGATGATCCGGATCACGTTTTGATCAGCCATAATCGGCGCGATCCGGAGGTGTTCGACGTTTATCGCGTGGACGTCAATACCGGTGCTGCCTCCCTTGTGGCGGAGAACCCCGGGAATATCGTGGGGTGGGGCACCGACCATGCGGGCCGCGTGCGCGTCGCGCTTGCCAACGAAGGACTCGATACGATCCTGCTCTATCGCGACCGGGAGGATGCGCCATTCGAGCCGCTGGTCACGACCGACTATCGCACTTCAGTCATTCCGGCTTTCTTCACTTTCGATGACCGCAAGATCTACGCCATCAGCAATCGCGGCCGCGATCGGTCCTCTCTTGTGGTTCTGGATCCGGCGGCGCCCGACGAAGAGCAATTGATCTTCGAGCCGCCGGAGGTCGATCTGGACGGCGCCGGCTATTCGCGCAAGCGAAAGGTGCTGACGATGGCGTCATACCGGATAGCCAAGCCGGAGCGCAAGATCTTCGATCCGCAGACGCAAGCCTTGTACGACAGGCTGTCGGCCCTATTGCCAGGCTACGAGTTCGCGCTGCAGGGCTGGAACCGGAACGAAGACATGTTCGTCGTGTCGGCTTACAACGACCGCACGCCCGGCACGCGCTATCTCTACAGCGAAAAGCACGATGCGCTCTACAAGCTGGCCGACATCAATCCGTCGCTGCGCGAAGCCGACATGGCCTTTATGCGTCCGATCAGTTACAAGGCGCGCGACGGACTGACGATACACGGCTACCTGACCTTGCCGTCCGGACGGGATCCCAGGAATCTCGCTTGCGTGATCAATCCCCATGGCGGCCCTTGGACGCGCGACGACTGGGGCTTTAATGCCGAGGCCCAGTTTCTGGCCAACCGGGGCTTCTGCGTGCTGCAGATGAATTTCCGGGGTTCCACGGGCTATGGCCGCGCGTTCTGGGAAGCAGGCTTCGGGCAGTGGGGCTTGAAGATGCAGGACGACATTACCGACGGCGTGGATTGGCTCGTCGACCAGGGCATTGCCGATCCCAAGCGCATCGGCATCTTCGGCGCTAGCTACGGCGGTTATGCCACGTTGGCGGGCGTGGCTTTCACGCCCGACTTGTACGCGGCGGCCGTCGACTATGTGGGTGTATCCAATCTGTTCACCTTCATGGAGACCATCCCGCTCTATTGGCAACCGATGCTGGCACAGATGCGCGAGATGGTGGGCGATCCGCGGCGAGACAAGGAGCGGCTTGCCGCCACGTCCCCCGCTCTGCATGTCGACCGCATCAAGACGCCTTTGCTCATTGCCCAAGGCGCCCGGGACCCGCGCGTGAACAAGGCGGAGAGCGATCAAGTGGTCGATGCGCTTCGTGCCCGGGGCGTGCAGGTCGAGTACATGGTCAAAGACAACGAAGGCCATGGGTTCCATAATGAGGAGAACCGGTTCGATTTTTATCGGGCGATGGAGGCTTTCTTCATCCACCATCTGCGTCCGTAGCAGGCGCGCGGGAGCGGTGGCCTGCCTACGCCGATGCCGGCGGCGATCGGGACATCCAGACGATGCATTACGCGTTTCTATTCTTGGCGCCGCCTTGCCTGGCCTTGAAGCGCGGATTGGACTTGCAGATGACGTAGATGCGACCGCGGCGACGCACCACCTGGCAATCGCGGTGGCGTATTTTGGCGTCTTTGAGAGAAGAGAGGACTTTCATGCAAGGATTCCTTTTGGGCAAATCGGATAATTCAACAGGACGGATTCATGGCTTATCGGCCTCGACTTCATGATGGGAGGGAGGGTGCCCGGGGGGCCGGCCTGTTCATGCCGCGCTCGTATTCATGCGGACATCCGGACTATTTAAGTTATGTTATAACATAACTAATCAGATGCAAGGATGTCACCGATGACCAGCGCCGAAATGCGAAGAGAGCGCCCATGATTCCCGAGTCGTACGAGCAATGGCGCCATTGCGTCACTGTCGAATGCGGTATTGCGCTCACTACGCGGTATGTGGAGCAGCGCCTGCAGGTTTGGAGCAACGAGAAGCTGGAGGAAACCCAGCGGTTTCGCCGCCTGTATGGCGATCGCCATTGGCTGGCGGTTCGAGAATGGTTTGAGCGCGCCTGGCGCGAACTGGCCGGCACGTGACATTCGGATGGGTGCAGCCACCGATGCATGATTGAAATGGCGACGGCGCTCCGGCAGGCGCGGCTGCGCATAGGCAAACGATTAGGGGCTTCCGAAAGGAAGCCCCTAAATTTGGCGCGGCTGGCAGGATTCGAACCCACGACCCCTTGGTTCGTAGCCAAGTACTCTATCCAACTGAGCTACAGCCGCTGTAAAGACGGAAACTATAGCATGATTTTTATTGGTAAAGCAAATTCCGTTATGCTTTCGGGTAATTTTATGGAAATCGGCGCCGTGCTCCAAGGGGCACTGTAGCTTTCCCGCGAACTTGTTTAAGATGTGGGGCGCCGCGCGCGCCGGTTTTTTCCCTTGGAGACGTTCTTGTCCACGCTATCAAAAATAACCCATGTCGAGGATTTTCGCGCTCTGGCCAAACGGCGGGTGCCCAGGATGTTCTACGACTACGCGGATTCGGGTTCGTGGACCGAAACGACCTATCGCGCCAATGAAACCGATTTCCAGCGCCTGAAATTCCGGCAGCGCGTGGCCGTCGATATTGAAAAGCGCAGTCTGCGCGGCACCATGGTCGGCACTGAGGTCGCGATGCCGGTGGCGATCGCGCCGACGGGATTGACAGGCATGCAGCATGCCGATGGGGAGATACTCGGCGCCAAGGCGGCGGAACAGTTCGGCATTCCGTTCACGCTGTCCACTATGAGCGTTTGCTCCATCGAAGACATCGCCGAGCATACGACACGGCCGTTCTGGTTCCAGCTCTATGTCATGCGCGATCGCGACTTCATCGGCCGCTTGATGGACCGGGCCAAGGCGGCCGGCTGCTCAGCGCTGGTCGTGACGCTGGATCTGCAGGTGTTGGGACAGCGTCACAAGGACATCAAGAACGGCCTGTCCACGCCGCCCAAGCCGACCTTGGCCAACCTGATCAATCTGGCGACCAAGCCGCGCTGGTGCATGAATATGCTGGGCACCAAGCGCCGCACCTTCGGCAATATCGTAGGCCATGCCAAGGGCGTCGGCGATCTGTCGTCGCTGTCGTCCTGGACGGCCGAGCAGTTCGATCCCTGCCTGACGTGGGCCGATATCGAGTGGATCAAGAAACGCTGGGGGGGCAAGCTGGTGTTGAAGGGCGTGATGGATGCCGCGGATGCCCGGCTGGCGGTCGATTCCGGCGCTGATGCGCTGATCGTGTCGAATCACGGCGGCAGGCAATTGGACGGCGCGCCGTCGTCCATCTCCGCCTTGCCGCATATCGTGCAGGCGGTCGGCAACGACATCGAGGTCTGGATGGATGGCGGCATCCGGTCGGGACAGGATATCCTCAAGGCCGTCGCGCTGGGCGCCAAGGGCACGATGATAGGCCGCGCCTTTCTCTATGCCTTGGGCGCGTCGGGGCAGCAGGGCGTGTTGCGATGCCTGCAGATACTTGCCAACGAGCTGGATGTCTCCATGGCGTTTTGCGGCCGTACCGATATCCGCGACGTGGATCGGTCCATTTTGCTGAATCCGGCCATTTTCGATTGACCGCGCGTCGGTCCGGGCGCCTCGTCGATCCCGTATCGGAGTTACCGCTCAGTCGGACGGGTCCGTGACCGACTTGCTCAGCCTGGGACGGTCGGGCTCCGGTTCGGACAGCGGGCCGACCTCTCTTAGCGTGTCCAGGCAGCGCCGAGTAAGCATCTGGTACTGCCGGGTCCCGAACGATTTGTTGGCGATGTCCTGGTCCGTCAGCTCGCGCACGACTTTCGCGGGCGCGCCCATGACCAGGCTGCGCTCGGGAATCATGAGTCCCGCTTTCACGAACGCCATGGCGCCGACGATGCTGGATGCGCCTATCACGGCCTTGTCCATCACGACCGCGTTCATGCCCACCATGGCATTGCGTCCTATCGTACAGCCGTGCAGCACCGCTCCGTGGCCGATATGCCCGTCCACGTCGATGACTGTGTCGTGATCGGAGATGCCGTGCACCACGCAGGTGTCCTGTATGTTGGAGCCGGTTTTCATGACGATGCGCCCGAAATCGCCCCGCAGGCTGGCAAAGGGGCCGACATAGGTGTTCGGCCCCACGATGACGTCTCCGATCAGCACGGCGCTGGGATGCACGTACGCGGTGGGATCGACGACGGGCGTCAAGCCGTTGATGGCATAGACTCTCAACATGGGGCATGGTCTCCGGATGTCGGGCTGGGGCGGGGCGCGCCACGAGGCGTGGGCGCCGCCCGGCACCGGGCGGCGATGCGCCGGTCAGCTACCCAGCTTCAATGTGCCCTTCATGATAGCCCAATGTCCGGGGAACGAGCAGAAGTACTCGTAGGTTTCGCCTGCCGCCAGCTTGGCGACATCGAAGGTGACGGAGGTGGACTCGCCGCCTCCGATGAGCTTGGTATGGGCGATCACGCGGTCGTCACCGGCCTTGACATAGTCGCCGTCCACGCCGGCGGCGACGCCGTCGTTCGCCACGGCCTGCATGTCGCTTTGCTTGGTCAGTACCAGGTTATGGCCCATGGCGGCCTTGGGCAGTTTGCCCACGTGTTTCAGGTGCAAGGTGAATTCCTTGCAGCTTTTATCGACCGTGACGTCCTTGACGTTGAACTGCATGGCGTCATTGCCTTCGATCGTTGCTTCGCATTGCGCCGCATGAACCGGAACGGACAGGACGGAAAAAAGGCCGATGGCCAAACATTTACGCAACATGGTTGATCTCCAGAAAACAGCCCGAAGCCTGTGTATATGCGAAACTTTGGGCATAGGTTTCGACTTTGCCATTAAAGCATAGCGTGTAACCATTCGTGTGTATTCACGGGTTACGCGCAGGGGTTTTGGCGCGCCGCGGGCAAGCCGGCCGAACGGGCCCGCGAAGCAAAATCCCCCTGCGGGCTGGTAGAATGTCAGACTTGCCTTGATTGTTTACGCGCGCATCGCGGCGCGCACTCTTCGAGAAGACTTTGAAACCTTATACCTTGCCCGATAGCCAGGGATATTTTGGCCGCTACGGCGGCAGCTTCGCGGCCGAAACCCTGGTGCATGCGCTGGACGAACTGAACAAGGCGTATGCGCATTACCAGAAGGATCCCGAGTTCCTGGACGAGTTCGCCTATGAGCTGAAGCATTTCGTGGGCCGGCCCAGCCCCGTCTACCATGCCCGGCGCTGGTCCGAACAGCTCGGCGGGGCGCAGATATGGTTCAAGCGCGAGGATCTCAATCATACGGGCGCGCACAAGATCAATAATTGCATAGGCCAGATGCTGCTGGCCCGCCGCATGGGCAAGACCCGCATCATCGCCGAGACCGGCGCCGGCCAGCACGGCGTAGCCACGGCGACCGTGGCGGCCCGCTACGGACTCGAATGCGTCGTCTACATGGGCAGCGAAGATATCCGCCGTCAGGCGTCCAACATGTACCGCATGAAGCTGCTGGGCGCGACGGTCGTTCCGGTGGACTCGGGCTCGCGCACCTTGAAGGATGCGTTGAACGAAGCCATGCGCGATTGGGTGACGAACGTCGAGAACACCTTTTACATCATCGGCACGGTGGCGGGACCTCATCCCTATCCGGCCATGGTCCGGGATTTTCAGGCGGTGATCGGCCAGGAATGCCTGGAACAAATGCCGCAGGATGCGGGCAGGCAGCCGGATTACATCGTGGCCGCCGTGGGCGGCGGCTCCAACGCGATGGGGATCTTCCATCCTTACATCGAGCACGAGCAGGTCAAGCTCGTCGGCGTCGAGGCCGCGGGCCACGGCATCGATTCGGGACGCCATGCGGCGTCGCTTAATCGCGGCTCGGTGGGCGTCCTGCACGGCAACCGCACTTACCTGCTCCAGGACGAGAACGGGCAGATCATCGAAACCCACTCCGTCTCGGCGGGGCTGGATTATCCGGGTGTCGGTCCCGAGCATGCCTGGCTGCACGAAAGCGGCCGGGCGAAGTACGAGCTGGTCGACGACGCGCAGGCGCTGCAGGCGTTTCACGATTGCTGCCGCACCGAGGGGATCATGCCGGCGCTGGAGTCGTCGCATGCTCTTGCCTATGCGGCCCGCCTGGCGCCGACCCTGCCCAAGGACGAAATCATACT
This sequence comes from uncultured Burkholderiaceae bacterium, assembly GCA_964551305.1. GTDB lineage: Bacteria > Pseudomonadota > Gammaproteobacteria > Burkholderiales > Burkholderiaceae_B > JBAZDC01. The sequence goes on from CAZKBT010000006.1 coordinate 67,041, forward strand.
TGTCAATCTATCCGGGCGGGGCGACAAGGACATGCATACCGTCGCCGATGCGGCGGGCATCAGCCTGTAGAACCTGGGGTGAGCGAGATAATGACGATGTCAAATGAACGGCTTGCGAACGCGTTGGCCAAGCGCGCAGGCGGCACGGCGCTGGTGCCTTATATCACGGCGGGCGATCCTTCCGTTTCCGCCACGCTTGCATTGATGCACGCGCTGGTGGCCGCCGGCGCCGACGTGATCGAGCTCGGGGTGCCGTTTTCGGACCCCATGGCCGACGGCCCGGTCATTCAGCGGGCGGGGCAGCGCGCCATCGAGCGCGGCGTGGGATTGCGGCAGGTGTTCGACATGGTGGCGGCGTTTCGCGCGACGGATGCGGTCACGCCCATCGTGTTGATGGGGTATGCCAATCCGATCGAGCGCATGGGCCAGGACGTGTTCGCGCGGCTGGCGGGCGAGGCCGGCGTGGACGGAGTGCTGGTCGTGGACTATCCGCCCGAGGAAATCAAGGGTTTCGCCCGGTCGCTGGAGCGGGCCCGCATCGATCCCATTTTCCTGCTGGCGCCGACTTCCACCGAGGCCCGTATCCGGGAAATCGCGCAGGTGGCCCGCGGCTATGTCTACTACGTATCGCTCAAGGGCGTGACCGGCGCGGGCCATATCGATACGACGGATGTCGCGCAACGGCTGGAATTGATACGGCGCCACGTCAAGATTCCAGTGGGCGTGGGTTTCGGCATACGCGACGCGCAAAGCGCCCGTCTTTTGGCGCAAGCAGCCGATGCGGTGGTGATAGGCAGTAAACTGATCGAAACGATGGAGCAGGCGGTTTCCCAGGCCGAGGCCGATGGTCTCGACCAGGCGGGCAGGGATGATCGCGCCGTCAAGGCCGCGGCGGCATGGCTGGCTGAAATACGCGCCGCGCTCGATTGAGCGCCCGGCGTTTGGGCATGGGTCCATGCCGCATGAAGTCGGCGGCTGGGCACGGAATGGAGTCTGATGCGAGATCAGGCATTTATCGGAAACGACTATGAGCTGGATCGAGAAAATTCTACCGCCGCGCATTAATCGCAACAACGAGGCGAATGCGCGGCGCGTTCCCGAAGGCATATGGGTGAAGTGTCCCTCATGCGAATCGGTGCTTTACAAAGAAGATCTGGGCGCCAACCTGAATGTGTGTCCGAAGTGCGGCCATCACTTTCGGCTGAACGCCAGGGCGCGCGCCGATTCGCTGCTGGATGCCGAAGGCCGCGTTGAAATTGCGTCGCATATCCGTCCCATGGATCCGCTCAAGTTCAAGGACAGCCGTAAATATACCGAACGTGTCGCGGAGGCCGTCAAGCAGACGGGCGAATCCGAGGCCATGCTGCTGATGAGCGGCACCATCCTTTCCGTGCCGGCCGTGCTGGCATGTTTCGATTTCGAGTTCATGGGCGGTTCCATGGGCTCGGTCGTCGGCGAGCGCTTCACGCGCGGCGTCCAGGAAGCCATCCGCCTGCGTACGCCGTTCATCTGCGTGGCGGCCTCGGGGGGGGCGCGGATGCAGGAAAGCCTGTTTTCCCTGATGCAGATGGCCAAGACCAACGCCATGCTGACGCGCTTGTCGCAGGCGGGCTTGCCCTTCATCAGCGTGCTGACCGATCCCACCATGGGCGGCGTGTCCGCCAGCTTTGCGTTCATGGGGGATGTCGTGATCGCCGAACCCAAGGCCCTGATCGGTTTTGCCGGACCCCGGGTGATCGAGCAGACCGTGCGGGAAAAATTGCCAGAGGGATTCCAGCGCGCGGAGTTCCTGCTCGGCAAGGGCGCGATAGACATGGTGCTGGACAGGCGGGAGATGCGCGAAGAGCTGGCGCACTTGATGGCGTTGTTGACGCGCCAGTCCGTCGAGACGATCGCCAAGGCAAGTTGAGTTCGTCGGCGGAGTCCTATTGCCGCGCCCACGAATGGATCGTCCCTGCAAAGGTGGAGGGCGATTGGGCCATGAGGGGCGCGCAGATTACGAATGGCCCCAATACGCCGGAGAGGTCGATGCCGATCGGATGAGCGGCAGACCAATTGGCAGAGGCTTGTATGGCTAAGGCATGGATGATCGTGCCCGACGCGGCAAAGCGCCCGAGGTCTGCCAGGCGCAGACCTCGGGCTTGGTCTTCGGCTTAGCGCGTTTCCACCTGCTCCAGCGGGACATCCGCGATGGCGGAAGCCGGCTTGCGCGGCCGGCCCAGCTTGACGGTGGGCGCGGCGATGTCCGCGGGCGCGAAACGTGTTTCGACCAGTTGGATTCCGGCTGTTTCCAGATCCTTTTGCAGCGATGCCGCCAGGCCGTTGGCCACGGGTGCTTTTTCAGGCGCCGGCGCGTCGGCTAGGTCCTGCGCCGATGCCGGTGCGGGCGTTGCTTGCACGAAGGGCGCCACTTCGGCTGCGGGTTCGGCGACCGTTGCGGGAACAGATTCGATGGCGGCCATGGCGGTCGCTTCCGTCCGTGCTTCGGAATCGGCCGACGGGGAGCCGGCCGCCGGGGAATCTGCTTGGGCGGCGGCGTTCGACGCGTACGCGTCTTCCGTATTGGCCGCAGCCTCCGTTTCCGGTGCGGATTCGATCGCTGCCTGGGCATCGGCGGCGACGGTCGGGGCATTCGGCACTGAAGTCCGGGCGCCATCGGCTGGGCTCGTCGGCACGGAGTCGGCCGCGGCGGACTCGGAAGGAACGGACCCGGATGCGACGGGTTCGGAAGTGGCGAGGTCCGACGCGACGGCAGGCTCGACCACGGGCGTGCCATCGGTGGAAGGTTGAGACGCATCCGCAGGGGCGGCGCCCTCAGACGCCGCGACGGCGGTCGTCGCCTTGTCTTCGGGGGCAGGGCTGTCGAATGCCGGCGCAATGGCGGCGGCGCCCGCCGCTACCGCCTGGGGACTGAACGAGGGCGTTTCGTGCGCGACGAACGATGGCTCGGCGGCATCGTCGCTTTCCACCGTGCTGTCGGTGCCGCCGTTTTCCGTGCCTTCCTCGTTGCCGCGACGGCTGCGGCGGCTGCGGCGGCGACGGCGCTTGCGTTCCGGATCCAGTTGTTCGCTATCCGATGCCGCGTCCTGGCCGAGGACCGCGGGGTTGACGGCTTCATCGGCCGCGACGGCATCCTTGGCGTCGAGGGCGGCGGCCGCAACCGCGCCGGCGGCGCCGATGCTTGCCTGTCCATGGTCAACGGCGACGGTTTCGGCATTGACGCTGTCGACCGCTTCGACGCCGGCATCCTCGCGACGGCTTCGGCCGCGTCCGCGACGAGAGCGCGAAGGACGGGCGCCTTCTGCGCCGGCCTGGCCGGCGGAATCGGGGACGCTTGCGGTTGCCGCGCCGTTCATCGCCGCATCGGCATCCGCCTGGGCGGTCGCTTGGCGTCGCGCGCGGGTTGCGCCGCTTGCCGTTTCGTCCGTCTTGCGCGCTTCCAGGCCGTCCTGGCGGCGCTCGCCGCGACGGGCACGGTTGCGATCCGAGTTCTGGCCGCGTTCGCGGCGCTCATTGTTGCGGTTGCCGGTTTTGCCGCGCGCCTGGGTGGATTTCACCTCGGCAACGGGGACGGCGGCCGCTTCGGTCGTAGCGGACGAGCCGGTAAACCAGGCCATGATCTTCTGGAACAGGCCAGGGCTTCTCGGCGCCGGCGCGGGCGCTTTCGCTTGCGGCTTGGGCGCGGCGGCCGGCGCCGGCTGCGAATGCGTCAGGCTCTTGACCAGGGCTTCGGGGCGGGTCTTGGCGGCTTCGCCGTTCTTGCCGGCCGGGCTCCAGGTGGCGGCCGTTTCCGGCTGGTGCGCCAATTCGAAGCTGGTCTTGCTTTCGTCCAGGCGGGGATCGTCGTGACGCAAGCGCTCGATGTGATGATGCGGCGTTTCCAGGTTCTTGTTGGGGATGAGGACCAGGTTGACTTTCAGGCGCGATTCGATCTTGGCGACGTCGGCGCGTTTTTCATTCAGGAGGAAGGTGGCGACGTCCACGGGCACTTGGGCATGCAGGGCCGCCGTGCCTTCCTTCATGGCCTCTTCCTGGAGCAGGCGCAGGACTTGCAGCGCGCTGGATTCGGCGTCGCGGATCACGCCGGTGCCGTTGCAGCGGGGGCAGGTGATGTGCGAACCTTCGTTCAGGGCGGGACGCAGGCGCTGGCGCGACAACTCCATCAAGCCGAAGCGGGATATCTTGCCCATTTGCACGCGGGCGCGGTCGAAATGCAAGGCATCGCGCAAGCGCTGCTCGACCGCGCGCTGGTTCTTGTTGTCTTCCATGTCGATGAAGTCGATCACGATCAGACCGCCCAGGTCGCGCAGCCGCAACTGCCGGGCCACTTCTTCGGCTGCTTCCAGGTTGGTGCGCAGCGCCGTTTCCTCGATGTCCGCGCCGCGCGTGGAGCGCGCCGAGTTCACGTCGACGGCGACCAGGGCCTCGGTGTGGTCGATGACGACCGAGCCGCCCGAGGGCAGCTGCACGTTGCGGGAATAGGCGGTTTCGATCTGGTGTTCGATCTGGAAACGCGAGAACAGCGGGATGTCGTCCCGATACATTTTGACGCGCTGGACGTTGTCGGGCATGACCACGCTCATGAAGGCGGTGGCCTGCTCGTAGATGTCTTCCGTATCGATCAGGATTTCACCGATCTCCGGCGAGTAGTAGTCGCGGATCGCGCGGATGACCAGGCTGGATTCCAGATAGATCAGAATGGGCGCGGCGTTTTCCTTGGCGGCGCCGTCGATCGCCGACCATAATTGGAGCAGATAGGACAAGTCCCATTGCAGTTCTTCGACGCTGCGGCCGATGCCGGCGGTGCGGGCGATGATGCTCAT
>CAZKBT010000007.1:0-67726 GCA_964551305.1 uncultured Burkholderiaceae bacterium
GCTGCCCCGTTCGCCCCCTTGCCGGAAAGCATGGCGCGATCCGCCGACGTGCTGGCCATCACGCGAACCTGGCACTTCACCAACAACCAACTGGAAACGGCCCAACCATGACCCAGACCGCCTCCATCGTCCGCTGCGCCGTGATCGGCAATCCGATCTCCCATAGCCGCTCCCCCTTCATCCACCAGGGCTTCGCCCGCCAGACGGGCTTGGCGCTGCGTTACGACACGATCGAAGCGCCGCTGTCCGGGTTCGCCCGGGAAGTGGAACGATTCTTCGCCGAAGGCGGGATAGGCCTGAACGTCACCGTGCCGTTCAAGCAAGAGGCGTTTCGCCTGGCCGGCGATGCGCTCAGCGCGCGCGCGCGCATCGCCGGCGCGGTCAATACGCTATGGATGAAACAGGACCGTCTGCATGGCTGCAACACGGACGGAGTCGGGCTGCTCGGCGACATCACCCGTCTGGGCTATCCGCCCGAAGGCAAGCGCATCCTGATCGTGGGCGCGGGCGGCGCGGCGCGCGGCGTCCTGGAACCGCTGCTCAGGGCCGGATGCGCCGTCCTGCGCGTCGTCAATCGCACGCCGGGCCGCGCCCTGGAATTGCAGGATCACCTGAGCCTACACGCCCCCGAGCTGGCCGCGCGCCTCCAAGTGGGAGGGCTGGATCAAGCCGCCGGAAGCTGGGACATCGTCATCAACGCCACGTCGAGCGGCCTGGCGAGCCAGGCGCCGCCGCTGCCCGCGGGACTCTTTGCAGCCGGCGCCCTGGCCTACGACATGGTCTACGGTCCCCGGGCCACAGCCTTCATGCGGCAAGCGGCCGACGACGGCGCCGCCACGACGGCGGACGGCCTGGGCATGCTGGTCGGCCAGGCCGCCGCCAGCTTCGCCATCTGGCATGGACGCGCGCCCGACATCGGCTCCACCCTCACGGCGCTGCGCGACACGCTTTATACTTGATCCCCATGGCCGAACCTCGACTGAACAAAACCAAAGTGGCGGGCGTCACGATACTCTTGGGCATCGTGGCTTTTCTCCTGTATCAATTGGGTCTGTTCCTGATGGTGATCTGGTACAACTTCCAGAACCCGGGAGGCTCCGCCTTCATGTCCGCCGCCCTGCGCGAACTGCGCGCTGACAATCCCGATGCACGGATCGCCTATCAATGGGTGCCTTATGAACAGATCGGCGCATCGCTCAAGCGCGCGGTCGTGGCCTCCGAGGACGCAAAATTCTTCGAGCACGACGGCGTGGAGTGGGACGCCATACGCAAGGCATGGGAATACAACCGCCGGCAGGCTCGGGAAGGCGGGACCCGCCGCCGCGGCGGCTCGACCATCACGCAGCAACTGGCGAAAAACCTGTTTCTGTCGGAATCCAGATCTTATCTGCGCAAAGGCCAGGAATTGATACTGACCTACATGATCGAGGCCGTCATGGACAAACAACGCATACTAGAGCTTTATCTGAACGTCGCGCAGTGGGGCAAGGGCACCTTCGGAGCCCAGGCCGCGGCCCGGCGCTATTTCAAGACAGACGCGCGCCGCCTCAGCGCCCGCCAAGCGGCGCAGCTGGCCGCCATGCTGCCCAATCCCGTTTTCTACGAAGCCAGACGCAACACGCCTTATCTGAACAGCCGCACCAACACCATCCAGCAGCGCATGCGGCACATCCAGCTGCCCGATTAAACTCGCGCCGCCATACTTTTACGCCGGGATCCGTCCCGACAAGCGCCCAAAGTTTGTTAACCTCTCGGTTTACCGGAACGTCTTCCCAACCCTATGCGCACCTCCCGCCGTTATCTTGCCTTGGAAATTTATCGATCCAGCGCCGTCGTGCTGATCGCGCTAGTGGGGCTGTTCACGTTTTTTGCCCTGATCGAGGACCTGGACAACGTCGGCACGAAGTTCACGCTGCTCAACCTGTTCTACATGCAGGCCCTGGCGCTGCCCACGCGCCTGTACGAACTGCTGCCCATCGGCCTGCTGATCGGCGCCGTACTGGCGCTGGCGGGGCTGGCGCAGCGCAACGAACTGGTCATTCTGCGCGTATCGGGCGTCAGCGGCATCGCCCTGCTGAAAACACTCTGGATCATCACCATTCCGATGGTCGTGGGCGCATTCCTGCTGTCCGAGATCGTGACCCCGGCCGCCGAAATCAAGAGTAGCGAAGCCAGCCTGACTCTGTTGGGAAAAGCCGGCGGGGGCCGCCTGAACAGCGGCTACTGGTTCAAGGAATCCGACGGCCAGGGCTCGACGCGCATCATCAATATCGCGCAGCTGAAGGTGAACGGCGACGTCAACGGGATCACACTGTATGAGTTCAACGCCGCGCAAGAACTGACGCACTTTTCCCAGGCCGAAACCGGCACGTTCGGCGACGGCACGCTGACCTTGAACGACGTCGTCCAGACCACCGTCGCCGCCAAAGCCGTCTCGGCGCTCTCCATGCCGGAAAGCAACGAGCAGGCCTTGACGCAGGTCGAGACCGTCCCTTCCCGGACGTTGAGTTCGACCCTGACGCCCGAACGGCTGTTTGCGCGGGTGCTGACGCCCGAACGCATGTCCATCCTGGACTTGGTCGACTACATTGGCTATCTGAAAAACAATCATCTGCAGACGGACAGGCAAACCGTCGCGCTGTGGCGCAAGATCGCCTACCCGTTCACGCTGCTGGTCATGATCACCATCGCCGCGCCGATCGGCTTCATGCAGACCCGTCGCGGCGGGGTTGGGACCAAAGTCTTCGTGGGGATATTGCTGGGCGTGGGATTCTTCATGCTCAATCAGCTGGCGCTGAATATCGGCATGCTGAGCCGATGGGCTCCCTGGGTCACCGCGCTGGTGCCGAATCTGGCTGCGCTGGGCGTCGCGTTGATGGCGCTGCTTCTGATGGAAAACCAGCACAACGTGCGCAGACTGGTGCTGCGCCATTGGCCGGCTGCGGATAATCCGGCGCGATGAACACATTCCCCGATACATGGCTGATCGGCGACATCCAGGGGTGCTGCGCCCCCTTGCGCGCGCTGCTTGCCCATCCCGACATAGGCTCGGATCCCCATGCTCGCCTTTGGTTTGCGGGCGACCTGGTCAACCGGGGCCCGCAGTCGCTGGAAGCATTGCGCACGATCGCCGGTTTGGGCGAACGCGCCGTCACGGTCCTTGGCAATCACGATCTGCATCTGATCGCCGTGTACGCCGGCATCCGCAAGCAGGGCCAATCCGACACGCTGACGGATATCCTGGACGCGCCTGACGTCGACGACTTGATCGACTGGCTCAGGCACCGGCCCCTTGCGCACTACGAACAAGGCCATCTCTTGGTGCACGCCGGCGTGCCGGCGGCCTGGTCCGTCGAAAAAACGCTCAACCTGGCGGCCGAAGTGCAGGACGCCTTGCGCGGCAAGGACTGGCGCCGTCACCTGGCGAATATGTTCGGCAACGAGCCGCGCGCCTGGGCTGACACCCTGCGGGGCGAGCAACGGCAACGCTATATCGTCAACGCCCTGACGCGCATGCGCATGTGCGCGGAAAACGGCGAGCTGAACTTCTCCCATAAAGGCCCGCCCGAAAAGCGCGACGGCTTGATGCCCTGGTTCGAACTGCCCGACCGGGGCGCCGCCGGCGCCACCGTCGTATTCGGACACTGGTCGGCCCTGGGGCTGCATATGACACCTCATGTCATCGGCTTGGACACCGGCTGCGTATGGGGAAGGCAATTGACGGCCGTACGGCTGCATGACCGCAAGCTCGTGCAGATTTCCTGCGCCGGACAAGGCAGGCAGGAAAGCGGCAGCAAGCAAGCAAGCCAAGAACAAAGACAGCGCATAGGGCCGAGTCAGTGCGCCCGACCGTCCTGCGCGTCGGCTTCGCCGGGCAGCACCGCGGCGCGGATCCGGCCGTGAGTGTAGTCCGCTATCCGCGCCCGCCCCAGCTCGACGCAACGATCACAGGAAATGATGGACAGGAACTCGACCTGCACCAGCACCTGCCTGACGCCGAGCAAGCACCATAGATTACCGACCAAGGTCTGTTCGCCCACGAAGGCGTGCTCTATGCTGCGTCGCCCCTTATGAAAAAATCGCAGCGCCACCGGCTGTATGTCGATCTGCGCGCGTATGGCCGCATCGAAAAGACTCGAGTGAAACGGCGCGACATCGAATCCCGACGAGGTCGTGCCTTCGGGGAACAGACCCACCACGTGACCCTGGTCGAAGCGTTGCTTCATTTGCTCGCCCACCCGGCGTATGGCTTGCCGGCTGTTCCGTTCGATGAAGACGGTGCCCGCGCCCGCCACCAGCCAGCCGATCACCGGCCAGCGACGGATTTCGCTTTTCGCCACGAAAACCGTCGGACGCACTTTGTTCAGAACAAAAATGTCGACCCATGAAACATGATTCGCCACCCACAGCATCGGCGCATCCAGCTTGGGATCGCCGTGCACCTGCACCTTGATGCCGCACAGCCACACCAGGGCGGCGGACCAGTACCGGTTCATGGCCAGCCGCACGGACATGGGAACCAAGGGAAAAATCAACGTCACCGAGAGCAACCCCAATAGAATCAGGACGGTGACGGGAATGATCCTAAGTGAAAAAAGCAATAGCCTCAAACGAATCTCTCTGTCGGGAATGGCGCGACAGCATCATATCGCCATTCACGCCTCAGGGCAGCGCATCGAGGTAACGCTGCAGGGTGACCGCCGCCGCAACGGCATCGTCATCCGCGTGGCTGCCCAGCAGCGCCTGGGCCTCCAGGCTGCTGCCGCGCTCATCCACCAACACGACGTCCACGCCGAAGCGGCCATGCAGCTGGCGCGCAAAACGACGCGCATGCAAGCTGGCATATTGCTCTTGGCCGTCGGCGGTCAGCGGCAACCCCACGATAACGCGGTCGGGATGCCATTCATCCAGCAATTCCCGGATGGCGGCAAAGCGCTGATCACGCGTCGCCGCTCGCAGGATATCCAAGGCCCTGGCCTGGCGGGTCAGGGTGTTGCCGATCGCGACACCGATCTTCTTCAGGCCGTAATCAAAAGACAACAGCGTCTCTTCAGGCATGTCCGATATCGCTGGCCAACATGGACGAATCGATACCCAGCTGGCTCAATGCCGCCTCGTACCTGTTTTCAAAAGGCGTCTGGAACAGCAGGGCGGAGGTGGCCTGCACATTGAGCCACGCGTTCTGCGCCAACTCGCTTTCAAGTTGCCCGGCTCCCCAACCCGCATAGCCGAGCGTAACCAGTATCTGTTCCGGGCCGCGCCCCTGCGCCACATCCTGGAGGATGTCGCGGGACGTGGTCAGGGCGATGTCGCCTATACGCACGCTGGATGCGTACTCGCCCAGCGGGGCATGCAACACGAAGCCCCGATCGGTCTGGACGGGGCCGCCGAATACCACCGGCGTGTCCTGGACCGGACCGAGGTCGAGGATCGGATCGAGCTGGATGCGCTTGAGCAGACCGCCCACCGTTAGATCCGTGGGGCGATTGATCACCAGGCCCAAGGCGCCGTGCTCGGTGTGCTCGCACAAATAGATGACCGAATGCGCCAGGCTGCCCGACACCCTGCCCGGCATCGCCAGCAATAATTGACGCGACAGATCCACGTGTTGAATTGAACCGGGTACGTTTTCGGAAATGCTCATGATCATTCCTCCTGGTTCAAAAAAACGCCTCAGGATCAAGCTTACACTTCCATCAGCTCAAAGTCTTCTTTTCGAGCGCCGCATTCGGGGCAAACCCAATTCGGGGGCACGTCCTCCCAACGGGTGCCCGGCGCGATACCTTCTTCAGGCAGACCGGCTTCCTCGTCGTATATCCACCCACAGATCAAACACATCCACGTACGCATGCTTTTCTTTGCTCACTGAAAAATCGAACCGGACGCCAACGGCATCCTGCCAGTTCCATTAGAATGAGGCCAATATTACTAAACCCAATGGGTCTTGCTTTGATATTAGCCAAAGTTTGTTACCAACGCTGATTATCGCCGACGTGTTTACCCCTTCACCCCCCATCGTGCATTTGTTTGGTCCTTTCGACCCATCCGGCGCCGGCAGCCTGCCCGCCGATGCCGTCAGTTGCGCCGCATTGGGCTGCCATGCCCTGGGCACGGTCACGTCCGTACTCGTGCGCGACACCGCCAATACCGAGGAAATCCAGCCCGTGCAGCCCGAGCTCATCGACGACCAGGCGCGCAGCCTGCTCGAAGACATGCCTGTGCAAGCCATCAAGGTCGGCGCGCTGCACTCGCTGGATGCCGTCAGCGTGATCGCCCAGATCGCCGCCGACTATGCGTCGGTGCCGCTGATCCTCCAGCTCGAACCCCTGGCCGACGAATCGCTGCTTTCCGACACCGACCCCGAAGACCTGCTTGGCGCGGTCATGGAATTGGTCCTGCCGCTGGCCCATCTGGCCATCGCCGACCATGCGTTACTGCAACAATGGCGCGACCAGGGTATTTTGCCGGGCGACACAGGCGGCGACCCGATCGCCCAGGCCTTGTTGGACTATAACCCGCGCTGGGTCCTGGTCAACGGCATGCCGCTGCGGCCGGGACAATTGGCGCACATGCTGTACGGCCAGGACGGCGAAATCGCTTCCTGGACCCAAGGCCCCGCCGCCACGCGGGTTCTCGACGCGAACGGCCCGCTGACCTGCGCGATCCTGGCGCAGTTAGCGCAAGGACGCGACGTACGCCAGGCCATCGATGCCGCCCTGCCCATCGCAACGGAACTGGCATCCCGGCAGTTCCAGCCCGGCATGGGCAACCGACTGATAGACCGCACCGCACGACCATGACGAAGACCATATTGCGCTTTCCGCGGGGACTCTACGGCGTCACGCCTGAATGGGAAGACACCGACCGCCTGCTGGACGCCATTTCAGCCGCCGCCGAAGGCGGTATGAGCGCCCTGCAGTGGCGGCGCAAGACCTCGACGGCCGAGCAAAGACGCCGCCAGCTTCAGCGCGTCGCCGACCTGTGCAAAACCCTGGCGATCCCGTTGATCGTCAACGACGACTGGCGGCTGGCCGCCGACGTTCAGGCCGACGGCGTGCACATGGGCCGCGACGACGGCGACCCGACCCAAGCCAGGCTGGCTTTGGGACCTTCCCGCATCCTGGGATGCTCGTGCTATAACCAGCGCGCGCTGGCCGCCCAAGCGCTGGCCGCCGACGCCGATTACATCGCCTTTGGCGCCATGTACCCCTCGCGTATCAAACCCGATGCCGTTGCCGCCGGCCTGGAAGATATCGAGCAGGGCCGCATGCTGGCGGAAAGCGCCGCGGCGGGCCGTCGCGCGGCCGTCGTAGCCATCGGAGGAATTACCGCGGACAACGCCGCACCCCTCATCCATGCCGGCGCCGACAGCGTGGCCGTCATCAGCGGCCTGTTCGACAGTCCCGACATACGCGGCACGGCCGGCCGCTTCCGGGATTGCTTCGCCGGCCTATCCTTCACCACTCTCTAAATCAAAGTATTCACGCCATGTCCCGCAACACTGAATTATTCGAACGCGCCTGCCTGACCATTCCCGGCGGCGTGAATTCGCCCGTGCGCGCCTTCCGTTCCGTCGGCGGCACGCCCCGCTTCATCCAGCGCGCCCAAGGCCCATACGTCTGGGATGCCGATGGAAAGCAATATATCGATTACGTCGGGTCCTGGGGTCCGGCCATCTTGGGGCACGCGCATCCGGACGTCGTGCGCGCCGTTCAGGAAGCCGCGGTGAACGGCTTGTCGTTCGGGGCGCCGACCGAAGCCGAGGTCGAGATCGCCGAGGCCATCGTCGCGCGCCTGCCTTCGGTGGAAAAAGTCCGTCTCGTCAGCTCCGGCACGGAGGCGACCATGTCCGCCATTCGCCTGGCGCGCGGCGCCACGGGCCGCGACAAGATTCTGAAGTTCGAAGGCTGCTATCACGGCCACGCGGACAGCCTGCTGGTCAAGGCCGGCTCGGGCTTGCTGACCTTCGGCAACCCGACCTCGTCGGGCGTGCCCGCCGAATTCATTCAGCATACGCTGGTACTGGACTACAACGATCCGGCGGCTGCCGAAACCGCATTCCGCGAGCACGGCGCGGACATCGCCTGCGTCATCATCGAGCCCATCGCCGGCAACATGAACCTGATCAAGCCCAAGGCCGGGTTCCTGCAAGGCCTGCGCGACCTGTGCACGCGACACGGCGCCATCCTGATCTTCGACGAGGTCATGACCGGCTTTCGCGTCGGCCCCCAAGGCGTGCAGGGGCTCACGGGCATCACGCCGGACCTCACCACCCTTGCCAAGGTCATCGGCGGCGGCATGCCCGTGGGCGCATTCGGCGGCCGCGCCGACATCATGGACCACATCGCGCCCTTGGGCGGCGTCTACCAGGCTGGAACCCTTTCAGGCAATCCGGTTGCCGTCGCCGCCGGCCTGGCAACGCTGAAGCTGCTGGCGCAGCCTGGTTTCTACGACAAACTGACGGCCCAGACGACAAAACTGGCCCAGGGCCTGGCGCAACGCGCCAAGGCGGCCGGCATCGCCTTCAGCGCGGATAGCGTGGGCGGCATGTTCGGCCTGTACTTTCGCGATACGGTGCCCGCATCGATGGCCGAAGCCTCGGACAGCGACATGGAACGGTTCAAAGCCTTTTTCCACGCCATGCTGGAAAAAGGGATCTATTTTGCGCCGTCCGCCTTCGAGGCTGGATTCGTCTCGGCCACGCATGACGATCAAGTGATCCAGGCGACGCTGGACGCGGCCGAAGAGGTGTTCGCCACGTTGTAGCGAAGCGTTTGCGCTGCTCCAACGTTATGCATACCCCGTAGCGGGCGGGATCTTATCGGCGTCCAAGGCCTTCAGCTCAGCGGGGCTATCGATTATCGTATGATAGGCTTGCTGCGTGCGCGCATCGACGTACTCGAGCGTGCGCCAGGCCGATTGCATGTGTGCCTTGTGCTTGGCTTCGTCGCTGACGCTCATGGACAGCGTACTGATGCCTTCATGAAAAACCGGCATCGCATTCGGCCCCGCGTCCCAAACTTTATGCTTATCGGCGGCATCCGATCCTGGATAGTCCGGATTCCCGGTCACCAGGCGATAGAAAAACGACTTGATTTTATTCAAGACGCCATGGGGCGGCTGAGGCTCTTTGCCGTGCAGGGTCATGTACGCTTCATTATTCCCATCGAACGTAAAGACGGCGGTTCGGGCGTTGATTTCCTCACGCTGTCGTTGATCCAGGCTTATCGGAACGCCGAATACGGCGCCTGGATTCTTGAACACCTCGACCGCCTTGTTGCTGCCGATGCCGCCATCGGCAAACTTGCGCTCGCCCAGACCGTCTCCAGGATCCGCCTTCATCGGCTGGAACACCACCGGGAAGGCCATGGAAATCCGAGCCGCATGGGCAATCGGAAAATGGGGCGTGGTGGCGGCGCTGAAATACGTCTCGCGCTTGTTGGTCTGGTCCCATCCGGTCAATGTAAGCAGCTTGAACTTGGCGGGCTCCAGACGATGCAACAAGGCCAAGTCGGAAAACGTGACCATGCGGCCGGTGCGGTCGCGGTCCAATGCGGGCTCTTGCGCCAGAGCCCGCAGGCGTTGAACTGCCTCGTCGCCAAGCTCCAGATGGAGATCGTGAAGCTTCTCCTGGAATGCGGCAGTATTCCAGTTCTGGCTTAAATAAACATGTGCTTGCGTGGCGGATATGCGATCCATCAGCTTTAGGGAAGACACGGCGGGAGCAAGGCCGAATCCCATTCGCACATCGCCATATAGCTTAGGTACGTCTCCGGAGCCTCGCAGAGAATCGATGATGCCCGGCCGAAACAGCGTATCGGCCGCCACTTCTTCGAACTGCTGCGCGTTCAAGCCCATCGCCAGGCATGCCGCCGTCAGCGCTCCCGCCGACGAACCCGCCAGATGCTTCAGGCCGCTCAACCAGTTCGACTTCTCCAGCTGATCGAATGCCGCGCTATAACCTATGCCTTTGGCTCCGCCGCCCGATAGAACCAGATTCTCGATGGGGGGAGCGGAGCGGATGACGGTGATCCCCTTGCCGGGACCCCGCTCGATAATCTGAGGTCCGGTATCGACGGGCCCCAGCGAGGCGAAGATCTCGGCGCGCGCCGCATCCACGCGCAGACGCTCCAGCGCCATGGCCGCCTGGCGGCCCGCGCTCTTCATGGCGTCCAGAAAAAGCTTGCCCTCGACCGTCTTATCCGGCCTTACGGGTAAATCGTCGAACGCGCGGCTCATGATCGTCTGGAACTTTTCCGTAACGTCATTGGAAAAGCTCTCGATCGCCCCGTCGCTGAGCAGGCCCGCCAAGGCCGAGGCCTGGCGCTCGAAATAGGCGTAGAACGAGCGCTGAACGTCGGATACGGCATCGAGCGGCAGATTGGGGGCGAATGACTGAGGCTTGCCAAGAAGCGACGCGTCTTCCGCGCGCGGCGCCACCCACGGTTCGATAGGCGGCAGATTCTGAAATGTCGAAATAATCGTGGAACTCATATTTGACCTCCTCCGGGAACGACTACGGAATTCGCTCAACAGCTGAAATTTATTTCCAGGCCGAGCATTCCGACTTTATGTATGAGCGCGCGCGTACTACGCGCTTGCGCGACGTGATACTGGAGCCATGCCGGCCAAGCGTCGTCGTCCAGTTTTTCCAGCGCGCGCCGGCCGGTGCATGCAATCAGCCGCGTATCGGCCAGTCCTATCGAATAGGAATGCCCCAAGAGCGACTGTTGGTTGATCAGCAAGGCATTCTTGATGATCTCCTGGTATTGCAGGTCTTCCATCCCTCGAGCATCGGCCAGAAAAAAATCGGCGATGACATGACGATTCAATGGATGCAAGGAAATGCGGCCCGGCAAATCGCCAAACAACACCTCGAAATGCAGCATGTCGCCGGGTTGCATCTCGATGCCGCAACTCGCAGCCAGCCGCTCGAAGTCTCGCCGCACTCCGGCGGACGCGTCGGCTTCACCCATATACATCGTGTCCTGCAAACGCGGGAAGGCGGTGCCAATGTCGGCGCCGCCTTCAAGCCGATCGAGCTCTCGCGCCAGAAATACGATGGCTTCTTCCAGATACGACGCATCGCATTCCGTATAGATCGGCATGTTCAGGCCCACCCCCAGCGCCTGAGAAGCGCCGGCTATGAGCCCCGTCCCGAAGCGGGTTGAAAAGCCATGGCGCAGCAATGACGCGCCATATTTCAAATCAAGGCCGGCATGCGAATCGGCCGCTGCGCGGCCGACAATAAGGTACGGATGATATTCCTTCGGATTGAACGACATGCCCACGTGGCGGTTGTCGTCGACCTGCACCCTCCAGGGCGCCGGCATCTCGTCACACGAGCCGCTCCGGCATGCGTGAATATACTCTTTCGCCGCGATTGCGGCTGTCGATATAGCGCTATTGTTTTTCATTTCTACACGCTTTCTGCTAAACATCCGTCGCGGCGAACAACTGCACGGATCAAATTAAAGCCCTATGCCCCAAGTCTATTCATGTTTCTTTTGGCTCGTTGAACTTCTCCTCCGTCTTCAATCGATGCGCCTGACTTTTTTCTTGCGCCTTGTATTCCCGGCCTGGCGAAGGAAGCTTGCCAGGCCGGGCCGCATATGCACTATCAAACGCGCGAGCCAATCGCCTGCACATAGGGTGGGATGCGCCGGTCATCCATCTGTTTGAGCTCGTCCGCCTCATGCAAGAACAACTTGTTCTGTTTGTCAAACTCCTGGTACAGCGCATCGCGATATGAATTCAACTGCTCCAGACTCCAGCCCTCGAAATCCTGCACTTCTCTTACGGTCTGATTGCTGGAGTGCATCGCCACGCGCAAATCTCTTAACCGCGCGAATTCATTTTCCAGGGGCCTGAAGACGGGGCGCGACTGCTCGGCGCTGAAATGCAGGCGCAAGACATGATTCCCCGCCTCATCCAGGTCAGCATAGAACTCCATACGCCTCGCTCCGCCGGGAAAGCCGGTGCCATGATCGTCGATCATCAGTTTTCCAGTCGGACCTTGTCCCGCATCTTGCGCCAAAACACCTTTATCGGACACCATGCCGACGGTATACGCCGTCGGGGCGAGTTTCAAATATCCGAATAATTTGCCGCCAGGGTCCGGAATCACCAAGTCACCGTTGGATTCTCGCCGAATTCCATTAGCACCTGCCTTATCCGAAGCCTGCATGTCAAAATAACTTGCCAGCGCCTTGGTGGTCGTCAAGCTCGAGGCAACCACGTATTTCTTATCGCTTCCTTCTTCTGGGTAAATAACAACACCCAGGCCCGACTCATCCTGCGACTGGAGGCGACGCGCCAGATTCTCGCCGATAAAGCATTGCTTTTCAAGCTTATGAATTTCCTCCGTACCGGATATTTTCCTGCGCTCCGCGCTTAGCACGACAGACTGGAACGCCACCTCTGAACTGTCGGATTTCTGCCCCAGCGCTCGGAATGCTCCTTTTCCCTCATTATTCAGATAGTCTTGCTCAACCTTTCTAGCCTTTCTGCGGGCAAACATCGCATCAATACGATCAGGCATCGTAGCGAAGAAATTAGCAAATGACGAAGCGGCTCGGCTAGTTTTCGCGAAAAAAGAAGAAAACGCGTTTTTGACACTTGCCACCCCTTCCAGCATTGCGTTACGCTTTTTTCCGTCGCCGATTGCAACCTCATGCTTTAACACGCCCAACAATTCAAGGGGCTTGCTCTTCTCCAAGTTCTCGGCTATATTGATGGCCCTGTCCACCTCGTTCAAATTGGCGACGATCACATCGAGCCGTTGTTGCCGCTCAGCGGACACCATCACCGACCTTTGCATGGCCCGTGAACGCAGCTGCTCCTCATTCATCAAAGTCGCCAACTCGGTAAGCTGCGGCTTGACGTCGTTCATCGCTTTACTGATCAGGCTGAGCGCCGCCTCGTTTCCTGCCAGCTCAGGATAAGCGCGCAACGCCGACAATCCCGTGTACGCGCCCGCCGTCAAAGCAGTCAAGTTGAGACCGATACCGGTCAACGCGCCCAGGCCCGGTATCCACGACGACACCATACTCGTAACGGTGGGCAGGCCTGCGCTTACCGCCAACCACCCCGCCGTCGTTGTAGCGGCCGAGAAATGCCCGCTAAGACGCGCACGCCATACCTCGGCCTGGCTCCAGAATGACATCTCTTGCTCATCTTCGACTGTCAACGGCTCCGGGTCGCGCGCCAGCGTGTCGATGCCCAGCTGACGCAAAGCGCTGCCCAGCTCTCGCATACGTTTGTCGATGGCAGTGGACAGCTCCTTGGAGCGCGCAATGTTTTTCTCGTAGCGACTTGGCTCTTTGGGCGCAGACACGTTATCCGTCTTGGACGTGTCATTCGGTGCCTCCGGCTTGGTGGATGTTTCAAGTGCGACCGGCTTGGTGGACGTTCCAACATCGGGCAGGAAGTCAGCCACTCCATTTACTCCGCTACCCAGCGCCTCCGTGAGCATCCCGGTGCCTTGCAGGGCCAAGCCGACTCCCTTCACAACCGGAGCGGCATACGAAGCTTTGTGAGCGACGGAAGTAAGGGCCTCCCCTGTCTTATTTGCTACGTATCCGACCACCACCCCAGTCGTGCCCACCAGTTTCCCGGCGTATCGTCCCGCGACCCCCACTCCCCAAAGTCCCGTGCCCCCCCAGGACCAAAGCTTCTGCAATGTGCCTTGATCCTGCTTCCTTACATCTTCTTCCGCTACCTTGCCGGGAACGTGATCGACAACATCGCCAAGCTCGGGATCCGAAGATCGCACCTTCATGGGCAATATGTCCCCCTGCCCCTCATCCTCGCCGTCCAAGACTCGAGGCTCTCCGGACACTGTGCCAAGCTTGCCGCTCTGATCCCCAAAAGGTACAGGATCGTCTTCACAATCAAAAAACTCCTCATCGTCGGAACTCTCCGAGCTCGGATCGACGAAGCCCTGCACAATAGACGCCGTTTGACCATTTCCCGAGCGGACGACGCTACCTTCGAATTCGCTGCTTACTTCCTCGACATCCGGGGAGCCATCGACATCGTCCTTCAACCCCGTCACTGGGACTTGGTTGGGGACGGGACTTTTCACACCATCTAACATGTTCGTCTCCTTGGCCTAATCACGCAGCGATCACGAAAGAATCGGGACGCGTCTTACCTTCAACGACATCGCGCCAAAGCAAAGCCATGTCCGCGAATCCGTCCACAACGTGAGACAGGGTGACGGCATCCGTAGTAAGCACGGACAGTTTTCCGCAAATCAGGACGTGGCCACTATCCGGCTGCAAACCCAGCGTGCATCCTCCCGTTCCCAGCCAAAATGCGTTTGCCTGCAACAACAATCGCATCAACTGGTCACCAGGCACGGTAGGCGCGGGCTTCCCCAGGTCGGCAAAGAACACCAAGTCGCCGCTATCTTCTTCACCATCCACCGTGAAGCCAATATGCAATCCTTCGATCACTACTTCTTGGGTCGCCAACAAATCCTCCGGCTTCAAGTCAACCAGTCCGGCGTAACCACTCAACAAATCCTGATAACGTGCCATGTCCATCTCCTAATTAAATTTTGATTGATTATTTTTCAGTTCCGCCAGCGGCATAATCGCTTTCCGTGCCGTTCTCGATGGCCGCCGCCCATGCGCTTGCCGCCTGCGCCAGACGGCACCATTCCACGGCAAGCCTGCGAACAGGCGTGTCCAACGCCAAGCGACGTGCCAATACGATATGTCCGGAATTGAAATCCATGCCGAATGTCGCCCCTTGAGTCGCCGGGCCCAGCGTATTGGCCTGGAGCAACAGTTCACCGAGCCGATCCGAAAAGCGATGCCGGCCCAGCGTGGCGACAAGGGCGGCCCCTTGCATCCACGCTCCCTGAGCGTCACTCCCTCCGGACAAGGCAACAGCCACACCATCTATTTCGAGTTCAGGCGTCTTCTGGAGATCGATTTGCGCGAGCCCCATATGGCGAGCCAGCTCTTTCACCACCGATGAATAATCAAGTCCCGACATTCCAGCCTCCTGAAGCAGGTGAGTTTGACGCATTCTTCGGCAACGACGCCGCACCAAGACGTTCTAGCTTGGCGGCCCACGCCACGGCATCCTTTACCAAGCCCTCGAGCATGCGCCCCAAGGATACTGGATCCAATGACCCGAGGCGCCACGTCATGCTGAGAACGACCCTGTCTTGTCCCAGGAGGCCAAGTGTCGCGCCGCGAGTGCCGCGCCATAATAGATTGGCTTCAAGCAGACGCCGATACGCGTCTTGCCGCTCCCCGTCTTGAAGACGGGCCGCTTCGACGCGACACATAACGTCGCTCTCCTGGTTTTCGGGGTCCGGCATGACTGTCAAAACGACACGCCGACCGTTGATGATCAGGGACAAACTTTGCGGCTCGGTCTCATCCACCCCGTCATCGACAACTTGGCGAAGGTGGCTCAAAAGTCTAGAGTACTGTTGCATGGACATTCCACTTGCTCCCAGGTGATCCGTAGGTGACACCGCTGCCAGCGTCCGTGTCAACCTTCCTCCGTCAGTAACCATCCGTCCCGATAAGTTCCATGAAACACTCAATTCCAGTCGACACCGAGGAACCATTATTCTCGTACGGTTACTTATCTTGTCATAGCGCATTGCATTCGTACGCGATAATTGTTTACAGGAGCTCCCCCCAATGCCTTCGATAACTCCATCTGTAGCCGGTAGCCAGCAGCCAGTTTTCGACCCGGCCAAAGACACGGCATCGCCCCCCGGGCAGATGAACAGCACGCCGCCGCCCGGCGACGGGCTAACCCTGGACCTGTACGGACCCGACACCAGCGCCCCCATCGGACACGATGAATCTGAAGTTGACGCTGACGACTTCGACGTCCTCGACTTCGACGGCGATTTCGCGGACCTGCTGGCGGATGTGCGACAGGAGGATAGACCTCGGGTACGGGAAGGATCCGCCCAAATCGAATCGAAACCGATGCCGTCGGCTCACGCGCCGGCCCCCGCCCCCTTGAATAACGAACTGCAACAGAAGGCGAGCGCGACCCTGGCATCCAATCCCGGGGAGTTCTTCGGTTTCGTGGCAAAAAACACCAATCCGAATAGCCTATGGTTCCGGATCAAGAATCTGGCCGGCATCATCGCCGACCTTTTTCAACTCAAGAAACCCACCTTGGCGCTTCATCAGAACTGCGTCCATTGCTCCGTGGCGGTCGATGAAACGCTGGCGCAATTCGCCGAAAAACGATCGGCATCCACGCCCAATCTGTACCAGGTCACGACGAGAAAACCCGCGGCCTTCTTCGCGCTTTACGGAAAGGACCCCGACAGCGTCCCCGCCCGGCCCAATGCGCTGCTCGAGCAACTGCGCGATTGCATTCCCCCGGGCAGCAGAGCCTGCATCACCGTACCGGTTGCCGGACAATACCTCAGCCACGCGATGAACTTCGTCCGCATGGACGACCGGGATTTCATCATTTGCGGACAGCAAAACAAAGTGTACGATCTGAGCCTACCGACCGATGTCCAACATTTTTATGAGCGCTATAACGTAAACCCGGACGAAGACCAGCGGCCTTTGTGTTATTTGATAACCGGGGAAGCGCCGAGTCACGCGCCGCAAGATCAGGCAAAGGTCGACGCGGCGCCCCAGCCTGAGCATATTCGGGCGTAACGCAGGATAAGGACTCATTAAAATGCCATAGCCGGATCCGGCTATGGCAAGCATGTGGAGAAGGGGAGACGCCGCGCGGATGAATCAACTCTTAAAGGCGGCAATACCTTCTTCGTGACTTTCGGCCGTGGGCAACATCATGAGAAAACCGCTGATCTCGAAGACCTCGCGGACTTGCGGTTGCATGCAGCAGAGTACCAGTCGTCCAGCATGCTGCTTGAGCTGAGAGGCCGACACCAGGACGACCCGCAGACCGGCGCTGGAAATATAGACAAGCCCTGAAAGATCAAGCAAAATGTTGAGTTCTTTTTTATCGTTTACCAGTTCATGCAGCACGGCTTCCAACGAAGGGGAACTATCGCTATTCAAATGCCCACTCACATGAACCACTACGATGTTTTCGTGCTTTTCATATCGCACTGACATTTATAAAGCCTCGTGTATGTGTATATCCGTAACGCCATTATCTAATAAATAATACTGATTTACCAGGACATGTCTCCCTTTCGACACCATGCAAGTCATGTAATTTCAGCCGATGCGCTTGTGCTGGATGCCGATCACCGCGCGTTGGACAAGGCTCTGCGATGGCTGGACGAAATAGCATCGAAGCGGCAATGGGAAAGCACGTTGCGCCATGCTCTCACGCTTTGCCTGGACGAAGCGTTGAATAACATACTGATGCACGCGGTCAGGCACGACGAACACGGCGGCGGCCCCGCCATTGCCGTGGAAATTCACTGTACGACATACAACGATCGGGTGGAATTGAAACTGACCGACAACGGCCCGCCCTTCGACCCTACCCATGTGATGCCGCTACCGCCTGCCGGCTGCATCGCGCAAGCGAAGCCAGGCGGCAACGGCCTGCGCTTGATACGTCATTATGCTGACGCTTTACAGTACACGCACAAGGCCGGCCGCAATCACTTTTCAATGCTCAAGAACACGCAACCCTCATCATGATCAGGGCGATGCCGTTCCCGACCGCAAGACCTGATCCAGCCAATTGCGCGCTTGCTGAGGGGAAACGGGGGATTGGCCCGCCCCGAGGGCCTGGTCGAACCGATGTCCCATGGCTTCGTCGATGCGCGCCCTGGCCTGTGCGTCAAGAGAAGACGGCTGGATGCCCGCCCGTTCACAGACCGCGATGAAGCCGGGCCCCCGGCCCGTCGCGGAAAGATCGAGGCGTGTCAGAAAGTCCACGCCTTCCAGCACCTGGCTGCCGACTGCGGCCATTTCGACGGCGCTCTCCACCGTCCGGGCATGAATAGGCTTGCCCGGGGCGCTGCTTAGTCCCAATTCGTGAGCGATGGCCTTGCCCATGCCCACGCCGCTGCTTTCTTCCAGCGCCCGCACGAGCTCCGCTGCCGCATCGCCGCTCGGAGCCGCCCAATCCACCTGACGGCCTTGCGGGGTCGTGCCCGTGGCCCGAACCACCAGTTTCTGGCCGTCGAGATAAATTTCCTCGCCTTGAGCCGCCGCTTTCGCGAATGCCTGCAAGGAATCGGATGGCGTAGGCGACGAAGAAGGAAAATGAATGGTCATGATAATCGTGTTTACTTCAGCAATAGGAAGTCGGTTAAGGGCGCATTTCCCCGCTCTCGATAGATGAGTAACAAAACTCCGCCTAGAGTTTCATCGAATTGACATTTTTTCCATTATCGACGACAAAATCCTATCTAAAATCGTATGCTAAGACAAAAATCCCCCTGTTTTGCGGCCCATTGACTATTTATGACAATATCGCTCAACAAGGTATATGTTGTAGTACACTGCCGACAAAAGAATACGAAATCTTTCAGAGGTGCCGTTCTGCGGCTTTGCCATAACACTTGCGTTACGGATCAATCTTAATGCGATGACACATGCAGAATTCCAGCACTGCGCCCCCGGGCCCTCTCGCATCCGATGTCGACGAAGACCACCTATTCAAAGAATTGGTCGAGCAGCACTCGTCACGCCTGTACCGTTTCATCATCAAGCACATCGGCAATAGCACCGATGCCCAGGATCTGACCCAGCAAACCTTCGTGGAAGCCGTCCAATCCTACCGCAAATTCCGCGGCGAATCGCAGCTATCCACATGGCTGTATGGGATCGCCCTCAATCTCGTTCGCAATCACTTGTCCAGATCGCCCGAGAGGCGTTACGAATTCCTGAACGACGAATTCCTCGACGGCGAAATGACGTCATTGCCCACGCCCGATGCGCAGACCGAACAAAATCAGGCCATGGCGGCGCTGCGCAGCGCATTGGACGAACTGCCCGCGCACATGCGGGACTTGCTGCTGCTCGTCGGCACGGACGATATTTCGTACGAAGAGGCGGCGACGATGTTGATGGTGCCCGTAGGCACGGTACGCAGCCGCCTGTCCCGCGCCAGAAGCGCCCTGAAAGGCAAACTGCGCGATCGCGGCGTCATCGACGACTAGACTTTAATCATCTCAGGCTCACGGCGCAATAAAGCCGGCGCTATCCGCCGCCGGCCCGGCATCGACATGGCGCGTGCGCGAAATCCGCGCCGGAGGCGTCTGGAACATGGGCTCGTTCAATTGCAAGCGCCGCTGCCGCGCCTCCCGTATCTGCTGCTCGAGCAACTGCGTATCGATCTGCTGGACTTGCGGATCGACCGGAGGACGCGGCACCCGCTGGCCGTCGATGGATACCACCCTCGGCCGTATCATGAACAAACGCTCCCGTTTTTGCCAGGTGCGCGACCGGTTCGAGAACAGCACGCCCACCAGCGGAATGTCGCCCAGGAGCGGCACCTTGTCGATGCGCTCGGATTCCTGGCTGCTGTTGTAGCCGCCGATCAATAGCGCCTGGCCGTCTTCGACGATGGCCAGAGTGCTGATATTGCTCTTGCGCACGGTAGGCAGATTATCGATCTTCCGCTCATCCTGTATGCCGCCGTCTTCGATATCGATGATCAGCTCCACCTGGGATTCCGAGCTGCCTCTTATATATCGTGGCGTTACACGCAACGACGTTCCCACCGTCACGGGTGTCACCGTCGCGACACGCTCGCCGCTCGTCTGGATGTAGAACGTCTCCGACATGTCGATCAAGGCGCCCAGGTTGTCCGCCGTCAGGATGGAGGGCTGTGACAGGATCTGCGCCTCACCTTCTCCTTCCAGCGCGCGTATCCTGGCCACCAGATTATTGCCCACGCTCAACCCTATCATGCCGACGGAAGACACCGTGCCGGTATCGATAGGCAGGCCGCCGCTGGGCGTCAATCCCAGATTTCCATGACCGAAGGCCGTATTGCCGCTCAACGCGCCCCAGCTGACCCCCAGTTCCCCGACGACGTCCGCATTGACGTCGACGATCATGGCTTCGATTTCGATCAGAGTGCTGGGAACGTCCAGCTGGTCGATCAACTCCTGGTAAATCGGAAATCGGCTGGGAATATCCTGCACGATAATGGCATTCAAGCGCGTGTCCGCCTGTATCGTCGGCGCCAGAACACGCCTGCCCGCGGCCGCCGCGCCGCCCGAAGCCTGTTTTTCGGGCTCGACGACGCCGTTGCTGGTTTCCGTAATGACGGGCGGATTGTTGCGCAATGGCGCCGCAATGGCGGCCAGATTTTCATCGTTCGCCCCGCCGCTGCCCGTCAACAACTGGCGCAGGATGGTCGCCAGACCCGGCGTGGTCATGCTGGTGTCGCGATAGCTGACCTGCCTGTCGTTCACCGACGCATGCCGCAAGCGAAATACCATCACCTGCTGTCCGCCCTCCACCAATGGCAAGGCATCCACCGTACGCTCTATCAATGCGACATAAGCCGGCGGGCCGGATACCAGCGCCAAGCCTTGCTCGGGCAGCTCACCCCAGCCAAAACGCGTGTCCAGCACGCCCAATTGCAGCAACGCCTGCCGAAGTCCCGATACATCGCCGTACGGCGGGGAAACGGTCGCCGTGCGCATATCGGCGGCACGGCTGATGAACAGGGTACCGGCATGCACGAACCAATGCAGGCCATACACCCCTGATAGCCGATCCAGAAACTCGGTGGGCGTCGCCGCATTGAACCGGCCATTCACGCTGCCCGCCACACTGCGGGCGATCTGCGGCGTCAGGCTGAAGCTGGCCGCGAATTCACGCAATACCTCGCCAAGGTCCTGATCCTGCGCGTAGTAGCTGAAAGGCGCTTGCGGCCACGGTGTCGCGGCCTGCGCCGCAGCCGTATTCGACACGCTCACGGCCGCCGCCAGCGCAACCGCGCTCAACCAGGTTTTCGTCCTTGCTATTTTGACCATACTCACTTGATTCCTAAATAAAACATGCGGGTCGTCATGACGCTTCACCGTCATCGTCATACCCGCGCCCTTGCGCCAGTTGACGGACCAGCTTCAATACTTCGGCAACGGGCTCGACCAGCTCCGTCGGAATATACTGATCCAGCTCGCCTTTCTCGATCAATGCGCGCGTCAACGGCACATTGCGCATGACGGGGATGCCTTCCTCGCGCGCCGCGGCAACCATCCGGCGAGCCAGTTCGCCCTCGCCCTTGGCCAACACCACCGGCAGCGGCGTCTCGTCGTCATCGTAGTACAGCGCAACAGCATAATGCGTCGGGTTCGTCACCACCACCGTGGCCTTGCGCGTGCGCGCCACACTGTTTTGCATCGCCATCTCTTGGTGCAGGTGCTTGCGCTTGCTCTTGATGATCGCATCGCCTTCCATTTCCTTGTATTCCTGCTTGACCTCCGATTTGGACATCTTCAGGCCTTTGCGATACTGAAAACGCTGCCAAACCAGATCGGCCAAAGCGATAACGGAATAAGCCACCGCAATATTGACGATCAGCACGTACAACATGCTGCCCAATGCGGACACGACGCCGTCCAGGCCGGCATGCGGAATTCGCACGAGTTCGGACAGATCGTCGCGGACAATGAAGAACACCAGGCTGGACAGTATCAGAATTTTCAGGGAAGACTTCAGAAACTCGACGAAATTCTTCACCGAGAACATGTTCTTCAGGTTGCTGACGACATTCAGCTTCTTTCCCGAAGGCTTCAGCTTTTCGAAGGCGAGCACGATGCCCACCTGTATGAACTCCGCAAACATGCCCACCATAAGGACGATCAGGATGAAAGGCAGCAGCAGATTGACCATCTCCTTCACGACCGTATCGAGCAGGATGCGGACTGCCAGCCCGAATTCCATTCCCATCAGAGTGGACGGCGCAAGAATGATGCGCCCGAGCCGTCCCACGAGCTGCTCGGCATCGCCCAGCAAGTAGCCGAACAGGGCTAGTATGAGCAGGGTCTGCGTAAAGTCCTTGCTATGGGCGACGTCGCCCTTCTTGCGGGCGTCTCGCAAGCGCTTGCTGGTCGGCTGTTCGGTCTTTTCGCCGCTCATGGAGATCTCCATTGGCCGTCGAGGAATGGAATGATGTCCCTGGCTTCTTCGATCATATCGATCGCATAATCGAACAGCGTGACGGCATACACGATGAGAACCAGCATGGCCAGGGCGCTTTTGATCGGCATGGCCAAAAAGAAAACCTGCAATTGCGGCGTGAACCGGCTGATCAAGCCCAGCCCCAGCTCGGCCAGGAACATGGTGATCACCACCGGCGCCGCCAGCAGAAGAGTCAGCCTGAGCATCCTGCTGATCTGATCCAGCAGCAGCGGACCGTGCTCGGCGTGCAGCGAGGGAAAGAACGTCCAGATATCCCAAACACGGAAGCTGTCGTACAAAATGGAAAGCATCAGGGTAAAGCCGCCGACCGCCATGAAAAACACGATGAATGCCTGATTGAGCAATATTCCCAATGGCGACGTGTCGTTGCCGGTCAACGGGTTGATGGTCGCGCCTATGCTCGCTCCGCGCTGATTGTCGATCAGGAAGCCGATCGCCTCGAAGACCCAGAAGGGAATGACGAACATGAAGCCCAGAAGCAGGCCGATAAAAGCCTCTTTTCCGATCAAGACAGCGAATTCCACGGCATCCGGCTGGATCTGCGCATATTGCGGCATGACCACCGGAACCAGCACCAGCCCCATCGCCGCCGCCACGCCGTAACGGATCATGCCCGGCATAACTTGCCGATTGAAGATTGGCAGCATGGCGCACGCGGCCAGAATGCGCGGCTGCGTCATGGCAAGCGAGCCCAGGAAAACCGACACATCCGCGTACATGGCGCCAGAGATCACCGCGCTCTTTCCTTATGTGAGATGAAAAAGATCGAATATGGACAGGGTGAAGTTG
This sequence comes from uncultured Burkholderiaceae bacterium, assembly GCA_964551305.1. Lineage (GTDB taxonomy): Bacteria > Pseudomonadota > Gammaproteobacteria > Burkholderiales > Burkholderiaceae_B > JBAZDC01. The sequence goes on from CAZKBT010000007.1 coordinate 22,887, forward strand.
TACAGCTCGCCGCTAAGCCAGCGCGCCGTCAACATGATCGTCGCGAACACGGCGATCAGCTTCACCGCGAAGGACAAAGTCTGTTCCTGGATTTGCGTCAGCGCCTGGAACAGGGAAAACAACGTTCCCACCAGAGCGGCCACCACGATGGGAGGCAACGACAGCCACAGCACCAGATAAAGCGCCTGCGTCATATAAGACACGAGATCCACTTCGTTCATCGCGCCCCCGCAGTCCGTGCTCTTTTACGCATATGACAGCACCAATCCCTGTATCAGGCGCGTCCAGCCATCGACCATGACGAACAGGAACAGTTTCAAAGGCATGGAAATCGTTATCGGCGAAACCATCATCATTCCCATGGCCAGCAGAATGTTCGAGACGATCAGATCGATGATCACGAAAGGCAAGTACAGCAAGAATCCCAACTTGAAAGCCGCCGTCAGCTCCGACAATAGGAAGGCGGGCACCAGAACCAGCAAATCGTCCTGACGCAAGTGGGCCGCCTGCTCATCCCCCCAGAGTTCACGCGCCGAGCTGACGAAAAATTCCCTGTGCTGGGCGTCGCTGTGCCGCATCATAAAGCCGCGCACAGGCTCGACGCCGCGCTGGACGGCGGAAATGATGGACGCGATGTTGCCGTTGCCGGCCGGCGCAGCCGACTCGGAGTCCGGACCGGGAAAGACCTGTTCGGTTTGGCCGACCGTTTTAAGCTCCTCGCCGACCTGCACGATGACCGGCCCCATTACATAAGCCGACAGAATCAACGCCAAGGCGTACAGCGCCATGTTCGGCGGAATCTGCTGCACGCCCAGCGCGTTGCGCAACAACATCATCACGACCGCTATCTTCACGAACGACGTGGTCAGGACAGCGGCAAGCGGCACCAGCGCCAGCAGCGCCAGTACTATTGCCAGGCTGATCGGGTCCATGGCCATCACGAACCCGTCCGGCTCAAGCGCAGCAGTCGCACGCCGATTCGCCCATCGACATCCACGAGCTCGCCGTACGCCACCGTTACGCCGTTGACCCTGACCCTTACGGGTCCATCCTCCAGCGGACGCTGAAGATCGAATACATCACCGGGCTGCAACCGCCTCAGCTCACCCAAAGGCAAGCGGCGCGCGCCGAGATCGAAATCAAGCGCAACGGGCACGTCATCGAACGACGCCGTGGATTCCGGCGCCGCATCCCGCGCGTCGCCCGACGAACCCCGCTCTTCGTTCAGTACGTGTTCCTCTGCCGCATCGCCGCCATTCGCCGCGGCACCGTCGTCGCTCATCACGGCATCACCCCCATCCAGTTCATCCCCAGGCACATCGGTCATAACTTTCTTCCACGAGTCGGTCACTACATAGTGTTGATCTTCATGCCTCACACGCAGCCCCGATCCCGACTCCGTGCATAGCCATAGTCCCGCTTGCGCGTCGACATAATATCGATCGAGCACGACGACATCCCCCGCTTCCAGCGACCGGATCGTATTCCATGGCAGGCTCGCCACGCCGATGCGCAGCGCCACATCGATCGGGATCTGGTCCACCGGAATGTCGTTCTCGGCTTCCGGCAGCTGCGCCACCAGCCCGGCCAGCAGCTGCAAAGCGAAACCGTCGCAGCGCAGCTCGCCGACGGCGAGACCATCGGGGCGGCTAGACTGCAACGTAATCGTCCAGGCATGCGGCAAATGCGCCTGCGCATCGGCTTCCTGCACATCCTGTACCGACATCACGCGCGGCTTGCCCAAGCCCGACGTATCGACCAACGTCATCCATTGCGCCAGCATGGCATCGAACGCCGCGGCGAAGATTTCGTCGGGCAAGTCGCCGAACTGGACGTCGCGATATCGCGCCTCCAGCCACACCACCGCCAATCGGCGCGGCAGACGCAGGTACAACCGCCCGCCCGCCCATTCCAGCCGCACGCCCAGATCACATTGCGCGGCCAGCGCCGCCGTTGCGCCACTGCTCAAGGAACACGTCCACGGTTCATCATCGGTCAAAGCCAGCTTCACGCCATGACAGGTACGCCTTGCGATGACGCCGACAGCTTCGGCCTCGCTCTCGCTCAATTGCAATACGGGCCGGAATACAGAATGAGGCATAGTCATGAAAATCGATCAGTTGTCATCTGGACGCATCACCGCTTCCAGCAAGCGCGGATCATCGTCGTCATCGCTGCGCACTTGTACCGTCACGTCACGGTTCAGGCGGCCGGCCAGATGGCGAGCCAAATCGCGCGTCATTCCGCCCATCATGGAACGGACCGATTCGGAAGAGCAGACGAAACATGCGACCAGACGCCCTTCCTGCTCCAAGACGCGCACGCTGAGTCCCGGAAACGCGGCCTCGCCCACATCGATGCGCACCTCCCGGCGGCCGGACAATTCGTCCGAAACCAGCATCCGATGCACGCATGCGTCCACCAGCTCGCCCAGCTGCCGCGGACTGCTCGTCGCGGACTGCTGCGCCACAGATTCGTGGCCCTGCTGTCCGAGAGCCAGCCCGCGAAAAAACGAGGGATCACCCGCCGGCCCCGGCAGGAGCTCGCGCGGTCCCGCATCTTTCTCGTCCAACAGCTTGCGGAAACGCTGCACGTCCTCCGGCTGCACCATGCGCTTGCGCTCATCCCCCCGATCCTGGTCGCGCGCCGACATATCCATGCGCTCATCCCGGCTCATGCCGAGCCCCGACGGATTCTGACGTTCTATGCTCATTGCGTCACTCCTTCCTGTTCGGTCCCGATGTCCTCCACCCGCCCCCAGGCAAGCGCGGCGACCTCTTCCATATCATTGTCCTCGCGACGCTCATTTTCGAGCGCTTCCTCCAATGAATGCAGCCGAACCAGCTCGATGAACTTCTCGGTATTGCGTCCGGCCTCGCGATACTGTTCTTGCGCTTCGATCTTTACCTCGCGGGCGCGCTCGCGTTCTTCATCGAGCTGCGCGAGCCTGGCGCGATGCTGCTGCTCCTGCTCTCGCAACGTCGCTATGCACGCATAGACGTGCTCGATGTCCTGCCGCCTCACAGCCCTCTTGCAAAGCTCGGCATACATGTCCAATTCACGCTGGCGGGCCGTTTCCTGAAACCGGAACAGTTCCTGTTGCGCGTCCGCATGCCGTTGCTCGGCCTCCTGGTGCTCGCGCTGGCACGCCAGGAAGTGTCGCTGGGCCTCGCTTTCGCGGTGTCGCTTTATGCTCAGCATATCGTCGAACGTGCTCATGACGGCTCCGCGATGGCGCGCATGCGCTCTATCGTCTCATTCATCGACGTGAACTCGTTCGTGGCCTGCACCAAAAGGCTCCGTATGGCCTCGTTCTTGTCGATCGCCTCGTCCGTCAATGCGTCTCCGCCACGCTTGTATTCTCCTATCCGGATCAGCAGCTCCACCTCTTCGTACTTGGCCATCAGCTGCCGGATCTTCCCCGCCATGGCCTGATGTTCGCGGCTGACGACGGCATGCATCACCCGGCTGGTCGAACGCAGAATATCGATGGCGGGGTAGTGGTTGGCCGCCGCCAGCTTGCGCGAAAGCACGATATGGCCGTCGAGTATCGACCGCGTCTCGTCCGCCACCGGCTCGGTCATGTCGTCCCCCTCGACCAGCACCGTATAGAGCGCGGTAATGGAACCATGCTCATTCATGCCCACGCGCTCCATCAACTTCGGCAGAGTCGCGAATACGGACGGCGGATAGCCCCTGCGCGTCGGCGGCTCGCCGGCAGCCAATCCGATCTCGCGCTGCGCCCTGGCAAAGCGCGTCACCGAATCCATCAGGAACAGGACTTTCATGCCCTGGTCCCTGAAATATTCAGCGATCGCCGTGGCGACATAAGCGGCCTTGGCCCGTTCCATCGACGACTTGTCGCTGGTCGCGCACACGATGACGCTTTTGCGGCGCCCTTCCTCGCCCAGCTCATGCTCCAGGAACTCACGCACTTCACGACCGCGCTCGCCGATCAACGCGATGACTGTGACGTCGACGACCGCGCCTTTGACAAGCATGCCCATCAGCGTCGATTTTCCCCCTCCGGCAGCGGCGAAGACACCCATGCGCTGGCCTTCGCCGCACGACAAAAAGCCGTCCAAGGCACGCACGCCCAGCTCCAACGGCCGGCTGATGATGCGCCGGGTCAGCGGGTCGGGCGCTTCCGCGAATACCGGATAGTACGCCGTGGCTTCCAGAGGCCCGCGCTCGTTCTCGTCCAACGGCCTTCCCAAGCCGTCGAGCACTCGCCCCAATAAACTCGGCCCCACCGCAACGCGGTGCGCGCTTCCCGTGGGCATGACCTCCGTGACCGAGGAAATGCCGAACATATCTCCTATAGGCGTCAAAAGCGCAGCGTCATGGGCGAATCCCACCACCTCAGCCCGCATTTCGAAAGGTTCTCCGGGATTGCGCAATACGCATACTTCTCCGATCTTCACCGCAGGAACGACGGCTTTGATGATGGTACCCACCACCTGGACGACACGTCCTTTGACGCGCAGCGTCTGCGTATCGTGCAGCGCCATCTCGAGCATATTGGTGATGTAGTCGAATTGCCCCATGCCGGCCCCTAGCTCTTGCGATTTCCCAGCACACGCTTGAAAGCCGCATCCAGCGCCGCGATCTGGTCTTCCAGACTTGCTTCGACGATGCCTATGCCGCTTTCCAGAATGCAGGACCCCGCCGCCAGACGCGCGTCGGCCACCAGGTCGATGAAGCCGATGCCTGGAAAGGCGGCCAGAAACTGCGTCATATTGGCCTTGGCATGATCGAGCTCATCCGGATGCAGGCGCAACGTGATCTGCTTCTGATTGCGCAGCACCGCCAGCGCGTTGCGCGTCACCGCGGCCACCTTGGCTTCATCGTCGAAGCCGTCCACCACTTTGCGTACCGCTCCCATGACCAGATCGATGGCGTCATGCTCGACGCTTTCAAGATAATCGACCTTGCGGCCTATGATCTCTATCATCGCCTCCGCCTGAGCCTGCTTCGCCTGCCGCTCTCCGTGCTCGAAGCCACGCCGGCATTCCTTGTCGAACGCCTCCTGGGAGCCGGCCAGGATACGCGCCGCCTGCTCCCGCGCGTCGGCGACCAGATCGCCGGCCTCGCGCCATGCGGCGTATTCGCCGGCTCGCAGCACCTTGGCCTCCGCCATCGGCTTGACGGGCTCCAGCGCGCGAGGCGCCAACGGATCGCGCGGCACAAGAAACTTCATGCCGCACCCTTCCGCATGTAAAGCGCGATCGACTCCTGCAACGCCAAACCGTCGGGCATCGCATCCCAATAGCCTGCCGGCGCGAGCTTCAACGCGAGCCGGATACCCAGCGCCTCGCCGGCCGGCTCGCATGCATGCAACAACGCGGCGACGCCCAATTCGGCATAGTTCGCCAAGGCCTGCTCGACGGACCAGCCGCGCGCCGGCTCGTAAAACGCGATCTGCAACTCGTCGGCCGACTGGCGCAACGTCTCGATCTCGTGCGCATCGGCCGAGCCCATCATGCGCCTCACGTCTTCGCCGCGAATGGCGGTCCTGAAAGGCACGGCGCAAAGCCGGATGCCCAACCAGCGGGCAAGCCGGTCCAGCTCATCGGCCGGCAGCAATGCCACGCGCAGCGCCAGACTGTCCGCATCTTCTACGAAACGCTCCTCCAAACGCAGAGCCTTGAGTATCGACCGAGACCAATGCCTATGCATGATGGCATGGCTTTCATTCGTATCGCCGACGAAGCTCCAGTCATGGCCGCCCGAGAATTGGGAGCGGCGCTCGGGATGCAAGGTCAGGCTGGGCATAAGATTGAACATCATCACCTCCGGCCGCCAGGATCCGCCGTTTCCGGAAACCGGCCTTTCCTTCGTGCGCGGGACGCCATCGGCAATCGGCAAGTTCATGCGGCCTCCTGCGCATCAGGCACGCGCTTGCGGCGGCGCCACATCAGCCAGAACCCAGCGGCCGCCACGATCAAAACGAGGATCAGCGCAGAGACGATCGGCGCCAGCCAGCCAGCCAAGCCCGGGACAACGCGCTCATTGTCGCTTCTCGCGCTCAGTCGATCCGCGGCAGGCTGGGCGGGAACGAATACGACGGAGACCCGGTCGCTAGACAGCCCCGGAATGCTATGCGTAATCAACTGCCGAAACTGGGGCTGCAACGCGTCCAGGTTGTAGTCGGGCCGATGCTTGATGAAAACGGCGGCGGTCGACGGCGTGGTGGACTCGCCGATGCCGCCGCGCTCGGGCAACACCACGTGCACGCGCGCGGTGACGACGCCATCCACCTGCGACAACGTATTGGCCAGTTCCTGCGATAGCGCATAGATATACCGCGCACGCTCTTCCAGAGGCGAAGAAACGAGGCCCTCTTTGCGAAAGATCTGCCCCATGCCGTCGTATCGTTCGCGGGGCAGGCCCAGCGCATTCAACGCATCCAGCGCATAAGCCACCTGATCGGAATGAACCTGTATCGTAACGCCGTCCTTGGTGTTGATCTTGCCTGCATCGACGCCCGCATCCAGCAAGGCGACCAGCACTTCATTGCCGACCGACTCCGTAACGTTCGTCAACACGTCGACTTTGCCGGAGCATGCCGCGAGCAGAATGACGCAAACACCGAAACACAAATACCGCATCGTCCGCCGCGATGCGCCATACAGTCGCGATGCCGCCGCGGCCATGAATGTCATTACAGCCATATCACTGCATCCTGACCATGCTGTCTAGATTCTGAGTGGATTTCGAAACCGCTTTGCCGACCATCTCCGACTGCACGGAAACCTGCAGCAGGTCCGCCTGTACCCGCAGCATGTCCGATAGGCGCGGCGCGGAGGCAGTCTGGTCCAGTCGCGTCGAAATCGAATTCCATCGCGAGGATAGCTCGGTCGAGCTGCGCTCCAGGCCCGACAAGATACGGCTGCCCAAACTGGCCGGTCCGTCATCGACAGGAGCGGCGGCTGAGCCGCCCGCGGCCTGGGCGCCGGAGCTGGATGACACGGCGGGGGACGGCGCGTTCATCACCGCATTGAACTGCTCGACGGCAAGCTCGGAAGGAGCCGCACGCGCAGGCGCTTCGGAAAGCATTGCAGTCTGGACTGCTTGGACGGTAACTGATTCGATAGCCATAACTCTTTCCTTGGCAATTAAAAGTTTTCAGACAAAATGCGAGAAACCGCGCCTGCTCACCCGGATGCGGACCTCTTCGCGCCCAATAAAGCCCGCGCCATCGCCAACGCCTGGGGGTCCGTCTCGCCGCCCTGGTCCGCCTGGCGCACGACCCTTTCCAGCAGCCTTCGGCTGGCATGCAGGTTTCCAGCCTGCTGCAAGGCAAAGCCCCGCCACACGTCCAGCACCTGCCGCTCGGCCGGATCGGACAATGACGGAGCACCTTCCAGAATACGCACGGCGTCGATGGCGCGCCCGGCATTCATGTAGGCGACCGCCAGCCCGATCAACGGGAACGCCCGACCCGGCCGCACCAGGGCCAGCGGCTTGAAAATCCGCTCCGCGCGCGCGACATCCCCGCGCGCGGCCCCCAGAAAACCGACCTCGGCAAGCATATTCAGGTTTTCTTTCAGAAACGCCAAAGCCGTCTCCGAGGAGACGGCTTGTAAATGCGCTGTGCGAACCTGGGTATCGCTAATCATCTAGTCCTTCGAACGCTTTGCACCGAGCACTTCCCGCAAGGCCTTGACTTTCCCGCCCCAGGGCTGCCCTTGCGGGCTTGCCCGGTCTATCTCTTCGAGCCAACCCAACATGCTGCGAGCCTCTTCTAGATTCTCCAAAGCCAAGTAGCACTCGACTATTCTAAGCGCCGCATCATAACGCTTCGGATGAAGCACGAGCGCCAACGAATACTTATCTATCGCCTCATCGTAGCGCTCGAGCATCTGCAGGCAATAGGCCAGCCCCATCAAATAGTGGCGCCGTGTCGCCCCATATAAGCTCAAAACGAGAAAGAACGAAAGAGCCTGGTCATATTGCCGCTGGGTAAGATGGGTGTAGCCCATGGCGTAGATGACCTCAAGCTGCTCGTTCGACAAGCGGGATGCGCTCGGCAGCGCGTTCAGCTCGTCATACAACGTCTGCGCCCATGTGCTGCGTCCCTCGCCCTGCGTCTTCACGGTGTTTTCCTTGGTCATGCTGGACTCCTCTTATGCTCTCGAACTTTGGCCGATATTGCGACTGATCAGCGACATGCTATCCGTAGCCCCCGCTATCATTTTACTCACCGCCTGCACGCCTTCATCCATCTGCTCGATGAGTTTCTTGATCTCCTGAGCCTGATCCTCCATGGTCTGCTGGAGTTGCACCATCATCGCGGTCAGCTTTTTCTGCTCGACCAGCGCTTTCTCTCCCTCGTTGCGGATTTTGGCCAAGCCCATGTCATTGATGCCCTTGCCCAGCGTCGTCAACCCGCCGACGACCTGGCCGCCGGCGCCGGCGAGCTTACCCACGACGGACAGGTCCGGTACCTTTCTCGCCAAGACGAACATAACGACGGCCGCGGCGATGGCAGTTACGGCCCCGACGATCATCGCGACCTTCGCCGTCGCCTCTTCACTCATGCCGGCCGCCTTGCAAACCGTAGCAACCAGATCCGATAGCAGAGTGGGTTCCAGCAACAACAAGGCGGGAATCATGACACCCAGAGCGCCCGCGGCCCCTTTTCCAATCGCATCGGCCGTTTCTTCCGGCACGCCGAATGCTTGCAAGGTCTTGCTGACAATTGTCTTCACCAGATTCCCTATCGAGATCTGAGGCCCGCCCAATTCCTGCGATACTTGATCCGCCAATGCCATGACCGAAGCAAACAAGGCTGCGCCGGCCAAGACCATCAATGGCGTGGCCGCGCCGCCCGAGAAAATGGACAGCCCGCCGGCCGCCACGAACCCGACAAGCGATGCGATGACTGCGGCGATCTTTCCCACCCAGCTGAAAAGCTTGCTTATCCAGCTCCGGTTGGCGGCCTCTTCGCACTTCTTGGTCCATTCGTCTATTTTCTCGAGACGCTTCGCCGTATTCTGGTCCGCTTTCGCCCGCGACGCTTCGACGGCGCCGGCCGCCGACTTCAATTGGCCGCCACGCACGCGTTCGTTCAAATCACGCATCACGTCGGCCATGTCGTCAATGGAAGGGGCCTGCAGCGGCGCATCCAATATCGGCAGAGACAACACGCCACCCGTCTGCGTTGCGCCGGCCCCGATGGGCTGCCCCTCGTCGAGATGGCCGGCCTCGTCGAAGAGGCCCACCTTCTCATGACCCGAGGTCGACTTCGCGCGGCCCGTGTCCTTGGGCGCCGCCAGGCCTTCGCCGCCGACTTGCTCGTGCGGATGCAAAGTGGCGCCCGTCAGTCCGTTTGATGGAATTGATGCCATTGCCTTCTCCATGTCCTATTCCGTTTCGCGACACTCGATCATGTTGTTACCGATGCCGCATTAGCCATGCCCACCCCGCCGCTAACTACGGACGGCGTTGCGAATCGTATCGCTGTTCGACTGCTCCATCGTCGAGAGCTTGCCTTGCAGATCGCGGATCATATCCAAATACTGCTGGGCTCTGGTCTGCGCATCGGCGCTCTCTTGCTCATGAACCCTGGAAGCCGCTTCGTGCTTAAGCTTCTCGGCATCATGCTTTTCCGCCGACGCATTGTCCGAGGCCGCCAGCAGTCGCCCGAATCCCTGCGTCGCGCCGCTCAGACCGCCTTCCGATCCGATCACCGTCCCTGATGTTCTCGCGAGATTGCCCCAATTCGATGCGCTCGCGTTATGGCTGCTTGCGAGTTCCATATCTCCACTCAATGTCGCAGCCTCACCTTGCTTGCCATATTGGGCCGATTTGTAGGTACCGAAAGCCGAAACACCTCCGGCAACCGCCGTGGCCGTTCCCGCGCCTATTGCAAACCAGGCCTGGGTCTGGGCTGCGGACAGCCTTTTTCCAGCAGCCTCTTCCATTTCTTTGGCGCCGCTCATCAACTCCGCCACGCCGGCTTGCGTCTCGGCGTGCCTGAGTTCTTTATCGGAAGTGCGCATGGTCTGAAGCATTTGCTGCATCAGGTGCATGAACGCATAAATGTCCGCCTGCACCGTGGTCGTCAGACTGTACACTGCTGCCGACGTCTTGGCTTCGGCGACATTGACAGGCACAGGAACCTCGATATCGTCCATCTCGCGATCAACAGTCTTGTCGTCGCCTTCGACATCCTCGAAAAGGACGGTTTTGTCCAAGCCTTTGGTTTTGACCGCATCGTGCGCGGCCTTTGGCGCGCCGGACGACTCGGCGCCATGCACATTGGCGCCGGGCAAGGTCGTGTTCGGTGTTGTAAAGGATACGCTCATGATTCTGTTCTCCTGTTCGTGAAACCCTATGGTGCTTTCCGCTACTCAAGCCTGGCTTTTACCGACGCTGAGCAGCTTCTCCCGGATCGCCCGCGACTTGGCGAGCAACGCCTCGTTTCCCTTCGCCTCGGCCATTTCGATGGCCAGCTCCAGAGACTCCACCGCCTGAGCCGTATGGCCCATGGCGATCAGGCATTCCGCGCTATGAAACAAAGGCGTCGGATCGTCTATGCGCATGACAGCCACGACGGCATACTGCCGCAAAGCATCCTCGAACCGGCCCAACGCCTGGGCGCTTGCCCCCAAAGCCATTTGATAGCGAGGCTCCAGGTGGTCGTATATGACCAGCAAGGAAAACGCCTTGAATGCATCGTTGTACCGTTGCTGCTGGTACAAGGAGTATCCAAGCGCATACAGCGCTTCGCACTCCTCCTCGGTGATATCGAGGAGCTGGCCGGCGACGCCGCCGTTGCGGAACTGCTCGACGAATCCATTGATCGCCTCGTAGGTGCCTTCGTCTATTTCGCTTGCGTTTTCCTGGGTCACGACGCTCTCCTGGGAGTGATTACCGCATGTTGGAAATAATGCCCGACCGGTTATCCTGCATCTTCTTGATGAAGTTGGTCATAAGGTCGTAGGCTTCGTTGCGCTTGTTCGACAAGCTTTGCATCCGCAACGTTTCCATCTGCTGGGTGTTGTTCAAACTATCGATCATGCCTCTGGTCTTTTCAACCGCCACCGTTACTTGACCCAGCGTGATCTTGCCCATGTTGTTGGTATCAATGGCTCCCTGCGCGCCGGCAAGATCGGCCATGGTAAGGCCCGTTTCTTTAAGAGCGGCATCCAGCTTTTCCTTCGCCTCTTTTTTCTGAGTGTCCGACAGGTCTTTCCACCCCTTCTGGTCTTCCAGTTTCGCGGTGCCGTCGGTGCTACCATAAAGCTTGCTCAAGTCCGTCAAGCTCGTGAGCAAGTTATTCAACTTGTCCACTTTAGCGTTGCGGTCCTTGATCAGATCTATCTGCTGGGCCAGTTGCGTATCCAACAACCGCGCGCGATCCGACTGGACCGACAACAGCAGGGTTTCGATATCCAGCGCATCCGCGCTCAGCGAAGTTACCGATTGCGCTCCGCTCATTCCTTGTATAGCTGACATGTTCCTGCTCCTAACTCAAATTTGCTAAATTAACCGCATAAATAAGTAACTGTGTGGACCCTGGCGCGTCCCGGCTTACGCCAAGGGAAACTTGGTGGCCATCGAACCGCGGGAGGCTTGACCAGAGAACGATCGACGCGCCATTTCCTCGGTCGCTTCGTTTTCCGCGGCTTCCATATCCGCCTGGAACTGCGCAAGTGCCTGGGCTCGGCTCTCATCCGTGGCCACGGACTCCAACTGATCCTTCATATTCTCGGGGTCCAGGTCATTGTCCCGATAAAAGCTTTCCGAAACCGATCGCATCGAATTTTCGACTTCGCGTATCGCCGCTTCGGCACTTTCGATCAATGCCTTAACATCCGTTTCCTTGTCCATCCATCTCTCCTGAAAGTTCAGCAATGCCGTCAAAAAACAAATAAGTCACTCACCAGCAAGGTCACTGAGCTGTAGACTACCCGGACCTCTCTCACGGTATGTAACGTCCACCACGATTTCGGTTCCATGACACGAAAAAAACGTTCATTGCAATAGGGTTACCGCATGTTTCCCACGATGCTGGACCGGTTGTCCTGCATTTTCTTGATGAAATTGCTCATCACATCGTAGGCCTCATTCCGCTTGTTCGACAGGCTTTGCAGCCGCAGCGTTTCCGTCTGTTGGCTGTTGTTCAGACCGTCGATCATGCCCCTTACCTTCTCAATTGCGTACGACAATTGACCGAATTTGATGCCGCCCACTTCCCCCCAGGTTTCTTTCAAAGGGGCCAGGAACCAACTTCGCTTTTTCTCGCTGCATGTAGAGAATTTGATGAGACCTTGCGTGCCTGCAAGGTCCTTCGGACTCATTCCGGCCTCGTCGAACGCCTTTTGCAGTTCCGCCTTGACAGTCTCGGCCAACTTGGGATTTTTCTTTGCCGCATCCTTCCATCCCTTTTGATCGCGCATTTTATGACTGCCGTCCGTGCCCTTGAAATATTTGCTTATGTCGTTCAACGTTACAAGCAAGTCATTCAATTTGCTTATTCGCTCGTTACGAGCCTTGATATGCTCGATCTGCTGGGCCAGTTGTGTTTCCAGCAATCTGGCGCGTTGCGACTCCACCACCAGCAACACCGTCTCCACATCCTGCTCTTGAATTTCCGACCGCGCCGCGGACGCGACCCAGCCAACGCCCGCTCCATGTATACCAACCATTTCCGTCGCTCCCATTTACGAAAACAAGGTCGGTAACAAGCGATTACCGCCTCGCAAGATCAGTAACAACATACTGACTGCAGGTTCCATCCGCGACTGTAAGAATCAGCACTCTCAGTTGAAATACGTGAATTATCCCAGGCGAGATGGAACTATTCCAACCGTTTTGTTACTCACATACATTAAATAGTGTAGCCTTACGATACAACACTTTTAGCGCGGCATGAAGAATTGTTTCGCTACGACGCGGGCTGGCACGATACACTCCTCACTCTTGTCGTCGAATACCAAGGAGCCTTAATGGCGGATCTGATAGGTCCAAAAACCGGTTTTGAGCAAAGCGTCAGCCCCGCCGCGCCCCAAGCGCGTGACCTGAAGACTCCGGTGCCCGCGACCGGCGGACAAGTGACGCCGGCGGCGGGCGACACGGGCATGACGGCTCTTGACAGGCTCCTGTCGCGCCCCGGACTCGACGATATGCTCATGCAGGCCCTGAGGCCGCGCGGCGTGGGAGCGGAGCTGCTGCGGCCATCCATTTTTTTCGACACGTTGAAACGCACGCGCGTCGAACTGCGTCAACATGGCACCTCGCGCCCCAAGGATCGCCAGAGCATGGATAATGCGGCTGATCTTCTCGACGACGAAATCAAGCTGCAAGAACTCCTGTCGATGTATCGAAATGCACTGTTCCATGGATGATGACCCAAGATTCCACGTTTCCTCCATCCCAACTGCTTGAGCTGCTCGGGTTCCTTTTTCTGGAAAACAACCGCCCCGACAAAGCCGCCATTTTGTTCGAGGCCCTGAATGCGCTGGGTCAGGCCGAGCCTCGTCATCTGGCAAGCCTGGCCCTGGCCCTTCTGCGTACCGGTGACTCCTCGGCCGCGCTCAGGCATTTGGACAGGATCGCGCGCCGAGGGCCCATGGACGCCGCCTTCCATCTCATACGCGCGCAAGCATTGCTTGCCCTGAACCGGGAAGAAGAAGCCGCCGCCGCCATGCGCGCTTACATCGCGGGCGCGCAGGGCGACACGCCGACGCAACCACAAGAGACCATCAGCCCATGAGCGCCCTGCTTCGTGCCGTTACGCTACTGACCAGCCGCAACGACATCGTTCTGGCCGTCCTGATCGTATCCATCATTTTCATGATGATCCTGCCGCTGCCGACGACGCTGGTCGACGCGCTGATCGGCGCCAACATGACGATATCGGCCATCTTGTTGATGGTGGCCATGTATCTGCCTTCACCCCTGTCCTTTTCCTCGTTCCCGTCCGTATTGCTGATCACCACCCTTTTTCGGCTCGGCATATCCATCGCGACCACCCGCCTGATCCTGCTTCAAGGTGATGCGGGCCACATCATTGAAACATTTGGAAACTTCGTGGTCGGCGGCAATCTCATCGTGGGGCTGGTCGTTTTCCTGATCCTCACCATCGTCCAGTTCGTGGTCATCACCAAAGGCGCCGAGCGCGTCGCCGAAGTCGCAGCCCGTTTCTCTCTGGACGCCATGCCCGGCAAGCAGATGTCCATCGACGCCGACCTGCGCGCGGGAACCATCGAGATGGAGGAGGCCAGGCTGCGGCGCAGCCTGGTCGAAAAAGAAAGCCAGCTGTACGGCGCCATGGACGGCGCCATGAAGTTCGTCAAAGGCGACGCCATAGCGGGGCTGATCATCGTCGCCGTGAACCTATTGGGCGGCATACTGATCGGGACCATGCAGCGCGGCCTGACCGCCGGCGAAGCGGTGCAGATCTATTCGATCCTGACGATAGGCGATGGTCTCATCGCGCAGATTCCAGCCCTGTTCATCGCTATCTGCGCCGGCATCATCGTCACCCGGGTCCAGGCCGGCAGCGAGCCTTCCAACGTGGGCAAGGACATCGGCGCCCAGGTTCTGGCCCAACCCCGGGCATTGATCATCGCCGCGGCGATAGCGGTGGGCATGGCGCTGATTCCGGGAATGCCGACTGGCATATTCCTGACGCTTGCCGTGGTAGTGGGCACGATAGGTATCGTCTTGATGCGGGCGAACCAGCAAACCAAGAAAGTCGGCCAACCCGGGCAGGAAAGCGCCGGCGGCGGGGACGCCTGGCCCGAAACCGGCCAGGCCGACGGCGGCACCGACTTCGCTCCCACGCTGCCGCTGATGCTCGACGTAGCCGCGAACCTGCAAACCTTCCTGAAAGCCAACGAGCTGAACAACGAGTTGCAGAAGGTGCGGCGCGCCCTTTATTTCGACCTGGGCGTACCCTTTCCCGACATTCGCGCGCGTTTCAATAAACGACTCGCCGATGACACTTACCACATCCTGCTGTCGGAGGTTCCCGTGGTGCAGGGCCATCTGAAGCCGGGCCACGTCATTGTGCGCGACACGCCCAATAATCTGCGCATTTTGCAGCTTTCGGTCGAAACCGGCGCAAACTTTCTCCCCCAGATACCTTCGTTATGGGTAGCTGACACGGAGATTCCCACGCTGGAATCCGCCGGTGTGCCCTATATGGACAGCAACCAGATACTGAGCTGGCATCTGGCGTATGTCATGCAAAAGTATGCGTCCGACTTCATCGGCATCCAGGAAACGCGGTCTCTGCTGACCGCCATGGAAACGCATTTTCCCGACTTGAGCAAGGAAGTGCTCCGCGTCATGCCCGCCCAGAAGATCGCGGAAATCCTGCAGCGCATGGTTTCCGAAGGTATTTCGATACGCAACCTGCGCACGGTCTTGGAAGCGTTGATCGAATGGGGCCAAAAAGAAAAAGACACGGTACTGCTGACGGAATACGTCCGTATCGCCCTCAAGCGGCATATCAGCCACAAATATTCCAGCGGCCAGAATCTGCTGCCTGCCTATCTGCTGGCGCCCGTGGTGGAAGACACCGTACGCAATGCCATTCGCCAAACCTCGGCAGGCAGTTACTTGGCCCTGGATCCGAGCACAGGAAAAACCCTGCTCGAGAATATCAAGAAGGCCGTCGGCCCCTTGACGCAATCACAAAAGCCCGTTCTACTCACTTCCATGGACATTCGCCGGTACGTGCGCAAGCTGATCGAGCAGGATCTCTATGAATTGCCGGTCCTGTCCTACCAAGAATTGACCCAGGAAATCAATGTCCAGCCCTTGGCCCGCATTGAACTGCAAGCATGACCGAGGCAGCACATTCAGAATTCGCCGCTCCCGACGATGCGCTCGAGCTGCGTATTCTTTCAGGCACGCAGACGGGAGCGCACGCACCCGTCCAACATGGCCAGTGCATCGGTACGACGATGGACTGCGACTTCATCCTGGCCGCCACACCCACGCCCATCGAAGCCAGCCCGCTGTTTTTGTTCGACGATGCATGGAGCATAGGCCGGGAAAGCGTCCAGGCGGCGCTGAACCAGCCCGTGCTCTTCGGCTCCGTCTGGCTGACTATCGCGCGGGCCGGCCAGCCTTGGGTTCAAGCGCCCGACCCGATACCAACACCCACCACGGACAATGCCGATATGTCGTCCGAACCCGAAAATCAGAATGAATCGCCGGCACCGGACACGCCGCAATCGGAAACCGCTGCGCCGGACGGCATCCTCGCAAAAAATCCGCCGCCCGACAGAAAGAACCGCGTGATCTACCTGAGCATCCTCGCGTGCCTGCTGGTCGCCATGGCGGCCAGCGCCGCGCTTTTATCGAAACGCTCGGCAAACGGCACACTCGTCCAGGGAGATGCCGCCGCCGAGCGGGACCTGGCGATCCAGGCTTCGATACGAAAGATCGACGAAGCGCTGGCCTCGCTCGGCGTATCGGACAGACTGACCGCGGTCCGACAGGCCAACGGTACCGTTCTGGTCAGCGGCTGGACGCGCACCGCCGAAGAACGCGACAAAGTCGCGCTCGCCATGACGCGCATATGGCCCATGCCCGGCTTGGGCATCCAGGTCGAAGACGAGATCGTCCAGCGCATCGACGCCGCGTTGGCCGCTCAGCCGGTCTACTACGACGCCCACTACATGGATAACGGCAAAGTCCGGATCGAAGGCGTCGCGCTCGACCAGGACCATCTCGATCGCGTCCTGAACATACTGCGCACCCAGTTCCCGGGCCTGACCGTCGACTCGGCATCCATCATGCTGGCCGACGACGTTCAGAAGCGCTTGCTGGGAAAATTGCTCGCCGCAGGCTTTACCGACGCCAGCCTGGCGTGGCAGGAAAAAAAGCTGGTCGTGACCGCCACGGTACAGAATAGAGCCCAGTACAGCGCCCTACAGGCGTTGATAGCCGACTTCAACGACACCCACGGACCTATTGCCAGACTGTCAGCGTCGGGAAACATCGACAATCGGGATGCGCCTTTCGAGATTCGCACGATCGTAAGCGGCGCGCAGCCGTATATCGTCCTTGCGAACGGCCAAAAAATTCTGGTCGGCGGCAGCCATGACGGCTATCGTCTGGAAGCGATCGAACCACGGCGCATCATTCTGCAATCGGACGAGCGTATCGTCATCGAGCGTTGATCCAGGCCAAGGGAACTATCGTGACGCACTTGCCACCAATACTTAACTACCGTAGCATTGACCATATGAGTATGGTCCAGCACACTTTATAAAGCACTCGTTTCATGCAAGAAGCCATCATCGACCTGGAAGCCCGCTTGGCGGGGCCCGAAGGCGGCGCATTGCGCTCCCAGATTCGGCAGGCTCTTCACACTGCAGAGTCCCGGCTTCGGGCGAATGTAAAACAGGGGCTGTCCCCTGCGGATTTTCAGGTCAGCACGGCATTGGCCGACGCGTTCCTGGCTGCGCAGGAAATATTGGACAGGCATTCCTCATCGGGCAAGACTTCGTAAACCGGTTCTAAATCAGGAGATCATCATGGCGGAAATCACCCCAGTCGGCTCAGGTGGAATGAGTCTCAGCTATCTCAACGAGACTGTATACCAGGGAATGCGCGCTTATGAGGTCAAGCTGCGCGAAACTTTGGCGAGAATCGGCAATAATCCCGACGGCTCCGTCTCTCAGACGGACCTGCTGATGATGCAGCAGGAAGTCCAGCAATGGACGATGATGGTCGATGTTCAGAGCACGATCACCAAGCAAATCTCGGACTCGCTGAAAAGCGTCATCCAGAAATCCGCCTGACGCCCCCATCCCGCTGCGGCGGCGCGCCAGCGCGCGCCGCCGGCGGTCCGACATCGATCTGTCGGGCCGCCTTTTCAACGCGCTTACGCCAGCGCGAGATGCACTTCCGCACCGCGCCGTTCGATACCCAGATGATCGGATTGCCAGCCCAAGCGGCTGCAGGCTATCTGAATGTTCATTTCGAGCTCTTCCGCCATCCGGCCGAGCTCCGAGCGATCCGTCTTGTCGTCATGCGGCTGTTCCGCCCAAGCTTTTACATCCACGACGAAGCTCATGATGAACGGCAGGCCCGTATGCTTGGCCTGCTCCTTCATGGCGGATTGAGATTTGGCCAGTAAAGGCACGTCCGCTCCCAGCGCACGAGCACGCTTGGCCAGCTCGATAAACGGCTCGTAAACGGGTTTCTTGAGCATCCCCTTGTGCGCGTGTTCCTGGCGCACGGATTCCGTCGCCGATTCGCTGGGGCCGCTTCGGGTCTGCAAAAAGTTGAACATGTGTCCGATATTGCGTCCCACAGCGCTGATGAAACGTCCGGCCTTCACATCGGTTTCATGCGGCTCCGTTGCGCCGAACAAAGACGGGCAACCCACGCTCTCGAATTTCACGTACGTTTCGCCGTTGGTCAGCCGGTCAAACAGGATGCACCCGCCCTTGCCGGGGAAACGGCTGCTGTAATCCTCGATTCCCATCTGGGCTGGTTTGCCCGACAACGAAAACAGTCCGAACAACTTATACCGATCTTGCGTGGCGCTTCGCTCAGTTATATGAGTCGACATGCGCGTGGAGCTCGTCGGGGCTTGGCTCAGGAAAGTATAAAGCTTATGGTCGGGATCCTTGAGGATAAATCCGCCGCTCGACGCCACGGAACCCTCGACTCCGTCGGGCCGCGTCTCATCCCGCTGCGCCGCCATCGCCATCATGTACCAGGAAAGCGCCCTGCTGGTGTATATGCCGCTCTTGACTGTAAAGTCGCCGTTCTCGGAAGGCACCTTGAGCGCACCCTCCCTCTTAAGTGTCTCCACGTCGGTCGTTTTCAAGGCCGATGACAGCCGCTCTCCCACGGCAACCAGCTCCCGGATTTCTTCGCGTCCAAGCGGGCTGCCGTTCTTCTGCGCATGGTCCTGCAATCGGGAGAGCACCGCACCGTCCATCGCCAGGCTGTTCCCATCGCGGGGCACGCCCAGGGCACTTATCATATCGGCATTGCTCAGCCTGAATGCCGCCTCAACACGCGCCTCACGCGCCGTCGACGAGAATATGCCCGTCAAGGCGTTGGCAAGACGACCGAATACATGAGAAGCCTTGGACCAGAACCCGCCGACGCTCCCGGCGCCCTGAATCACCTGGTTTCGTTGCGTACCATCGCCGGCCCTTACCTGCTTGTCCTCAAACATGGGGGAAACGCCGCGACTGCGCGGTTCGATCGATGCGCGATGATTGGAGGAATCTTGCGGCTCAGCCGGCACGCTATCCATCGTTCCATGGCCTTTTACCACTGTATCCGTCATTGTCAGCTTCATGGAGGCTCCTTTTTCAAGCTTGCAACAAAAACGATTCAGACCCCGAGTCGGTCCGTTTCCCAGCCAGAACGTCGGCCCAGAAGTCCGCCGTCTCGGCAAACGCCTCGAGAGCGCCGGCCAAGTGGTCGGCCTGCAATCGCTCCAAGGGCAAGCGTGCCGCCAGCACGACATTCCCGGTATTGCGCTGGAGCCCGAGTACGGCGCCGCCGGTGCCCGCCCAAAGATGGTTCGCCTCCAGCAACAGCCGGTAAAAGCCGAGCTCTCGGCCTGAAGGCACGCCACCCAACACAGCGAAAAACACGATGTCGCCATCGACGGGATCATTTACGTCATAAGGTTCATAACTGAAGCCGATGACGCGTTCGCCGATGATCAACTCTTCCGTGGAAAGCAAATCGTCCGCGGATTCGAGACCGACCTCAAACGCCAATTCCGACAGAATCGCCTTGTAACGTGCCGTCATACTTACTCCTTTGAAAAAATTATATGGAGGCTTTTCGATATAGAGTATGTAACGGCCAAGTTGGTTCCGGTTCCGAGGTTCGGAAAAAAATAAATGACGAAAACAGTTAAACGATACCTCTCATGTGCGTCATGCGCGGGCCGTCGGGACTATCCTGCGCGCTCTGGAGATGGCGTTCCCATCGCTCGGCTTCGACGATCAACTTATCCAGCAATTCAAGCACGTCGTGAGCGCGGGCGGAAGACAACTCGACCGCGACCTGGGCGCAAGGATGCCCCTCCGGCGTTCTCGCCAACACAATGCCGCCCGCAGCCTGCGCATAGTTCGCCCGCAAAAACACGGCATCCGGCGTTGGATGGCCGGATTGCACAGCTATGCGGCACGAAATCAACAAGTAACCACGAGGATGGCCCATCAGATGAACGACATGGCGACGATCGAACACAAGCTGACAAAGCCCGTCCTGGTCCGTACAAAGACTTTCAATCCCAAGCAAGCTTCCAAGCTCTGAGAGCAATATGCTCAATACACGCTCCGACATCAAGGCTTCTCCTGTACCCACCTATGCGTCAACTATATACCTTGTTTGAGGATCGCACAGTATTGCTATACGAATAGAAAATCGAATTCGCTTCTATAGCCCAAGGCTTCCTGTGTCAATTTCTATAAGAGCCTGCATCTCGATAATATATATTCAGCGCAACCCCCAACCCCGCCCGGCCACCCATCGTGGCACGACGGAAAGCAAACGACGTAAAAAGGATAGTGAATAGGGAACGTTTTTGACTGCGCGGTTACTAATGCTTAATCTAGAGTATTAGTTTATCCATCCCTGAGAGTCGCAGCATGACGAGGCCCAAAACATCCACGTCCGCCATCCGCCGCCGACTGCTGACCGGCATGCTGTGTGGCGCCGCTTCGATCGGCGCCCCCAGGCTTGCCAAGGCGAACGGGCGAAAGCGCATCTTGATGATTACTTATCGCGGCCTGACCGATGCCGAGTCGGGCTTTCGCCATTATCTGGCCGCATCCGGATTCACGGGCGAAATTCTATACCGCGACCTGAACCAGAACATCTCCCGCCTGCCCGCCGTCCTGGACGAGATCGACCGTCTGTCGCCGGATTTGATCTATACGTGGGGCACGCCGATCACCTTGGGCGTGGCGGGCACCTACGACGCTCCGGACCCATCCGGCAAGCTGCGAGGAATCCCCGTGGTATTCGCCTTGGTCACCTCTCCGCTGGGCGCCAGGATCGTGCCGTCGCTGGAGACGCCGGGCCGGGCCGTTACCGGCGTCATCCACGTCGTCCCCACCGAGCGCCAGCTGCGCTTCATCTCCACGTATCGCAATTTCGAGAAAATCGGCCTGCTGTACTCTTCCACCGAGCGTAATTCGCAAGTCATCGCGCAGGAAATCTCGGGGCTGTGCGCCGTCGACAATAAGATCGCCTTGCACAAGACGTTCAAGCTCGATGCGCAAGGACGACCCACCAGCGAAGGTATCACGGACATGATCGCCGACCTGCGGGCCGAAGGCGCCGAATGGCTGTACCTGGCGCCCGATACTTACTTGGGCACGGTCTACGACCGGGTGCTGCCGGCCTGCCTGGCGCAGCGGCTTCCCACCTTCGGCGCGGCCGAGCTGGCCGTGCGCCAATATACCGCCCTGACCGGCATGATCAGCCGCTATTTCTCCATCGGGCAGCTCGCCGCCGTCAAGGCCCTGCAGATGCTGGAGCAAGGCTCCTCCGCCAACATCCCGATCGAGACGCTGCGGCGCTTCACCATCGTCCTGAACATCAACACCGCCCATGCGCTGGGCTTCTATCCCCCCTTGGATCTGCTCAGCCATATGGAAATCGTCAGACATACACCTCCGGATTATTCCTCGACATGACATTTTTGCCGACCATTCCGCTGCCATGTCCCGACTTGTCCTGGCGTGAACTCGACGCCGGAGACCTGGACGAGATTTATGCGCTGCACCGCCAAGCCATAGGAAATGCCGGCGTCGACATCATCAAGCCCGAAAGCCGCGAATTCTTTGCGCGCTTGCTCAACGGCGATGGAACGATACTGGGCGTCATCACCCCCGAGCGGCAATTGGTCGCGTACGGCGTCATACAGCGCGCCTGGGGCTCGGAAGAGCAGCCGGAAGCCTGGTTCGGCTGGCGGGACCGGCCGATCGCCAAGCTGGCCGGGGCCTCGGTCATGCCCGCCTGGCGCGGCGTGGGTTTGCAGCTCGCCTTGATCCACCAACGCGTCCTGCATGCCGGCGAGCATTGTCATTTCTATGCGACGGTCGCGCCAGGCAACGCGCCCAGCTGGCAAAACATGCTGCTGGCGGGGTTCCAGATCGTGAGTCTGCGGCGCCGCTATGGCGATGCTCTGCGCTATATGCTGACCCGCGAGCCGGCGGCCGGCGCTTTCCCGACGCCGACTGCCGTCGATGCATCCAGACCGATCACGGACACGGACCTCGACCAGCAAGCGGCGCTGCTGCGAAACGGCTGGCGCGGATTGGCCGCCAGAACGACGTCCGGCACCCGATATCTCCTGGTCGACACCACTACGCATGCCGAGGCGGTCCCATCATGAGCATCACGACGCGCCTTGCCTGGATACTATCCTTGTTCGTCGTCGTCAGCATCCTGAGTAATGCATGGCTGTCCGCGAACGCGCTGCAACATTTCAACGACGATACCATGGAGGTACACAATCAGTATCTTCTCAGGGCGCTGGCCCGCACGATCGAAGCCAATCTCCTGATCGGACAGGAGATCGATCAAATGGATATGATGCAAGCCATAATCGAGCGGGAACGCATAGGGGCGATCGACATGCTCGCCATCGACATTTATTCGGCCAACGGCACCATCCTGTACAGCACCGATCCAGGCACGCGCGGCAGCGCCGCCCCCCAGGCCTGGCTCGACCACATGAACAACACGGACTCATGGCGCATCGTCGGCACGCACGAAGTGGCGACCGGCATGTATGTCGGCGACGAGTTTCGCCCCGCAAGCGTGGGGATCGCCATTACGACCCTGCGCTCCCAGGCCACCACATCGTGGGAAACCTGGCTGGAAACCGTTACGAACGTCGCGACGCTGACCGTGTTGTTCGCAAGCGCGACGATGCTGCTGGCCTTCCTGGCCGGTCGCGTATTGCTGCGCCCTTACTCGCGCGTTGCACGGATACTCGCCGCCTCGGAGGACCAGCCGCCGCCCAAGAACGGCCGGCCTTGCGCGCTGAGCGATGCGGCCACCGCATTCAAAAGCCGGCATGCCGACCAACGAAACGACATTCAACGCGCCACGTCAACCCTCGAAGAGCTCGATAATGCACTCTGATCCTGTTTCGCTGCGACGGCTGAAGCGACGCAACATCATTTATGGCGCCGTCATAGGTTTCTTGATCGTCCTGCTGACGGCCGGCGCCGCCAACGGCATCGCGCTGATCGATTTGCACCAGAAACTGGCCGACGAAGGCGAGGACGAGGCCGAGTTCCTGGCCGCCTCCGTCAGCCGCACGCTGGGGCAGCAGCTCGAACGCGCGGCCTCGCTGGATATCCCGCTGCAAGCCTTACCCGATCTGGAACTCACCTTGCACAGAAGAATGAGCCGCGTAGCGGGAATTTCAGCGGTCACCGTCCTGGCGCCCAATGGGGAAACGGTCGCCTCGGCCGGCAACGGCAACAAGGAACAGGTCATGGTGACCCAGGAAATCCGGGTCAACGGCAAAGTCTGGGGACGCTTGGCCGTCAGCACCACGCCCATCATGCTGTCCACCGCATTTCAAAGCGCGCGCAACCTTTCCCTGGCCATGCTGTCCGCGTTCGCCCTGCTCGGCGCCCTCGCCGGCGGCTGGGTCGCCTTTCGCGTTTCCCAGGACCAGGGGCGCCTGTTCCATTACCTGAACAAGCCGGCCACCCGAAACGACGTGATGGATGGCCCGCGAACGCAACAACAAGACGTGTCTCTGTACTTGTCCACCACCGACCCCATGCGCAACGCCTGGCAGGCCGCCTATGCGCAAGAGGCCCGCACGGCAAACGAAAATGCGGCCGTCCACCGCTACGCGTCGGAGCTGCTCGCTCTTGACTTCAATCACGCCATGCGCCCCCGGATCGCCGAACTGACCGACGTCGACGGCGTCCGCCTGGCCTTGTCCACCGACTCCTTTCCATCACCAACAACGCCATGATGTCGCTGCGCAGCCGCCTGACGCTCATCGTCGTCCTGGGGTTCGCCCTGCTTCTGGGCACGATGTTCACCGCCGAGAAAATACGGGAACGGCTCTTCGAGGACTATCTGCGGGACGCGTCCATCGCGGCCCAACAAGCGCTATGGGAAGAAATCATTTCCGTGGAAGTCTTGTCGGTCAAGTCCAGTCTGTCCCTATTGACGGCCAATGGCCACATGACCGCCGAAGGGCTGTCCATCCTGAAAATGGATCCCACGTGGTACATGGCTGCGAGCCTGGAGGCCGTCGCGCTCGTGGACGAGAACCGTCGGGTTTTCGTTTCCCAAGGCCAGATCACGCCGCGGCAGCTGCTGGACGCCGGGACGATGGATCTCGTTCGCAAGGGCGAAGAGGCCTCAGGCCTGCGGCAGATCGGCAATCACCAGATCGTGTTGATCGTCGCCGAACCCGTCATCATGGACGACCAGCACTACACCCTCGTTGCCGCGGCGCAGCTGAACGACGCGTTGTCGCGTTATGCCGCGCGCACCCTCAGCTCCGCCCACATTCTGAGTTTGCATGGCAAACTGCTGAGCAGTTCCGATCCGGAGCGCTGGAATACCTATCAACCCGACGTATCGACCCGGCTGCCGACCCGCCAGGAAATCGACACGGACCAACGCACCTACGTCGCGACCACGGTGCCGCTCAAGGATATCGTGCAAAGCAGCACAGGCGTTCTGGTAAGCATGGCGGACGTCACCGATGCGCAGGCCTCGAGAAACGCTCTCAGGAATTCGACGCTGATAGTGACGGCCATCCTGGGACTGCTCGGACTACTCGTCGTCAACGTCGTCATCTGGCGCAGCTTCCGCCCGCTGCGCGCGGCTCTGGACGTCCTGAACGATCTCTCGTTGCGAGACGGTGATACCGGGACGCAATCGACGGTCAAGGCCAGCGACGAGATCGGGCACCTGAGCCAGGCGATCGGCGCGCTGCGCCATCGCACCGCACTGGTCGACGAACACAACATGCAGCGCAAGCGCATGCGGCTCAAGCAAGAACGGGTGATCCAGCACGAGCTCAAGGCGCTGGCCGCCGCCGTCGACTCCACCAGCCGCGAGGAGGTGCTGAGCCTGCTCAATGAAAAAGCCGATCCGTCTCAACCCGAAGAGCCGCTGTTGCGCCTGACTCGCGTGCTGTCCAACCTTCGCCACAGGCTGATTGAACAGCACATGCGATTATCGCGGATGGTGGTGGACTTGCGCGACGCGCTCATCAGCAAGAGCAAGCTGCTGGGATTGCAGCAGGAACTGAAGATCGCCAGCACCGTGCAGATGAGCATACTTCCGCGCATGACGATACAAGACCAGCGCGTCGCCCTGAGCGCGCGCATTATTCCCGCCCAGGAAGTCGGCGGAGACTTCTACGACTACGCCATATTGGATAAGCATCACCTGTCCTTCGTCATCGCGGACGTGTCGGGGAAAGGCATACCGGCCGCGTTGTTCATGGCCATTTCGCGCACGCTGCTCAAGTCCATATCCATGTTCGTCGCCACGCCCAGGTCCTGCGTACAAAGACTGAACGATCTGCTGGCCGCCGAAAACGATCAAATGCTTTTCGTAACACTGTTCTACGGCATTCTGGACCTGCGCACGGGGGCACTGCAATTCGTCAATGCCGGCCACCACCACCCGTATTTGCTGCGACATTCCGGCACGCTGGAACAGGTTCCCGGCATCAACGGACCGGCCGTCGGCGTGATGCAAGGCATAGGCTACGCGCAAGGACAACTCGTGCTCGAGCCCGGCGATACGCTTTATCTATACACCGACGGCATTACGGAAGCCTTCGACCCGAACCAGAACCTTTACGGCAACCGTCGGCTGGAAGCGACGCTTTCCGCCATGCCGGCGAGCGCGTTCCCCGACGCCATTTCGGACCGGATCATCCAGGATATGCGCGCATTCGAGCAAGGCTTCAGGCAAACCGACGACATCACCAGCCTGTGCCTGCGCTACTTGGGAAATGCCGATACGCACGACAGAACAAGGGCTCTGCGCTAGAATCAAGTTTGGCGCTACGCCGTTTTCTTGTCTTCCCCCTTTTCCCTTGGCGCACCCCACATGGCTGTCAATCTGCAGATCCCTTCCGAATCCGATATTTTCCCCGTTCCCGGGGTGAAGATTGGCGTTGCCCAGGCGGGCATACGCAAGACAGGGCGACGCGACTTGACGGTCTTTATGCTGGCCGAAGGCAGCAGCGTGGCGGGCGTGTTCACCCGCAACCGCTTCCGCGCCGCTCCGGTGCAAGTATGCGAAAGCCATCTGGCCGCGCAGAAGGACATTCGCGCGCTGGTCGTCAATACCGGCAACGCCAATGCTGGCACGGGTGAGCCGGGCCTGAACGACGCGCGGCGCACCTGCGCCGCGTTGGCCGAGCTGCTCGCCATACAGGCCGAGCAGGTCCTGCCGTTCTCCACCGGGGTCATCCTGGAGCCTTTGCCCATGGACCGGCTACTTGCCGGGCTGCCCGCGGCGATCGCGGACCTGCGCGAGGACAACTGGTTTTCGGCCGCGCACGGCATCATGACCACGGACACGCAGCCCAAGATCGTTTCCCGCCGGCTCGATATCGACGGAAAATCGGTCACGCTCACGGGCATCAGCAAAGGCGCGGGCATGATCCGCCCCAACATGGCCACGATGCTCGGTTATCTCGCTACCGACGCCGGCATCGCTCCCGCTCTTCTGAAAAAGGCGGCCGGCCGGATCGCCGAACGTTCATTCAATCGCATCACGGTGGACGGGGATACGTCCACCAACGACTCCTTCATCCTGATCGCCACGGGCCATGGCGCCGTCCGGATTCAGGGCGAAGACGATCCGCGCTGGCCCGCCCTGTTTGAAGCGCTTGCCGCGGCCTCGACGGAACTGGCGCAAAAGATCGTGCGCGATGCCGAAGGCGCGACCAAGTTCATCACGGTCCGGGTCGAACAGGCGGCAAGCACCGAAGAAGCGCTGAAAGTCGCTTACTCGGTCGCGCATTCGCCGCTGGTGAAAACGGCCTTCTTCGCCTCCGACCCCAACCTGGGCCGCATCCTGGCCGCCATCGGCTATGCGGGCATCGACGATCTGGACGTGGCCGGCATACGGCTCTGGCTGGGCGACGTATTGGTGGCGCTCGACGGCGGACGCAATCCCGACTACCGCGAGGAAGACGGGCAGCGCGTCATGAAGGAACCCGAAATCCTGGTGCGCATCGCCCTGGGACGCGGAAACGTGTCCGATACCGTGTACACCTGCGACTTCACCCACGATTACGTCTCGATCAACGCGGACTATCGTTCCTGAGCCGGATGGACGGCATGGACATCGGTCCACACCCATATTGACGCCTACTCGATTTCTAAGCTAGAATCAAGGGCTTGGCACTTTGGCCAAGGCATTATTTTTCAAAACTTAGGAAATCCCACATGTACGCGGTCATAAAAACCGGCGGCAAGCAGTATCGCGTTGCCGCGGGTCAAAAACTGAAGATAGAACAGATACCGGCAGACATTGGGCAAGAAATTTCGCTGGACCAGGTGTTATCGGTTGGCGAAGGCGACGATCTGAAGATCGGCACGCCTTTGGTCTCCGGAGCGCTGGTCAAGGCAACCGTTCTTGCGCAAGGCCGCCACGACAAGGTCAAAATTTTCAAGATGCGCCGGCGCAAGCACTACCAAAAGCACCAAGGCCATCGTCAAAACTACACCGAAATCCGCATCGAAGCCATCACGGCTTGATACGGGTCTGACAGTTCTGGATAGCAGGAGCTAAACATGGCACAGAAAAAAGGCGGCGGCTCTACGCGCAACGGTCGCGACTCGCAGGCCAAGCGGCTTGGCGTCAAGGTATACGGCGGGCAACTCATCCCGGCGGGCTCGATCATCGTTCGCCAGCGCGGCACGCAGTTCCACCCCGGCGTGAACGTCGGCATCGGCAAGGACCACACGCTGTATTCGCTGGTCGACGGCAAGGTCAAGTTCGCCGTTACCGGCGCACTGAACAAGCGCACTGTCTCGGTCGACGCTGCGGAATAATCCCCGCCTCCCGACCAAAAAAAGCCCTGCCGGTGCCCTGGCGGGGCTTTTTGTTTCCATGCCTCGTCCGCGAACAGGATCGCCCGGCGCAATCCGGCGATGCCTGCGGTTCGCGTTGGCTATCGATTGCTTTAGAATAGCGACAAGGCTCGAATGCCGAAAGGCCTTGCTTTTCAAGCAAGAACGGCAGCCTCCACCCCTTAATGTGTATCGGCACCCATCATGAAATTCGTAGACGAAGCAACCATTGAAGTCATTGCCGGCAAAGGCGGCAACGGCGTCGCCAGCTTTCGCCGCGAAAAATTCGTTCCCCGGGGCGGCCCCGACGGAGGAGATGGAGGCCGAGGCGGCAGCATCCTGGCCGTCGCCGATCGCAACATCAACACCTTGGTGGACTACCGCTATGCGCGCCTGCATCGCGCCAAAAATGGCGAAAACGGCCGCGGCTCGGATCAATACGGCGCCGCCGCGCCGGACATCGTCCTGCGGGTGCCCGTGGGCACGACGATTTCCGATGCCGAAACGGGTGAGCTGCTGTTCGATCTGGATACGCACGATCAACAGGTCACGCTGGCGCAAGGCGGCCAGGGCGGCATGGGCAACCTGCACTTCAAGTCCAGCGTCAACCGGGCTCCCCGGCAATTCACCCACGGCAAAGAAGGCGAACAGCGCAAGCTCAAGCTGGAACTCAAGATCCTGGCCGACGTCGGCCTGCTGGGCATGCCCAATGCCGGCAAGTCCACCTTGATCAGCCGGATTTCCAATGCGCGTCCGAAGATCGCCGATTATCCGTTTACGACGCTGCATCCCAACCTCGGCGTGGTGCGAACCTCGGCCGCGCGCAGCTTCACCGTGGCCGACATTCCGGGCCTGATCGAAGGAGCGTCCGAAGGCGCGGGGCTGGGCCATCTGTTTCTGCGCCATCTTTCACGCACGCAGATACTGCTGCACCTGATCGACGTATCGACGCTGGACCCGGACGTCGACCCCATTGAAAAAGCCGTCGTCGATGCGCGCGCGATTCTCAACGAACTGCGCCTTTACGACCCGGCCCTCTACGAGAAGCCGCGCTGGCTGGTGTTGAACAAGATCGACATGGTCGACGATCCCGAACGCATCAAGGCCGAGCTCTGCAAGAAACTGAATTGGTCGGGTCCTGTGTTCGGCATTTCGGCGCTCGGCGGCGCCGGCACCCAGGAACTGATCTGGCAGCTGCAGGACTGGCTGGACGAGCAGCGTCAAAAGGCCAACATGGCGCAGGACATCGCCGATGGCACCTACGAACCGCAAGACCGGCGCTTCGACCCGGATCGCGGCAACGTATCCTGACCCCCTCCACTTCGCGCTTTCGTCGTTCATGGCAGCCCAATCCATTTCCGCTTCCGCCGTTTCCCAGACCAAGCGGCTGGTCATCAAAGTCGGCTCGTCGCTCGTCACCAACGAGGGCAAGGGCATCGATATGCAGGCGGTCATGCATTGGGCTAGGCAGATCGCCGGCCTGCATGCGCAAGGCAAGCAAGTCGTCCTGGTGTCCAGCGGCGCCATCGCCGAGGGCATGGCCAGGCTGGGCTGGCCACGGCGCCCGAAAGCCATGCATGAATTGCAGGCGGCGGCGGCTGTTGGACAAATGGGGCTGGTGCAGGCCTACGAGGCCGCCTTCGCCCGGCACGGCATACGCACCGCGCAGATCCTGCTGACGCACGAGGATCTGGCGGACCGTCGGCGCTATTTGAACGCGCGCAGCACGCTCTACACGCTGCTTGCGCTGGGCGTCGTGCCCATCGTCAATGAGAACGATACGGTCGTGACCGATGAAATCCGGCTGGGCGACAACGATACGCTCGGCGCGCTGGTCACCAATCTGATCGAAGCCGAGACCCTGGTCATCCTGACCGACCAGGCGGGCCTGTACGATGCCGACCCCCGCAAAAACCCGGACGCGGCCCTGATCACCGTCGCCCAGGCGGGCGACCCCGCCCTGGAAACCATGGCGGGCGGCTCGGGCAGCCAGATCGGCACGGGCGGAATGCTGACCAAGGTCCTGGCGGCCAAGCGCGCGGCCAACAGCGGCGGGCACACGGTCATCGCGTCGGGCCGCGAGCCGAACGTGCTGCTGCGCCTGGCGGCGGGCGACGCGATCGGCACCGAACTGCGCGCCCTGTTGCCGATCCGCTCGGCGCGCCAACGCTGGCTGGCCAATCACCTGCGCCTGCGCGGCCGGATCACCCTGGATGCCGGCGCGGTCCGGGCGCTGACAGTGGACCACAAGAGCCTGCTGCCCATCGGCGTCACCGCCGTCGAAGGCGAGTTCGAACGCGGCGACGTCGTGGCTTGCGTGGACATGCACGGCGTGGAATGCGGACGCGGCCTGATCAATTATTCCGCGGCGGATACGCGCCGCATCATGCGCCAGCCCAGCCATCGCATTGCATCGATACTGGGCAGCATGTCGGATACCGAACTCATGCATCGCGACAATATGGTGTTCGCGCCGCCTACTTCTGCGCGGCAATGAACAGCGTCTCTTTGACTTCCTCCATGACCACACAGCTCTTGGTCTGGGTCACGCCGGGCAAGCGCAGCAGGATATCGCCCAGCAAGCTGCGGTACTGGCTGATCTCCTGGATCCTCGCCTTTACCAGATAATCGAAATCCCCCGAGACCAAATGGCATTCCTGCACCTGGGGAATACACAAGATCTCGCGCCGGAAATCGTCGAAGGTGCGATCCGATTTGCTGGACATGGAAATTTCGACGAACACCAGCAAGCCGGCATCCACGGCCTGCGGATTGACGCGCGCATAGTAGCCGGTTATGACGCCCTCGCGCTCCATGCGCTTGACCCGTTCGATGCACGGCGTTACCGTCAAGCCTACCTTGTCTGCCAGATCGGTCATGGACATGCGGCCGTCCAGCTGCAATAAATCCAGGATGCGCCTGTCCAGCTTGTCCAGGGCATGGACACTGTTACGTTCTTTACGCACGATTCTCCCCTGCTTTTTCCCATGGTATAAGTGGTGGAGCGGCATCCGCGCCCCGACACCGGCAAATATTGCTGAAAAATCACTTTTTCCTGCATTAAACAGGAAAAAACACCAAAAACAAAAAATGTTCGCAATAATTTTCTGGCAGTACTCCCTTATGATCCTGAAAATCGACCATACTTTACGATCAAGATTATGAAAATCATCGTGCTGGGCGCCGGCGTCGTCGGCGTCAGTTCCGCGTATTTCCTGGCCAAGCAGGGCCACGAAGTCACGGTGTTGGAGCGCCAACCTGCTTCCGCGCTCGAAACCAGCTTTGCCAACGCAGGGCAAATATCCTACGGCTATTCGTCCCCGTGGGCCGCGCCCGGCGTGCCGCTCAAAGCGCTCAAGTGGATGTTCGCAGAACACCCGCCGCTCACCATACGGCCCGACGGCAGCTTGTTCCAATTGAAGTGGATGTTCCAGATGTGGAGGAACTGTACGGCCAAGCGCTACGCCATCAACAAAGAACGCATGGTGCGCCTGTCCAGCTACAGCCGCCTCTGTCTGAGCCAATTGCGCAACGACATATCGATCCAGTATGAAGGCCGTCAACAGGGAACGCTGCAGCTGTTCCGCACGCAGCAGCAGCTGGATGCCGCCGCCAACGACATGAGGATATTGAAAGAGGCGGGCGTGCCGTACGAGCTGCTGTACAGCCGCGATCTGCACAAAGTGGAGCCCGCCTTGGCGCACGCCGGACACAAGCTGGTCGGAGGCCTGCGCACGATCGACGACGAAACGGGCGACTGTCAGATGTTCACCACTCAGCTGACCGAGCAAGCCAGGAAACTGGGGGTCGACTTCCGCTTCGACATCGACATCCAGAAGCTGCATGCCGACGGCGGCGCGGTCTCGGGCGTGCAGTGCGGCAACGATCTGCTGACCGCCGACGCCTATGTGGTCGCCCTGGGCTCCTATTCGACGCGCATGCTCTCGCACATCCTGTCCTTGCCGGTCTACCCGCTGAAAGGCTACTCGATCACCGTTCCCATCGTCGACGAAAGCCGCGCGCCAATGTCGACCTTGCTGGACGAAACCTACAAGATCGCCATCACGCGTTTCGACAAACGCATCCGGGTCGGCGGCATGGCCGAGATCGTCGGCTACGACAAGACCTTGAACGACAAGCGCAGGCAAACGCTCGAAATGGTCCTGGGCGATCTGTTCGCCGGCAGCTACGGCACGACGGAAACGTCGTTCTGGACCGGCCTGCGTCCGAAAACGCCCGACAGCACGCCGATCATCGGCGCCACGCCGGTGAAGAACCTGTTCTTGAACACCGGCCACGGCACCCTGGGATGGACGATGGCCTGTGGCAGCGGCCAATTGCTGGCCGACATCATCAGCGGCAATCCCACCGCTATCCGCAGCGACGATCTGAATATCAGCCGATACCTGTAGGACACGGTCAGACCACTCCGGTAAACATGTACCCCCAGTTATGCAGGGACTTTACAGGGCACGACACGCCGTGCCCCTTGAGTTTCGCGCGCAAGCGGCTGACCATGACTCCAAGCCGGCCGGGACGAGGTGCCGGTTGCGGCCCGACGCCAGCATGGCTGGACCCCATGCCCGCTAGCAGCTGCTCGTGCGTCACGCGTAGATCCGGCGAACCCAGCAGTATTTTCATAAAGCAGCGCTCGTTGGTGGTCAGCCGTATGCGCACGCCTTCCGGACTGACCAGCACCCAGTTATGCTCGTCCAGGCGCCAGCGCGGCGCGGCGCTTTCATCGTGTCCAAGCAGAGACGCCTGGCAGAAACGCGATTGCAGACGCAGCAAAATGGCGGCCAGCAAGCCTGCGTGCGACGTCGCCATGCAATAGTTGTCGACCCCGCTTTGAAGCACCTGAGTCAATGCCATGTCGCTAGCACTATCCATCAAAGCCACGATGGCATGCGGCGCCTGGTGAGCCCGCAGGCTCATGGCGACGGAACAAATTTCCACGACGCTGCCCGTCAGAACGAAAATCGTCCGGGCCTCGCCGCTTTTTCCGGACTGCGCCTTCTTGAGCAGTTGCGCGACGTCGATGCAGAGCTCCACTTGAAAACCCAGGCCCTTGATGTCTTCGATACGTCTTCTTCCCACCGGCGCCGTTCCCGCGGGCGAGGCGGCATAATAAATCACGATCGGCGTGGCGCAAACCGTCCGGACGTCGGCCTCTTTTATCTGCGATATCACGTTGCGCGGCTCGAAGTGCGATCGATCTTGCGGCATATGGACCTCTTCTTCTGAGTGAAAGCGGATGAACGGATTCCAACCAGCGCTTACCTGGCCTGGCTAATTAATCACAATCGTATTTATTTTATTACCACTGTGTTTGAATTTAATCGTTCAATCACAGACGTGAATCAGTTCTCCGATCGTCTTCGTCATGCCAGGAAACTGCGTGGATTGAGCCAAGCGCAGCTCGCACACGCCTGCGGCCTTTCACAAGGCGCGATCGCCAATTATGAAAGCAGGGCTCGTCGGCACGCGAAGGACATCTTTCGCCTTGCGCAAGCGCTGAACGTCAATGCCGAGTGGCTGGGCACCGGCGCCGGTCCCATCGAGCCGATGGCCGCCTGGCCGAGCTGGACCGCATCTGCTCCCCATACCCTGTCCGACAAACTGCCGGAGCAGCGCCCCGCTTGGCCGTTCGCCAACATATCCCCCTCGGTGTACTGGTCGCTGACCGACAACGAACGCGCCATGTTAGAGCAGGCGCTCATAGGCATGCTCGCGGCATTAGGCAAGAAAAATACCGGCATTTGACACAGTTAGCGGCGCCTGGCCTATACTTCGGCGTACGCAGGGGTACTTGCGGCCGGAACACGCGGCTCGCAGGTTGAGAAAAACCCTCCGAACCAGTACGGATAATGCCGACGCTGGGAGCGTAGCCGCCACGCCATAGCGCATCATCACGGTTTCTCCCTCTTCGGCTCCAGCACTTTTTTTTGGAGCTTCACTTGACTACCCATCCCAACTTTCTTGCCACCACGGCCCAAGTCGACGCCGCCGCCGTCGCTTCCCTTCCCCGATCACACAAGATATACCAAACGGGCTCGCGCCCCGATATTCGCGTGCCCTTTCGCGAAATCACGCAGGACGACACCCCCACCATGCTGGGAGGTGAAGTCAACCCGCCGTTGACGGTCTACGACACCAGCGGGCCTTACACCGATCCAGACGTCGCCATCGACATCCGCAAAGGCCTGCCCGCGATGCGCCAGGACTGGATCCGCGAGCGCGACGATACGGAGCAGTTGGCCGGCCCTTCCAGTGAATTCGGACGCCGGCGCTTGCTGGATCCGGCGCTGGAAGCCATGCGCTTCGAACTGCGCCGCGCGCCGCGCAGAGCCAAGCCGGGGCGCAACGTCAGCCAGATGCACTACGCCAGGCAAGGCATCGTCACGCCGGAAATGGAATTCGTGGCTATCCGCGAAAATCTGCGCCTTGAACAGTACCTGGAAAGCTTGCGCGCCTCGGGCCCGGACGGCGACAGGCTGGCGCGGCGCATGTTGCGCCAGCACCCCGGCCGGTCTTTCGGCGCGAGCCTGCCCCCGGCCATCACGCCCGAGTTCGTTCGCGACGAAATCGCCCGGGGCCGAGCCATCATCCCCGCCAACATCAATCACCCGGAAGTGGAGCCCATGGCCATAGGCCGCAATTTCCTGGTCAAGATCAACGCCAACATCGGCAATTCCGCCCTGAGCTCCAACATCGGCGACGAGGTGGAAAAGATGACGTGGGCCATACGCTGGGGCGGCGACACGGTGATGGACCTGTCCACGGGCAAGAACATCCACGAAACACGCGAATGGATCATCCGCAATTCCCCCGTGCCCATCGGCACGGTCCCGATTTACCAGGCCCTGGAAAAGGTGGACGGCAAGGCGGAAGAACTGACTTGGGAGATTTTTCGCGACACCTTGATCGAACAGGCCGAGCAAGGTGTGGATTATTTCACCATACACGCCGGCGTGCGCCTGCCTTTCATCCCCATGACGACCGAGCGCATGACCGGCATCGTGTCGCGCGGCGGCTCCATCATGGCCAAATGGTGTCTGGCCCATCACCGCGAGAGCTTTCTGTACGAGCGGTTCGAGGAGATCTGCGAGATCATGAAAGCCTACGACGTCAGCTTTTCACTGGGCGACGGGCTGCGTCCGGGATCCGGGTACGACGCCAACGACGAAGCGCAGTTCGCCGAGCTCAAGACGCTGGGTGAATTGACCAAGGTAGCCTGGAAGCACGACGTTCAGGTCATGATAGAAGGGCCGGGCCACGTTCCCATGCACATGATCAAGGAAAACATGGACATGCAGCTGGAGCATTGCCATGAAGCGCCGTTCTACACGCTCGGACCGCTGACGACGGATATCGCGCCGGGCTATGACCACATCACATCGGGAATCGGAGCGGCGCTGATCGGCTGGTACGGGACCGCCATGCTGTGCTATGTGACGCCCAAGGAGCATCTGGGGCTGCCGAACAAGAAGGATGTCAAGGACGGCATCATCACCTACAAGATCGCCGCGCACGCCGCCGATCTCGCCAAAGGCCATCCCGGCGCCGCCATCCGCGACAACGCCTTGTCGAAGGCCAGGTTCGAATTCCGCTGGGAGGATCAATTCAATCTCGGCCTGGATCCGGACACCGCCAAATCCTTCCATGACGAAACCCTGCCCAAGGAATCCATGAAGGCCGCGCACTTCTGCTCGATGTGCGGTCCTCATTTCTGCTCCATGAAGATCACGCAGGACGTGCGGGACTACGCGGCCCGGCAGGGCGTGAGCGACGCCGACGCCCTGCGGCATGGAATGCGCGAGAAAGCGATCGAATTCGTCAAAAGCGGAGCCCAGCTCTATCATCCGGGCTAGGCGCCAGCCCGGCGGCAGGCATCGGATGGGCGAGACGCTCGACTCCCGGCCCATCCGTCCGCGGCAACCAGGCAAAGCCCAAAAACGGCGGAACGGCAAAACGGCTGCTCGCGCAGCCGTTTCGTTCATGCCGAAGGCGATTAGACCTTTACGGCAGTCCTGCCGAATGCCTACTGCTTGACGGCATACAAGTACAGTTCCACACGCCGATTCGCCGCGCGGCCTTCCGCAGTCGCATTGTCGCCGACCGGCTCGCTCGAAGCCCTGCCTTCCGCGGTCAGATTCGCCACGGGAACGCCTTGCTGCGCCAGATAGTTCCCCACCGCGCGCGCGCGGTTGACCGACAAGGTCTGGTTCGTGGCCGCCGACCCGGTGCTGTCGGTATGGCCGATCGCTTTTGCCCGCAGTTCGGGATGCTGCACCAGCGCGCGAGCCACGCTGTCCAGGACGGGCAACAGGGCGGGCTTCAAGTCGTACTTGCCGGTGTCGAACGACACATTGCTGGGAATATTGACACGCAACGTGCCGTCCGCCATTTCGGTGACGTCCACGCCCAGATCGCTGGCGCCGGATTTCTGCACGTCATTCTTGATCTTGGACCAGTTATAGCCCACGATTCCTCCGGCCACGGCGCCCACGCCCGCGCCGATCAGGGCCGCCTTGCTGCTGTCGCCGATCAGCGCGCCGAGCCCAGCGCCGATCGCAGCGCCCGCGCCGGTACCGATAGCCGTGTTATTGCCCGTGGTGCTCGCGCAGCCCGCCACCAAGGCCGCAATGGAAATAAAGGTCGTAAGACGGCACGTACGCATGGAAACGCTCATTGGACTCTCCCGGTTTTTTTGCTTCGTTTAGGGTGCTCGGAGCGCAGCTCGCATCGAACCACGCCTCAACGAGAGTATATGGTATCAGGCGTATACTGCAACGCCACGCAATTCCGGCAAAGCGTATTATTTTTAACGTTTATTAACGATCTCTTGTGCGGCGCAGCAGGCGCCGTCCCGCCGACGGCGGCTCGCGTCCGGCCGCTCAACTCAAAATCTGGCTGAGAAAGAACCGGGTCCGGTCGTTTTGAGGCGAATCGAAGAACGCATCGGGCGTGTTGCTCTCGATGATTTCCCCCTGATCCATGAAAATGACCTGGTCCGCGACTTTGCGGGCAAAGCCCATTTCATGCGTCACGCACAGCATGGTCATGCCGCTTTCCTCGGCCAACTCCACCATCACGTCCAGCACTTCCTTGACCATCTCCGGATCGAGCGCGGAGGTCGGCTCATCGAACAACATGATCTTGGGGCTCATGCACAATGAGCGCGCGATCGCGACACGCTGCTGCTGGCCGCCGGACAACTGCCCCGGAAACTTGTTCGCCTGCTCCGGAATGCGAACGCGCTCCAGGTAGTTCATCGCATTGGCCTCGGCCTGCTTGCGCGGCTGCTTGAGCACCCAGATCGGGCCCAGCGTCAGGTTCTCCAGCACGGTCAGGTGCGGGAAAAGATTGAAATGCTGGAATACCATGCCCACGTCCCGCCGTATCGTCTCGATCTGCTTCAGGTCATTGGTCAGTTCGACGCCGTCGACGATGATTTTCCCCGTTTGATGCTCCTCGAGCCGGTTGATGCAGCGGATCAGCGTCGACTTGCCCGAGCCGGACGGGCCGCAGATCACAATGCGCTCACCCGCCGCGACATTCAGATTGATGTCGCGCAGCACGTGGAATTTGCCGAACCACTTGTTGACGTTTTCCATGCGTATGATGGCATCTGCCATGATCGTATTTCCCATAATGCGTCGCTGCGCCGGCGCAAGAGCGCGCCTCATCGCTCATACCCCGTCTGCAAGCGCCTTTCCAGCGCCTGGCTGTAACGGGATATCGAAAAGCAAAAGACGAAGTAGATGACCGCGATGAACAAGTACGCCTCGACGCTGAATCCGCGCCATTGCGCGTCGGCGACCGCCGCTTTGGCGGCTTGCGTCAGGTCGAAAATGCCGATCACGACCACCAGCGACGTGTCCTTGAACAGCGAGATGAAAATGCCGACCAGCGGCGGGATGACGATACGCAGGGCCTGCGGCAATATGATTTTCCGCATCTGCTGCCAATACCTCAGCCCCAGGGAGTCGGCGCCCTCGTACTGGCCCTTGGGAATGGCTTGCAGGCCGCCGCGAACGGTTTCGGCGATGTAGGCGGCGGCGAACAGGACAATGGCAATCTGCGCCCGCAGCAGTTTGTCGATGCTGAAGCCTTCCGGCAGGAACAGCGGCAGCATCACCGACGACATGAACAGCAGGCTGATCAGGGGCACACCGCGTATCAGCTCGATATAGACCACGCACAAGGCCTTGACCGCCGGCATGCGGCTGCGCCTGCCCAGGGCCAGCAGCAGCCCGAACGGAAAGGCGAACGCGATGCCGAACGTCGCGAGGATCAGAGTCAGGGGTAGCCCGCCCCAACGCGAATTTTCGACATAGCTCAGGCCGAATACGCCGCCCCACATCAATACGGCGACCAGGGTCAACGCCACGGCCCAGATCACGATCAGCCAGGGTCTCCAGAACCACCGGATCGCGCTGCACACGATGACGGCGATCAGGATGACGCCGGCCAGCATGGAGCGCCACTGCTCGTCATACGGATACGTGCCGAACAGGATGAGCCTATGCTTTTCGGCGATGAACGCCCAGCAGGCACCGCCCGAAGACCGGCATTCCTGGGCATTGGCGGCGCTGAAGTCCGCCTTGATGAACAGCCATTCGACACAAGCCGGCACCACCATCAGCAACAGCCAAGCCAGCAGCACCGTCAGCAAGGTGTTCAAGGGCGATGAAAAAAGACCGGCGCGCAGGCGCGTCCACCCGTTCTGGGCGTAGGCGGGAGGCGCGCCGATGCCTTGCCCGGAAGGAGAAGGCGCCATCTACCGCTCCACCAGCGCGATGCGCTTGTTGTACCAATTCATGAACAGCGAAATCGACAGGCTGACCGTCAAATAGGCCGCCATGATGATCAACACGCCTTCGATGGCCTGACCCGTCTGATTGAGCGTCGTATTGACGACGGACACAATATCCGGATAGCCGATGGCCACCGCCAGGGAACTGTTCTTCGTCAGGTTCAGATATTGGCTGGTCATGGGCGGAACGATGACGCGCAAAGCCTGCGGCAAAATGACCAGCCGCAGAATCCGCGCGCGGGAGAGACCCAGGGCGCCGGCGGCCTCCCACTGGCCCCGGCTGACCGACTGGATGCCCGAACGCACGACTTCCGCCGTGAAGGCCGAGGTGTAGACGACGAGGCCCAAAAGCAACGCCGTGAATTCCGGCGACAAGGTAATGCCGCCGCGAAAGTTGAATCCCTGCAGGACGGGAACGTCCAGGCTGAGCGATCCACCGCCGAGCAGCCAGCCCCCTGCCGGAAAAGCGACCAGCAGGCCCAAGGCGATCCGGCCCAAAGGAACGACTTCGCCGGTGGCGTGCTGGCGGCGCCGCGCCCAATGCGCCGCCGCGAGGATGGCGGCGATCGCCAGCGCCAATCCTGCCGCGATCCCATCCAGCGCATTACCCTGGATGGAAGGCAGGGCCACACCGCGATTGGACACGAACACGCCCGGCAGCAAGGCCAGCGCCTGGCGCGGCCCCGGCATGTTCTCGGTGATAAGGGCGTACCAGAAAAAAAGCTGCAGCAGCAGCGGGACGTTGCGGATGACTTCGACGTAAGCGCCCGCCACCCGGGACACCAGCCAGTTTTTCGACAAGCGCGCCACGCCCAGCAGCGTGCCCAACAGCGTCGCGGCGATGATGCCGATGACGGATACCCGGAGGGTATTGAGCAAGCCGATCATGATCGCCCGGCCGTACGTATCGGTCGGCGCATAAGGCATCATGGTCTCGCCGATGGCAAAGCCCGCCTCGCGGCCGAGGAAGTCGAAGCCGGTGGAAATATTGCGGGCCGACAAATTGTGCAGCGTGTTGGAAACCAGATACCAGACACCCGTCCCGACGATGCCGACGATCAGGACCTGGTAAATGAGCGATCTCGTTCCCGGATCGTTCCAGGCCAGCCGCCTTTTAGGGCTCGATGAAATAGGCATATGATCCGCCATGAAAATCCGATGGTGTAGACTCGAACGGGACGCCGTCCTCCGCTTCGACCGGTGGCCGCCAAAATAGTAAGTTAAAACATTTTAGGAAAAGACGCCCGTCGGGACGCATCGGCCAAGCATACCAAAGTAAAATGCATGGATTATCCGGGCGGGTTCGCGCGCCGCGCGCCGCCGTCAACCTGCTCTCGAGCACTATGCCGAAATGATCGAATTCCAGCACGTATTCAAATCGTATGGACGAGGAAGGAATATCCTGGCGGATATCAATTTCCGCATCTCGCCGGGCGAATTCGTCTTCGTATCCGGCCCTTCCGGCGCGGGCAAATCCACACTGCTCAAGCTGATCGGCGCGCTGGAGCCGCCCAGCCGGGGCTCGGTTCACGTCAACGGGCACCGGGTCGACAAAATGCCTGGCCGCGCTCAGCCGTATCTGCGCCGCGCCGTCGGCCTGATCCTGCAAGACACCCATTTGCTCTACGATCGAAACGCCATCAACAACGTCCTGCTTCCGCTGGCTGTGATCGGCCTGGCGCCCAGCGTGGCCGTCACCCGCGCGCGCGCCGCCATGGAAAAGGTCGGCCTGTCCGGCAAGGAAGACCTGAACCCCGTGGAAATGTCGGGCGGCGAACAGCAGCGCCTGGCCATTGCCCGCGCCATCGTCAATCGGCCCGCCATCCTGATCGCGGACGAGCCCACGGCCAACCTGGACCAGGATAGCGCGCAGCGCATCATGCAAGTGTTCCGGGATTTCAATCGCGTGGGCGTCACCACGCTGATCGCCTCGCACGACCGCAAGCTGATGGCGTCCTATGCCACCAGGACGCTGCATATCGACAACGGTCGTTTCACCGACATACCGGGAGTCATTGCATGAGGCGCACGCTACGACATCATCGCTACGCCTTGCGCGTCGCCCTCGGCCGATTGGCGCAGCATCCGTTTTCCACGCTGGCCAACGTGCTGGTCATCAGCCTGACGCTGGCCCTGCCCATCATCGCCGCCTCCATTCTGGTGTCGGTGCAACCCGTGGCTCGCGACATTCCGGTTTCTCCGGAAGCCACGCTTCTGATTCGGCCCGGCACGGACATGTCCGCCACGCGCGAGCTGGCGCGGCGCCTGGAGCAGGAACACGGCGAGCATATCGCCTCCGTGCGGGTGGTGCCGCGCGATGAGGCGCTGGAGACCATGAAACAAAATCCGGCATGGACCGACGCCTTATCCGTATTGCCGGACAATCCCCTGCCCGACGCCATTGTCGTGACCCTGCGCGACCTGCCCGAAATGGCGCAGGAAGCCGCTCGGCTGGCAACGCTCTGGCGGCAGTTGGACAACGTCGACGCCGTGCAACTGGACCGCGACTGGGTCAGGCGGCTCGAAGCCCTGCTGCACGCGGCACGCGTCGGCCTGGGCCTGCTTGCCGTCGGCGTGGCGCTGGTCGTGCTGGCGACCGTCTTCAACACGGTGCGCATGCAAGCATTGACGCAACGCGAGGAAATCGGCGTGGCGCGCCTCGTCGGCGCAACCGAATCTTTCGTGCGGCGGCCCTTCCTGTATCTGGGCGGGCTGACGGGACTCGTTTCCAGCATCCTGGCCATCGGGCTGGCCCGCGCCGCGCTCGCGCCGCTGAACGAGGCGCTCGCACGCCTGTCCAGCACATACGGCACCGAATTCACCCTGCACCTGCCGGATGCGCTGAGCCTGCTGCTGGCCACGATCTTCGTGGCCATCCTGGCGGCACTTTCCGCCCGCTTGTCCGTCACGCGCAATACACAGTTCTGATGACGCAAGACCTGGCGCATGCATTTCCGGACTTTGCGCTGCGCGTGGCGCAATGGCAGAACCTGCACGGGCGTAAGCATCTGCCCTGGCAAGGCAGCGGCGATCCCTATGAAACCTGGCTATCGGAAATCATGCTCCAGCAGACCCAAGTGAGCACGGTCATCGGTTATTACCATCGCTTTCTACAGCGATTCCCGACCCTGGATAGCCTGGCCGAGGCGCAGCAGGACGAGGTCATGCCCTATTGGGCCGGACTGGGCTATTACGCGCGAGCCCGCAATTTGCATCGCTGCGCGCGGGAAATCATCGAAAAATGGTCGGGAAGGTTTCCGCCCAACGCCGAACTGATCAGCACCCTGCCGGGAATCGGCCGATCCACGGCGGCGGCCATCGCCGCGTTCTGCTACGGCGAACGCAGTCCCATCATGGACGGCAACGTCAAACGCGTGTTTACGCGCTACTTCGGCATACACGGCGTGCCGAGCGCCAAGGCCACGGAAAACCGGCTTTGGGAAATCGCGCAGGCGGTGCTGGACGCCGCGCCCCGCCCCCTGGACATGACCGCCTATACCCAGGGACTGATGGACCTGGGTTCCACGCTATGCACGCGCGGCAAGCCCGATTGCGCCGCCTGTCCCTTGAAAAACGGTTGTTACGCCTACGAGCATGGCGTGCAAGCGCAGCTTCCCAGCCCCAAGCCGCGAAAAACCACGCCCGAGCGCCACTGCCAGATGCTGGTCCTGGAAAACGATGGCCGCGTCCTACTGGAGCTGCAGCCTTCGCCAGGCATCTGGGGCGGCCTGTGGAGCTTGCCGAAATTCGACGACGCCCAGGCCTTGGCGCATTTCTGTACCCATTGGGGCCAGGCCATCGGCGCCGAACAGCGGATGTTGGGCCTGACCCACGTGTTCTCGCATTTCAAACTGCACATCGAGCCCTGGCTCGTGCGCTGCCGCACCCTGCCGCTGCGCGAACCGGAGCCCGACCTGACGTGGTTCAAGGTGCAAGACCTGGATCAAGCGGCCTTGCCCGCCCCCATACGCAAGATACTGCAAGGCATCTATGCCGATCGCGTTCAAGACGGGGACGAGCGCGGGCAGGCTGCGCTGCAATGGAACGACGAGCGGCACGCCGACCGCTAGCGGCGCAATGGCGGCCGATAGCGGCTGATGCTCATCAACAAGCCGCATGCCACGCCCTGCGTCAACAAAGCCGTTCCGCCATAGCTCATGAACGGCAGGGGCACGCCCACCACGGGTAGTATGCCCGTCACCATTCCCACGTTGACGAACACGTAGACGAAGAACATCATGGCCATGGCGCCGCCCAGCAAGCGCCCGAATTGCATGTGCGACTGCATCGCGATATTCAGTCCACGCAGGATCAGCAGCAGGTACAGCACCAGCAGCATGATGCCGCCGTACAATCCGAACTCTTCGGCGAAGACCGCGAAAATAAAATCGGTCGTGCGCTCCGGCACGAAATCCAGATGCGATTGCGTGCCCTGCATGTAGCCCTTGCCGTAGATGCCGCCCGAGCCGATGGCAATCATGGACTGGATGGTATGGAAACCCTTGCCCAAGGGGTCGGAACTGGGATCCAGCAACGTGCATACCCGGTGCTTCTGGTAGTCGTGCAACACCACCCAGTCCACATCCGGCCGGCAGATGTCCTGTTCATGGTAGACCAGGGTGCCCAGGCCGACGAGGCCCGCGATTACGACGGGGGCCAGCAGCTTGAAGGACAACCCGCCGAAATAGATCACGAAAAACCCGGTGCCCAGCACCAGCAACGCCGTGCCCAGGTCCGGCTGCATGACGATGAGCATGAAAGGGATCGCCAGCAGCACGCCGGCCACCAGGAAATCCCGGATACGCAGCGTGCCGCGATGGCGATGGAAGTACCACGCCAGCATCATCGGCACGGCGATCTTGGACATCT
This sequence comes from uncultured Burkholderiaceae bacterium, assembly GCA_964551305.1. Classification (GTDB taxonomy): domain Bacteria; phylum Pseudomonadota; class Gammaproteobacteria; order Burkholderiales; family Burkholderiaceae_B; genus JBAZDC01. Next base: position 66,624 of record CAZKBT010000007.1, read on the forward strand.
CCGACGGCTGGATGCGGACGAAGCCGAGATTGAGCCAGCGCGTCGCGCCCTTGCTGGTTTCGCCGAAAAATTCGACGCCCAGCAGCAAGACGACTCCGAACACATAGGCCAGCGGCGCGATCCGCATCAACCGGGGCGCCGGCACGAGCGCAACCACCCACATGCACAGGAATGCGATCAGAAAATTACGGTATTGGTCGGCGAATCGCCAGTCCGTACCGCCCACCGCCGAATGCATGACCGTCATGCCCAACAGCGCCATGAGTATCAGCAGCGTCAGCAACGGCGGGTCGAGCGCCGTCACGGCGCGCAAAACCCATTGCACTATCCTTTTCAAAGCGCGCTCCCTTCGTCAGCCGGGCGTTCCTCATCGTTTGACGCAGGCAGGTCCTCGGGCTTGGTCACGGCGTCTGGGGATTCACCCTGTTCCGGCTCGTCGTACGGCTCCGCCTCGTGCGGCTGAGCGAACGTCTCCAGCCCCATTGCCTCCCGTTCGGCCTGCTTGGACGCGTCCAGCCAATAGTCGAACACCGAGCGTGCGATCGGGGCGGCGACCGTCGCCCCCCAGCCACCGTTCTCGACGATCAAGGCCAGCGCGATCTTGGGATTGTCGACGGGGGCATAGGCCATGAACAGCGCGTGGTCGCGCAGCCGCTCGTCGATGGCGCTGGCGTTGTATTTGGCGCCGCGCAGGCTGTAGACCTGCGCCGTGCCCGTCTTGCCCGCCGCCGCATAGGGCGCGCCCGCGAACGCCCGGCGCGCCGTGCCGCTGCGCAGCACGTCCACCATCGCCTTGCGAATGACGCCCAGATTTTCGGGCTTGAGCGGTATCGTATAGGAAGGCTCGGTCACCGTCGGGGTCGCCGCGCCCGTTTGCGTATCCTGCACGGCCCTTACTAGATGAGGCTTCATGTAGGTCCCTTCGTTGGCCAACACCGCCGTCGCCTGCGCCAGCTGCAGCAAGGTAAACGAGTTATAGCCTTGCCCCACGGCGATGGACACCGATTCTCCCGCATACCAGCGCTGCTGCTCGGGCTTTTTATACGCGTTGCGCTTCCATTCGGTGGAAGGCAGGATGCCGCGCCGCTCGCCGTCCAGGTCGA